>NZ_JAUNTO010000046.1 GCF_030538655.1 Paracoccus sp. (in: a-proteobacteria)
CAATCGTGCCAATGTTGACATGCGGTTTCGTCCGTTCAAATTTTGCCTTTGCCATATGGGCCTCCTGATCGCGGGGCGGCGTTGCGAAATGGCCCCGTTTCTACGTCCGCCGCGATGTATAAGTCCGGCCGGGAAAAATCAAGGGCGCGAACAGGGGCTTGGGATGCGTTTGGGCAGGGAACCTGCCGCAGCCGAAAGGCGTTGCATGTCCGGCTGATGCCGCGCCAGACTGAGAGCGGTAGATGATCTTTGGAGGATGCCATGAGCATGATGAAGACCCTGGCCCGTGTGGCCGCTGGCGTGATGCTGGCGAAAGGGATTGGCAGTGTGATGAAGAGCGCCCAGCAGGGTGGTTCCGGCACCGCCACCGCTGGCCGGTCGCAGGGCGGGCTGCTGGATGACCTGATCGGCGGCGTGACCGGGCGGCAATCGGGCCGCGCCACCGGCAGTGGTGGCGGTCTGGGTGATATTCTGGGTCAGGTGCTGGGCGGACAGACCGGCGGTGCTGGCACCGGGCGTCGCTATGGCGGGCCGAATTCCTCGGGTGCCAGCGGCGGTCTGGGCGGTATTCTGGACCAGTTGACCAGTCAGGCCCGTGGTGGCGCGACCGCGCGCGGCAGCAGTGGTGGCGGTCTGGGTGATCTTCTGGGCGGCTTGCTGGGTGGTGCGGCGGGCGGTCTTGCGCAGAAGGGGGCGCAACAGCAGAACGACGCCAGCTTTGGCGAATTATTCAACGATGCCGTGGTGCGTCAGGACGAACCCGAGGTCGCTCCGACCCCCGAACAGAATGCCGTGGCCGCGCTGATGTTGCGCGCCATGATTCAGGCGGCCAAGGCTGATGGCAAGATCGACGATAACGAAAAACAGCGCCTGACCGGGCAGTTGGGCGACATCGACGATGAAGAACGCCAGTTCATTCGCGAACAGATGGCCGCACCAGTGGATGCCGCCGCCCTGGCGCGCGAGGTGCCCAAGGGGCTGGAGGCACAGGTGTATGCCATGTCGCTGATGGCCATCGATTTTGACAGCAAGGCCGAGGCTGAATACCTGCACGCGCTGGCGCAGGGCATGGGGCTGAGCCGCGATCAGGTGAACAATATCCACCAGCAGATCGGTGTGCAGAACCTGTATGCCTGAACCACGCTGCGGGGCGGAGCGTTTCCGCCCCGCGACTGCCGGGTTTCATTCGCGTGCGTGTGAACGGGCCGGCATTGATGCTTTTCGCCGGTTGTGGCAGGCTGCGCGTGCGGGCCGAGACCATCCAAACGACAGTCAAACCGGAGACCTCCTATGAAAAAGTTGATCCTTTCCGCCATTTTGGCCGCTATGCCTGCGGTCGCCTTTGCTGACGACGCCAAAGAAGCGGCGGTCGAGGCGCGTCAGGGCTATTTCCAGATGCTGGGCATCAATATGGGCGTGCTGTCGGGCATGGCCCGTGGCGAGATTGCCTATGACGAGGACGCCGCCTCGACCGCCGCAACGAACATCGGCGTTCTCAGCAATTATGCGCTGGCCGGGTTGTTTGTCGAAGGCACCTCCAGCGATGATATGGACGATACGGGCGCCTTGCCGGTGATCTGGTCCGACAGCGCCGATTTCGCCACCAAATACGCCGCTTTGGGCGAGGCCGCATCGGGCGCGGGCGAAGCCGTCAAGGGTGGTCAGGCCAATATCGGGCCGGTTCTTCAGGCGCTGGGCGGCAGCTGCAAATCCTGCCACGACAAGTTCCGCAAACCGGAATGAGCGCCGGGCAATCCAGCGCCCAGCCGGAAAAGGTGAAGCTGTGGGACCCGCTGTTGCGCGGGTTTCATTGGATTCTGGCCGTTCTGGTGATCGCCGCGTGGTGTCTGGGCAAATTCGGCCCGCTGAACATGTGGCTGCATTTCTGGCTGGGCTACACCATCATCGGATTGGTGGCGTTTCGTCTGATCTGGGGCATCATCGGGCCTGAACCGGCACGCTTTACCAGCTTTGTGCGCGGGCCGGGTGCGATCATCGGCTATGCCCGCCACATGTTCGACCGCCGCCCCAGCTATTGGCCGGGGCATAATCCTTTGGGCGCGCTGTCGGTGCTGGCGTTGCTGGCGGTGCTGATCTGGCAGGTCGGCACCGGGTTGATCGCCGATCCCGATGATTACATTAACATCGGTCCGCTGGCGTCAGAGGTCAGCCGCGCCACATCGCGCAAGGCGGTGGGCTGGCATCATCTGGGCGCGAACCTGATCCTGATTCTGGTGCTGCTGCATGTGGCGGTGGTCCTGTTCTATCGCCTGTGGAAGCGCGAGAATCTGATCCGACCGATGCTGACCGGCTGGAAATGGGTGATCCGGCGTTAGGCGGCGTCTTCATTTAAGTGATCCATGCCATAGCGCATGCG
>NZ_JAUNTO010000013.1 GCF_030538655.1 Paracoccus sp. (in: a-proteobacteria)
TGCTGGAAAAGGAACGGCGCGGCGAATATCTGGGCAAGACCATTCAGGTCATCCCGCATGTGACCAATGAAATCAAAGACTTTCTTGCCGTGGGCGAGGATGAGGTCGATTTCATGCTGTGCGAAATCGGCGGCACCGTCGGCGATATCGAGGGCCTGCCGTTTTTCGAGGCGATCCGTCAGTTCGCACAGGACCGCCCGCGCGGGCAGTGCATCTTTATGCACTTGACTTTGCTGCCTTATCTGGCCGCGTCCGGCGAATTGAAAACCAAACCCACGCAGCACAGCGTCAAGGAATTGCGTACCATCGGCCTGTTCCCCGATGTGCTGGTCTGCCGCAGCGAACAGCCGATCCCCGAAAAGGAACGCGCCAAGATCGCGCTGTTTTGTAACGTGCGCCCGGATGCGGTCATCCCGGCTTATGACCTGTCCTCGATCTACGAGGCGCCCCTGGCCTATCACCGCGCCGGGCTGGATCAGGCGGTGCTGGACGCATTCGGCATCAGCCCCGCCCCGCGCCCCGATCTGACGCGGTGGGAAGATGTGATGGACCGTCTGACCAATGCCGAAGGCGAGGTGCGCATTGCCGTGGTGGGTAAATACACCCAGCTTGAGGATGCATATAAATCCATTTCCGAGGCGATGACCCATGGCGGTATGGCCAATCGGGTCCGGGTGCGCGCCGAATGGGTCGCGGCCGAGGACATCGAGGCCGAAAATGGCAAGCATCTGCTGGATGGCTATCACGGGATCATCGTGCCCGGTGGCTTTGGCGAACGCGGCACCGAAGGCATGATCGAGGCGGCGCGATATGCCCGTGAAAAGAAGGTGCCCTATCTGGGCATCTGTCTGGGGATGCAGATGGCGGTGATCGAGGCCGCGCGCAATCTGGCCGACATGCCCGACGCCGGTTCCGAGGAATTCGACCACGAGGCAGGGAAAACCCGTTTTACGCCCGTGGTTTACCACCTGAAAGAATGGGTGCAGGGCAATTACACCGTGCAGCGCAAGGTTGGCGATGACAAGGGCGGCACCATGCGTCTTGGTGCCTATACCGCCGTGCTGACGCCCGGTTCGCGGATCAGTCAGGTCTATGACGGCGCGCTGGAAATCGAGGATCGCCACCGCCACCGATACGAGGTGGACGCAACCTATCGCGATCAGCTTGAATCAGCGGGGCTGGTGTTTTCGGGGATGTCGCCCGATGGCAAGCTGCCCGAGGTGATCGAATATCCCGACCATCCGTGGTTCATCGGCGTTCAGTCGCACCCGGAACTCAAGTCCAAGCCCTTTGATCCGGCACCTTTGTTTGCCGATTTCATCCGCGCGGCCAAGGAAGGCGCGCGGCTGGTCTAAGGGGGCTGTGATGCCGCAGTTTACCCGCAGGATGGTCCTGTCGCCGCAGGGGCAGCCCTATCAGATGGCCGGGGCACGGTCGTTTGCGCTGGCCCCGGATGCCGAGGTGATCGAAACTGCTTTGGGCGAACACCATTCGCTGCATCATATTGATCTGGACCGGGCGCGGGTGTGCTGGGTGGATGCGGGCCGCAAGATTTCCGACCGCGAAGGCGCGTTCTTTTATCAGGAACAGCGCCGCAATGCGCAATCGGTGCTGTTCGCGCCTTTCGACGATGCGGTGCAACTGGATGCGCCGCTGGCTCGGCGGCCGGTTCTGTTCTTTTCCATCGGGCGCTGCGGCTCGACCCTGATTTCCAAGATCGCGCATACCTGCGGCCTGACCACCTGGTCCGAACCCGACAGCTTTACCAACCTGACCCGCGCCCGTGATCTGCGCCTCAGCCAGCCGCAGACGGTGGCGCGGCTGACGCATCTGGCGCTGTCCGATCTGGACCGGCTAAGCGAGGGCACCGCATTTGGCATCAAGTTCCGCGCCGAGGTGACGGGCAGCATGGCCAGCATCATCGACGTTGCCGAAGATGCGATCAGCTTTTTCGTGGTGCGCGATGCGGTGGAATGGGCGCGCTCCAGCCGCCGGGTATTCGGAGTGGACGAACAGAAATCCGCCCGTCGTCTGGCAAGGATGGTGCAGGCGGCGCGGCAGGCGATTGCCGCAGGGCGCGATGTGCGGATTCTGGATTACCGGCTGATGGTATCGCAGCCCGAGATGGTGGCGGCGATGATCTGCGATGCGACGGGTTTGCCTTATCCTGATGCGGCGCGCCTGCAACAGACCATGCAGACCGATTCTCAGCAGGGCACGACGATCAACCGCGAGGCCAGCCGCTTTGATCTGACCGAGGGTTTCGACGACCGTTTTCGCAAGGAACTGGCCGCCATTGCCCCGGCCATGGACCCGCACGACAGCGCAAGCTGGTTCGGCTAAGCATTCGGCGCTTTCCAACCTGCCGGCCCTGCTGCGCCCTTGGGCGACTGCGGCCGCCCCTTTGCAATCAGGGCGACTGTTTGCGCTAATATTTTGATCTGACAGTAATTTTTTTCGCCTGTCGCGCGGCGCGGCAGCGGATTTGCCATATTCCTGACATATGGGGTGGTTAACGACCGTGCCGTTATCAGCGGTTTTCGCCGCTGCCCCAGACTGACGGAAAAAACATGAAGATGATCCTTGGCCTTGCGGCCACCTCGACCCTTACGATTCTGGCGACAGACGCCTCTGCTGCGACGTGTGCTTCTTTACCGATGTTGATGCTGTGCGATAACAGCGCAAGCGCGCCGGTTGTGTCCGCCAACCGTGGCACGCTGATCGACGTGACGGGCGGTATCGCCAGTAACGACCGTGGCACGGCGGCGGTTGCCGTCGATTACGATACGGTAACGATCCTGAACAAAGGCAGTATTGCCCAGACCGATGCGCGCAACAACGGCTATGCCATTGCTGTGCGCGGTGCCGATACCCGCATTTTTAACGCCGACGGCGCGACGATCCATGGCGGCGACCGCGCGATCGAGGTGCTGGCCGGTCCGGGTGGGCTGACGCTGACCAACGCGGGCACGATTACGTCGCGCCGTCAGGCCGTCCGCTCGCTGGAAGGGTTCCAGAACGCGACGGTCATCAACACCGGCACCATTGCTGCCGAGACCGGGCGTGCGCTGCAACTGCGCGGCAATGGCGCGACCGTGTTCAACTATGGCACGCTGACCGGCGGCGAGGAGGTGATCGAGGGGCGCGGTGATTTCTATCTGGAAAACTATGGCCAGATCTTCATCAACAATCCCGCCATCGTGGACGAGGACGGCGTGCAGTTCGCGTCGGGCCGGGTTGTGAACCACGGGCTGATCCGGGGCAGCGATGACGGCATTGACGTGGACGAAGGTCATATTATCAACGCGGCGGGCGGTCGCATCATCTCGACCGGGCCGCTGGATCTGCGCGATGCGGCCGGGATCGACGTAGATGAAGTCTTTGATGATGGCGTGAACCCGATCCGCCCCGCAGGCGACCTGCTGATCGAAAACGCCGGTTTGATCGAGGGGCCGCGCGCGATTACCACCTCTCTGGGCAGCACGTCCAGCATCACCATTCTGAATACCGGCAAATTGCATGGCCGCAGTGGCGTTGCCGTCGATTTCGCGCCGACGCAGGGTGACAGCCTGATCCAGATTTCGGGCGACAGCCGGATCATCGGCAATGTGCTGTTCGGCGCGGGCGATGATGTGTTTGCCTTTGGCGCATTGGGCCATTCGGCGTTGCTGAGCGGGCTGATCGACGGCGGGGCGGGCGACAACATGGTTGATTTCGGCACTTATACGCTGGCCGATCTGACCGGCTTTGTGGTGACGGGCGATCTGATCGACACGGTTCTGAACATTGGTGGCACCAGCCTGACCGCGCGGTTCCGCAACTTTGGCCTTTGGAGCATCGGCGGCCACACATGGACCGCCGCCGATTTGTCGGCGCAGATCGCGCCGGTGCCGCTGCCCGCCGGGTTGCCACTGGCCCTGGCGGCCTTTGGCGGGCTGGCGCTGCTGCGCCGCCGACAGGCCGCGCGGATCTGATAACAAAAGGGGGCGCGTCTGCTGTGCCCCCTACACTTTTTCCCGGTATCGGGGCAGATTGACCGTATCCCGCGACGGAGCCTGTGATGCGCCTTGCCCTGATCCTGTCCCTGCTGGCCGCACCTGCCATGGCGGATGCCCCCCTGTTCATTCTGGACCGCACGCAGATGGCATTCGATCTTGGCCCCGGCCATCCGGCGAACAGCCCGGCGCGGGCATCGAATTCGCCGAATGCGGCATGGAACTCGGCGGCCAATTCGGCCAACAGCAGTGCGGCCTATGAAAACCGGCCCGATAATCCGGCGAACCAGAACCGGCTGATCTTTACTGCCGATGGAAATGTGCTGGGCTATTACGCCGTGAATGCGGGCGGGGTGCTGAATCTGTTCGATCTGCGCGGGCGGCGGATCGCCTATCGCCCGGCGCGCGGCACCCGCAGCCTGTTCACCACCGGCGGCGAATGGTGCGGCACCGTGGATGGCACGATGGGGGGCGGCTTTGCCCTGGGCGTGACACGGCAATGCGCGGCGCGGTTCGGCCCATAGGCTGTCCCTTGCGCAACTGTCACAATGCCGGTCTATGACGAGGAAAATTTTCGGGAGGATGGGATGACCGACGCACCCAGAGACTGGCTTGACGCCGAGCTTCAGGATACGCTGGACGAAGATTACGAGATCGAACTGGAAGACGCCGTTCTATCGGCGGAAATCAAGAAGATCTATCGGGATACACACCCTAATGAGCTGGACCGAAAGATCTATTTCAACGAATTGCTGCGGCTTCAGTCTGAACTGATCAAGTTGCAGGACTGGGTTGCCCACCACAAGGAAAAAGTCGTCGTCATTTTCGAGGGCCGCGATTCCGCAGGTAAGGGCGGTGCCATCAAGCGGATCTCGCAGCGTCTGAACCCGCGCGTCTGCCGCGTCGTCGCGCTGCCTGCGCCGTCGGACCGGGAAAAGACCCAGTGGTATTTTCAGCGTTACGTGCCGCATCTGCCTGCGGGCGGGGAAATCGTGCTGTTCGACCGCAGTTGGTATAACCGCGCCGGTGTCGAGCGGGTGATGGGTTTTGCCAGCGAAGATCAGGTGCAGCAGTTTTTTGACGATGTGCCGGAATTCGAACGGATGCTGGTTCGCTCGGGTATTCGGGTGGTGAAATACTGGTTCTCGATCACCGACGAGGAACAGCAGATGCGGTTCCTGATCCGCATCCACGATCCGCTGAAGCAGTGGAAACTGTCGCCGATGGACCTGCAATCCCGCGTCCGCTGGGAAGCCTATACCAAGGCGAAAGAGGAAATGCTGGAACGCACCAACATTCCCGAAGCGCCGTGGTATGTCGTGCCTGGCAATGACAAGAAACGCGCTCGCCTGAACGTGATGAGCCATCTGCTGAGCCTGATCCCCTATACCGAGGTTCAGCACGAAGAGGTGCATTTGCCTGACCGCGTGTTCAACGTCGATTACGAACGCGAAATTCTGCCGCCTGACCTGTATGTGCCCCAAAAGTATTGATGCCTCAGGCGGAGATATTTGCGGACCAAAGATGCTGGATTTCGTGATCTGTGACGTGTTCACCGATCAGCCGTTTTCCGGGAATCCTTTGGCGATTGTCATGGGTGCGGGCGGGTTGAGCGTGACGCAGATGCAGATCATCGCGCGGCAGTTCAATTTGTCCGAGACGATTTTCGTCATGGCGCCGTGTGATCCGGTGAATACGGCGCGGGTGCGGATTTTCTTTCCGACAGCCGAGATTCCCTTTGCCGGGCATCCGACTATCGGCTGCGCCCTGCATCTGGCCGGGGGTGCCGACGGGCGGATCGTTCTGGAGGAGGGGGCGGGTCTGGTGCCTGTCACCATCAGCGGCGGCGTGGCGGAATTTGTGGCACCCCGGCTGCCGGTGGCGCATGGGGTGATCCCCGATGCCGGGCTGATCGCGGCGGCGCTGGATCTGTCGCCGGGGGATCTGGGCTTTGGCGGCCATCGGGTTGGCTGCTGGCAGGGTGGTCCGGCGTTTCTGTTTGTGCCGCTGGCCAGCCTTGACACAGTTGCACAGGCCCGACCGATTGAACCGCATTGGTCGCGGTTGATGGCAGTGGCGGATGTGGACAGCGCCTATCTGTATGCCCCGGATGGCGATGGGTTCCGTGCCCGAATGTTTTCGCCAGGGGCCGGGATTCCTGAAGACCCTGCAACCGGGTCCGCTTCGGCTCTGTTGGCGGCGCAGTTTCTGGCGGCGGGGGATCTGGTCGAGGGGGAAACCCGTATCCCGCTGCGGCAAGGGGTCGAGATGGGGCGGCCTTCGGGCATCAGCTTGACGGTGGTGGTTCGGGGTGGTTCGCTGGCGGAAATCCGTATTGCGGGCCGTGCCGTTCCCATCGCGCAGGGCCGTATTCGTATCCCGGAGGATGTATGACCAAAGCCTATTGGGTCGGGCTGGTGACGGTTGATGATCCGGCGGCCTATGAAGCCTATCGCCAGGCCAATGCCGCCGCGTTCGACAAATACGGCGCGCGGTTTCTGGTGCGCGGTGGTGCCGCCGAGGTGGTCGAGGGCGTGGCCCGTCCGCGCGTGGTGGTGATCGAATTTCCCGATCTTCAGGCCGCGCGTGATTGCTGGCACAGCCCGGAGTATCAGGCGGCGCGGGCGCTGCGTTTGCCGGTCAGCGATGCCGATCTGGTGATCGTCGAAGGGTGGGTTGGATGATAATATGCCCTTTGCCGCCGCGCGGTGTCGGATTATATCGGGTGAATGTTTCGTAATCTCCTTTCCCGTCTGTTTTCCGATGAACCGCTGCCGCGTCCGCTTGCCTCTGAGGATGCCGAGGTCGCGGTGGCTGCGCTGCTGGTTCGTGTGGCGCGGGCTGACGATCATTATACCGCAGCCGAACGCGAGCGGATTGACCGCGTGCTGGCCCGGCGCAGGGGGCTGAATCCCGAGGAGGCCACCGCCCGGCGCCTTGCCGCCGAGATGATCGAGGCCGAGGCCCCGGATACCGTGCGCTTTACCCGACTGGTCAAGGAACGCATTGCGCTGGATGATCGGATCGGCGTTATCGCCGCCATGTGGGAGGTGGCCTATGCCGATAACCAGCGTAGCGCGGGAGAAGAAAGCCTGATCCGTCTGGTGGCTGGTCTGCTGGGCGTGACAGACCGTGAATCAGCGGTTGCGCGGCAGCAGGTGATGGCGCGGATAGGGGTGCCCGAGGGATAATCCGTTCATCGTCGGTCAAGCGGGGTCAGCCATCGCATCCTGTGGCGTATTTTTCACAAACAGTGAACACCGGGCGTTGCGGCGGTTTATCCCAGTTCGGCCAGAAAGATATATCCGGCGCCATAGATGGTTTTGATAAGGCGCGGGTTTTTCGGGTCTTCGCCCAGCTTGGCCCGCAGCCGCGAGATACGCACATCCATCGCCCGGTCAAAGCTGTCGCCTGCCGTGCCGCCCAGTGATTCCAGCATTTGTGCGCGGGTAATCAGGCGGCGCGGGCTGTCGAGGAACAGGCGCAGCAGTTCGGCTTCGGCATGGCTGATCGGGGATTCGCCGCCGTCCGGGGCGGTCAGCATGTAGCGGTCGAAATCGGCGGTCCAGCCGGCGAATTGTTGAATCTGGCCGCTGCGGCCAGCGGTCTGGGACGGGCGGCGCAGGCGGGCGCGGATGCGCGCGACGACCTCGGCGGTTTCGAATGGCTTGATGATGTAATCATCGGCGCCCAGTTCCAGCCCTGTCACCCGGTCCTGCACCTGTGCGCGGCCTGATATGATAATGATTACCGCGCCGGATTCGGCAGCCAGCCGGTGCACCAGCGCCAGCCCGTCGCGATCGGGCAGGCCAAGGTCGATCAGGCAGGCGTCAGGGGTGATGCGGCGCAAAGCAGCCTCGAATTCCGTGGCGCGAGAAAAGGCAGCGGTGCGAAACCCGGCCTCTTCAAGCGCGTTGGCCAGCAGGCGGCGGATTTCCGGTTCGTCGTCCAGAATGGCGATCAGCGGGACATCAGACATCGGGCATGGTTCCAGAGATTGCCTTGGCCAGCGCGGCGGCCAGCCGGGCGGCGTCGAAAGGTTTGGTCAGCACCGGGCAATTGGCCGCCAGCCGGGCAGGGTCAGAGGGCGGCAGCGAGGTCATCAGCACGCAAGGCAGCGGGCCGCCGGTCAGATCAAGGCCAGAGCCGTCGCCCAGTTGCAGGTCTGACAGGATCAGCGTCAGCCCCGGCAGATCGGCGATGGCCCGCGCCTCGGCCAGCGAGGCGGCCTCGATCACGGCATGGCCAAGACTGGTCAGCATATCGCGGACACTGGTGCGGATCGTATTATCGTCCTCGGCCAGCAGCACCATTTGCGGGGTGGCGCGACGCAACGGCAGGCGGATGCTGATGCATGCGCCGCTGTCGGTATTTCTCAGCCGCAGGGTGCCGCCGGCCAGTTTGGTCTGGTCATAGACCATCGACAGGCCAAGACCGGAACCCTGCCCCTGTTTGGTAGAAAAGAACGGCTCGGTTCCGCGTCGCAGGGCTTCGGGGGAAAAGCCGGGGCCGGTATCGGTGACGGTCAGCAGCAGCCAGTCGTCGCCCTCGCGGCGCGATTCCAGCGTGATGCGACCCGGCCCGGCCATCGCGGCATTGGCGTTCAGGATCAGGTTCAGCAGCGAATCCTGCAAGAATCCGGGGTCAAGGATCAGCCGTCCTTCGGGCAACGCGCAATCCACTGTCAGATCGGTGCCATCGTGCAGCGATGGCCGCGCGAGTGCTGCCGTTTCCGCCAGCAGCGCCGGCAGATCAACGGGCTGCGGCGACAGGTGCCGTGGCCCGGAAATTCGCGCCAACCGTTCCAGCAGAGCGACTCCGCGACGGGCTGCGGCCAGCGTGCCCTGAACATCGGCGGCGGACCCCGGCGGCAGATCGGCCCCGGCCAGCCGCCCCTGAAGGCCCAGGATGATTGTCAGCAGATTGCCGAAATCATGCGCCAGCCCGGATGTCAGCCGCGCGGCCAGTTGCCGTTTTGAGGCATGGCTTAACGCCTCGCGCGCCTGAACCTCGGCGGTGACATCTGTGGACAGGATATAGACGCCATGCCCGGCGCGGTCGGGCGTCAGGGCGATACGGATGCGGCGGCCCGAACCGGGATGCGTCATCTCGAACACCTGCGGATCACCGGCAAGGGCGTTTTCCATCGGTGGAACCAGCGTTCTGGCCGCGTCGGGACCATGCGCCTCTTGCAGTGTCAGACCGACAATTTCGGCGCTGGTGCCGGGAAAGACCAGAGGCAGGCGCCGGTTGGAAAAGGTATAGCGGAACTGGTCGTCCATATGTGCGATATGGGCCGGGATCATTTCGATCACCTGCCGGGTATGCGCCTCGGTCTGGGTCAGGATCGCCTGCGCCTCTTGCAAGGCGGCGTTGGTGGCGGCCAGTTCGCGGTTGGCGGCGGCCAGTTGTTCGGCATGGGCCAGCACCTGTTCCGACAGTTCCTCGGACCGCGCGCGCAGCAGGGCCTCTTGCCGTTTGGTGGCGGTGATGTCGGTATAGACGGCGATCCAGCCGCCCTGCGCCAGCGGCGCGCCTTCGACCGCGATCCAGCGGCCGTTGGGGCGCTGACGTTCCAGATAATGCGCCTGAAAGGTCCGCGCCTGTTCGACCCGCATGGCCACTGCGGCATCGGGATCGTCCTGCGGACCGTATTCACCGCGTTCAACCATAAAGCGGATCGTGTCTTCGAAGGTGGTGCCGGGCTGGATCAGCGATTCGGGCAGTTCGAACATGTCCTGAAACGGACGGTTCGCCACCGCCAGCCGCAGATCGGCGTCAAAAATCGTCAACGCCTGCCCGATCAAATTCAGCGCCGAGCGGGTCAGATCGTTCAATTGCGCCGTGGTTTCCATCCTGCCCCCTCTTGGCGGTCAGCGTTAGCATCGCCCCCCGCGATGGGAAAGCTGTAACATTTTGTTGGATTCGGGAAAAACTGCGGCAAAGATTGCCGCCGACAACAAACCGCGCACCCCGGAGGAGAGGCCGGGTGCGCAGGCAGCACCGGCGGACAGTCCGGGCAGGGGGAGGGAACATGACCACACCAGCCGCGCCCACGGGCGATTTGCAATCTATTCCGGCGCTGCTGGCGCGCAATGCTGTGCAAATCGGCAGCCGTCCCGCCTATCGGGAAAAGGAATTCGGCATCTGGCAAAGCTGGACCTGGGCCGAGGCCGCCGAAGAAATCCGCGCATTGGCGCTGGGCTTTTTGGCGCTGGGTCTGAACCGGGGCGATCATGTGGCCATCGTCGGGCGCAATCGGCCGATGCATTATTGGTCGATGGTGGCGGCGCAGATGTGCGGTGCGGTGCCGGTGCCGCTGTATCAGGACGCGGTGGCCGACGAGATGGCCTATGTTCTGGGGCACTGCAACGCGCGCTTTGTCGTCTGCGGCGATCAGGAGCAGGTGGACAAGATCATCGAGGCCGAACAAAAGGCCCATACCGTCGATCAGGTCGTCTATGCCGACAAGCGCGGGATGCGCAAATACGACCACACCCGTCTGAATGCTTTGGCCGATGTGCAGGCCGAAGGCCGCGCCGCCGCGCAGCGTCTTGGCCCGGAACTGGATGCCCGCATTGCGGAGCTGACCTATGACCATACCTGCGTCATGCTGTATACCTCGGGGACGACGGGCAAGCCCAAGGGCGTGGTGCTGTCGAACCGCAACGTGATCGAAACGGCCAGGAATTCGGCTTCGTTCGATCATCTGGGCGTTGATGAGGACGTTCTGGCCTATCTGCCGATGGCGTGGGTCGGCGATTTCGTGTTTTCCATCGCGCAATCGACCTGCGTCGGCTTTACCGTGAACTGCCCCGAGGGGGCGCATACGATGATGACCGACCTGCGCGAAATCGGCCCGACCTATTTCTTTGCTCCGCCGCGTATCTTTGAAACCATGCTGACCAATGTGATGATCCGCATGGAGGACGCTGGCGATCTGAAGCGCGGTATCTTCAATTACTTCATGGATTTCGCCAAGGTTCGCGGCGAAGAGTTCGGGATGCCCAAATACCGCAAGCAGCAATCGAAACCGACGCTGCGGCGGCGGCTGCGGTGGGGCTGGCGCTATGCGATGGGCATCGGCTTTGCCTTTGAAACTATCGTGGAAAATGCCATCCGGCTGTCGCTGGTCAAGCTGCGCCATGGCAAGAATGCGCGCGACCATTTCAAGGCGCGTGGCCCGCTGCTGAACCTGTATCCGCAGCCTTTGCGCGATTATTTCACCTATCGCACCGGCGAAGTGCTGGTCTATTCGCCGCTGAAAAACTCGCTGGGGCTGTCGCGTATTCGCGTGGCCTATACTGCGGGCGAGGCGATCGGGCCGGAGATTTTCGAATTCTATCGCAGTTTGGGGATCAACCTGAAACAGCTTTACGGCCAGACCGAAGCGACGGTGTTCATCACCCAGCAGCCCGACGGTCAGGTGCGCGCTGATACGGTTGGCGTGCCCTCGCCTGGGGTCGAGGTCAAAATCGCTGCAAATGGCGAGGTATTCTATCGCGGCCCCGGCACCTTTGTCGAGTATCTGAACAACCCTGACAGCACCGCCTCGACCAAGGATGCCGAAGGCTGGGTCGCCACCGGCGACGCCGGTTTCTTTGAACCGGGCAGCGGCCATCTGCGCATCATCGACCGTGCCAAGGATGTGGGCAAGATGGCGGATGGCAGCATGTTCGCGCCCAAATATGTGGAAAACAAGCTTAAGTTCTATCCCAACATCCTTGAAGCGGTGGTGGTCGGGAACGGGCGCGATCACTGCACCGCCATCATCAACATCGACCTGACCGCCGTCGGCAACTGGGCCGAGCGTAATAACGTGGCTTATGCCAGCTATCAGGAACTGGCCGCGAACCCGCGCGTCTATGAAACCATCCGCAAGCATATCGAAGAGGTGAACGTTTCGGTCGCCAAGGATGCGATGTTGTCGGGGTGCCAGATCCACCGTTTCCTTGTGCTACACAAGGAACTGGATGCGGACGATGGCGAAATGACCCGCACCCGCAAGGTCAAGCGCGGCGTGATTTCCGAAAAATTCGCCGATCTGATCGACGCGATGTATGGCGGCAAGGACAGCATCTATACCGAAACCGAAGTCACCTACGAAGACGGTCGCAAGGGCAAGCTCAAGGCCACGGTGCGGATCGAGGATGCCAAGGTTTTCCCGACCGCCAGCCATCAGGTCGCTGCGGAATGATCGCCCGCATCGCAAACCGCCCCGCCCAGAAAGGTGACGCATGACCCAGATGACCGCAGCCGCCGCCCCAGAGGGCTATACCACCGCGGATGGCCGTCAGATCGGCCCGGTGCTGATGGAGATGAAGAACATCACCCTTCGCTTTGGTGGTGTGAAGGCCATCACCGACATCAGCTTTGACATCCGCGAAGGCGAAATCCGCGCCATCATCGGTCCGAACGGGGCCGGGAAATCCTCGATGATGAACGTCATGTCCGGGTTTTACGTGCCGCAGGAAGGCGAGGTCTGGTTTCGCGGCAGCCGCCGCCCGCCGATGAAACCCTACGAGGTGGCGCGGCAGGGCATTGCCCGGACGTTCCAGAACATCGCGCTGTTTGATGGCATGTCGGTGCTGGACAACATCATGACCGGGCGCCTGAACCAGATGAACGCCAACATATTCCAGCAGGCCCTGTGGTGGGGCGCGGCCGAGCGCGAGGAAATCGCCCATCGCGAAAAGGTGGAAAAGGTCATCGACTTTCTGGAAATCCAGAACATCCGCAAAACCCCGGTCGGGCGCTTGCCCTATGGTCTGAAAAAGCGGGTCGAGCTGGCCCGCGCGCTGGCCGCCGAACCCAAGCTGCTGATGCTGGACGAACCGATGGCCGGCATGAACGTCGAGGAAAAAGAGGACATGTCCCGCTTTATCCTGGATGTGAACGACGAATTCGGCACCACGATTGCGCTGATCGAACATGATATGGGCGTGGTCATGGATCTGTCCGACCGCGTGGTCGTGATGGATTACGGCAAAAAGATCGGCGACGGCACCCCCGACGAGGTGCGCAACAACCCCGAGGTCATCAGCGCCTATCTGGGGGTGTCTCATGACTAAGACAGAATTCGCCGCAACCGGACGGGAGGCCGTGTGACATGGGTTTCTTTATTGCCACCGAGGTCTTTATCAACGGTCTGATGACCGGCGTGATGTATGCGCTTGTCGCGCTTGGCTTTGTGCTGATCTACAAGGCATCGGGCGTATTCAACTATGCGCAGGGTGTGCTGGCGCTGTTTGCCGCGATGACTCTGGTCGGCATTCAACAGGGGCAGGTGCCCTTTGCACATCTTATCAACGCGACCTTTGGCACCAACCTGCATCATTTTGGCTGGACCATCCCGTCGCTGCTGGCGATCCTGCTGACGGCGGGCGTCATGGTGGTGCTGGCCATTCTGATCGAAAAGCTGGTGTTGCGCCATCTGGTCGGGCAGGAACCGATCATCCTGTTCATGGCGACCATCGGTCTTGCCTATTTCCTGGAAGGTCTGGGCGACGTGATGTGGGGTGCCGACATCAAATCGCTGGATGTGGGCCTGCCGCAGGGCGTGTCGGAAAGCTTTGAGGAAATGACCGACGCGATGTTCGGCTATGGCCTGTTCATCGACAAGCTGGACATCTGGGCCGCCATCATTGCGGCGGCGCTGGTCGCGGCGCTGGTCGTGTTCAGCCAATACACCAAACAAGGCCGCGCCATGCGCGCCGTGGCCGACGACCATCAGGCGGCGCTGTCGGTTGGCATCAATCTGCAATTCATCTGGATCATGGTCTGGTCGATTGCCGGTTTCGTCGCGCTGGTCGCGGGGATCATGTGGGGCACGAAATCGGGGGTGCAGTTCAGCCTGTCGCTGATCGCGCTCAAGGCGCTGCCGGTGCTGATGCTGGGCGGCTTTACCTCGATCCCCGGTGCGATTGTCGGGGGGCTGATTATCGGCGTGGGCGAAAAGCTGTTCGAGCTGTGGGTCGGCCCACTGGTCGGCGGCGCAACCGAAAACTGGTTCGCCTATGTGCTGGCGCTGCTGTTCCTGGTGTTCCGTCCGCAGGGCCTGTTCGGCGAAAAAATCATCGAGAGGGTGTAAGGATGCAAGGTTGCAGCGCCTCCGGCGGGGAGAATGGGACAAGCAAGAAGCCAGCTTCCTGTTTGCCTGAATACGCAGTCCACCGCGCAAATCCGAATGCCATGTTTCACCATCAAGAGGGGGTCAACTGATGCTTTACCGTGAGGCCGGTGATTTCAAGACCAGCTACCGTGATGACGGGCAGACCTTCCCGATCGGCTTCGACCGCTGGCGCTATTACTTCGTGCTGTTCGTCGCCTTTCTGGTGATCCCGCTGTGGATCGACGATTACTGGGCGAACGCCGTGTTTGTGCCCTTTCTGATCTATGCCATCGCGGCCATCGGGCTGAACATCCTTACCGGCTATGCCGGGCAGGTCAGCCTGGGGACCGGCGGGTTCATGGCGGTGGGGGCCTATGCGGTTTACAAGCTGATGACCGCCTTTCCCGACATCAATATCGTGATCCACATCGTTCTGGCGGGCGGGATCACGGCGGCGGTTGGTGTGCTGTTCGGCCTGCCTTCGCTGCGGATCAAGGGGTTCTATCTGGCCGTGGCCACGCTGGCGGCGCAGTTCTTTCTGGTCTGGCTGTTCAACAAGGTGCCGTGGTTCTACAACTACTCGGCCTCGGGGCAGATCAACGCGCCGACCCGCACCGTTCTGGGCTGGGATGTGACCGGCCCGGCCACAAGCGCCCCGGCGAAATACCTGATCTGTCTGGTCTTTGCCTTTGTGCTGGCATGGATGGCGCGCAACCTGACGCGCGGCATGATGGGCCGCAAGTGGATGGCGATCCGCGACATGGACATCGCCGCCGAAATCATCGGGGTGAACCCGCTGACGGCGAAACTGACCGCTTTTGCTGTCTCGTCCTTCTTTGTCGGCATCGCGGGCGCGCTGTTCTTTGCCGTCTATCTGGGCGCGGCCGAAGTGGGCGAGGCGTTCGGGATCAACAAGTCGTTCCTGATCCTGTTCATGATTATCATCGGTGGGCTGGGGTCTATCTTTGGCGCGTTTGCAGGGGCAGCCTTTCTTGTGCTGCTGCCGGTGCTGCTGAAAAACGTGTTGGTTGGCGGCATGGGCTGGCCGACCGATCTGGCGGCACATATCGAACTGATGATCGTGGGCGCGCTGATCGTCGTGTTCCTGATCGCCGAGCCGCACGGGCTGAACCGCCTGTGGGAGCTGGCCAAGGAAAAGCTGCGGCTGTGGCCGTTCCCGCACTGACGTTCCAATACCAGAACCGGGCAATCCGGCAGACTTAACCCTTTTGGGAGGAAACCCGAATGAAACTGACTTTCCCCGCAATCGTTGCTGCTGCCGTGATGGCTGCCGCCCCCGCGATGGCCGATCTGGTGGTGCCGAACCTGTCGTATCGCACCGGCCCTTATGGTGCGAACGGCACTCAATATGCCGATGGCTTCAATGATTATTTTACCCTGCTGAACGAACGCGACGGCGGCATTGGCGGTGAACGTGTGCGGGTGCCCGAATGCGAAACCGCCTATAACACCGAGAAAGGTGTTGAATGCTATGAGGCGACCAAGGGGCAGGGCGCGCTGGTGTATAACCCGCTGTCCACCGGCATCACCTATCAGCTGATCCCCAAGGTGACGGTTGACCATATCCCGCTGTATACGCCGGGCTATGGCCGCACCTCGGCCAAGGACGGCACGGTGTTCGAATGGGTGTTCAATGCGCCCGCCAACTATTGGGACGGCGCTTCAATCGCGGTCAAACATCTGCTGGACGTGAACGACGGTAGCCTTGATGGCAAGTCGATTGCGCTGGTCTATCACAACTCGGCCTATGGCAAGGAACCGATCCGCACGCTGGAGGAGTTGTCGAAAAAGCATGGCTTCAAGCTGACACTCATCCCCGTTGATGCGCCCGGCCAGGAACAGAAAAGCCAGTGGCTGCAAATCCGGCGCGAACGTCCTGACCATGTGATCCTGTATGGCTGGGGCGTGATGAACCAGGCTGCAATTCAGGAAGCCGCGAATATCCGCTTTCCGATGGAAAACATGATCGGGATCTGGTGGTCGGGTTCGGAACTGGATGTGCGTCCGGTCGGGGCGGGGGCCAATGGTTATAAATCCATGACCTTCCACGGCGTCGGCACCGATTACCCGATGTATGATGATATGAAGCAATACGTCATCGACCCCGGCAAGGCTTCGCAGGGCGGGGCGCATGTCGGTTCGGTGCTGTATTCGCGCGGCATGTATGCGGCGCTGGTCATATCCGAGGCGATCCGGAAGGCGCAGGAACTGGCCGGCACGTCGGCGGTGAACGCCGAACAGGTCCGTCAGGGCTTTGAGGCGCTGGATATCACGCCCGAACGTCTGGTCGAACTGGGGCTGCCCGATTTTGGCCCGGAACTGGCGATCACCTGCGACAACCACGGCGGCAGCGGCATGGCCCGTGTGCAGCAGTGGGACGCCGCCGCAGGCCAGTGGAACCTGATTACCGAGTTTACCTCGCCTGACCACGAGGTGCTGGACCCACTGATCGCCGAGGACAGCGCCGCCTATGCGCGGGAAAGCAATATCACGCCGCGTAGCTGCAACTGATCCGACAGCCCCGGCGGTATCACGCCGCCGGGGCCACCCTGACCGCCATCTGACCGGGGGATTGCCCATGCTGGACACCGCGCCGAACCAGACCTCGACCATCGCCAGCGGCGAAAAGCTGCTTGAGGTGAACAATATCGAGGTGATCTATAACCACGTCATTCTGGTGCTGAAGGGCGTCAGCCTGTCGGTGCCCAAAGGAGGCATCACCGCATTGCTGGGCGGCAATGGCGCGGGCAAGACAACCACGCTGAAGGCGATTTCCAACCTGCTGCATTCCGAACGCGGCGAGGTGACCAAGGGCAGCATCGTCTATCGCGGCGAACGCGTGCAGGACATGGACCCGGCCAGTCTGGTCAAGAAAGGCGTCATCCAGGTGATGGAGGGGCGCCACTGTTTTGAACACCTGACGGTCGAGGAAAACTTGCTGACCGGCGCCTATACCCGCACCGATGGTGGGGCCGCGATCAAGCGCGATCTGGAAATGGTTTATGAATATTTCCCCCGCTTGCGCGAACGGCGGCGGTCTCAGGCCGGTTATACCTCGGGCGGGGAACAACAGATGGTCGCGATGGGCCGCGCCCTGATGAGCCGCCCGGAAACCATCCTGTTGGACGAACCCTCGATGGGTCTGGCCCCGCAGCTGGTCGAGCAGATATTTGAGATCGTCAAGGCCGTGAATGAGGGCGAGGGCGTGACCTTCCTTTTGGCCGAGCAGAACACCAACGTTGCGCTGCGCTATGCTCATTACGGCTATATTCTGGAAAGCGGCCGCGTGGTGATGGACGGCGCGGCAGATGCTCTGCGCGAAAACCCGGATGTGAAAGAATTCTATCTGGGCATGTCGGACGAGGGGCGCAAATCCTTTCGCGATGTCCGCAGCTATCGCCGCCGCAAGCGTTGGCTGGCGTGATTGCCTGAACCGGAAAACGCATTGCAGGGGAACAGCATGACAAGCCATCACGACGATCTGGAAACCCGTAGCGCGGATGAACGAGGGGCAGCCCTTGCGCGTGATCTGCCCGCCGTGCTGACCCGCGCCAAGATGGCCCCGGCTTTGGCCCGACTGTTGCGTGACGTGGACCCGGATCAGATCACCACCCGCGCGGCATTGGCCAGCCTGCCCGTGATCCGCAAGGCGGAACTGTCTGATGCACAAAAGAAATCGCCGCCCTTTGGGGGATTTGCCACGCGTAAGGCGGCAGAGTTCGATCACATTTTCCAGTCGCCCGGCCCGATCTATGAACCGGGTCGCCGTGAAGGTGACTGGTGGCGGCTTGGCCGGTTTCTGCATGCTGCCGGTGTCGGGCGCGGCGACATCGTTCACAACTGTTTTGGCTATCACCTGACCCCGGCGGGGATGATGTTCGAATCGGGGGCGCGGGCAGTTGACGCTGCTGTTTTTCCGGCCGGAACCGGGCAGACCGAATTGCAGGTGCGGGCTGCTGTTGACATAGGCACCACAGTGTATGCCGGCACACCGGATTATCTGAAGATTATTTTAGATAAAGCCGATGAAATGGGTGAAAAACTGTCTTTCGCTCGCGCAACGGTATCGGGCGGCGCGCTGTTCCCGTCGCTACGTCAATCCTATGCGGATCGGGGAATCATCACCCGGCAATGTTATGCTACCGCCGATCTGGGGCTGCTGGCCTATGAATCCGATGCGATTGACGGAATGATCGTGGATGAAGGGGTGATTGTCGAAATCGTCCGCCCCGGCACCGGCGATCCCGTCCCCGAAGGCGAAGTCGGCGAGGTTGTGGTCACGACGATGAACCCCGATTACCCGCTGATCCGATTCGCGACGGGCGATCTGTCGGCGGTTTTGCCGGGGCAAAGCGCTTGCGGTCGCACCAATATGCGAATCAAGGGCTGGATGGGCCGGGCCGATCAGACGACCAAGATCAAGGGCATGTTCGTGCGCCCCGAGCAGGTCGCCGCGCTGATTGCCCGGCACCCCGAAATCACCCGCGCCCGCGTCATCGCTACCCGCGAGGGCGAGATGGACAGCATGACAGTGCGTATCGAAGCGCCTGATTCTGTGGGTGAATTTTATACGGCTTCGGTTGTGGATGTGCTGAAGCTGAAAGGCCGGGTCGAGGTTGTTCCCCCCGGTAGCCTGCCCAATGACGGGCTGGTGATCGAGGATCAGCGCAAATACGACTGACACAGAATAGGGCGCATTTGAGACGTTAACTTGTTTTGAAGGGCCTCCTGATAAATTTTCTACCCTTGAGTAACTGAAACTTGGGGGTGGCATCATGGCCGCTGATAAAGGCAGGGGATCTGCCCCGATCATTATCAAACGTGTGCAAGGCGGCGAGGCGGGCCATCATGGCGGCGCGTGGAAGGTGGCCTATGCGGATTTTGTGACCGCGATGATGGCGTTTTTTCTGTTGATGTGGCTGCTGAATGCAACCACAGAAAAACAGCGTCGCGGTCTGGCCGATTATTTCGATCCGACGATCATGCAAACCCAGACCGGGGCAGGTGATTCGGCCGAGGATGGTCAGGGTCAGGCCGAGAAAATGACCGGCGATGCCGCTCAGTTTCAGGAAATGGTCAAACAGATTCAGGATGCGCTGACCGGGTCCGGGGCCGAATCAATGCAGCACACCAATGCACTGCGCCACGTCGTCACACGGCTGACGGACGAAGGGCTGGTCATCGAACTGTCTGATCTGACCGATGAGCCACTGTTCGTCGAGGATACGGCGCAGCCGAATCAGGTCACGCGGGAACTGGCAGATATTCTCGCGCGTGTGCTGGGCAGGGTGCGCAATGATCTGGCGATTTCCGGCCATGTGCGTGCCTATCCGGCGATGATGTCGCAATCTCCGGTCTGGCCATTGTCCGATGCCCGCGCCCACACTGTGCGCAACCTGATGGAGCAGGCGAATCTGGATGGTCAGCGTATTCAGCGCGTGACCGGCTGGGCTGATCGCAAGAACCGTTCGGCCAACCCGATGGACCCGGCCAACAACCGGATTGAGGTGATTTTACTCAGATAGGTGCCAAAACCTGCCGCGCGTTAGGCGAATTTTAAGCCGTCTCGTCCATGCTCCGGTTCAAAGGCTCCAACGTAAGGATAGCAGCTTCATGACGATGTCTTCAGCCCTCAGCGCAGGTGTTTCGGGTCTTTCGGCCAATGCCATGCGTCTGGCGACGATTTCCGACAATATCGCCAATTCCTCGACTTATGGCTACAAGCGGGTCGAAACTGAATTTGATGCCATGGTCTTGGTGAAAGGCACTTCGACCGGGGTTTATGCTGCGGGGGGGGTGCGGGCCACCTCGCATCGGATCATCGAACAAAATGGCTCATTGATCGGCACGTCCAATCCGCTGGATATTGCAATCTCTGGTCGGGGTATGCTGCCTGTCACGACTGCTGTTGCGTTGGACAATAAAATGGCCGATCTGCCCATGCTGATGACCCGCACTGGTAGCTTCCGTCCTGATGCGAATGGCATTCTCAGAACCGAATCAGGGCTGGTTCTGATGGGCTGGCCAGCCAACAGCGATGGTTCGATTCCGCTGAAACCGCGCGACACAATTACCGGTTTGCAGCCGATCAAGATCGACAAGAATCAGACAGCCAGCGATCCGACTCGCAACATCTTTCTTAACATGAATTTGCCTGCGTCAGAAACGCGGGATACCGCCTCGGGCGAACCGATCAATATGAGTATTGAATATTTTGGCAATCTTGGCACGTCGGAAACACTGACACTCAGCTTTACCCCGACGATTCCTGATGACCCTGGTCTGTCCAATACCTGGCTGGTCGAGATTCGTGATTCTGCGGGTAACCCGCCCGAAGACGTGATCGAGACGCTTCAGATTGTCTTTGACGATGCTGCTGGCACTGCCGGAACGATTAAAGAGGTGAGGGACAATAACGGGAATGCGCACGGTAATTACGACCCAGACACCGGCAGGCTGAATTTTGACGTGGCGGGCGGTCCTATGTCGCTGGAAATCGGCAAAATTAACGGAGTAAACGGGATGCGGCAGCTGTCAAGCAGCTTTGCCACAACCAATGTGACCAAGGATGGCTCGCCGGTGGGGAACCTCGCTTCGGTGGAAATCGATCCAAACGGCCTGATACGCGCAACCTATGATACCGGCTTCATCAAAGTTCTTTATCAGGTTCCGCTGGCTGATGTGGCAAACCCAAACGGCTTGATTGCCCTTGATGACCAGACCTTCAAGATCTCGCCGACTTCCGGTTCGTTCTTCCTATGGGATGCGGGTGATGGCCCGACCGGCGAAGTTGTCGGTTATGCTCGCGAGGAATCAACCACCGATGTTGCCGATGAACTGACCAGTCTGATCGTGACGCAACGGGCCTATTCGTCGAATGCCAAGGTGATTCAGACGGTGGATGAGATGCTTCAGGAAACCACCAACATCAAGCGTTGATGACCTGCTCCGGGCGTCCGCTGAAAGGAAGAAAGCATGAACCTTACAAGAGCCTTATCCAACGCGGTGACCGGCCTTCAGGCCAGCGGTCGCGGCACCGAAACAGTGTCGTCGAACCTCGCCAATATCATGACGCCGGGCTATGCCCGGCGCGAGATGGCGGTGTCGTCTCAGTCGTGGTCCGGGGGTGTCGGCGGCGTTCATGTGAATGGTATCAACCGGATCGTTAACGATACTTTGGTTGCTGAAAACCGTTCTGCCAGCGGTGCCAAACAAGGGACGATGATTCAGTCCCAATTCCTGACATCAATGGAGAAACTGGTTGGAACTCCGGGCGAGACGGGTTCCCTTTCATCTGCTCTAAGCGGCTTTCAGACCGCACTGACATCTGCGGCTTCTCGCCCGGATGATGATGTTCGTCTGACACAGGTCGTGTCTGCTGCGACGACATTGGCACGACAACTGAACGCCATTGGTGATGGCATTCAGGCTGCCCGCGCTGCTGCGGATCAACAGATTGCTGCCGATGTCGCTAATTTGAACGCCGATTTGGAGCGGGTGGCCGAACTGAACCGCCGTATTTCCACAGTAGGGAGCAGCGGTGCCGAAACTCTGTCAATGGAGGATGAGCGTCAGACCATCATTGACCGCATTTCGGCCATTATTCCGGTTCAACAGGTCGAGCGTCCCGGAAATAAACTGGCTCTTTTCGCAACGGGTGGAGCTATCCTTCTGGATGGAAGCAAACCTGCGCATTTTGAGTTTACGGCAGCCGGTCAAATCTCGGCCGATATGACGGTGGATGGCGGGCAGCTTGGAGTGCTGTCGGTGGACGGCCACCAGATTTCTTCAGCCAGAATGACAATGCTGGGCGGCGGCACACTGATTGCTTCTTTCTCGGTGCGAGACGAATTAGCGCCGCAATTGCAGCGTGAAATCGACGCAATCGCGCTGGATTTGCATGATCGGCTGGCCAGCAAGGTTGTTGATCCTACGCTTGACAATAATCCCGGATTTTTTACGGATAACGGCGAGGCTGCGTCTCTGGCTTCGATTGGTGGCCTGTCGTCACGTATCCGCATCAATCCTGCAATCAACCCTGCTAATGGTGGGGAGGTGTGGAAGGTTCGTGACGGTCTTGGTGCCACCGCGCCGGGTAGTGTGGGTGATGGCCGTCTGCTGGATCGGATCAGTACCGCGCTGACGGAACCGAAAACAATGTCGGATGCCGCGACTTTTGCAGGGCAAGGCGGTCTGGATGATTTCTCAGGCCAGTTTTCGTCCCGCTTGGGAACACGCCGTATCGCGGCGGATGCAGAACTGGCAGTCAGAAATGCGCGATCAACCACACTGTCCATGCGGTTGATGGCTGATGGCGTGGATAGTGACGCTGAAATGCGTCGGCTTCTACAATATGAACATGCCTATTCTGCCAATGCCAAAGTCATCCAGACCATCGATGATATGCTGAAAACCCTGCTGAGTATCTGATATGAGCATCAATTCTATCGGCGATAATGCCCGCGCCTATGCATTGCAAAACGCAACAAACCGGTTGAAGTCAACGATTGACGTTCTTTCATCAGAATTGAACAGTGGGAAAGTGGCCGATATTACCCAGCGCGTGCGTAGCAACCTTCAACCTCTTCATCACATCGAAAGCCGAGCTGATATATTGCAGCAGTTCAAGCTGAACTCTGCTGAAATCACTGCGCAGGTTGATATTATGCAAGCCGTATTGGGTGATGTGCATTCTAAAGTGGAAAAGTTAGGGGTGTCGCTGATGGCAGTGGTGGTTGCGGACTCGCCCCAGGTTGTTTCCACTCATTCTCACGAAGCCTCGCAGGCATTCCAGTCGGCTATTGCCCAACTTAATACGAGTGTTGCGGGGGTTCATATCTTCAGTGGTATCGAAACGGATCATGCGCCTCTGGTGTCGGCCGACCGTATTCTTGCCGAGATTGAGGTGGTTGTTTCTGGTGCCACCTCTGCTGCAGAGGTGAATGCACTTTTGGATGACTGGTTCTCAGCCCCGGCTGGGGAGGATGGTTTTCTGGACTTTGCCTATTCCGGGTCGCAAGGCGCCTCGCGGCAAGTTCGGGTGTCAGAATATGATAAAGCCGTAGTTGATATTGACGCAAGCCACCCGGCGCTGCGTGATACACTTAAGTTCATGGCGCTGGGGGCGCTTGTCAATCGTGGCGTTCTTTCCGAATCGCCATCGGATCAGCGGGAAATACTCCGCCTCTCTGGTGCTGGACTGCTGAACAACGGTGCTGATGTCGTTGGGCTGCGCAGTAAATTGGGGCTGACCCAGCAACAAATAGAAACGACGTATACACAAAATGCCAGTGCATTGGCCACATACGAAATTGCGCGCAATGATATAATTTCTGCTGACCCATTTGCGACCTCTACTGCTTTGATGGAGGCTCAGACTCAATTGGAAACCCTTTACACGCTGACCTCGCGCCTGTCGAACCTCAAGCTTGTGGATTACCTGCGGTGAAAAAACTGATTGCGCTTCTTGCTGTTGTCTTGCTTCCTGCTTTTGCTTCGGCCGCTCCGGTTCGGATCAAGGATCTTGCGAACTTTGATGGCGTTCGCGGCAATGATTTAGTTGGTTATGGCCTTGTTGTGGGGCTTGATGGAACTGGCGACAGTTTTCGAAATGCCCCATTTGCCGAAGATATACTGGCTGGCCTGTTAGAGAGGCTTGGGGTAAATGTCTCTGATGATGCTTTGCGTTCCAAAAATGTTGCTGCTGTTATTGTGACGGCGGATTTGCCGCCTTTTGCCCGCGCTGGCAGTCGTGTGGATGTGAATGTTGCCACGATTGGCGATGCAAAAAGTCTGCTGGGTGGAACGCTGGTGATGACGCCCCTTAAGGCGGCGGATGGAAATATCTATGCTGTCGCGCAGGGGTCGATTATTTCGGGTGGCGTTGCTGCTTCGGGGCAGGCTGCCCGTGTCGTTGAAGGAGTGCCGACTGCTGGTACAATTCCGGTTGGCGCGCGGGTGGAGCGAGAGGTGGATTTCAATTTCTCAGAAATTCAGGATATTCGAATTGCGTTACGGAATGCAGATTTTACGACGGCGGTTCTGATCGAGGATGCGATCAACAAAGATTTTGGAAACCGTATTGCGCGCACTGATGATAGCGGCACAGTCTCTGTTGACTTCCAACGGCTTGGCGCAGTCAATCCCGCGCGTGTTCTTGCGCGAATTGAAAATCTCACCGTTGAGCCACAGGATAAAGCTAAGGTTGTCATTGACCACAGGTCGGGAACCATTGTTATGGGGAATAATGTGCGTATCTCGCGCGTGGCCGTGTCGCAGGGTAATTTGACGCTCAAAGTGGCAGAAACGCCAGTCGTATCGCAACCGAACCCGTTTGCTGCCGGCCAGACCGTAGTGGTCCCGCGGACGAATGTCGAACTTACCAATGAACCCGGAATTGGCTTTGCTGAAGTGTCTGGCGAAACCTCCCTTTCCGAAGTGGTTGCAGGGCTGAATGCACTTGGCGTTCGTCCGCGAGAAATGATTGATATTCTCAAGTCAATCCATGGTGCTGGTGCGTTACATGCTGAATTGTTGGTTCAATAAGGGCGAAGATACTATTGCCCCTCAATTTGCCGCCGCCCCAGAAGACGTAGAACAATATTGCGTCCTGCACGCAGCACCGGATAGGCCAGCCATGCGCGCCTTGGTGTGGCAAAAAACCAGGGCAGAACCTTCCATGGTCCGCGGGGTGGCGATAGGGCCAACAGCAGTGCCATAGCATCGGCCCCGAACAATACTCTGCCATTGTGACGCACGGCCATCCCTTGGTTCAGGTCCAGTCCGGCGCCGATTTCGGTAACGCGCGGATCGGTGCCGCGTGCGTCGATCAGCGCCACTTCGCCAAGGCGGCGCAATGCCACAACACGGGTGAAATCGGTGCAAAAAGGGCACTCACCATCATAGACAATCTCGATCAATGCAGTTTTTTGGGTCATGACCGGAATAACGTGTCACGACCGCCGTAATTCCACCAGCACAAAGAATGGAGGACATAATGAAGCGCCTGTCACAACCTGTGTCGATCCAGTCACTGGCTGCGTTCAGGTTTTTCTTTGGCGCTTTGTTGGTCTGGGATTGCTGGCGGTTCATCCATCATGACCGGATCAGCCGCTACTGGGTCGAACCCGAAATCCTGTTCCCCTATCCCGGATTCGGCTGGCTCAAGCCTTTGCCTGAACCCTATATCCACTGGTTGTGGCTTGCCATGGGCGCGGCGGCGTTGTGCGTGATGGTGGGGTTGTTTTATCGCGTTGCAATCGTCATTTTGGTGGCGGTGTTCGCCTATTTCTTCTTGCTCGACCGGGCCGAATACCTGAATCACTTCTACCTTGTGATCTTGTTCGGCATCCTGCTGATCTTCATGCCCGCATCTCGCGGCTATTCTCTGGACGCCATGCTCCGGCCTCGACAGCGGGGCGAGACAGTCGCCTATGCCGCGCCGTTTATGCTTAAGGCGCAGATGGAAATCATGCTGGTCTATGCCGGGTTGGTCAAGCTGACGCCCGACTGGCTGGCCGGGCAACCGCTGGAAATCTGGCTGCGAGAGGTTGCTGATCCCGGCCCGTTCGGTTTCCTGTTTCAGTATGATGTCTTCTTTCCAATCATCAGCTGGATGGTGATCGCCCTGCATGTTTTGGGGGCACCATTGCTGCTGTGGGAGCGAACCCGATTGGCCGTGTTTCTGATCTATTGCGTTTTCCACATCTCGAACAGTTTTTACTTTAATATCGGTATTTTTCCTTGGATGACCATCGCGGCATCGACCATCTTCTTTGCCTCGGACTGGCCGCAACGCCTGGCGCGCTGGCTGCTGGCGTGGTTTCAGCCGCTGCCGCCGATGCCTGTGCTCGGGCCGCAACCGGCTCGCCCGCTGCCTGCCGCGCTGTTGATCGCGATGGGGGCATGGCTGACGGTGCAGGTTGCTTTGCCGGTGCGCGGGGTTCTTTTCCCTGACAGTGAAATTCGCTGGTCGGGTGAAGGTCATCGCTTCAGTTGGCGGATGCGTATTTATGACCGCGAGGCATTTGGCACGTTCTTTGTTACGGCCCCCGGTGCTGGCGGGGCCGAGCAGGTCTGGGTGGTTGACCCTACCGACCACCTCAGCCCGCGGCAGGCAGACAAGATGCTGGTGCGGGCCGACCTGATCCACGCTTTTGCGCTGGCACTGAAGGACAAGTGGGCCAAGGCCGGTCATGGCGACGTCGCGGTTTTTGCCGATGTGCAGAAATCCCTGAACGGCCGCCCGTTTCAGACCTTCATCGACCCGACCGTTGATCTGACTCAAGTGCGCCCCCACCCCTTGCGCAGTAACGAATGGGTGCGTCCGCTGGAAATCGCGACATGGGGGGCCAGCAACGGTCATGGCGGCTGACCGGTCATGTCTTTTGGTTGCAAATATCCCACGGGATGGAGCGAATCAGAAAAAGGTCCAGTGGACCGTTCACTGCGGAACCGAGGTGTGCCCCGGCTTTGAGCAGCGCATCAACGTCGCGCTAAACCTGCCAGCGCAGGAAATTCGCAATGATCTGCAAGCCGACGCCTTGTGATTTCTCGGGGTGGAACTGCGTGCCCACGATATTGTCACGCCCGACCACTGCCGTCACGGCCCCGCCGTAATCCGCCGTTGCCAGTAAATGTGCCGGATCGGCTACCCGAAACTGCCAGCTATGCACGAAATAGGCGTGATCGCCGGTCGCGATGCCATCCAGAACCGGATGCGGGTGTAGCACGGCCAGATCGTTCCAGCCCATATGCGGCACCTTCAGGTCCGGCGCGTCAATGGCGACGATCTCCCCTCCGATCCAGCCAAGGCCGCGGGTCTCGCGGTATTCATGCCCGACATCGGCCAGCATCTGCATTCCCACGCAGATCCCCAAAAACGGCACGCCGCCACGGATCACCCGTTCATGCAGCGCCTCGACCATGCCGGGCACGGCATCCAGCGCGGCGCGACAGGCCGGAAAGGCACCGTCGCCCGGCAGAATGATACGGTCGGCGCGGCGCACCACATCGGGATCAGAGGTGACAATCACCTCGGCCCCGGCGTCGCGCCCCATCAATTGCACCGCTTTTTCGGCCGAATGCAGGTTGCCGCTGTCATAATCGACCAGCGCCACCCGCATCACAGCGCCCCCTTGGTCGAGGGCAGGGCGTCGTTGCGCGGGTCAGGCTCGACCGCTTCGCGCAGGGCGCGGGCGACGGCCTTGAAGGCGGCCTCGGCGATGTGGTGCGAATTGAACCCGTGCAGCCGGTCCACATGCAGGGTGATCCCGCCATGCGTGGACAGCGCCTGAAAAAACTCGCGCACCAGTTCGACGTCAAAGCTGCCGATCTTGTGCGTCGGGAAATCCACATTCCACACCAGATAGGGCCGCCCCGACAGGTCCAGCGCCGCCCGAACCAGCGTGTCATCCATCGCCAGATGAAACGCGCCATAGCGGCGGATACCCTTTTTGTCGCCCAAAGCCCGCGCCAAAGCCTGACCGAGCGCGATGCCGGTATCCTCGACGGTGTGGTGGTCGTCGATGTGCAGATCGCCGTCCGCCCGCACAGTCAGGTCGATCAGCGAATGCCGCGACAGCTGATCCAGCATATGGTCAAAAAAACCGATGCCCGTCTGATTGTCATAAACCCCGGTGCCGTCGAGGTTTACCGTAACCTCGATCCGGGTCTCGGCGGTGCTGCGGGAAATGGTCGCTGTGCGCATCCGTTCATCCTTTATCTCTGCCCGTTCTTTAGCCCGGCAGACCCCGCGCGCCAAGATCAAGCGCGGATTCGTCGCATCTGTCTTGGCTCTGGTCGGTTCTGGTGGACAATGCCGGGGTGGCCGCCCTCATATTTCTGTGATACGCCCCGGCGCTTCTGTGGCCAAGGCCGCCGTCCGACCGACCGATCACAGCAACTGCGCGAAAGGAAAGAGGATGCCAGATCCAAAAAAGCCCCGTTCGGCCCGTAAGGGCCACCCCGGAGACAGCAGGTATGAACGGCCGATCCTCGGCGGCCACCCCGAGTTGCTTCCCGAGGATGATGGGGTCGAACCGATTCCCCAACCGGAAGGCCCGACCGAGATTATCGACACCGATTACACCATCGGTCAGGACAATATCGAAAAACGCGATGCCGCGATTCCCTTTGATATTCATAATCCGGTCTTTGGCGTTTCGGCACTGGCCATCGTTGTTTTTACCATTCTGACGCTGATGTTTCCCGCGCAGGCCGAGCCGCTGTTTGCTGGAATACGGAACTGGCTGACTGGCAATCTGGATTGGTTCTTTCTGCTTTCCGGCAATATTTTCGTTATTGTCTGCCTGTATCTGGTGCTGTCGCCCCTGGGCAGTATCCGCCTTGGGGGGCCAGAGGCGACGCCCGATTTTTCGCTGGGCGCGTGGTTCTCGATGCTGTTCGCCGCCGGCATGGGCATCGGCCTGATGTTCTATGGCGTCTCTGAACCGATGAGTCATTTCGAAGCAGCCTTTGCCGGGCCATCCTATGAAAACGGCGTGCGCACGGATTGGGCGCCGCTGGGTGGGGCGGAAGGTGATGAAATGGGCGCGCGGCGTCTGGGTATGGCCGCGACCATCTATCACTGGGCGCTGCACCCTTGGGCGATCTATGCCGTTGTTGCGCTGGCGCTTGGTATTTTTAGCTATAACAAGGGCTTGCCGCTGACGATGCGCAGTGTGTTCTACCCGATCTTTGGCGACCGCATCTGGGGGTGGCCGGGGCATGTCATCGACATTCTGGCGGTCTTTGCCACGATCTTCGGTCTGGCCACCTCATTGGGCTTTGGGGCCGAACAGGCCACGGCAGGACTGAATTTCCTGTTCGGCTGGTCGGATTCAACCACCGCCAAGGTGATCCTGATCGTTGTCATCACACTGATCGCGACGATCTCGGTCATCACCGGGGTGGAAAAAGGCGTCAAACTGCTGTCCGAATTCAACATGGCGCTGGCGGTGCTGCTGTTGTGCTTTGTGATTTTCGCCGGTCAGACCATGACGATCCTCACCGGGTTCTTTGGCAATCTGGGGGCCTATGCGCGCGAGATTATCCCGCTGTCCAACCCGTTCGGTCGTGATGACAACAACTTCCGTGAAGGCTGGACGGCCTTTTACTGGGCATGGTGGATCAGTTGGTCACCGTTCGTGGGCATGTTTATCGCGCGGGTGTCGCGCGGTCGCACGGTGCGGCAATTGCTGGTCGCGGTGCTGATCGTGCCGTCGCTGGTCTGCGTGCTGTGGATGACGGCCATGGGCGGCACCGCCATCACGCAGACGCTGGCCGGATTTACCGGCATCAGCGAGGCCAGGCTTGAACTCAAGCTGTTCCAGATGCTGTCGCAATTGCCGATGACGCAGATCACCAGTCTGGTCGGCATCATTCTGGTGCTGGTGTTCTTCATCACCTCGTCCGATTCCGGCTCGCTGGTGATCGACACCATTGCCGCAGGCGGCAAGATCAACTCGCCCATTCCCCAGCGGGTGTTCTGGTGTTCGCTGGAAGGTCTGGTTGCCATCGCGCTGATGGTCGGTGGCGGGCTGGGGGCCTTGCAGGCGATGGCTGTGTCCACCGGGCTGCCCTTTACCATCGTGCTGCTGGGCGCTGTCTGGGCGATCATCAAGGGCCTTCATGGCGAGCGGCGTGAACTTGCCTGAGACCTGCCGGGCGGGCGCAGATATTGCGCCTGTCCTTGCCAGCACGGGGTTTGAGTGTCAAAACCCGTTCTGACACGACAAAGGACAAGCGGATGAGCGACATAGCCACAGCCGAACGCCGTCTCAGTGCGGCGCTGGACCGGATCGACTATCTGCTGGAAACTGGCCGCCTGCGACAAATCCCCGCCGCGCCCGCCTCTGATTCCGATCTGGCTGCCCGGCTGGATGCGGCACTGGCGGAAAATGAACGGCTGTCGCAGGAACTGGCCGTAGCGCAGAACCATGCGCCCGCAGCCGATACGGCCAACCGTCTGCAGGAGGCCATCGAAGAAATCGCCCGCCTTGCCCTTGCCAACGAAGAATTAAGCAACGCCAACCGCGCCTTGATCGAGGCGCAGCCGGGCGAAAACAGCGATCAGGCCAGCATTGCCGCGCTTGAGGCCGAAATTCAGGCCCTGCGCGCCGCGCGCGAGGCCGAGATCGCACAACTGGGCGACATCATGGCCGAACTGGAACGCCTGATGGGCGTCAAAAACGGCGAAAGGGGCTGATTATGGCAGAGGTCACATTCACCATCGGTCAGCGCGATTACACCCTGTCGGCGCAGGACGGCGAAGAAAAACTGCTGCGCCGCGCCGCTGCGATGCTGGATACCGAGGCGCAGCAGATCTTGTCGCAGGCGGGCCGGATGCCCGAACCGCGCCTGCTGCTGCTGGCCGGTCTGATGCTGGCCGACCGCACCGCACAATTCGAGGATCGCGCTGACAAGGCTGAACGGGAACTGAACCGGCTCAAAGCGCACCCGGAGCGGGTCGAAATCCCCGTTATCCCCGCCGATCTGCACGAGGCGATGAACGAACTCGCCGCCCGCGCCGAAGCCCTGGCTGACCGCATCGAAGACGACGCCTCCTGAACCGCAGGCGTCTTTCGTTCATAAATATCCCCGCCGGAGGCTCCGGCAGGGGCGTCTAAGCCATCGCCCGCAATTGAGAAAGCGCACCGTTCAACCGGGCCAGATCATCTTCCAGCGCGGCCAGTTTGGCGCGGGTTTCCTCGATCACCTCGGCATCGGCATTCTCGACGAATTTCGGGTTCGACAAACGCCCGCGCAATCCGCCTGCGTCTTTCTCTGCCCTGGCCGCCGCTTTTTCCAGTCGCGCGGTTTCCACATCCACGTCGATCAGATCGCCAATCGGCAGCGCGAACGAAGCCCCCGGCGCGGCTACCGCGATCATCCCCTTGCCAGCCGCGCCGTCAGCGGGCGGATTAACCCGCGCCAGCCGTTCGATCAGCGCAGCGTTCCCGGCCAGTGCGGCGCGGGCGGCATCGTCGGCCTGCGTCACGATCAGGTCCAGTTTCGCCCCTGCGGGAACGCCCATCTGCGCACGCGCAGACCGCACGCTTTCGATCAGCGAAATCACCCAGTTCATCTGCCGGTCGGCATTGGCGTCGATCAGTTCCGCGCCATATTCCGGCCAGTCGCCATGCACCAGCATCCCCGCGCGATCCCCGGTCAGCGACCACAGCTCTTCGGTCACAAACGGCATGATCGGGTGCAGCAGGGTAAAGCACTGATCCAGCACCCAGCCCATCGTGGCGCGGGTTTCATCGGCATATTCGCCATCGAACAAGGGCTTGGCGAACTCGACATACCAGTCGCAGACCTTGCCCCAGACAAAGGCATAAAGCCCGGTCGCCGCATCATTGAAGCGATAGCCTGCCAGCGCCTCGTCCGTCGCCATGCGAATCCGCGCGACCTCGCCGATGATCCAGCGGTTCACCGTATGCGCAGGCTCGGGCCGCGCACCGCCGCCGCGCACGCCGTTCATCTCGGCAAAGCGGGTGGCGTTCCAGATCTTGGTGACAAAGTTGCGGTTCGCCTCGACATGTTTCGGCCCCAGTTTGGGGTCGCGGCCCATCGCGGCCATGCTGGTCAGGGTAAAGCGCAGCGCATCGGCGCCGAAATCGTCGATCAAGGTCAAGGGGTCGATGACGTTGCCCTTGGACTTGGACATCTTCGCGCCCTTTTCGTCGCGCACCAGCCCGTGGACATAGACCGTGCGGAACGGCACATCGCCCGCAACCTCTAGCTGCATCATCATCATGCGGGCGACCCAGAAGAAGATGATGTCAAAGCCGGTGACCAGCACATCGGTCGGGTAATATCGCTGTAATTCCGGGGTGTTTTCCGGCCAGCCAAGCGTGCCAAGCGGCCACAGCCCCGAGGAAAACCACGTGTCCAGCACGTCGGGGTCGCGCCAGACCGGATAGATCAGATGCGTGGGGTCTTGGCTCAGGTTATAATCGGCCAGCGCGTGGGCCAGCGTTTCGATGGCCGCGTCACGGTCTGCGACCTCAACCACGCGGCTGACTTCCAAGGGCTGCGGCAGGCCGGCGATGGCATCGCGGAACGGCTCGATCACGTCATTGAAATGCGGTGCGGCGCGATGGATTTCGCCCGCGTGAACCATGCCTTCGGCCAGCAGGCGGAACAGCTCGACCTCATCTAAAGCACCGTCGCCTTCGTCATCGGTAAAGCCGTCCAGCCCCAGATCCAGCCCATACCACACCGGGATCTGATGCCCCCACCACAGCTGGCGGGAAATCGTCCAAGGCTCGATATTTTCCAGCCAGTTGAAATAGACCTTTTTGTGCTGTTCCGGCAAAATCTCGGTGCGGCCGTCGCGGACGGCCTCCAGCGCGGGGCCGACGATGCGGGCGGTATCCACGAACCACTGATCGGTCAGCATCGGTTCGATCACCACGCCGGAACGGTCGCCAAAGGGCTGCATGATCGCTTTGGCATCGACCAGCGGGCGGCGCTCAAGGTGTTCGGCGCCGGTTTCCTTGTCGATGCTCTTGTGCAGGAAGGTGACGGCCAGCCCTTCGCGGGTGATCTCGTCCACCACCACGGCGCGCGCGTCGAAACGATCCAGCCCGCGCAGTTCTTCCGGAACAAGGTTCACGTTCGACACATCGCCCACATCCTCGCCGCGCGCCGCGCGGGTGGCGATCTCGGCGCTTTCCGCATAGCTCAGCCCATCGGCGCGCATCGCGCCCTTGGTGTCCATCAGCGCATAGAGCGGAATCCCGTTCCGCATCGCCACGCCGTAGTCGTTGAAATCATGCGCGCCGGTGATTTTCACCGCGCCGGACCCGAAATCGGGATCGGGATATTCGTCGGTGATGATCGGGATCAGCCGGCGGTGTTCCTTCGGCCCAACCGGGATTTCCACCAGCTTGCCCACAATCGGCGCGTAACGCGCATCATCCGGGTGAACCGCCACCGCGCCGTCGCCCAGCATGGTTTCGGGCCGCGTCGTGGCGATGCTGATGTAATCGCGCGTCTCGCGCAGGGTCACATTGCCGTCTGCGTCGCGTTCCACATATTCATAGGTTTCGCCACCCGCCAGCGGGTATTTGAAATGCCACATATGGCCGGGCGTTTCGCGGTTTTCGACCTCAAGATCGGAAATCGCGGTTTCAAAATGCGGGTCCCAGTTCACCAGCCGCTTGCCGCGATAGATGATGCCTTTGTTGTAAAGGTCCACGAAAACCCGGATTACCGCGTCGTGGAAATTGCCCTGTTCCCCATCAGGCGCGCCCGGCGCGCCCGACATGGTAAAGGCATTGCGGGACCAGTCGCAGGACGCCCCCAGCCGTTTCAGCTGATTGATGATCGTGCCGCCGGATTCCTGCTTCCACGCCCAGACTTTTTGCAAAAACGCTTCGCGCCCGATGTCGCGGCGGCCCGGCTGACCGGCTTGGGCCATCTGCCGTTCCACCACCATCTGCGTCGCAATTCCCGCATGGTCCTGACCCGGTTGCCACAGCGTGTCAAAGCCGCGCATCCGGTGCCAGCGCACCAGAATATCTTGCAGCGTGTTGTTCAGCGCGTGGCCGATGTGCAGGCTGCCGGTGACGTTCGGCGGCGGGATCATCACGGTAAAGGTCTCGGCCCGCCGCGCGTTAGCCCCGGCGGCAAAGGCCCCGCTGCGTTCCCATTCGGCGGCGATCCGCTGTTCCGCCGTCCCGGCGTTAAAGCTTTTGTCCATGCTCATCGGTCATCCCCTTGCTTGGCCTTTGGATTAACGGCTGGCGCGGGGAAGGCCAAGGGTGATCCGTCATCGCCGGTGGCGGCTGACCCGGTAATGCCCGTGCCAGATCAGGCCAAAGCGCCGCGCGGCCTGCGAAACGCCCGCCCGTTCAAAGGCCCAGATCCATTGCGCAACGCCCCGCTTGCTGTTTGCCCAAATGCGCAGCTTTGGATGCAAGGCTGCCCCAATCAGCGAGGCCCGACCACGGCAAACCATGCGCCCTGCGGGTCTTGTGTGATGGCGATCCAGGCGCCGCCGGGCACTTCGGTCGGGCCATGATGAATGCTGCCGCCTGCCGATTTGATCCGTTCGATGGCGGATTCGGTGCTGTCCACGCCGAAATAGGGCAGCCAGTGCGACACCGGCGCATCCCCCAGCCCCATAATCGCGCCGATGTCGGCCCCGTTGCGGCGGATAAGCTGATAGGTGCCCATCTCGCCCATGTCCATCGCATCGCCCTTGGTCCAGCCGAAATGGCGGGCATAAAAGGCCAGACCAGCCTCGGGGTCGCTGGTCATCAACTCGTTCCAGTTCCCGTGGCCGGGTTTCGACTGATCGAAGGGGGCGTTGGCTTGGGCCTGGGCGATTTCGGCTGCGGTCATCTGCGACATGTCCGCCTGTAAAATGCCAAAGCGCGCGCCCTGCGGATCGGCGATGAGGGCATAAAGGCCGGTTCCGGGCACCTCGGTCGGGCCGGACAGGATCTTTGCCCCGTCCTGATGCATGGCCGCGCAGCTTGCGGCGCAGTCATCGACGGCGAAACAGATCAGCCAGTGCGGCGGCTGATCGCCAGCTGTCGCTGTCAGGCCCGCGACCATCGCATCGCCCATCCCGGCCAGCGTATAATCAAAGCCGGGCATTCCGGCATCGGCGGTTTGCCAGCCCAGAACCGTCGCATAGAAACGGCCGGCCTCGGGTGGGTTGCTGGTATTCAGCTCATACCAGCAGGGATTGCCTTGATCGCTCATGCTTGGTCCTTTCAGGTATTTTGGTTGTCAGACAGAGGCGAGCAGCCGCCCGAGATCATACCGTCATTTTCTGCCGATTGTGGTGGGCCACAGTAATTCCCCAAATATGAGTGTGACCGTTGTAGTATTAAAAAGCAACTGATAGTTATAAAACATGACTGAAATGGCAAAGCTCCGCTATGATGAAGGCTGTCTGGCCGCCCATGCGTTGAACCTGATCGGGGATCGCTGGGCGTTGCTGGTGGTGCGCGAACTGATGTTCGCGCCCAAGCGATTTCAGATGATCCGCGCGGGCCTGCCGGGTGTGTCGGCGGCGATCCTGACCGGGCGGCTGCGGCAACTGGCCGGGGCAGGGGTGGTGACGCATGACGCCGCCTTGGGTCTGTATGGGCTGAGCGATGCGGGTCGGGCGCTGATGCCGGTGCTGCAAAGCCTGTGCCATTGGGGCGTGACGCAGCCGGGACATGACCACACGCGCTTTATCAGCCCCTCTGCGCTGATGATTTCCATGACGGCGATGCTGGATGCGCGTGCCGCAGCGGGGCGGCATTTCGATGCGGGCTTTGATCTGGGGGCAGAGCGGTTCCTGTGGCGGCTGAGCGATGGCCGCGCGCAGGTTCAGGCTGTGGCGTTGCCCAAGGGTGATTTTACCCTGTCCGGCGATGGCAATACGCTGGCGGTGGCGATTTACGGGCCGGTGCCGCTGCGCGATCTGGTCGCGGCAGGGGGGATCGGGGTTGAGGGGAATGTCACTGCGGCGCAGCGGTTCGTTTCGCTGTTTTCGCTGCGCGCGCCCGAACAGGGTATTTAGACAGGCAGGAAACCCGCTGGCTCAGGTCGCCCGGTCCAGCTTGGTTGACAGATGGATCAGGCTTTCAGACGAGCGAACCCCCTCGATCCCGCCGATCCGGTCCAGCACGTCATCCAGTTCCGCAGTCGAGGCACAGGCCAGTTGCAGCAGCAGATCAACCCGCCCGCTGGTCGAATGGATGCCCTCTACCTGAGCGATCACGCGCAGCCGGGTCAGCACGGCGGGCAGGGTGCGCGGTTCGATCGCGATCAGGACGGTGGTGCGGATGTGACCGGCGCGCGCGGCTTCGCCAAGGCGCAGGGTATAGCCGGCGATGGTGCCATTGGATTCCAGCCGTTCCAGCCGGGCCTGAACCGTGGACCGCGCCACGCGCAGCTTGCGCGCCAGCACCGCGACGGAAATGCGGGCGTCCTGCGACAGATGTGTCAGGATGCGGCGGTCAAGATCGTCCATGATGGCTCCATTTTGACGGAATTTCTGGCGGAATGACAAGGTTTTCAGATAAAATCACGCTTTTCAATGATGAAATCAAACGTCATATGGCGCATCTTTCTGGCTTTGGAACATGGGAAGGGCCAAGCATGGGACAGAACAAGACCGTCTGGGATAACCCCGCTGACCTGATCCGGCACATGCAGCCGGAAAATCCGGTCATGGCCTTTGCGCCGACCTTGCTGCAAGACAAGGCGCGGCAGTTCCTTGCCGGTTTTCCGGGGCTTGTGACCTATGCTGTCAAATCCAACCCCGAGGAAGTGGTGATCCAGAATCTGGTCGCCGCCGGGCTGCGCGGCTTTGATGTGGCATCACCTGCGGAAATCGACCTGATCGGGCGGTTGGCGCCGGGCGCGGCGCGGCATTACCACAACCCGGTGCGTTCGGCTGCGGAAATCGCTCATGCGGTTCAGGCGGGCATTCTGGCATGGTCGGTGGACAGCCGGTCGGAACTGGACAAGCTGTTCGCGCAGGTGCCGGTTGCGGTGGATGGGGCGGGTGTGGAAATCTCGCCCCGCTTCAAGCTGCCGGTGCTGGGGGCCGCCTATGATTTCGGTTCGAAGTTCGGGGCGACGCCGGATCTGGCGGCCGAACTGCTGCGCGCGGTGGCGGATCGCGGCTATACGCCGTCGCTGACCTTCCACCCCGGCACACAATGCGTCGATCCCGGCGCGTGGGAAAGCTATATCCGCGTGGCGGGTGAAATCTGCGATACGGCGGGGGTGCGGGCCGTGCGGCTGAACGTCGGTGGCGGTTTCCCGTCCTATCGCGTGCATGGGGTCGAACCGGACCTTGAGGCGATCTTTGACCGCATCGGCTCTGTTACCGCCGAGGTGTTTGGTCCTGACGCTCCGCAACTGGTGTGCGAGCCGGGCCGCGCCCTGTGTGGCGATGCCTTTTCTCTGATTGCCCGCGTCAAGGCGGTGCGCGACGGCACCAGCGTGTTTCTGAACGATGGCGTTTACGGCGGGCTGACCGAACTGCCCATCGTCGGCAATCTGGACCGGATCGAGGTGCTGACCCCCGACGGCACCCCGCGCGGGGCCGAGGCGCATGGCCGGGTGATTTTCGGCCCGACCTGCGATTCGGTGGACCGCCTGCCCGGCGAGTTGAGCCTGCCGAACGATATTGCCGAAGGGGATTACGTCATTTTTCACGGTGCGGGTGCCTATTCGACGGTGACGAACACGCGTTTCAACGGCTTTGGCCTGATGACCCACGCTACCGTGATGTCACTGGGCTAACCCTTTCGTAACCAGGCTGTGCTAGCGTGGGCGGATGGACAGAATCCGCCTGCCGCTGACACATGTGGTGCTGATGGACGGCACCTTCGCCTCGCTGGTCGAGGGGCGGCGTTCGTCTATCGGCCAGATTCATCAGTTGTTGCGCGGGGCTTGTGGGGCGGTGCCGGGTGGGCGGCTGCGGCTGCACTATACGGCGGGGCAACAATGGAACCGCTGGCGGACGTTCAGCGATATTGCCATGGGCCGCGGGCTGGAGGCGTGGATTTCGTCCGCCTATGGTTGGCTGGCCTCGGGCTATCTGCCGGGGGACCGCGTATTTCTGCTGGGCTATTCGCGCGGTGCCTTTGCCGCGCGGTCCTTGGCCGGGATGATCGGACGTGTCGGCCTGCTGCGGTCCGATGCCGCGACCGAGCGTAATATCCGGCTGGCCTGGCGTTATTACCGGCATGGCGACGTGACAGAGGCTGCGGCGCTGTTTCGCAGGCGGCGCTGCCACCTTGCCGCGCCGATCCGTATGGTGGGTTGCTTTGACACAGTGATGGCGCTTGGCCTGCGCCTGCCCTTGCTGTGGATGCTGACGGAGCCGCAGTTCCGCTTTCACGATGCGCATCTGGGGGGCGAGGTCGATTACGGCTATCAGGCGCTGGCGCTGGATGAAACGCGGGCGGTCTTTGCGCCGCAGTTATGGGATGATGCCAGCGGGGCCGGGCATATTGAACAGATGTGGTTCAAGGGCTGCCACGCCGATATTGGCGGGCAACTGTCGGGGCTGGAATTCGCGCGCCCACTGGCCAACATCCCGCTGGTCTGGATGCTGGAAAGGGCCGGGGCTGCGGGCCTGCCGCTGCCTGACGGCTGGCGCGCGCATTTTCCCTGCGATGCCACCGCGCCCAGTATCGGATCATGGCGCAACTGGGGTAAATTCTTTCTGGCCCGCGCCCCGCGACTGGCCGGTCAACACCCGACCGAGGCGCTGCACCCCAGCGTGCCGCGCCCCTATCCCGGCCCGGCGCTGCTGACCGGGCATCTGGCGGGATACGCGGCGGACAGGGTGCGGCGGCGTGGATGGCAGGGGGCGGGCAGGGCCGTGACGGGCAAATAGCGGCGCGGTGTTACGCCACGGCTTCCAATTCGCGCACCGGGACGACGCCAAGCGCGGCGCAGACGTCGCGGGTCAGGTCGGGGCGGTTCAGAGTGTAGAAATGCAGCCGGTCCACGCCGCCACGGATCAGATCGTCGCACAGTTCGGCGCAGATCGCGGTGGCCAGCAGGCGTTCGCGGTCGCCACCATCGCGCACGGCGGCGGTAAAGGCGTCCTCGGCCCATTGCGGGATCGAGGTGCCGCAGCTTTGCGCGAACCGTTTGGCCCCCGCCCAACCTTGGATCGGCAAGATGCCGGGGATGATCGGTGCGTCAATGCCGGCCTTTTCGCAGGCATCACGAAAGCGGAAAAAGGTTTCGGCCTCGAAAAAGAACTGGGTGATGGCGCTGGTGGCCCCGGCGTCGATCTTGCGTTTCAGCCAGGCCACATCGGCGGCGGTATCGGCCGAATCCGGGTGTGGCTCGGGATAGGCGCCGACGCGGATGGTCATGTCGCCGCGCGCCGCGATGGCCTGAATCAGTTCGACCGAATTGGCAAAGCCGTCGGGATGCGGGGTAAACCGCGCCGCACCCTTGGGCGCATCGCCGCGCAGGGCGACGATTTCGCGGATGCCAGCGTCGGCATAATCCTGAACGATACCAAGGGTTTCGTCGCGCGTCGCCTCGACACAGGTCAGATGTGCGGCGACGTTCAGGCCATAGTGGCGGTTGATCGTCGTCACTGCCTCATGCGTCAGCTTGCGCGTGGTGCCGCCCGCGCCATAGGTCACGGAGACAAAATCCGGCGACAGCGACGCCAAGGCCCGCGCGGTTTCCCACAGGCGAAAACTGGCATCCAGGGTCTTGGGCGGGAAGAATTCAAAGCTGATGCGGGGCGTGGTCATGGCGCGATTCCTTTTCGTTATCGCCCTTGTGCCACGCGGTGCTGCGTGAGACAAATTCATGTTTCTCAACAAAGTTATGAGGCTGGCTCAAGATGCATCTGGAACTGCGCCATCTGCGCACCGTGCGCGCGATCCATGAACAGGGCGGTCTAGCCCGCGCCGCCGAGGTGTTGCACATCACCCAAAGCGCGCTAAGCCATCAGATCAAAGGGTTAGAGGATCAGGCCGGGGTCGAACTCTTCGTGCGCCGCGCCAAGCCGATGCGTCTGTCGGCGGCGGGGTTGCGTCTGCTGCGGCTGGCCGAAACCGTGTTGCCGCTGATCGAGGCCGCCGAGGCCGAGTTCAAGGGCGTCGAGATGGGCCGCGTCGGGCGGCTGCATATCGCCATGGAATGCCACGCCTGTTTCGACTGGCTGTTGCCGGTGCTGGATATGTTCCGCCGCGCATGGCCCGACGTTGATGTGGACATCCGCCAGCGGCTGGCCTTTGCCGCGCTGCCCGCGCTGTTGCGTGAAGATGTCGATCTGGTGATTTCCTCGGACCCCGAGGATATGCCCGGCGTCAGCTTTCAGCCGCTGTTCGATTACGCGCCGACGCTGATGGTGCCCGCCGGGCATCCGCTGGTGGCCAAGGGTTGGGCCGACCCCGGTGATCTGGCCTCTGAGACGCTGATTACCTATCCGATGGACCGGGCGCGGCTGGATGTGTTCAGCCAGTTCCTGACCCCCGCCGGGGTCGAGCCGCGTGTCGTGCGGCAGGTCGAACAGACGGCGGTAGCGGTGATGCTGATCGCTTCGGGCCGTGGGGTTGCCGTGATGCCCGACTGGGTGCTGCGGCGCGAGATGGTCAACCCGGAAATCGCGTTGCTGCCGCTGGGGCAGGGCGGGATGCTGCGCCGACTTTACGCTGCGGTGCGCGAGGATGATATGGGTCAGCCCTATATCGCGCATTTCCTGCGGCTGGCGCGAACCGAACCCTTGCGGATGCTGCGCGGGTAAGGGATTGGATTTTGGCCCGCGTCGCCGTAAGACGCTGCCAAAGCACAGGAGCCGCCGATGCAAAGCGCCAATCTGAACGTGATGATAAAAGCCGCGCGCAAGGCGGGGCGCAGTCTGGTCAAGGACTTCCGTGAGGTGGAAAACCTTCAGGTCAGCGTCAAGGGCGCGGGCGATTTCGTCAGCCGCGCCGACCGCGAGGCGGAACGGATCATCAAGGAAGACCTGCGCGGTGCGCGCCCGAACTATGGCTGGATCGGCGAGGAAACCGGGCAGGAGGTGGGCGAAGACCCGACCCGGCGCTGGATCGTCGATCCGCTGGATGGCACCACGAATTTCCTGCACGGTCAGCCGCATTGGTGCGTGTCGATCGCGCTGGAGCACAAGGGCGAGATCGTCGCCGGGGTGATTTTTGACCCAGCCAAGGACGAGCTGTTCGTGGCGGAAAAAGGCGGCGGCGCGTGGATGAACGATCAGCGCCTGCGCGTGTCGGGCCGAAAACAATTGGGCGAGGCGGTGATCGCGACCGGCGTTCCCATCGGCGCGCGCTCGGGCCTGTTGGGGCAGGGGCTACGCGATATGGCCCGCATCGGGCCGCAGTCGGCGGGTGTGCGCTGTCTGGGGGCTGGTGCGCTGGATCTGGCCTGGCTGGCCGCCGGTCGCGTCGATGCCTATTGGGAGCGCGGCTTCAAGGCATGGGACGTGGCGGCCGGTATCGTTCTGGTGCGCGAGGCGGGCGGCTTTGTCGATGGCATCACGCCGGGCGAAAATCCGGTGGAATCGGGTGACATGATCGCCGCCGCGCCGGGGCTGTTTGACAGCGTGGCCAAGATCATCCGCGATCAGGGCTGATCCACCGCAGCCAGACCCTCTTATGCGGCGGGGAAAAGGTCCATCGGACCTTTTTCTGATCCGTCTCGCCCGTGGGATATTTTCGGACCAAAGATACAAAGGCCCTGTGCGTCAGGCGGTGGCAGCCTGACGCGTTGCGGGTTCATCGGCGGTTGACTGGCTGCGGGGGGCCTGCGGTTGGCCCTGCGCCAGTTCGTCAAGCGAGCGCCCGCCGATTTGACCCAGCATCGGCACCGCGACCGTGCCCGGCATGGCGGGATCGTTAGCGGCCTCTTGCGGCTCGGCCTCGAAAATGCCGTGTGTTGTCTTGTCCCAGTAAAAGGGGGCCACGACCACTTCGTAGATGGCCTTCCAGCCTGCGAAACAGGCCAGCGGGTTGTAGAAGTGCATGGTCGGCACCCAGGGCATCAGGTGGCGGTGCTTTTGTTTGCGCACCGCATAAAGGCCGATGGCCATGTTCAGCAATTCGGCGGTGATGAACAGGGCGAACAGGCTGAGAGCGGCCAGCGGTGCCCATTCCGGCGGAAAGGCGGGGATCACCGGATGCGGCAGGCCAAGGCTGAGCAGCCAAAAGCTCCACAGCACCGGGGCCAGCAGATGTTGCGAGACCGAGCCGAAAAACTGCACCTGCATTCCCACGAATGCCTTGGTGCCGATCTGCCGCCACAGCCCCACCGGGTCACGCATGGCGACGCCCCATGTCATCGCATAGCCCTTGATCCAGCGTGACCGCTGTTTCACCCATGGCACGGCGCGGCAGTTGGCCTCTTCGTCGGTGGTGGTGTCCAGCACCTCGGCGCGCCAGCCATAGCGGGCCAGACGCACGCCCATATCGGCGTCTTCGGTGACGTTCCACGCATCCCATGCGCCCAATTGTTCCAGCACGTCGCGGCGGAAGAACTGTGTGGTGCCGCCCAGAGGCACAACCAGACCCATCCGCGCCATGCCGGGCAGCAGCACCCGGAACAGCGTAGCGTATTCGATGGTAAAACAACGCGCCATCCAGTTGGTGCGCGGGTTATAGTAATCCAGCGCGCCTTGCAGACAGGCAACATCCGGTGCGGCAAAGTGAAAGCCACGCGCGATCTTGTGCAGTTGATCCGGGTCGGGGCGATCCTCGGCATCCCAGACGCCCACGATGCTGCCGCGGCAAAAGTTCAGCGCATAGTTCAGCGCCCGTGGTTTGGTGCGGATCGGGCCGTCGGGCACCTTGACCACGCGCATCCAGCGCGGCAGCGTCACCCCCTTGAGCGCGTCGCAGGTCACGTCGTCGGTGGCCTCGACCACCAGCAGGATGTCGGTCAGTTCGCGCGGATAGGTCAGCCGCGACAGGCGCGCGACCAGACTGTCGGCAATATCGCTTTCGCGAAACAGCGGCACCATGACCGAGATCACCGGCAGCGGGCCGTCAAATTCGCGCGGGGTGCGCAGTGTCGCCGCAAGCGCGATCTGTTCCGCCCGTGCCGCGGCATCGGCGCGCAATGTGCTGCGAAACGCCAGAATTTTCAGCACGGTGGCGCAGATCAGCATAAGCACCGCCCAGGCGGTCAGGGCGGCGATCACTGCCACGGGTGACAGCAGCAGCCCGGCCAGCAGCGCGGCGCCAAGGCCCATGGCGATGCGCCCGGTGCGCGATTCGTTGCGTGTGCGGCAGCTTTCAGCGGCGGGCACGCGCGTTTCTGCCTGACGGATCAGTTGCGTGCGGCGGGTGGCCAGAATCGCCTCTTGCGCCTGAGTGGGCGCGCACAGCAGCATTCGCACGATGCCGAAACTGTCGGGCAGATGCGGCAGCAGGGCGTCGAAATCCTGCGGGCGGGCGGTTGCGATCCATGTGACCCCGGCCACACGCCGCCAGGGCACGATCCCTTGTGCCAGACAGAAATCCGCCCCGACGGCGTCGATCAGGCGCGGGTCGGGCGGCGTTTCTAGCAGATCAATGACCGAAGTCCGCCACTGCCGCGACAGTGCCCGCGTCAGGGCCGGTTCCGTCACCCAGCCATGGGCCAGCAGAATCTGCCCCAGCGGCACATCCTCGCGTTTGCGCAGCACCGTCGCCTTGAGCAGATTGCCCGTGGACACTGCCCCGTCTTCCAGCAGCAGTTTGCCCAGTGGCTGTTGATTGCGCGGGGCCAGAGTCGTGGTCACAACCGGTTCAGGCGCAACCACCGGCGGTGCCGGTGTCATGACCGGGGTGCGGCGCAGTGCGAGAATATGACCGGCGCGTTTTGCGCCTGTGCTCTGGCTCATGGGGCGATTCCTTTTCTTGCCCCATGGCTGCACAGTCCGGGTTAATAACCCGTTAAGTGCGATAGATTATTTGCGCCGCTCCTGCATGGCATCCGCGAAACGGCGGAACAGATAGAGACTATCCTGCGGGCCGGGCGCGGCTTCGGGGTGATATTGCACCGAAAACACCGGGCGGCCCTGAACCCGCAGACCGCAGTTCGATCCGTCGAACAGGCTGACATGGGTTTCCAGCACGCCATCGGGAAGGGTCTGCGAATCAACCGCGAAGCCGTGGTTCATCGAGGTGATCTCGACTTTGCCGGTTTCCACGTCACGTACCGGATGGTTGGCGCCGTGGTGGCCGTGGCCCATCTTGACCGTCCTGGCACCAAGCGCCAGCGCCAGCATCTGATGGCCCAGACAGATGCCAAAGATCGGCAGGTCGCGCTCTAGCAGGGTCTGGATCATCGGCACGGCATATGCGCCCGTCGCCGCCGGGTCGCCGGGGCCATTGGACAGGAATACGCCTTCCGGGTTATGGGCCAGCACCTCGTCGGCGGTGGCGGTGGCGGGCAGGACTGTGACATCGGCACCAGAGGCCACCAGTGATCGCAGGATGTTCCGCTTGGCCCCGTAATCCAGTGCTACCACCTTGAACGGGTGTTCCGGGGCGGGCGTGTCAAAGCCCTTGCCCCATTCCCATGTGCCTTCGGTCCAGCGATAGCTTTGTATGCAAGAGACTTCTTTCGCCAGATCCAGACCGACCAGCCCCTGCCAGTCGCGCGCCTTGGCGACCATGGCGGCGATGTCGAAATTGCCGTCGGGATCATGCGCCAGCACCACATGCGGTGCACCTTGCTGCCGGATCGCGCGGGTCAGCCGCCGCGTATCGACCCCGCCGATCCCGATGCGGCCGCGTGCGGCCATCCATGCCGACAGCTCGTTCGTGGCGCGCCAGTTCGACGGCTCGGTCGGGTTCCAGCGGACCACGATACCGGCGGCGACGGGATCAGCGGCCTCGTCATCCTGAGGCGTGACGCCGGTGTTGCCGATATGCGGAAAGGTAAAGGTCACGACCTGGCTGGCATAGGATGGATCGGTCATGATTTCCTGATAGCCGGTCATCGCGGTGTTAAAGACCAGCTCGGCGACCACCTGTCCGGTGGCACCAAAGCCTTGCCCATAAAACACGGTGCCGTCGGCAAGCGCGAGGCAGGCGGTTGGTTTTGTGGCCATGGCGGCACCTCTGTCTGAAATCATCGGGTGAATAGGGGGGGCGCAGCGCGGGGTCAAGGCTTGCGGGTTGAAAACCGGCCCGCCGGGACATAAATGGCCGGTTTTCGGAACTGGCCCTGCGGCCATCAGAAAGGACAGACCATGGATTTGCGGACCCGGCTGCTGGCCGACACCAAAGAGGCAATGAAGCTGCGCGATACGGCTCGCCTGTCCACGCTGCGTCTGATCGGCGCGGCACTGAAGGATCGCGAGATCGCGGCCCGCGGCGAGGCGGGTGAGACCGCAGAACTGGGCGATGCCGATCTGATCGCGATCCTGTCCAAGATGGTCAAACAACGGCAGGAATCGGCGCGCGCCTATGAGGAAGGCGGGCGGCTGGAGCTGGCGGAAAAGGAACTGGCCGAAATCGTGGTGATTCAGGATTACCTGCCCCGGCAGTTGACCGGCGACGAGGCCGAGGCGGCCATCGCCGCCGTCATCGCCGATCTGGGTGCTGGGTCGATCCGCGACATGGGCCGCGTGATGGCCGAATTGCGTGCCCGTTACGCCGGGCAGATGGATTTCGGTGCCGTTGGCCCGCTGGTCAAGACGCGGCTGATGGGCTGAACCCAACCGCCTTGCGGCGCGTTATGCGGGCAGAAGGTGACTTATGTCCGCAAAATCCAAAGCTCAGCAACGCGCCGCCGGTGCCGCCCTGTCCGCCAAGCGTGGTGACACCAAGGTGGGCGACCTGCAAGGCGCCTCGCGCGAGATGTATGACAGTATGACCGAGGCAGAGCTGGAAAAACTGGCCTCGACCCCGCTGGATGGCCTGCCCGATCACGTCGAGGATGACTGACCCCTTGCCGGATCGTGTTTCTCACCGCATGATCCGGCCATGAACGCGATGACCGTCCTTCTCATGCTGCTTGCCCTGCCTTCTGGCGGATCGGCGGGGGCTGTCTGACGTTGTTTCCCACCGAGCCCGCCGCATCTGCCGGCGAGTTTGCCGGCGCGCGGCTTTGCCAAAGGACCGGATAATGAGCGACGATCCCCCCTTTACCCTGCGTGCCTTTGAACCCGAGGACGTGCCCGGCCTCACAGAAATGCTGAACATGCCCGGCGTCATTCACGGCACCTTGCAGCGCCCGTTTCAGTCGGTCGCGACACGGCGCAAGATCAATGACGGCTTTTCGGCGCTGGTGCAGATCATGGCCGAATCGGACGGCAAGCTGGTCGGGCATGGCTCGCTGATGGGCAACCCGAACCCGCGCCGCGCCCACGCCGCCAGCCTCGGGATGAGCGTCCGCGATGATTTCAGGCGGCGCGGCGTCGGGGATGCGCTGCTGACGGCATTGAGGGCACAGGCCCGCGATTGGCTTGGCATCCGGCGGCTGGAGCTTGAGGTTTTCGCCGACAACGCCCCCGCCATCGCGCTCTACGAGAAACACGGCTTCCAGACCGAAGGCCGGATGCGCGCCCATGCTCTGCGCGGGGGCGAATTGATCGACACGTTGGTTATGGCGCGGCTGTTCTGACCCGCTGATTGTCTTTCGTTTCCAAATATCCCGGGGGAATCCGGCCCCGGGCCGGATGGGGGCTGGCCCCCTATCGCAACGCCGCCAACCGCCGCAACAGATCGCCGTGCAGCGCCCGCCGTTCATCCGGCGTCAGAAACGCGCCCAGCTCCAATTCACGCTGACCATCGGTCAGGATCAGATAATCCTCGACCGGACCTGCCCGCAGCACCGGACGCACCCAATAGCTGTTGGCCTGCCAGTGACGATCCGCCCGGCCCGGATCACGGCGAGTCAGACTGACCTGATCGCGGGTCAGTGTCAGGACTTCCTGCGTCCGACCCGTGCGATAGCTGCGCCCGATGGCGAACCACAGCCCCCACAGCGCAAGCCCGGTAAAAGGCAGCAACCCCCACAGGATCGACGTCCCGACCACAGCGATCAGCGGCAGGCACAGGGCCACCGCCGTCACCCCGATCACCCAGACAAACCCTCGCACCGACAGCGAGCGATAGGGCCAGGCGGTAAGTTGCGCTCCGCCGGGGCTGTCCTGCCATTCATAGGGCATGGGAGTGCAGCGAAGGGTGGATGTCCAAGGGCTGACAGAAACGCAGATAATATCCGTCCGGGTCGGCCACGATGAACTGCCGCTGGCCAAGCTCTGTATCGCCCGCACGATACCATTTCTCTTCCGGTTCCAGGATCAAAGGCCAGCCCCGCGCGGTCAGCGCATCCAAAAGCGGCTGGATGTCATCCAGCGTGATCTCAAGGTTCATGCCACGCCCCAAAGGGCGGTCTCCCGGCGTCAGCGTCGCGTCAAAATTTCGCCCGACGGACAGCGCGTCGATCATCAACTCGGCACCGCCAAGGCGCAGATAGGCAAAGCGGTCCTCGGGACGGTCATAGACCACCTGCCAGCCCAGAATGTCACAGTAGAACCGCCGCGAGGCGCCGAAATCCGTGACGGTCAGTTCGGGGACCAGTGATGGCATCAATGCCCTCTTATGAAAAAGCCCCGCATCTCTGCGGGGCTTTGATTAACGTCCACCCGGATCAATGGGCGTGGCTGCGATCCCAATCCTCGCGCTTGGGCAGCTGCTCGAACGTGTGCTCGGGCGGGGGCGAGGGCAGGGTCCATTCCAGCGTGTCGGCATGTTCATTCCAGTAGTTTTTCTGGGTCACACGCTGGCCTGCGAACAGCGTGTAAAAGACGATGCCGATAAAGAACAGGAACGACGCGAACGAGATATAGGCCCCGATCGACGAGATATTGTTCCAGTAGGCGTATTCGATCGGATAATCGATATAGCGACGTGGCATCCCCTGACGGCCCAGGAAATGCTGCGGGAAGAAGATCAGATTCGATCCGATGAACATCATCCAGAAGTGCAGCTTGCCCGCCCATTCAGGATACTGACGGCCCGACATCTTGCCGATCCAGAAATAGACCCCGGCAAAGATCGCATAGACCGCACCCAGCGACATCACATAGTGGAAATGCGCCACGACATAGTAGGTGTCATGGTAAACGCGGTCCAGCGGGGCCTGCGACAGCACCACCCCGGTCACGCCGCCGACGGTGAACAGGAACAGAAAGCCGAACGACCACAGCATCGGGGTTTTGAACTCGACCGAGCCGCCCCACATGGTGGCGATCCAGCTGAACACCTTGATGCCGGTGGGCACGGCGATGGTCATGGTGGCCAGCATGAAATAGGCCTGCTGCGTCACCGACATACCGACAGTATACATATGGTGCGCCCAGACGACAAAGCCCAGCGCGCCGATAGCTGCCATGGCCAGCACCATCGGCAGATAGCCGAAGATCGGCTTTTTCGAAAAGGTTGCGATGACGTGGCTGATGATGCCAAATCCCGGCAGGATAATCATATACACTTCCGGGTGGCCAAAGAACCACAGGATGTGCTGATACAGGATCGGGTCACCACCGCCGGCCGGGTTAAAGAAGTTGGTGTCGAAGTTGCGATCCATCAGCAACATGGTGATCGCGCCCGCCAGAACCGGCAGCGACAGCAGGATCATCCAGGCGGTGATGAACACCGACCAGGCAAACAGCGGCACCTTGAACAGGGTCATCCCCGGTGCGCGCATGTTCAGGAAGGTGGTGATGATGTTGATTGCCCCCAGAATCGACGATGCCCCCGACACGTGGACGGCAAAGATGGCCAGATCCATCGAATAGCCGCCCTCTATGGTGGACAGCGGCGGATACAGCACCCAGCCCACGCCCGAACCCATCTGCTGGTTGCCGCCCGGCGCCAGCAAGGACGCGACACCAAGGCACACGCCCGCCACATACATCCAGTAGGACAGGTTGTTCAGCCGCGGAAACGCCATGTCGGGTGCGCCGATATGCAGCGGCATGAAATAGTTGCCGAACCCCCCGAACAGCGCCGGGATGACGACAAAAAACATCATCAGAACGCCGTGATAGGTAATCAGCACGTTCCACAGATGGCCGTTCGGGGTGCAATCCTCGGCCGAGGGGAACAGGCGCGCTCCCTCAAGGCACATATATTGCACGCCGGGATGCTGAAGCTCCATCCGCATGTAAACGGTGAAAGCGACCGAGATCAGCCCGACGATGCCCGCCGTGAACAGATACAGAATCCCGATGTCCTTATGGTTCGTGGACATGAACCAGCGGGTAAAGAATCCCCGCGTGTCGTGATGGTCATCGTGGCCATGAGCGGCTGCGTCTGCCATGCGCGATCTCCCTCGATTCCTTTGGGCTGACCTTTGCGGACAACCCCCTATCACATAGCTGTAACCCAGCCTTGCCAAGCAGACAATGCGTCACATGCCGGATCAGACATGGGTCGCAGTCCCCCTCTGTCGCCACAGTGCCGCAGGTCGCTAAACCGCTCTCATCTTCTGTCCTGAAATATCCCGGAGGTGCGGGGGCTGGCCCCCGCTGCGGCGCGGATCGTCAGGGCAAACCGCATGTTCGCGCCCGCCCGCGCAATGAAAACCCCCGCAGGCGCAAGGCATGCGGGGGAGCAAATGCCGTGGCGGCGGGGTCAGTGCGCGCCGTGCTGCGCCAGAAAGGCCACGACGTCGGCCTGACCACGGGCCAGCTTGAAGGTCATTTTGGTTTTCAGGCTGGGATCGCCGACTTTCTCTTCGGTGTATTTGTTCGGGTCGGTAATATAGCCGATCAGGTCTTCCTGCGTCCAGACTTCGCCAGCCTCACCTAACTTGATCAGCGCGTCGGAATATTTGAACCCTTCCTCGGACCCGGCCTTGCGCCCGACGATACCATAGAGGTTCGGCCCGGTCGTGCCGCCCTTTACAATGTCGGTGCCCGCGTCGTCGCGGATCATGTGGCAGGCGCGGCATTTCTTGAATTCGTTCTCGCCCTTGGCAGGGTCGCCCGCCTCTTGCGCGAAAACGGGGGCGGTCATCGTCAACATGGCGAGAGAGGCGAAGATCGTGGCTTTCATGGCTTTGTCCTAACGAACTGCGATTCGGGGATTTGTGCCCCCCAGACGCAGATTGTTAGCACCACGCCGGGACGCCGCAACACTCAAATCCGGCCATGCAGATGCCGTCAGCGGCTTGTCGCGGGAATATGATGGCACCTATCCGGGAAAGTGCCGGGCAAAGGTGGCGCGCAGGGCCACGTCCAGATCATCCATCCCCACCGGCAGGCCCAGATCGACAAGACTGGTCACGCCATGCCCGGAAATGCCGCAGGGCACGATGCCGGCGTAATGGCCAAGGTCGGGTTCGACATTGATCGAGATGCCGTGAAAGCTGATCCATTTGCGCAGCTTGATGCCGATGGCGGCGATCTTGTCATCGCGGGGCGAGCCATCGGGCAGGGCGGGCTTGTCAGGGCGCGCGACCCAGACGCCCACCCGGCCATCGCGGATTTCGCCCCGGATGCCGAATTCCGCCAGCGCGTCGATGACCCAGTTTTCCAGCCCGGTGACAAAGGCGCGAATGTCGCGCCCGCGCCGGTTCAGGTCCAGCATCACATAGGCGATCCGCTGCCCCGGCCCATGATAGGTATATTGCCCGCCGCGCCCGGTTTCATGCACCGGAAAGCGGCGGTCCAGCAGATCACCGGCTCTGGCGCTGGTCCCGGCGGTATACAGTGGCGGGTGCTCGACCAGCCAGATGGCCTCGTCCGCGGTGTCCGCCGCAATGGCCGCCACCCGCGCTTCCATGAACGCCACCGCCTGATGATAATCGGTCAGGCCCGTTGATGTGATCCATTCCACCATGGGCGCGGATTGGCCCAGCCTCGCCGCCGCGTCAATCCCCGCGCGGATGCACGAATCCTCTTTTCATCCGCGTGCGGCTGTTTTATGACCCCGCCCACTGCCCGAAGATGCGGTCGTGGCGGAATTGGTAGACGCGCAGCGTTGAGGTCGCTGTTCCTTAACCGGAGTGGAAGTTCGAGTCTTCTCGACCGCACCATTTAGTTTCGTTAAGCCCCTGCTATCGTGGGGGCTTTTCAGTTTTCAGGCTTACTATTCCACCCGTCATTCCACCGAAGGCCACGGGCTTTCCGTCTCATTTCGGCATACCAGCATACACCCGATGGCTGATCTTGAGGGCTTCGCGCTGCGCCCGCACGGCTTCGCGCACGCCGATGAAATCGCCTTCGCTTGTCTCGATTGAGGCGATGGCCATTTTCAGGAACCGGATCACCTGTTCGCAATCCTCCTCCATCATGATCCGGCCTGCGGCCCGAGGGTCGTGTATCATGGTCATGTTCTGCCTGCCTTCTTCGCATCGAGGATGGCGCGCAAGATCGCGGCGGCGATGGCTGCGCTTGGGATCGGGGCCTGCGTGGCGGGGAAGATGGTCATGCTGCCAGCACCCCCTTCGCCTTGCGCAGAGCGGCGCGCAGGTAGCCGCGGGCTTCCTCGGCCTGCCAGTGCTGCGGCTGAGGCCGCACCACATCCGCACGATCATGGCCGTGGATGAGGTCTGGATGGAACACACCATTCAGGCGATGAAACAGCCCCCCGAGGGCGTGAAGACCCTGCCGCAGATGTCAGCCCAGCCGCTGACCGCGAAGCTGCTGGACGTGATGATGGGATAGGGCAGGATGCGTCTACTTGTCCTTTGGTTTGGTTCGCGCAGCCTTTGATGTGGCTATCCGTTCATCGGCAGCGAGTTTTCGGGCAGTTTTTCGCAGCGCATCGAAGCGCTCATACTCGCGGACTGCGTGTGCGTCTGCATTGCGCCGCTGCACGGTTCCGCCGTCTCTTAGCACAGTCCGACCTAAGCCGAGCAGTTGATTGTCCATCAGCCGCTTCGCATCATCCATGACAACAAGTCGTCCCAAATCCAACTGATCCTCAAAGACGGTAAGAAGGATATCTGTCAGCCGGTTTAACTCTCTAATCTCGGTTTCTGAGAGGTAGTTCTTAGAGATCGTTACGTCTGCCTTGCGGATGTTGTCGTTCGGCCATGACACAAGGCCCATGTTAGCCGCGCGATGATCTGCTCGACTGCGAACTACCTCTGAGGGTGTTTGAGACACCACTGCATAGACCATCTTGGCCTGCATATACCGGAAGAACCGCTGCCCTGTCTCTTGTTTGCCGTCATAGTCTTGGCAGAGCGAACAGATACGCTGAAGTTCGGCGTAGAGGTTGGCTTCATCCGAACGGATATCGCGGATGATTTCGCGCAGTTCACGGATGCGATCAAGGTTCCCTGCTTGCTTGAGCCGAGGGGCATCAACGACAAAACCCTTTTTCGCATACTGAACAAGCACGCCAGTGGCCCAGCGCCTGAATATGGTCGCTTGTGCCGAAGACACCCTATAGCCAACCGAGATCACCATATCCAAGCTGTAGAGAGTCGCCGGTCGGCCATTGGTTGTTTGCATTTTTTGCAAAGAACTTGATTCGTCCAGTTCTCCGTCCTCTAGCACGTTTCCTATGTGCCTTGAAATTGTTGACACATCGCGCCCAAAGAGTTCACCGATCTGAGCTTGACTCATCCAGAGGGTTTCTCCCTCGAATCTGATGTCAAGGCGCAAACCCTTATCTGTCGAGTAGACAAGAAAGCGGTCGCCTGTCCGCTCATCCTCAACCAGATGAACGGGTGTGTTCTCGTCGTCATCGTTCATGACAGGATCCTATTCTTAAATTTCAAAACTGCTTCCGCAGCCGGACCCCAGCCCCGCCGCCATTCTCTTCAATGAACTCGACCCCAGCGGCTTCGAGGGCCGCACGGATCGCGGCGATGGCCTGATCCGAAACGACCCGGCGTTCTTTCTCGAAATCAACCACGGTGGACAGTCCTAAGCCTGCCGCCGCAGCGAGGTCAGGCTGTTTCATATTCAGCATCGCGCGAGCGCCACGGCATTGCGTTGGGGTCATTTACAACATTTTCTGTTGACGGCATGGCTAGCCGTGCTTATCAATATTAACTGTTGATACCCTAACCGCAAGGACATGACAATGCGAACGAACCCGATTCACGGGGCTGGCCCCGGCTTGCCTATCGCCATCATCGAGGAAATCCACGACTGCATCGCGCTGGCGCTGGACGCCACCGAAGGCCAGGGGCACCTGCATCAGCCGGCAATAGGCGTCGATTGCCTGCCAGCTGATCGGGTCCGGCCCGTGCGGCCCGCAGGTGCGGGCACGGTTCAGGGCGAGGAACGCCTCCACCACCGGATCGCTGCCTTCGGGAAACCGGGCGGGCTTGTGTTCCAGTATGGCCTTGAATGTGGCGCAGATGGCTTTCTCGTGTTTCATCTCATCCTCTGGGGTAGCGCGTGGCATGGCCCACTTTCTGGGTGAAGGTGCGGTCATACTGCCGCAGGCCCTCGCGCGTGATCTCGATGCTCTGACCCTTGGCCTGCTCAAGGATCTGCGCCTCGAGGCCCGCTGACAGGGCGATCTTGATCGTGCTGGTCCCGCCGCCGGCTGCCGCAGGTGCGGGGATGCCGACCGGGCCGCCCTGGGCATAGCCCCGGCTGGCCGCGCTGTGCATGGCCTCGAGGTTCCGCACCCCGATCCGCTTCACCGCGTCCGCGCTGAACACATATTCGCCCCGGTGGACGATGCCCGCCGGTTCCAGTATGCCGCCCGTGCCGGTAAAGCCGCCATCCGAGAAGCCGATGGCTGTGGCCAGCCCGCCCATACCCGGCAAAGCCATCATGCCTTTGACGAATTGCATCTTCGCGGCTTCCATCAGCAGCCGGGCAACGGCTTCCCGGGCGCTGTTCGCGCCTTCCAGCATTGCCCCGAAGATGCCTTCCAGTGCCTGTTTGCCGCGCTCGGATTGTTCCTGCACCTTGCGCATCCGCTCGGCGGCTTCCTCGGCCTTGGCGCCAGCGGTGACATAGGCTTCGGCCAGTTTATCGACCTCAGCGATCAGTTCCGGCGTCAGGGCCTTCCCGGCCTTTGTGGCCGCATGCAGCAGTTCGGCGCGCTTGCGGGCGTATTCGATGGCATCGCCGTATTCCTTGCCGCTGGCCGCCACCGCGATCAGGGACGCCGCCTCTGCCTCAAGGGCGCGGGTGCGGTCACGGATTGCCTCGACTTCGCGCTGGAACTCATCTGGCCGGGCCGATGCAGAACGACCGCCGCCGCCCTTGCTGCCACCTCTGCCGCCCCGGCCACCGCCGCCACGGGCCGCCTTGCCAGCCTCGCGCCGGGCATCCTCTGCGGCAAGGGCTGCCGCCGCTGCGGCTTCTGCCTCGGTCGCGGTGAGGTTCACCCCGGCATCGCTGCTGCGTTTCAGGACCGCCTCGACCTCGCGTTGCAGCCGTAGCTGTTCGCTGGTGGCGCTGTTGCGGGCGGCCTCTGCCTCGTTGAACTTGGTAACTGCCTCGCGCTGCGCGGTCAGGCTGTCCATGCTGGCCGTCTCTGCCGCGTGACGCGCCCGCAAGGCCGCGCCCTGCTGCTGATCAGCACCTTGCCCGACCGATCCGGCAATGGCCGCGTGCATCTCCCGCGCGAGGCTGGTGACGGAGGCGATCACCCCGCCGAGGCGCTGCAACTGGCTGATGACGCCGCCGAACTGCACCCGATCCCCGGCCTCAAGTTGATCGAAGGCCGCCGTCGCGGCTTGCTCGATCTCGCCCAGCTTCTGGGAAAAGTCTTCGCCGCTGATCTCGCCGCGCTGGAACGCGGCCGTCAAATCGTCCATCTCTCTGACCGCCTCGCGCAGCGCGTCGGCGGCCTCGTCATAGCCCCAGCTGTCCAGCCGCCCGATCACGTCCAGCATCGCCATGCCGGCGGCGCGGGCCTCATCGCCCAGCCTGACATATTCGCCCTGCAACTGGTGCAGCGCCTCGGCGTTCTGTTCGACCGCATCCCGGTTCTTCGCCAGCGCGTCATAGACCTCATCGCCGAGGATCGCCCGGCCTTCCGCCTCGTCATGGAAAACCTGATCCAGCCGCTCGCGGAAGTCGGCCAGTTCCGCGCCCGCCGCCAGCAGGCCCACGATCAGCTTCTTGCTGAACGCCGCCGCCGAGGCCGACAGCTGCGCAAACTTGCGGTCGATCTCTTCGGCCTTGCGGATCAGTTCCTCGTCCATCACCACGCCGGCATCATGGGCAGCCTGGATCATGTCATCGATGCCGTCAGCCCCACCTTTCAGGGCATTGACCATCCGGCGCCCCACGTCGCCGAAAGCGGCCTGCGCGATGGCCAGCTTTTCCTGTTCGGTCCCGGCGCTGCGGACTGCTTCGGCGATCTCGCGCAGCATCTCCATCTGGGTCTTCATCTCGCCATTGGCGTGGCGGACGCTGATCCGGTATCGCTCGAGCGTGGTTTGCAGCGGCCCGCCGCCATGCACGGCCTCGCCCACGCGGCGGGTGAAGCGGGTCAGGGAGGCGTTGAATTCCTCGGCGCTGAACCCGGCCAACTGAAAGCCATGTTGTAACCCCTGCAGTGCCTCAAGCTGCCAGATGGCATCGCCCAGAATATGCGGGCGCTCAGCGTCCAGCAGTTTGATGGTGTCTTCTTCCATTGTTCATTCCTCATGCCTTGCGGGCACGGGAGGTTCGCGCTAGACTCTGACGGTCTCGACACCGCAAATGAATAGCGCCGCCGCCCGAAGCCCACGGGTGGCGGTTTTCATTAGGCGGTGACGCCCTTCATGGCCCATGCGTCGGCTTCCGCCAGCAGGATCAGCGTGCAATGTCCGCGCTTGTGGCGGGTCAGTTCGCCGTTGGCGAAGGCGCGGTTGATGGTGCTGACACTCACGGAATACCGGCGCGCGGCGTCGTTAATCCGAATGAAAAGCGGCTGAATGGGGTCGGTAATATTGGCCATTTTGTTCCTCTGGGCCTTGGGCCAAGAGAACCGACAGCGGACGGCCGCGCCAAACATGACAAAGGTCAGGCTTGCATGTTAACAAACTGTCAACAATAATATCGTAGCGTCCGCGCACTGTCGGCTCCACTTGGGGTTGGTAGGGGGGAAGGCCGGTGCGCTCAGTTCTCAGGCTTACACGCGCCGGCCTTCCGGCTTTTATGTCATGTTCCGCCCTGCCGGTGCGGGAACAATGCAGAAACGCTATGCCCTGTCATTGGTGCGCTCAACCTAAATTTTACGTTTCGGTAACAGGTTTTGCGTTGACAAAGAATCGGAGCGCTGAAAGGCCGCCAGCGCATGTTGCGCGGCAAGCTAATGGCGGATTTGCTCGACTCAGATATGGTTGACATACGGCACCGCGACATTGCCCCTTGCAGGGGTAGAAGAACTCGCAACCTGTCGCGCCCTAAACCCTCGGTGTGTCGGGGCTTACGCTGTGTCGCCGGGCCGTTATGGCCACATATAGACAGCACATGACACATCAGCGCAGCCCCCTGTGTCATTTTCCTGCCCTCTTTTTCATCAGGGTGACGTTTTCGGTGTCCACCTGCTGCCCCGTCACATGCCCTGCCCAAGTGTCCATGATCGACCGGCGGGCTTCCAGTTCGTCGGTTCGGCGGTAGGCCCGTGAGGTTGATGTGCCGACCTTATGGGCAAGGCACATTTCGGCCAGATGCTCGGGCACGCCGGTTTCGGCAGCCCAGTCGCGGAAGCTGGACCGGAAGCCGTGCGGCCGGGCGTCCATGCCTGCGCGCGACATGAGGGTGGTCATTGCCATGTCGCTGATGACGCCCTTCGTCTTGCCGGGGAACAGGTATCCGGCGCGGCTCTGCGCGATGGCCTCTCTTGCGATGCTGACGGCAGGATAGGACAGCGGCACGCGAAACGGCACCGCCTTACCTTTGCGGCCCTTCATCCGCCCGCCTTCGCCCTCGGCTGGTATCGTCCAGATCGCCGCGTCCAAATCGAATTGATCGGCATGCGCGAAGCGGATCGGGCGGCTGTGGTTCGCGGTCAGGATCAGCAGCCGCAGCGCCAGTTGCGTCGGCGTCCCCGCTGTCAGCGTGGCATAGAATCCCGGCACCTCGCTATAAGGCAGGGCGGCGATATGCGTGACCTGATGGCCCTGATCTCCAAGGATCTCGCGGGCCAGCGCCGGAGCGTTGAGATTGACCTCAAAGGATCGGGCGGCGGCATGGCGAAGCACAATCCCGATTCGCTGCAATGCCTTCATCGCGGCGTCGGGGGTGTCCCGCCAGATCGGACGCAGCGCATCGGCGATATCGTTCTGGTTCAGACTCTCCACGTCCCGCCTGCCCAGCAGGGGCAGAATATGGACGCGCAGAGGGGACAGCCAGCGCCCGGCGTCACCATCATCGCGCAAGCCAGGCTTGATCGCCTCGAAGGCGGCTTGCGTCATTTCGACCAGCGTGCGCCCCGGTGCGGCGGCCCGGCTGCGCTGCGCGGCGCGGGCGGCCAGAGGGTCGCCGCCCTCCCGTAGCACTCTGGCCCATTCGTCGCGCTGTCTGCGCGCCTCCGCGAGTGAAACATCAGGAAACGCACCCAAGCCCATTTCACGGCGCCGGGCGCCCAGAGGGTAACGATAAACCCATGATCTGCCGCCTGCCTCCGAAACATTCAGGTATAACCCGCCGCCATCGGCGTGCCGACCGGCCGGCAATGCTGCACATGCACGGGCTGTTAGGTGCATCCGTTTTCTTTCCACCATCCGTTCCACCAAAATTTCTGCGCTTCGCAGATATTGTATGACACGGACAGACGCGTAAAACTACAGAAATAAAGGGAAATTATGAACGCCAAGGAGCGGTCAGAAACCTCAGTTATATGTTTCTCGACCGCACCATCATCACCTGACAATTCGGATGCCGCGACAGCGGTTGTGCGGGCCAGCGGGGCCTGCCGGATCTGCTTTTATACCGCCCCGGCAGACTTGCCCATAATTTAGGCATGTCGTGCCGTGCGGCTGTCTTGTCGCAAATGGTAATTGCAATTGGGCTGTCACGCTGCGTAACCTCTGCCTGCGCCACAAGCAGAACAAGACCTACAGGGGGATGCGCATTGACCGGCAAGACCAGTGGTGACGGCTTCGTCGTTTTCGACCACGTCCAGAAAAGCTATGACGGGCAAACACTTGTCGTCAAAGATCTGAATATTTCCATCGCCAGGGGTGAATTTCTGACCATGCTTGGCCCGTCAGGTTCAGGCAAGACCACCTGCCTGATGATGTTGGCCGGATTTGAAACCGCCACCCATGGTGAAATCCGGCTGGACGGGCGCAACATCAATGATGTGCCGCCGCACAAGCGTGGAATCGGTATGGTTTTTCAAAGCTATGCCCTGTTTCCGCATATGACCGTGGGTGAAAATCTGGCCTTTCCGCTGGAAGTGCGGGGCATGACCAAGGCCGAGCGTGACGCCCGGATCAAGCGCGCGCTGGACATGGTGCAGATGGGGGCTTTTGCCAGCCGCCGCCCCTCGCAACTGTCGGGCGGGCAGCAACAGCGGATCGCACTGGCCCGCGCGCTGGTGTTTGACCCCGAGCTGGTGCTGATGGATGAACCGCTGGGTGCGCTGGACAAGCAGCTGCGCGAGCATATGCAATATGAAATCAAGCAGTTGCACCACAAACTGGGAATCACGGTTGTTTATGTGACCCACGATCAGGGTGAGGCGCTGACCATGAGCGATCGCATTGCCGTGTTCAACGATGGCCGCATTCAGCAGCTTGCCCCACCCGAGGTGTTGTATGAAAAGCCGGAAAACAGCTTTGTTGCCAATTTCATCGGCGAAAACAACGCACTGCCCGGAAAGATTGAGAAACTGGATGGCAATCGGGCGCTGGTCCGGTTGGGCAATGGCGAACTGATCGACGCAACAGCCGTCAATATCCGCGAGGTCGGGCAGGACACCCGCGTGTCCATCCGCCCCGAGCGGGTCGAGTTCAAGCCCGACCTGATGCCCGTCGGGGCGCATACGATCGAAGCCGAGGTGGTTGACGTGATCTATATGGGTGACATTCTGCGCGCCCGGCTGAAGGTCGCGGGCAGCGACGGGTTCGTGATGAAATACCGCAACACGCTGGGGCAAACCAAGCTGTCGCCGGGGGACAAGCTGCATATAGGCTGGCACCCGCAGGACGCCCGTGCACTGGACCCGGTGTGATCCGATGCGCTGCGCCTTCGCCCTGATTGCCGCCGCGCTGCCGCTGACCGCCGCCGCGCAGGATCGCAGCATCACCGTGATTTCCTGGGGCGGTGATTTTTCCGCCGCTCAGGTCGAGGCGCTGAACCGCCCTTTTACCGCCGACACAGGCATCGGGGTGCTGATGGTCGATGCCGGCGATCCGGCCCTGCCGCTGAAGGCGCAGGTCGAGGCAGGCAATGTTACCACCGACGTGGCCAGCATCGGCTATGCCGAGGCGACGCAGCTTTGCGATGCCGGTGTGGTGCAGCCCATCGACCACGCGATTCTGACGCCCGCGCCTGACGGCACCCCGCTGGAGCAGGATTTCATGCCGGGCAGCCTGTCGGAATGTTTCGTCGCGACCGATATTTATTCCACGATCATTGCCTGGGATGATCGGGCGATGGATGGCGCTATGCCGCAGACCGTTGCCGATTTTTTTGATCTGGACCGCTTTCCGGGCCGTCGCGGCGTTCTGAAAGAGCCGCGCTTCACGCTGGAAATGGCGCTGATGGCCGATGGCGTGCCTGCCACGCAGGTCTATGAGGTGTTGTCCACGGATGCGGGCGTGGACCGCGCCTTTGCCAAGCTGGATACGATCAAGGACCAGTCGATCTTTTGGGAGGCAGGTGCCCAGCCCCGGCAGTTGCTGGCCGATGGCGAGGTGGCGATGTCGATGGCCTATAACGGCCGTATCTTCGCCGCTCGCGTCGATGACGGCGTGCCGGTGTCGATGATGTGGGATGGCCAGATCTACGAGATCGAAGGCTGGGTCATTCCGACCGGCGCGCCCAACCCGGCCGAGGCGCTGGAATATGTCGCCTATACTACGTCGCCGCAGGTGATGGCGGGGTTCGCGGGGCAGATCAGCTATGGCCTGCCGCGCCATAGTGCTGCCGCACTGGTGGGCAATTATCGCGATACCGACATGCCAATGGCCGGTCATCTGCCGACCGCGCCCGAAAATATGTCAAATGCGCTGCAATTCGACCATGATTTCTGGGTCGATCACCTGAATGAACTGAACGAACGCTTTGCCCGCTGGGTGGCGGCGTGATTAACTGGACCTGCTGCCGGAACAGGCAGCCAATCACAACGGCGCATACGCCAGACCCATAGTCCAACCGGAGAAAAAACCGACATGAAAAGACTGCTTATCCTGACCACCGCACTGGGCGCACTGGCTGTTCCCGCTTCGGCGGATGTGAACCTGTTGTCCTGGGGCGGGGCATACGGGAATTCTCATCTGGAAGCCTATGTCAAACCGTTTCAGGCTGAAACCGGCATCAAGGTGAACATGGCCGATGCCGATAACCCCGCCACGCCGATCAAGGCCATGGTCGAGGCGGGCAACATCACCACCGATGTGGCCTCGGTGGAATATGCCGACGCGGTGCGCCTGTGTGACGAAGGGCTGCTGGAAACGATTGACCCGGCGATCCTGACCGTGGCCGAAGATGGCACCGCCATCGAGGATGACTTTATCGACGGGGCGATCACCGACTGTTTCGTGGCCACCGACGTTTATTCGATGGTGCTGGCCTATGACGACAGCAAATTCGCCGATGCCAAACCCTCGACCCCGGCGGATTTCTTTGATCTGGCGGCCTTCCCCGGCAAGCGCACCATGCGCAAGGGGGCGAAATTCAATCTGGAATTCGCGCTGATGGCCGATGGCGTCGCCCCGGATGAGGTTTATGACCTGCTGACCACCCCCGAAGGCGTGGACCGTGCCTTTGCCAAGCTGGACACGATCAAGAACGACACCATCTGGTGGGAAGCGGGCGCGCAGCCGCCGCAACTGCTGGCCGATGGCGAAGTGACGATGGCCTATGCCTTCAACGGCCGGATTTTCAACGCCGCCCATGGCGAGAACAAGCCGTTCAAGATCGTCTGGGACGGACAGATTTATGAAATGGAAGGCTGGATCGTGCCCAAGGGCGCGCCGAATCTGGAAGAAGCGCTGAAGTTCATCACATGGACCACCGCCCCCGCGCCGCAGGCCCGTGCCGCTGAATTCATCAGCTATGGCCCGCCGCGCCGCTCGGCTGCCGCGCTGGTCGGCAATATCGAAGGTTCGGACGTGCCGATGGGGCCGAATCTGCCGACGACAGCAGAAAACCTGACCAATGCACTGGGGTCGAACCTTGAATTCTGGGTCGATCACGATGCCGAGTTGAACGAACGCTTCAACAGCTGGCTGGCCAGCTGATCTGCCCGTGACAACCGCCGTTCCCGCCACATCGGCGGGGACGACCGCGCAGGAAAGAACCAGCTGCATCCAGCAGCCATCATATGGTGAGGAAGATGCTATGAGGTCTGAACTTCTTGTCGGAACGGCGCTTGCCCTGCTTGCCGGTCCCGCGTTGGCCGAAGGGCCGATCAACATCACCACCTATGGCGGTGCTTGGGGCGGTGCCGTGAACGAGGCGTTCGCCAAGCCCTTTACCGAGGCGACCGGCATCGGTACGACGATGATCGACAATTCCGACCCGCCCACCCGACTGAAAGCCGAGGTCGAGGCGGGGAACGTGCAAAGCGATGTGTTCGACGTTGAACAATCGGATGTGCTGCGCCTGTGCGACGAAGGGCTGATCGAACCGCTTGATCCGGCCATCCTGCCTGCGGGGGCCGACGGGGCCTCGCCCGCCGATGATTATCTGCCCGCCGCGCTGCATGAATGCGGCACGGCGATCATGGTCTGGTCCACCGTCATCGCCTATGATGCCAGTGCCTTCCCGGATGCTGCGCCGACGACGGTGGCGGATTTCTTTGACATCCAGAACTTCCCCGGCAAGCGCGGCTTTATCAAACGGCCCAAATATACGCTAGAATTTGCCCTGCTGGGTGACGGCGTGGCCCCGGACGAGGTTTATGATGTCCTGTCCACCCCTGAGGGCGTTGACCGCGCCTTTGCCAAGCTGGACCAGATCAAGGGCGACATCATCTGGTGGGAAGCCGGGGCGCAGGCACCGCAACTGCTAGCCGACAAAGAGGCGTCGATGACGCTGGCCTATAACGGCCGGATCTTTGACGCCATCGTGCAAGAGGGCAGGCCCTTCGGCTTTGTCTGGGATGGCGTGAACCTCGATATGGATTACTGGGTGGTTCCGGTGGGTGCCCCCAACCGCGAGGCGGCGATGAAATTTATCGCTTTTGCCGCTGATCCGGCGCAGCAGGCCAATCTGTCGCAATACATCGCCTATGGCCCGCCGCGTAAATCGGCGGCCTCCAGCGTCGGCAAATTCAAGGACGGCACCACCGATATGGCGCCTTATCTGCCGACGACGCCTGAAAACGTCGAGAATGCGCTGGTCAACGATGCCGAGTTCTGGGCCGATCACGACACCGAACTGACCGAGCGTTTCAACGCCTGGCTGGCAAGCTGACACAGATGGTCGCGCGCGGATATCTGCGCGCGGCCCGAAAAATGAAAACGGCGGCACAAACCGCCAAACAGGGAGAAATACACATGAAAAAATATCTGATTCTTGGCACGGCGCTGGCCGGTCTGGCGGGGGCCGCCTCTGCCCAGCAGGTGAATGTCGTATCCTGGGGCGGGGCATATTCGGCCAGTCAGGTCGAAGCCTATAACAAGCCCTTCACCGAGGCGACCGGCATCACCGTCAATATGATCGACGCCGACGATCCCGCCGTGCCGCTGAAAGCGCAGGTCGAGGCGGGGAACGTCACCGCCGATGTCTTTGACCTTGACCATGCCGGCGCCGTGCGCCTGTGCGACGAGGGCGCGGCGATTGCCATTGACGCCGCTGATCTGCCGCCCGCGCCTGACGGCACCCCTGCGGTGGACGATTTCATTCCCGGCGCGCTGACCGATTGCGCCGTGGGCAACATCGTCTGGGGCACTGTCATCGCTTATGACACGACCAAGTTCCCGGACGGCGCGCCCCAGACGGCCGCCGATTTCTTCGACGTCGAGAAATTCCCGGGCAAACGCGGCCTGCCGCCGAGTGCGAAACGCACGCTGTCGCTGGCGCTGGTTGCCGATGGCGTCGCGCCCGATCAGGTTCTGGCAACGCTGGCCACCCCCGAAGGCGTCGATCGCGCCTTTGCCAAGCTGGACACGATCAAACGCGACATCGTGTGGTGGGAAGCGGGCGCGCAGCCGCCGCAACTGCTGGCCGATGGCGAGGTGACGATGACCACGGTCTATAACGGCCGCATCTTTGACGCCATCGTGGCCGAGGGAAAGCCCTTCGACATCATCTGGGACGGGCAATATATGGAGATGAACCTGTTCGTGATCGCCGAGGGTGCCCCCAACAGGGATGCGGCGCTGGAATATGTGAAATTCGCCACAGATACACAGCAGTTGGCTGAACAGGCGAAATACATCAGCTATGGTCCGGCGCGGCAATCCTCGATGCCGCTGATCGATCTTTACAAGGATGGCAAGACCGAGATGGAGCCGCATATGCCGAACTCGCCCGAGCATATGGAAACCGCGGTCATGGACGATCCCGAGTTCTGGGCTGACCACGACATCGAACTGACCGAGCGTCTGCGCAGCTGGCTGTCGCAGAACTGATGCCGGTTGTCCGCCGCCCTCGCGCGGGGCGGCGGCTTATCTGATCCGATCCCGCCGAACCGAAGGTGACAGATGTCGAACGCCCTAGATCCCCATGCCGCCATTGTCGCCACTGCCTCGGGTGTCAGCCCTGACGGTGTGATGCGCACGGCTGATGGCAAGCCGCTGCGGCGCGCCTTGATGCGGTCGCAGGCACGGGCGCGGCGGCGGGCGTTTTTGCTGGTCACGCCGTTGCTGCTGTTTGTGCTGCTGACCTTTGTGGTGCCCATCGGGCAGATGCTGCAACGCTCGTTCTATAACGCTGAATTCGCCGACAATATGCCCCGCGTGACCGAGTGGTTCCACAATACGGCACCCGGCACGCCGCCCGATGATGCCGCCTGGACGGCGCTTGGCGAAGATATCAAAGAGGCTGCGGCGGCCCGCACCATTGCCCGCGCTGGCACGCGTCTGAATTATGACATGTCGGGGGCGCGGTCGCTGTTCACCTCGACCGGGCGGGCGGCCCGCAATATGGAGCCGCCCTATCAGGCCGCCCTGGCCGAGATCGACTCACGTTGGGAAAGCCCCTTGTTGTGGGCCAAGATGCGGCAGTCGGCGAATGCGCTGACCGGCGATTTCTATCTGGCCGCCGTCGACCGCACCCGCGACGAGACGGGCAATATCACCAGCGTTCCCCAACAGCAGCAGATCTATGTCAAGCTGTTCATCCGCACGCTGGTGCTGTCGGCGGTCATCACGCTGACCACCTTTGTTCTTGGCTTTCCGATTGCGCATCTGCTGGCGACATTGCCGATGCGCAAATCAAACCTGCTGATGATCCTTGTGCTGCTGCCGTTCTGGACCTCGCTTCTTGTGCGGACGACAAGCTGGATCGTGCTGCTGCAACAACAGGGTGTCATCAACGATCTGCTGATCTTTTTCGGCATTATCGGCCAGCAAAGCCGGTTGCAGATGATCTATAACATGACCGGCACGATCATTGCGATGACGCATATCCTGCTGCCCTTCATGGTGCTGCCGCTGTATTCGGTGATGCGGACGATCAACCCGTCCTATGTCCGCGCTGCCCGCAGTCTTGGCGCGACAAGCTGGACAGCCTTTCGCCGCGTCTATTTCCCGCAGACCCTGCCGGGGCTGGGGGCCGGGGCGCTGTTGGTGTTCATTCTGGCCGTTGGTTACTATATCACACCGGCACTGGTCGGCGGGGCCTCGGGGCAGCTGATTTCCAACATGATCGCCATGCACACCACGCAGACGCTGAACTGGTCGCTGGCGGCGGCGCTGTCCACCATTCTGTTGGTAATCGTGCTGCTGCTTTACTGGCTGTATGACCGCATGGTCGGCATCGACAATCTGAAACTGGGGTAAAGATCATGGCGCTTCCTTCATATGCCTCTCCGCTGGAAAAATTGTGGCATGGCGCCTATCTGGTGATCTGCACGGCGATCTTTATCTTTCTGATCGCGCCGATTCTGGTGTTCATTCCGCTGTCGTTCAACGCGGAACCCTATTTCACCTTTACCGAAAAGATGCTGACGCTGGACCCGGAAGGTTACAGCACACGCTGGTATCAGACACTGTTGACCTTCGGGATGCAGAACCCTGACGGCAACACCGGCTGGGCGTGGTGGCAGGATGCGTGGAACAATGCGCATTGGGTGAAGGCGGCCAAGAACTCGATCATCATCGGGATCAGTGCGACGCTGGTGGCGACCTTTCTGGGGACGCTGGCCGCGCTTGGGCTGTCGCGGCCCGAAATGCCGTTCCGCCGGGCAATCATGGCGATGCTGATTTCACCGATGATCGTGCCGGTCATCATCTCGGCCTTGGGCATGTTCTTTTTCTATTCGAACCCCTGCGGTATTCTGGGGCTAAGCGGTTCTGACGGCGGCCCGGCCTGCGGGCGTTTGACCGGCAGCTATCTGGGGATCGTGCTGGCCCATGCGACGCTGGGGATTCCCTTTGTCATCATCACCGTCACCGCCACGCTGGTCGGGTTCGACCAGTCGCTGAACCGGGCCGCTGCCTCGCTGGGGGCCAGCCCGCGCACGACGTTCTTCAAAATCACCCTGCCGCTGATTCTGCCGGGGGTGATTTCGGGCGCGCTGTTCGCCTTTGTCACAAGCTTTGACGAGGTGATCGTGGTGCTGCTGATCGCCGCGCCGGAACAGCAGACCATCCCGCGCCAGATGTGGAACGGCATCCGCGAACAGATCAGTCCGGCGATTCTGGCCATCGCCACGCTGCTGGTGGTCTTTTCCATCGCGCTGTTGACCACCGTCGAACTGCTGCGCCGCCGGTCGGAACGTATCCGCGGTGTCACCCCGTCATGACCCCCGAACAGCTTGAGGATGACGCGGCCCGCCCCAAGGCCCCGCCGATCCCCGGCCTGACGCCGATGCAGGAATTGCACGGTAAGGGGCTGGCGCGCATCCATCGCATGTATCTGAAGGAACTGACGGCGGTGGCCCGGCTGATGGCGGATATTCGCGCCGGTCAGGCCAGCCCTCAGGCCCTGCCGTCCGCCATCGCCGGGATGACGCTGACGCAAAATCTGGCACTGTTCGGTTCGGTCTGTGGGCGGCAATGCGCCCTGCTGCAAAATCACCATGACATCGAAGAACACTGGATGTTTCCCGCCATCGCCGAACATGAGCAGGCAGGGCTGGGGGCGGTGCTGGAGCGGCTGAAGGCCGAACACAAGGTGATCCACAGCCTGATTGGTCAGTTGCGGCAGGTGGCCGAAGATCTGGCTCAGGCAGCCGATGACGCGGGCTTTGCCGCGTGCGCCACCGCGTTTGACCGGCTGGACCGCGCCATCCGTTCACATTTCGGATACGAGGAAACGCAGCTTGGTCCGGCCATGGGCTATCTGGGGATTCCGGTTTAGGGACGCAGGGCAGGGGGCTGGTGCAGCGCGTGTCAGCCGCCCGTATGGCTCATGTGACGGGACATCTGGCCGCTGACCGTCTGGCGGGAATAGTCGAAATCATGGCCCTTGGGCTTGCGCGCGATGGCGGCGCGGATGACGTCAGTCAGGGCGTCGTTATCGCCGCTGGCGCGCAGAGGGGCGCGCAGATCGGCACGGTCTTCCTGCCCCAGACACATGAACAATTCGCCGGTGCAGGTAACGCGCACACGATTGCAGCTTTCGCAGAAATTATGCGTCAGCGGCGTGATAAAGCCGATCTTCTGCCCGGTTTCCGCCAGCTTGACATAACGGGCAGGCCCGCCGGTGCGTTCGGCCAGATCGGTCAGGGTAAACCGTTGCGCCAGACGGGCGCGCAGGTCGATCAGGGGCCAGTATTGGTCCAGACGCACCTCGCCCTCCATCTCGCCCATGGGCATGACCTCGATGAAGGTCAGGTCAAAGCCCTGATCGCCGCACCAGCCGACCAGATCGAACAACTCGTCTTCGTTGAAGCCTTTCAGCGCGACGGTGTTGATCTTGATCCGTAATCCGGCGTCTTGTGCGGCGCGCAACCCGTCCAGCACCTGATTCAGCCGGCCCCAGCGGGTAATCTGTGCGAATTTGCCTTCGTCCAGCGTATCCAGCGATACATTCACCCGCCGCACGCCGCAATCGACCAGATCGCGGGCAAAGCGACGCAGCTGGCTGCCGTTGGTGGTCAGGGTCAGTTCGTCCAGCCCGTTTCCCAGATGACGCGACATGGCGCGGAAAAACTCGATGATGCCGCGCCGGACCAGCGGTTCGCCGCCGGTGACGCGCAGTTTACGCACCCCAAGGCCGATAAAGGCGGAACAGAGCCGGTCCAGTTCCTCAAGCGTCAGCAGGTCGGCCTTGGGCAGAAACTGCATATGTTCGACCATGCAATAGGTGCAGCGAAAATCGCAGCGGTCTGTCACCGACACCCGCAAATAGGTGATGGGCCGGGCGAATGGGTCGATCAAGGGTGCGCAGGTCATACGCCTGATTTAAGGGCGTGACGACCGCAGCACAAGCACGACCCGATCACACAGCCGTCGCTGGACCCACGGCACAACTGCCGCTAGCGTGGCGCAAAACAACCGAGGAAAGCCTGATGACCGTCCTGAGTTTTGCCAAACGCCCGCTGGTGCTGATCCTGCTGATCCTGCCGGTTCTGGCACTGTCCGCCTGTGCAGCGGCAACCACGCAGGCCACGACCCAGCGGCCCGGCAGTGGCACCGCAGCCGCGCCCGAAACCCCGCAGGCCCCTGAGGTGGTGCAGGCCGCTGCCGCTGTGACCCGCGCCCCCGCGCCACGTCCTTCTGCCCGTGCGACAGCGGCGCAGCTGAACACCACCACCGCCGCACAGCGTGCGGCTGCTGCGGAAAGGCCTGCGGCCAGTGGGGAAACCCGTCTGGGCACCACGGTTGCTTCGCTGGGGGATGCGACGCAGCCGGGCTTTTGGATCAAGACGCCGCTGGTGAAAACGCAGGCCGTGGGCCGGATCGTCAACCCGGCGAACGGCAAATCGGCCAAGGTCGATCTGATACCGCTGAATGGTCCGGCCAGCGGCGGCAGTCAGGTTTCGCTGCCTGCGCTGCAACTGCTGGGGATTTCGCTGACCGACCTGCCGGTGATCGAGGTGTTCCGGTCATAAATCTGCCGGGGCGGCGCTGTCGCCGCCTCGTCTCCTTTTCGTGGCCGCAGCCTTTCGTGATTGATCCGCGCCGCCAGCCGCCCTATCGTCCGCGCAGTCACAAAAGGGGGCGGACATGGCGGTTCAATCGGTTGGCGTGATCGGTGCGGGGCAGATGGGCAACGGCATCGCCCATGTCTTTGCGCTGGCGGGATACGACGTGCTGATGACGGACATCAGCCGTGAGGCGCTGGACAAGGCGGTGGGGCTGATCGACAAGAACATGGAACGTCAGGTCAGCCGCGGCAAGATTTCGGCCGAGGACAAGGAAGCGGCGCTTGCGCGGCTGACAACCACGATGACGCTGACCGATCTGGGCCAGACCGATCTGGTGATTGAGGCCGCGACAGAACGCGAAACCGTCAAGCAGGCAATCTTCGAAGACCTGCTGCCGCATCTGAAGCCGAACACGATCCTGACCTCGAACACCTCGTCGATCTCGATCACGCGGCTGGCCAGCCGCACCGACCGGCCGGGCAAGTTCATGGGCTTTCACTTCATGAACCCGGTGCCGGTGATGCAGCTGGTCGAACTGATCCGGGGCATCGCCACGGATGAGGAAACCTATAAAACCCTGTTGGGTGTGGTTGAAAAGATCGGCAAGACCGCCGCCAGCGCCGAGGATTTCCCGGCCTTCATTGTCAACCGCATCCTGATGCCGATGATAAACGAGGCCGTCTATACGCTGTATGAAGGCGTCGGGAACGTCCGCTCGATCGACGAATCGCTGAAACTGGGCGCCAATCACCCGATGGGACCGCTGGAACTGGCCGACTTTATCGGGCTGGATACCTGCCTTGCGATCATGAACGTGCTGCACGACGGGCTGGCCGATACGAAATACCGGCCCTGTCCGCTGCTGACGAAATACGTCGAGGCAGGTTGGCTTGGGCGCAAGACCGGGCGGGGCTTCTATGATTATTCTGGCGAAACTCCGGTGCCGACGCGCTGATCCCCCTTGCGCATGCCGGGCATCCGCCGTAATCAGATGACCGGCCTTAGGGGTTTAGCTCAGTTGGTAGAGCATCGGTCTCCAAAACCGAGGGTCGTGGGTTCGAGTCCCCCAACCCCTGCCAGGCCGTTTCCGCGATTGTTATTCGCCACACCATGCGCGCCTTGGGCTGCCTGGTCCTTGGCATGCGGTAGTGGAAAACGGCACTGCGCTGCCAATGTGGGCTGCACGGCCCATGACCGCTGCTGCTTTGGGGGACGCAAAAGGGGCTTAGGCTGGTGTTCATAGGCCGTCTGGCAATCTGAAAGCTGTGGCCATCACACTGCGTATGCTTGCGCTGGCCCGCTATCGGGAGGGAGGCGGTGTGACCAGATATGCTGAGTAATGACGACGCACGCCCTTTGCCAGAGGCGCTGACTGATGATCTGGGGTTGCGTGACGCTGTGGCCGTTCAAGGCTTTCATCCGCAAATGTTTGCGCTGCCCTTGTTGGGCAAAGCGACGCGCTGATCCTGAATTCCTTGCGCAAATGTGGCGGTGCCGTCGTGCTGGAGGCGATGGCATGGGGCTGCCGGTGATTGCCAGCAACTGGGGTGGCCCGGCGGATTATCTGACCGCCGACACTGGTATCTGGTTGATTCAATGCCGCGCGACAGCTTTGCCCGGCGGTTGGCCGATGCCACGGTGGATCTGGCCAACACCCCCGACAAGTGGCGACGCAGGGGCGGGCGGCGTGCGTTGTGTGACTGGAACCAAAAATTGACCGGATGATCGAGGTTTATGACCAGACGCCTGGCTGGCCGATGCCCGCCAATCAGACTGCCGCGCCCAGATCGCGGGCGATTGCGGCAAGTTCCTCGGATGCGGGGCTGACCGGAACCGAATAACTGTCCGGCCCGTCGGCCAGATAAGCGGCGGAACTGACGTCATGGACATGGTGCATCGGCACGACATGGGCGTGGACATGCGGCACATGGATGCCGGTAAAGAACATTGCCACCCGTTCGACGCCATACAGCTTTTTCTGCGCGCGGGCGATCTGCTGCGACAATGCCATTACTTCGGCGGCTAGGGGGGCGGGCATATCCTCGAACCAGACGTGATGATCGCGCGGCACGACCAGCGTATGGCCGGGCCGGATCGGGTGCAGATCCAGAAAGGCGACGAGATTGTCGGTTTCGGCGACTTTATGGGCGGGCAGCGCGCCGGATGTAATGCGGCAGAACAGGCAGTCGGTCATGGTTCCCCCCTTGTGCTGGCCGTGATGGTGGCGCGCGGAGCTGCGCGCGTCAACCGTGCGGCACCGGCGCCCAGATCACCGCGTCAATCTGCGGCGCGGCGGTAGCCAGCATCACCAGCCGGTCAAAACCCAAAGCGATGCCGCTGGCTGCTGGCATGATCGTCAGAGCCGCCAGAAAATCGTGGTCCAGCGGATAGCGGTGGCCATAGATGCGCTGCTTTTCGTCCATCTCGGCGGTAAAGCGGCGCTGTTGTTCGGCGGAGTCGGTCAACTCGCCGAAACCGTTGGCCAGTTCGACGCCGCAGGCATACAGCTCGAACCGCTCGGCAAAGCGGGGATCGTCGGGGCAGGGGCGGGCCAGCGCGGCCTCGGCCACCGGGTAACGGTCCAGAACGGTGGCGCGACCCATGCCAAGACGCGGCTCGACCTTTTCCACCAGAACGCGGCTGAACATGTCGGCCCAAGTGTCGTCACCGGCATGGCGCAGCCCGGCGGCCCGCATCTGCCCCGCCATGGCGGTCAGGTCGGTCGTGCCGTCATCGCGCAACGTCGCGGCCAGATCGACATCGGCATAGCGGGCAAATGCATCGGCCACCGACAGCCGCTCCGGCGCGGCAAAGGGATCACAGACGGCATCGCGAAACCGCAGCGCCGTCGCACCGGCCCCCTGCGCCGCCAACCGCAGCAGGGCTGCGCAATCCTCCATCAGCGCATCATAGGGCGCACCGGCGCGATACCACTCCAGCATGGTGAATTCGGAGCTGTGCAACGGCCCCCGCTCGCGGTTGCGCCATACATGGGCAAAGGCGGCGATCCGGGTCTCGCCCGCTGCCAGCAGCTTTTTCATTGCAAATTCAGGGCTGGTATGCAGATACATCCGCCGCGCCGTGCCGTCATTTCCCACCGCGTCGGTGGCAAAGGCGTGCAGATGCGCCTCGTTTCCCGGCGAGATGGCCAGTGCCGCCGGGTCCACCTCGGTAAAACCCTCATCGTCCAGCCAGCCGCGGATCATGCGTTGAATCCGGTTCCGCGCCAATAGGGCAGGGCGCCGCCCCTCGTGTCGTTCTGGCCGCCACCAATCGTTCATGCGCATCCTCGGGGTCTGGTGAAATCCGTTCGTCCACGTTATGGCGTGGCATCCCGCGCCCTTAGGCGCGCCCCGATTTATGGTCAAGGAGCCATTCGTGAAGGTCATCGCCTCTAGCCTGCGCAAAGGTAATGTCGTCGAACTGGACGACAAGCTGTATGTCGTGCTTACCGCCCAGAACTTCCATCCGGGCAAGGGCACGCCGGTCACTCAGGTCGATATGCGCCGCATTTCCGACGGCGTGAAGGTCAGCGAACGCTGGCGGACGACCGAACAGGTCGAACGTGCCCATGTGGACGAACGGTCGTATAATTTTCTGTATGAAGATGGCGAAGGCTATCACTTCATGGAGCCGGAAAGTTATGAGCAGGTCGTGGTGTCGCCCGATGTGATCGGCGATCAGGCCGTTTATCTGCAAGAAGGCGCAAGCTGTTTCCTGCAAGTTTATAACGGTGTGCCGATTTCCATTGAAATGCCCGCCAAGATCACCGTTGAAATCACCGAGACCGAGCCGGTGGTTAAAGGGCAAACCGCTTCGTCGTCGTATAAACCGGCGATTTGCGATAATGGTTTGCGGGTGATGGTGCCGCCGCATATCGGCGTGGGCACCCGAATCGTGATTAATACCGAGGATAATTCCTACGTCGAACGCGCGAAAGACTGATCTTTTCGCGATTGGTTCAGAAAGGCCCCGTGTGAATGCGCGGGGCCTTTTGCGTCAGGTGAACAGGAAATCAGCAGCGGTCATGTCTGCGGCGCTGATGCCTTTGACGATGACTGCGGTGCCGTTATTGATAAGGAATGCGCAGCCATCCTCGTAATCAGCCATCAGCATATTGTCGAAATCAAGTGCGCCGCCGGTATTTGTGATGTGAATAACGTCCTCCCCTTGGGTAAAGTCGTTGATCGTATCAACGTCTTCATAACCCGGATCGGGTGAGGTGAAATAGGTGCTGTAATCGAACAGGAAGGTATCATTTCCCACACCGCCAGAGAGTGAGTCATATCCTTCGCCGCCGATCAGGGTGTCATTATCGGCCCCGCCCCGAAGCGTATCGTTTCCGATGCCGCCCTCAAGTGTATCGTTCCCGCTTTCGCCAAGCAGAAGATCGTCCCCCGCATTGCCGAAAATATGGTCATTCCCCGCGCCACCCGTGATTGTGTCGTTGAAGTGGACGACTTCCCATATGCCTGCGGGGTTTTTCTTGGAAATGACGTCAAAACCCTTGATGGTGTCATTCAGGTTGCTGCCCCAGATCTGACTCAGATCGCCGCCCTTTGCATCGTATTCTATAATGGACGAGACGTCGATCTTTCCGGCGCCCTGGATTATTAAGGATTTGTTTGAATCATTGTAAAGGATCTGTATTTTTGAAACTTCTCCCAGCTTGATGGCCAGAACTGATCCGGTTGTCGAGTTTGATTGTGCTATAATCTTGTTGTTGCCGCCCCCTCCATCAATTGTATCGCCGCCCTTGAAATAGAAATCAAGATCGTCGTTTACATAGATGATGTCATCTCCATCCCCGCCATAGATCATATCCACGCCTTTTCCGCCATGGATTTCGTCATCCCCACTTCCGCCATAGATGGTATCCAGGCCATCCCCACCGTAAATGGTGTCGTTTCCGGCGCGGCCGTCTATAAAGTCGTGACTTCTGGTTCCATTAAGGACGTCATGTCCCGTCGTTCCGAAGATTGTAGCCACAGTTCCTCCGATGATTAAAAATTGAATCAAACACACCCTAAAGATGATTTGTGATTCGATTCGATCTGCCATAGCGTGTGCTGTGATCGTTATCTGTTGCCTTTGTCTGCGTCAAGGAGGACACCATGAATGTGACATCAGCCCAAGCTGCGTTGACTGTTTTGATATCAGCTTCGCGGGGTGGTGTGTCTGCGCCCCCCACCTCTCTCCAGGCGCAGGGCACAGCGATAGACAAGCCCGCTTTTACGTTTTCGCGCATCGAATCTGGCACAGAATCTGATAGTTATTCTGAATTCCCTTGGCTTGAGAGTGTCACCGATCCGGAATACAAAAAAGAACTTGTGAAGAGCCTTAGAGAGTTGAAGGTGGTATTCAAGCACCGCGACGAGTGGGTGCGCGCGCTTTCCCGCGGGGAGATCAGCCCATTTGACGAAATGCCGGATGAGGCGAGGACGGGGACGCCAAACGGTCCGTCTGTCAGCGATCCCCGATTTAAGCCTGTAGGCATGCTCGGGTTCATAATGGTTGATTATACGCCGCGTATGGGCCGGCAGATGGCGCAGAAGGATGCACCTTATACCGACCGGCGTGACGCCATGGCAGTCGCCTATCACCTTGGTAAAAAGCTATCGGAATACAGCCGGGATGTTGCGCGAAACATGCCGCCCCCCGGTGATGAACGCTATGGCCCGTCCGGTCAGTTGATCGGTGTTTCCAGGGGCGGCATTATTCTGCCAGATTTCGAAGCATCCGCGCGGGCAAGCAAGGCCGGAAATTCGGAGCTGTTGGCAACAATAAGAAAGATGGAAATGGCTGGTGCCTCCCTAGCCGGCCTGTTCAGTTTCGCATCGGCAAACGTTACCAATGCCGCCTACAAAGGCGAGGCTGTGGAGTTTTCTCTCGGTCTGACTGGATTTGGCAAGTTGATAGATTTCGATTCAAAGGGGCGAATGACGCTCTACGATGCTGATGGCAAAGCCTACAGCCCGACTGAATATAATGAACAGGATATTGGTGGCGGTATCCCGGAATTGTATAATGATGAAATTCGCAGGGAAGATGCAAGAATCCGTCGTGAGGAAAATGTCATATGGAAGATGTTTGAGCAGGCCCAAAAAGACGCCGCAGCAGCCGCTGCCGCGCGCGGACCTCTTGTCTGAAGGGGGGTGACAATGGCGTGGCATGATCGGATGTCGTGCCCTTGATCCTGCCGCCGTTCCACGCTATCTGACCCGCTGCAAGTCAAGGAGTCGGCCATGGCCAATCCCGTCCAGTTCATCAGTCAGGTCCGCGCCGAGGTCGGCAAGATCACCTGGCCGACCCGCCGCGAAGTCGTGACCACCACCATCATGGTGTTCATCATGGCAACGCTGTTCAGCATCTTCTTTTTCCTTGTCGATCTGGTGATCCGCACCGGGATGACGCAGGGGCTGCGGTTGATTTCGGGCTGATTGCGGGGTTGCAATCGGGCGCGGGCAGCGGTAAACGCGCCAAACCTGCCCTGACAGCGGCGTGCATCGATTCGGTATGCGCGCCGATTTCAATTTTGCCGGGCGGGGCGAAATTCACGGGGTCACCTCAGGTGATCCGCAAGACGAACAGGGGTCGATCGGAACATGGCAAAGCGTTGGTATTCGGTCAGTGTCCTGTCGAACTTTGAAAAAAAGGTCGCAGAGGCGATCCGTCAGGCCGCCGCCGAAAAGGGGCTTGAGGGTGAGATCGACGAAGTTCTGGTCCCCACCGAAGAGGTGATCGAAATTCGTCGCGGCAAGAAGGTGACGTCTGAACGGCGCTTTATGCCGGGTTACGTTCTGGTTCACATGGATATGTCCGACCGGACCTATCATCTGGTGAACTCGATCAACCGAGTCACCGGCTTTCTCGGTGCGCAGGGCAAGCCGATGCCTATGCGCGACGATGAAGTGAACGCGATGCTGAACCGCACGGATGACGGCGAAAAGGCCGCGCCGCGCAACCTGATCCGCTTTGACGTGGGCGAAAAGGTCAACGTCACCGACGGCCCGTTCGAGGGGTTCTCGGGCATGGTCGAAGAGGTGGACGAAGTGTCGAGCCGGATTAAGGTCACGGTGTCCATCTTTGGCCGTCCGACCCCGGTGGAACTGGAATTCACGCAGGTTTCCAAAACCTCGTGACATTTGCGGGAGGCGTGGTGCCGCACCGCTAGATCGGCCCTTTGGGCCTGACGACAAAGGAGAGGCCACATGGCCAAGAAAGTCATCGGCAGCCTCAAGCTGCAAATCAAGGCGGGGCAGGCGAACCCGTCCCCGCCCGTCGGCCCGGCTTTGGGTCAGCGCGGCATCAACATCATGGAATTCTGCAAGGCGTTCAACGCCAAGACGCAGGAAATCGAAAAAGGTTCGCCTGTTCCGGTCGTGATCACCTATTACGCCGACAAATCGTTCACCTTTGAAACCAAGACGCCGCCCGCGTCCTTCCTGCTGAAAAAGGCCGCTGGCCTCAAGCCGGTCGGCAAGCGCAGCCGCGCCAAGGGTTCGGAAAAGCCGGGTCGTGCGACCGCTGGCACCGTGACGGTCAAGCAGGTGCGCGAGATCGCCGAAGCCAAGATGAAAGACCTGTCAGCCAATGATGTTGAACAGGCGATGAAGATCATTCTGGGCTCGGCCCGGTCGATCGGTATCGAGGTGAAAGGCTAAGCCATGGCAAAACTGTCCAAGAAAAAAGCCGCCGCCCGCGAAGCCTTTGACGGCAAAGCCAACCTGTCGGTTGAAGATGCCGTCAATCTGGTGAAAAGCGCCGCCTCGGCCAAGTTTGACGAAACGGTTGAAATCGCGCTGAATCTGGGTGTTGACCCGCGTCACGCCGACCAGATGGTTCGCGGCGTGGTGACGCTGCCCGCCGGCACCGGCAAAGACGTGCGCGTCGCCGTGTTCGCCCGTGACGCCAAGGCTGACGAAGCCAAAGCGGCTGGTGCCGACATTGTTGGCGCGGAAGACCTGATGGAAGCGATTCAGGGCGGCAAGATCGACTTTGATCGCTGCATCGCCACGCCCGACATGATGGCGCTGGTTGGTCGTCTGGGCAAAATCCTTGGCCCGCGCAACCTGATGCCGAACCCGCGCGTCGGCACCGTGACCGTTGACGTGGCCAATGCCGTCAAGGCAGCCAAGGGCGGTGAAGTTCAGTTCAAGGCCGAAAAGGCTGGTGTGGTTCATGCCGGTATCGGCAAGGTGTCGTTCGACGCTGACAAGCTGGCACAGAACGTCCGCGCCTTTGTCGAGGCCGTGAATCGGGCCAAGCCCTCGGGCGCGAAGGGCACCTATATGAAAAAGGTCTCGATCAGCTCGACCATGGGTCCGGGCGTGTCGCTGGACCTGAGCAGCGCGACCACCGCGCAATAAGATTTTCCGGCGCAAGCCGGGGATGGCGGGGCCGCCCAAGGCCCCGTCCTGTCCGAGACGGAGGGTGCGGGTTTCCCGCTTAATGTCCTTCCTGAGATGGGGAAGCATTTTTCCGAAGGTAGTCCCTTCGGGCGATCTTGCCCTTGATCGGACCAAGGCCCGTGGCCGAAAGCTGCGGGAAAAGTGAGAGCCGGGGGGAAACCCCCAACTTGGAGTGAAACCGTGGATAGAGCACAAAAAGAACAAGTGGTCGAGGAACTCGGCCAGATCTTTGAAAGCTCTGGCGTCGTGGTGGTTGCCCACTACGAAGGGATGACGGTTGCACAGATGCAGGACCTGCGTTCGCGGATGCGCGAAGCCGGAGGTTCGGTCCGCGTTGCCAAGAACAAGCTCGCCAAGATCGCCCTGGAAGGTAAGCCTTGCGCCAGCATCGCTGAATACCTGACGGGCATGACCGTGTTGACCTATTCGGAAGATCCGACCGCTGCGGCCCGGATCGCCGACAAATACGCCAAAGATAACGAGAAATTCGTTATTCTGGGCGGTGCAATGGGTGACTCGGCTCTGGATCCGGCCGGTGTCAAAGCCGTCGCCTCGATGCCGTCGCGTGAGGAGCTTATTGCTTCGATCGTGGCCTGCCTCGGTGCGCCTGCTTCGAACATCGCTGGTGCCATTGGCGCGCCTGCCAGCAACATCGCGGGCATCCTGACGACTCTGGAAGAGCGTGAGGCTGCATAAGCAACCCTTTCCCTGCGTGTGGTTGAAAACCCGACGTTGGAACCTTAACTGAAAGAACGGAAAAATGGCTGATCTGAAAAAACTCGCCGAAGAAATCGTGGGCCTGACCCTGCTGGAAGCCCAGGAACTGAAAACCATCCTGAAAGACGAATACGGCATCGAGCCGGCCGCCGGTGGCGCCGTCATGATGGCTGGCCCCGCCGCTGGTGGTGCTGGTGAAGCTGCCGAAGAAAAAACCGAATTCGACGTCGTTCTGACCGACGCCGGCGCCAACAAGATCAACGTGATCAAAGAAGTGCGCGGCATCACCGGTCTGGGCCTGAAAGAAGCCAAGGATCTGGTCGAAGCTGGCGGCAAAGTGAAAGAAGGCGTCGCCAAAGCCGAAGCCGAAGAAATGAAGACCAAGCTGGAAGCAGCCGGCGCCAAAGTCGAGCTGAAGTAATCCGGCGTTTTCGCCACGATGATTGGGCAGGGTCCGGTATTTTCCGGTCCCTGCCGAACCTGTCTTGAAGGGTGCTTTCCGGCTGCCTACATGGCGAAAGCTTCCTTCAGGGCATGTTCTTGGTTCGGGCGCCGCGCGGTGGGACGCGTGGCAGGTATGGGACCAGAACCCCTGACTATTCGCAGGCTGCGCGCCCCGTGACCCAGACGGGCGGGCGGACCACGACGAAAGGTGCAAATATCCCATGGCGCAAGCTTATGTCGGCCAAAAGCGTATCCGGCGCTATTATGGCAATATCCGCGAAGTGTTGGAGATGCCGAACCTGATCGAGGTTCAGAAATCTTCATACGACCTGTTCCTGAACTCGGGTGAGGGCGAAGGCCATCATGACGGTGAGGGTATTCAGGGCGTGTTCCAGTCGGTGTTCCCGATCAAGGATTTCAACGAAACCGCGACGCTGGAGTTCGTGAAATATGAACTGGAACGTCCGAAATACGACGTGGACGAATGCCAGCAACGCGACATGACCTATGCCGCGCCACTGAAGGTGACGCTGCGCCTGATCGTGTTTGATGTTGATGAAAACACCGGCGCGCGGTCGGTCAAGGACATCAAGGAACAAGACGTTTACATGGGCGACATGCCCCTGATGACGCAGAACGGCACCTTCATCGTGAACGGAACCGAACGCGTTGTCGTGTCCCAGATGCACCGCAGCCCCGGCGTGTTCTTCGATCACGACCGCGGCAAGACCCATTCGTCGGGCAAGCTGTTGTTCGCCTGCCGGATCATCCCCTATCGTGGTTCGTGGCTGGATTTCGAATTCGACGCCAAGGATCTGGTCTTTGCGCGCATCGACCGCCGCCGCAAACTGCCGGTGACGACGCTGCTGTATGCGCTTGGCATGGATCAGGAAGGCATCATGGATGCCTTTTATGAAACCGTGGATTATCGTCTGGAAAAAGGCAAAGGCTGGGTCACGCGCTTTTTCCCGGAACGGGTGCGCGGCACGCGTCCGTCCTATGATCTGGTGAACGCCGACACGGGCGAGGTTATCACCAAGGCGGGCGACAAGGTGACGCCGCGTCTGGTGAAAAAGCTGCTGGAAACCGGCGAGCAGGTAAATCTGCTGGTGCCGTTCGACCGCATCGTGGGCCGTTTCGTCGCCAAGGACATCATCAACGAAGAAACCGGCCTGATCTATGCCGAAGCCGGTGACGAGATTACGGCGGATTACGACAAGGACGGCGATCTGTCGGGCGGCCTGCTGAAGGTGCTGCTGGACAATGACATCACCGATATTCCGGTGCTGGACATCGACCATGTGAACGTCGGTCCCTACATCCGCAACACCATGGCCGCCGACAAGAACATGAACCGCGACGGCGCGTTGATGGACATCTATCGCGTGATGCGCCCTGGCGAACCGCCGACGGTCGAGGCCGCCAGCGCGCTGTTCAACAGCCTGTTCTTTGACAGCGAACGCTATGACCTGTCCGCCGTTGGCCGGGTCAAGATGAACATGCGCCTTGATCTGGATGCGCCTGACACCCAGCGGACCCTGCGCCACGAAGACATCGTGGCCTGTATCCGCGGGCTGGTCGAGTTGCGCGACGGCAAGGGCGAGATCGACGACATCGACCATCTGGGCAACCGGCGTGTTCGCTCGGTCGGCGAGTTGATGGAAAATCAGTATCGCGTCGGTCTGCTGCGCATGGAGCGGGCCATCCGCGAGCGTATGTCGGGCGTCGAGATCGATACCGTGATGCCGCAGGATCTGATCAACGCCAAACCGGCGGCGGCTGCCGTGCGCGAATTCTTTGGCTCGTCGCAGCTCAGCCAGTTCATGGACCAGACCAACCCGCTGTCCGAAGTAACGCACAAACGCCGTCTTTCGGCGCTTGGGCCGGGCGGTCTGACCCGCGAACGTGCCGGTTTCGAGGTGCGCGACGTTCACCCGACCCATTATGGCCGGATGTGTCCGATTGAAACGCCGGAAGGTCAGAACATCGGTCTTATCAACAGCCTGGCGACCTTTGCGCGCGTCAACAAATACGGCTTCATCGAGACCCCCTACCGCAAGGTGATTGAGGGCAAGGTCACGGATGACGTTGTCTATATGTCCGCGACCGAGGAAATGCGTCACACCGTGGCGCAGGCCAACGCGACGCTGGACGAGGATGGGCGCTTTGTCGATGAGCTGATCAGCACCCGTCAGGCGGGCGATTTCACGCTGAACCCGGTGGATGCGATCGACCTGATCGACGTGTCGCCGAAACAGCTTGTGTCGGTGGCTGCCGCGCTGATCCCGTTCCTTGAGAATGACGACGCCAACCGCGCGCTGATGGGGTCGAACATGCAGCGTCAGGCCGTGCCGCTGCTGCGTGCCGAGGCGCCGTTTGTCGGCACCGGGATGGAGGCCACCGTGGCCCGCGATTCCGGCGCAGCGATCATGGCGCGCCGGGGCGGGATCATCGACCAGGTTGACGCGCAGCGTATCGTTGTGCGCGCGACCGAAGATCTGGGCGCGGGTGACGCGGGCGTGGACATCTATCGTCTGCGCAAGTTCAAACGCTCGAACCAGTCCTCGACCATCAACCAGCGTCCGCTGGTTAAAGTGGGCGACCGGGTGCAGAAAGGTCAGGTCATCGCTGACGGTCCCTCGACGGATCAGGGCGAACTGGCCATCGGTCGGAACGTGGTTGTCGCCTTCATGCCGTGGAACGGCTACAACTACGAAGACTCGATCCTGATTTCGGAACGGATTCACCGCGACGACGTATTCACCTCGATCCATATCGACGAATATGAAGTGGCGGCCCGCGACACGAAACTGGGGCCTGAGGAAATCACCCGCGACATTCCGAACGTGGGTGAAGAGGCGCTGCGCAATCTGGACGAAGCCGGCATCGTGTATATCGGTGCCGAGGTTGGTCCGGGCGACATTCTGGTGGGCAAGATCACCCCCAAGGGTGAAAGCCCGATGACGCCGGAAGAAAAGCTGCTGCGCGCCATCTTTGGCGAAAAGGCGTCGGACGTGCGCGATACCTCGCTGCGCTTGCCGCCGGGGGCGTATGGCACCATCGTCGAGGTCCGGGTTTTCAACCGGCACGGCGTGGACAAGGACGAACGCGCCTTGCAGATCGAGCGTGAGGAAGTCGAACGTCTGGCCCGCGACCGTGACGACGAAATGGCGATCCTTGATCGCAACATCTATGCCCGCCTGAAATCACTGATTTCCGGCAAGCAGGCGGTCAAGGGGCCGAAAGGCATCAAGGCCGGGTCCGAGATCAACGATGATCTGCTTGGCACGCTGTCGCGTGGTCTGTGGTGGCAGCTTGCTGTTGCCGACGAAGACACCGCCAAGGAAGTCGAGGCGCTGAACCAGCAATACGACAACCAAAAGCGCGCGCTTGAGGCCCGGTTCGAAGACAAGGTGGAAAAGGTCCGTCAGGGCGACGATCTGCCCCCCGGCGTGATGAAGATGGTCAAGGTGTTCGTGGCGGTCAAGCGCAAGCTGCAAGCCGGGGACAAGATGGCCGGTCGTCACGGCAACAAGGGCGTCGTGTCCAAGGTTGTCCCGATGGAGGATATGCCCTTCCTTGCGGACGGCACCCCCGTAGATCTGGTGCTGAACCCCCTTGGTGTGCCGTCGCGTATGAACGTGGGGCAGATTCTGGAAACCCACATGGGTTGGGCCAGCCGCGGTCTGGGCATCAAGATCGACGAGGCGCTTGAGGATTACCGCCGCAATGGCGATATGACTCCGGTCCGCGAGGCGATGCGCATTGGTTACGGTGACGATATGTATGCCGATACCTTTGCCGGGATGGACGATGACACGCTGGTCGAACATGCTGATACGGTTCGCGCCGGTGTTCCTATCGCCACGCCTGTCTTTGACGGCGCGAAAGAGGCGGATGTGGACGACGCGCTGCGCCGTGCCGGGTTCGATACCTCGGGTCAGTCGGTCGTCTTCGACGGTCGCACGGGTGAACAGTTCGCGCGTCCGGTGACGGTCGGGATGAAATACGTCCTGAAATTGCACCACCTTGTCGATGACAAGATGCACGCCCGTTCGACCGGGCCTTACTCGCTGGTCACCCAGCAGCCCTTGGGTGGTAAGGCGCAGTTCGGCGGTCAGCGTCTGGGTGAGATGGAGGTCTGGGCGCTGGAAGCCTACGGCGCCGCCTATACCTTGCAGGAAATGCTGACGGTCAAGTCGGACGACGTTGCGGGCCGGACCAAGGTCTATGAATCCATCGTCAAGGGCGAGGACAACTTCGAAGCCGGCGTGCCGGAATCGTTCAACGTGCTGGTCAAAGAGGTCCGGGGTCTGGGCCTTAACATGGAACTCCTGGATGCGGAGGAAGAGGAGTGAGGGCTTTGGCCCTCACCCCCCTTCGCGCCCCTCATTAGGATACGGAAATGAACCAGGAACTTGCCACCAATCCCCTGAACCCGCTGGCGCAGCCGCGGCAGTTCGACGAAATCAAGATCTCGCTCGCCTCGCCTGAAGAAATTCTGGCCTGGTCGTTTGGCGAGGTGAAGAAACCCGAAACCATCAACTATCGCACGTTCAAACCTGAACGTGACGGTCTGTTCTGCGCGCGTATCTTTGGCCCGGTCAAGGATTACGAATGTCTGTGCGGCAAATATAAGCGCATGAAATATCGCGGCCTTGTCTGCGAAAAATGCGGCGTTGAAGTGACGCTGCAAAAGGTCCGCCGCGAACGCATGGGCCATATCGAACTGGCCGCGCCGGTCGCGCATATCTGGTTCCTGAAATCGCTGCCGTCCCGCATCGGTCTGATGCTGGACATGACGCTGCGTGATCTGGAACGCATCCTGTATTTCGAAAACTATGTGGTGATCGAACCGGGTCTGACCGATCTGTCCTATGGTCAACTGCTGTCCGAGGAAGAATTCCTGGACGCGCAGGATCAGTATGGGGCCGACGCCTTCAGCGCCGACATCGGGGCCGAGGCGATCCGCACCATGCTGTCGAACATCGATCTGGCTGCCACCGCGGAACAGTTGCGCGAAGATCTGAAAGAGGCGACGGGCGAACTGAAGCCGAAAAAGATCATCAAGCGGCTGAAAATCGTCGAATCCTTCCTGGAATCCGGCAATCGCCCGGAATGGATGGTGCTGACGGTGATTCCGGTCATCCCGCCGGAACTGCGCCCGCTGGTGCCGCTGGATGGGGGCCGCTTTGCGACCTCGGATCTGAACGATCTGTATCGTCGGGTCATCAACCGCAACAACCGTCTGAAACGGCTGATCGAACTGCGCGCGCCCGACATCATCGTGCGCAACGAAAAGCGGATGTTGCAGGAATCGGTCGATGCGCTGTTCGACAACGGCCGCCGCGGCCGCGTCATCACGGGCAACAACCGTCGCCCGCTGAAATCGCTGTCGGACATGCTGAAAGGCAAGCAGGGCCGGTTCCGTCAGAACCTGCTGGGCAAGCGTGTGGACTTTTCGGGCCGCTCGGTCATCGTGACCGGGCCGGAACTGAAGCTGCACCAATGCGGCCTGCCGAAAAAGATGGCCTTGGAGCTGTTCAAGCCGTTCATCTATTCGCGGCTTGAAGCCAAGGGCCTGTCCAGCACCGTCAAGCAGGCGAAAAAGCTGGTGGAAAAGGAGCGCCCCGAGGTCTGGGATATTCTGGACGAGGTGATCCGCGAACACCCAGTTCTGCTGAACCGCGCGCCGACGCTGCACCGTCTGGGCATTCAGGCGTTCGAACCGATCCTGATCGAAGGCAAGGCGATCCAGCTTCACCCGCTGGTTTGTTCGGCCTTCAACGCCGACTTTGACGGCGACCAGATGGCCGTTCACGTCCCGCTGAGCCTTGAGGCGCAGTTGGAAGCGCGCGTCCTGATGATGTCCACCAACAACGTGCTGTCGCCCGCCAACGGTGCGCCGATCATCGTGCCGTCGCAGGACATGGTTCTGGGGCTCTATTACACCACCATGCAGCGCGAGGGCATGAAGGGCGAAGGCATGGTCTTTGCCAATGTCGATGAGGTCGAACACGCCCTTGCCGCTGGCGAGGTGCATCTGCACGCCCGCATCACCGCGCGTCTGAACCAGATCGACGACAACGGTAACGAGGTGATGAAACGCTTCGAAACCACGCCGGGCCGTCTGCGGCTGGGCGCGCTGCTGCCGCTGAACGCCAAGGCGCCGTTCGATCTGGTCAACCGCCTGCTGCGCAAGAAAGACGTGCAGCACGTCATCGACACGGTTTACCGTTATTGCGGCCAGAAAGAGGCGGTGATCTTCTCTGACAAGATCATGTCGCTTGGCTTCCGCGAGGCGTTCCGCGCCGGTATCTCGTTCGGCAAGAACGACATGGTGATCCCCGATAACAAATGGGACATCGTGGGCGAGGTGCAGGATCAGGTCAAAGAGTTCGAACAGCAGTATCTGGACGGCCTGATTACCCAGGGCGAGAAATACAACAAAGTCGTCGATGCGTGGTCCAAGTGTAACGACCGCGTGACCGAGGCGATGATGAAGACCATCTCGGCCTCTCATATGGATGAAAACGGTGCCGAAAAGGAACCGAACAGCGTCTATATGATGGCGCACTCGGGTGCGCGGGGTTCGGTCAACCAGATGAAGCAGCTGGGCGGGATGCGCGGCCTGATGGCCAAGCCGACCGGCGAGATCATCGAAACGCCGATCATCTCGAACTTCAAGGAAGGTCTGACCGTTCTTGAATACTTCAACTCGACCCACGGCGCGCGGAAAGGTCTGTCGGATACGGCGCTGAAAACCGCGAACTCGGGTTATCTGACGCGGCGTCTGGTGGACGTGGCGCAGGACTGCATCATCCGCGAACATGATTGCGGCACCGACCGGGCGATCACCGCGCAGGCGGCGGTCAACGACGGCGAGGTGATCTCGCCGTTGTCCGAACGGGTGCTGGGTCGTGTCGCCGCCGAGGACGTGCTTGTTCCCGGCACCGACGAGGTGATCGTGCGCCAGAACGACCTGATCGACGAACGCAAGGCGGACGAGATCGAAAACTCGGGCGTGCAGTCGCTTCGCATTCGTTCGGCGTTGACCTGTGAATCCGAAGATGGCGTCTGTGCGCTGTGCTATGGCCGCGATCTGGCCCGTGGCACGCTGGTCAACATCGGCGAGGCTGTCGGCATCATCGCCGCGCAGTCCATCGGCGAACCCGGCACACAGCTGACGATGCGGACTTTCCACATCGGCGGCATCGCGCAGGGTGGTCAGCAGTCGTTCCAGTCGGCCAGCCAGGATGGCACGATCGAGTTCCGTAATGCCAACATCCTGACCAACGCCAATGGCGAAATGGTCGTGATGGGCCGCAACATGCAGGTTCTGGTCATGGACGATCAGGGTCAGGAACGCGCCAGCTACAAGCTGTTCTATGGTTCCAAGCTGTTCGTGAAAGAAGGTGAAAAGATCACGCGCGGTGCCAAGCTGTTCGAATGGGATCCCTACACTCTGCCGATTTTGGCCGAAAAGGGCGGCGTGGCGCGCTTTGTCGATCTGATTACCGGCATTTCGGTGCGGGACGAAACCGACGAAGCCACCGGCATGACGCAGAAGATCGTGACCGACTGGCGTTCCGCGCCCAAGGGCAACGATCTCAAGCCCGAAGTCATCATCATGGATGAGAACGGCGAGCCGGTTCGGAACGACGCGGGCAACCCCGTCAGCTATCCGATGTCGGTCGATGCCATTCTGTCGATCGAGGATGGTCAGGAGGTTCGCCCCGGCGACGTTGTGGCCCGTATCCCGCGCGAAGGCGCCCGGACCAAGGACATCACCGGGGGTCTGCCCCGCGTGGCCGAATTGTTCGAGGCGCGCCGCCCGAAAGATCACGCGATCATCGCGGAAATCGACGGCTATGTGCGGTTCGGCAAGGACTACAAGAACAAGCGCCGCATCAGCATCGAACCCAGCACCGAAGGTCTGGAGCCGGTCGAATACATGGTGCCGAAAGGCAAGCACATCCCGGTGCAGGAAGGCGACTTCGTGCAGAAGGGTGACTATATCATGGACGGCAACCCGGCCCCGCATGACATCCTGCGGATCATGGGGATCGAGGCGCTGGCCGACTATCTGATCGACGAGGTGCAGGACGTTTACCGGCTGCAAGGCGTGAAGATCAACGACAAGCACATCGAGGTGATCGTGCGGCAGATGCTGCAAAAGATCGAGATCCTCGACAGCGGCGACACCACGCTGCTGAAGGGCGAGCATGTTGACCGCGACGAGTTCGAGGAAGAAAACGCCAAGATCATCGCCAAGGGCGGCAAGCCCGCGGCGGGCGAGCCGGTTCTGCTGGGCATCACCAAGGCCAGTTTGCAGACCCGTTCGTTCATCTCGGCGGCGTCCTTCCAGGAAACGACGCGTGTGCTGACCGAAGCCGCGGTTCAGGGCAAGCGCGACAAGCTGGTCGGCCTGAAAGAGAACGTCATCGTCGGCCGGCTGATCCCGGCGGGCACGGGCGGGGCGACGGCGCGTGTGCGCCGCATCGCTGCCGACCGCGACAATGCCGTGATCGAGGCGCGCCGCGCCGAGGCCGAAGAAGCCGCCGCGCTGATCGCCCCGGAAGTGGTCGAAACCACGTCCGAGGAATGATCGCACTGGCATGAAACAGAAAGGTCCGGCATCGCGCCGGGCCTTTTATTTTTGCGCAAGCAGGCCGGGCGGGGGGGCAGATGCGAATTCAGGTTCTGGGGCTGTGCCGCTTTTCGCTGCTGACACAAAGCGATTTTCAGACCACCGGCGCCGATCTGGACCGTAACCGGGCCATTCTTTACGATCCGGTCCGGCTGGATCTGCGGATGCGCTGGTTTGAAAACCTCTGCCTGCCGCCGTTGCTGTGGCAGACCGATCCTGATTTCACGCTGATCGTGGCAACGGGCGAGGATTTACCTCAGCCGTGGTTGGGTCATCTGCGCGACATTGCCGAGGCGGTGCCGCAAATTCGGCTGATGCAGGCCCCGCCCGGCCTTCACGCGCCGATCTGTCGCGACATGCTGGCCCAAACAACCGAGCCGGGGGCCGATGTCGTGGCGCAGTTCCGTATGGACGACGACGATGCGGTGGCGCAGGATTACGTCGCCAGCGTTCGTCAGGATTATCATGCCATCAAAGGGTTGATGGATGGCTGGAACCCGGTTGCGCTGGATTATGGTCGGGGGTTGCTGGTGCAGGCTGATGACGATGATCTGCATATCAGTTGCGCGCTGACGCATTTCTGGGCGCCGGGGCTGACGCTGTATTTTCCCGGTGGCGAGCCGCGCTCGGTGATGAACTATCGCCACGATTGGGTCTGGCGACTGACCCCGACCGCAACCAAAATCGACCGCGTGATGTGGATGCGCGGTTTTCATGGCCATAATGACAGCCCTCACCACCTTGGCAAACGTATCCCGGTCGAGATGACGCAGGCGCAGGTGCACGGGGTGATGCTGCGGCGCTTTGGTCTTGAACACGCGGCGCTGCGCGAGGCGCTGACTGGCGCGTCGGGGGCTTTCGTTTCGCCGGCCGATCAAGGATAACGAACCGATCACCTGACAGGAGCCAAGCCATGACCGAAGCCGACCCGATCCGACTGTCACAACTTGCCCATGGTGGAGGCTGCGGCTGCAAGATCGCGCCGTCGGTGCTTCAGTCGATCCTCAAGGATCAGCCGCTGACGGCGGCGTTTCCTCAGCTTTTGGTTGGAAATACGGAATCGGATGATGCCGCCGTCTGGCAGGTGGACGACAAGACCTGTGTGATCGCGACGACCGATTTCTTTATGCCGATGGTCGATGATCCGCACGCGTTCGGCCGGATTGCCGCCGCCAATGCCATTTCCGATATTTATGCTATGGGCGGGCGCCCGATCATGGCGCTGGCGATTGTCGGAATGCCGATCAATGTGCTGCCGCATGACATGATTGGCAAGATACTGTCCGGCGGTGCCTCGATCTGTGCCGAGGCGGGGATTCCGGTTGCTGGCGGCCACAGCATCGACTCGGTCGAGCCGATTTACGGGCTGGCGGTTATCGGGCTGGTGTCGCCTGAACATCTGCGCCGTAACGGCGGCGCGCAGCCCGGTGACGCGCTGATCCTGACCAAAGGGCTGGGCGTCGGCGTTTATTCCGCAGCGATCAAAAAAGGCGCGCTGGATCAAGCCGGTATTGACGAGATGATCGCCTCGGCCACCTTGCTGAACAAGGTTGGCGTCGATCTGGCCGCTGATCCGCGGGTGCGGGCGATCACCGATGTGACCGGCTTTGGTATTCTGGGGCACGGGCTGGAAATGGCGCGCGCCTCGGGCTGTGGACTGGCGCTGAATTTCGCGGCGCTGCCGCGGCTGTCGCGTGCCGATGAACTGGCGGGGCAAGGCTTTGTGACCGGCGCATCCGGCCGTAACTGGGCCAGCTATGGCGACGAGGTGACGTTGGCCGGCGACCTGCCTGCCCATGCGCAGGCGCTGTTGACCGACCCGCAGACCTCGGGCGGGCTGCTGATCGCCGTCGCCCCCGATGAGGCCGGGGCGACCCTGACACGCATTCGCGATGCGGGCTATCCGCTGGCCGCGATTATCGGGCAGGCTGTCGATGGGGCAGGGGTTTCCGTCGCGGGTTGACGGTTTGTCAACTTTCTCAACCTATAGGATGGCCGCACCACGCCCGACCGGCGCGGCCCCGTTCACAGGAATGCCATGCGCAGTCTGATTCCGCCCCAGCCCCGTGCCACTGCCGCGACGCCTGCCGAAAATGTGCAGGGTGCCGTGCTGATGTGCGTGGCGATGGCGTTTTTCACCATGAACGACACGGTGATGAAATACGTCACGCAGGATTTGCCGCTGTATCAGTCGATTGCACTGCGCGGGTTGGCGATTTTGCCGATACTGGCCGTTTTTGCCCGGCGCGAGGGCGGGCTTGATCTGCGGGTGCAGCGTGAAAACCGCTGGCCGCTGGCGCTGCGCACGGTGGGCGAGGTGGTTTCGACCGTTCTGTATCTGAATGCTTTGCGGCACATGGCCATCAGCGAGCTGTCGGCGATCCTGCAATCGCTGCCGCTGCTGGTGACGCTGGCGGCGGCGGCGATGTTCGGAGAAAAGCTGGGCTGGCGGCGGATGCTGGCGATCCTGATCGGGCTGGTCGGGGTGATGATGATCCTGCGTCCGGGCACCGATGCTTTTGACATCTGGTCGGTGCTCGGCATTGGCGCGGTGGCGGCGCTGGTGCTGCGTGATATGGCGACGCGGATGTTCTCGCACGGGGTGCGGTCATCAACGATTGCCTTTTATGCGGCGTTGTCCGTGACCGTTACGGCCCTGATCCTGGGGCTGGGCGAAGGTTGGCGGATGCCAACGCTGACGCAGGCGGGGCTGCTGATTCTGGCAGCTGCCTTTTTGACCGTGGGTTATATCACCGTGATTGCAACCATGCGCGTGGGCGAAATCGGCTTTATCGCGCCGTTCCGCTATGTTTCGCTGGTGGTGGCGATTGTGCTGGGGCTGATGGTGTTCGGGGAATGGCCCGACCTGTGGACATGGGCCGGGTCGGCGCTGGTGGTTGGGGCCGGGGTCTATAGCATCCTGCGTGAACGGCGGCTGAACCGGCAGGGGCGGCTGTGATGCGCGTTCAGATGCTGGGCCTGTGCCGGTTTTCCTATGTCGGGCTGCGGGGTTATCAGACTGAACACATCACGGTCGAGGAACGGCGTGCGTTTCTGTATGATCCGGCGCGCCTGGCGCGGCGCTGGTTTCTGTTCACGCGGATCGCCTTGCCCGCGTGGCAGGCGCAGACCGACCCCGATTTTACGCTGGTGGTGATGACCGGGCCGGACCTGCCCGAACCTTACCTGTCGCGCCTGCACGAGCTTTGCGCCACCATTCCGCAATTGCGGCTGGCGCTGGTGCCGCCGATGGACCGGCACCTGCCCGCCTGCCTTGCGGCCGTGCAGCCCTATATCGACCTGTCGGCGGATGTGATCGGCCATTTTCGCCATGATGACGATGATGCCGTGGCTGTCGATTACATCGCCAAGGCTCGCGCCGATTTTGCGCCGGTTGAAGGGCTTTGGTCGCGTGAGGGGCTGATGTCGCTGGATCATTCGCGCGGCTTTATGCTGCGTGCGGGGGCAGATGGCGTGCATTTGATCCCGCGCATCTGTCACAATATGGGCGTCGCGCTGACGATTTTTGCGCGGCCCGATCAGCCGGTGACGGCGCTGCATTACGATCATTCCAAGCTGGGCAAATGGATGCCGGGGGTCAGCATCACCCGCCCGCTGATGTTTTTGCGAACTCTGCATGACGACAGCGATTCCGGCTCGGATATGGGACCGGGGCATCCATGGCCCGCGAACCCGGAACAATATCCCGCGCAGTTGAGGCGGCGGTTTCGGATCAACCTGGATGATCTGGATGGCGACCTGCGGGCGGCCAGGGGCTTTGGTTGACACAGGGCGCGATTCCCCTTATAGCCCCGCTACCCGCCGGGAAACCGCGCCGGGGACCAGAACCTTGAGTGGTCAAGATCCGGGCCTGACATCCCGATCCTCTGGAAGAATTGCCCGTCAGCCCCGGTAACGGGACCGACGGGTTTGGCCTTTTGCGATTCGCGCATCTGGCCGTCGAGAAGTGGCGCAGCCTCTGGCTGCGAGTATTGACAGAAGCAAGACGGGGAACCGAATGCCGACGATCCAGCAGCTGATCCGCAAACCGCGGCAGCCCAAGGTGCAGCGCAGCAAATCGCAGCACCTGCAATCCTGCCCGCAAAAACGCGGGGTTTGCACGCGCGTCTATACCACGACGCCCAAGAAACCGAACTCGGCCATGCGGAAGGTCGCCAAAGTGCGCCTGACCAATGGTTTCGAGGTTATCAGCTACATTCCGGGCGAAAAGCACAACCTTCAGGAACACAGCGTCGTGCTGATCCGTGGCGGTCGTGTGAAAGACCTTCCGGGTGTCCGTTACCACATCCTGCGCGGTGTGCTGGATACCCAGGGCGTCAAAGATCGCCGTCAGCGTCGTTCGAAATACGGCGCCAAGCGTCCGAAATAAGGAGAGACCGGAATGTCCCGTCGTCACGCCGCTGAAAAGCGCGAAGTGCTGCCCGACGCCAAATATGGCGATCGCGTGCTGTCGAAATTCATGAACAACCTGATGGTTGACGGCAAGAAATCGGTTGCCGAGCGTATCGTTTATTCGGCGCTGGACCGCGTTCAGAGCCGTCTGAAGCGCGAACCGATCGAAGTCTTCCACGAGGCGCTGGATAACGTGAAACCCTCGGTCGAGGTGCGTTCGCGCCGCGTCGGTGGTGCCACCTATCAGGTTCCGGTCGAGGTCCGCCCGACCCGCCGCGAGGCTTTGGCCATCCGCTGGCTGATTACTGCGGCCAAGAACCGCAACGAAAACACCATGGAAGAACGTCTGGCCGGTGAACTGGCCGATGCCGTTCAGGGCCGCGGCACTGCGGTCAAGAAGCGGGAAGATACGCACAAGATGGCCGACGCGAACAAAGCGTTCAGCCATTATCGCTGGTAAACCGGAAGGAAGGCCCATCATGGCACGCGAGTATCCGCTGACGCGCTATCGGAACTTCGGGATCATGGCCCACATCGACGCGGGCAAGACCACGATGACCGAGCGTATCCTGTTTTACACCGGCAAGAACCACAAAATGGGCGAAACGCATGACGGCGCTTCGACCATGGACTGGATGGAACAAGAGGCCGAGCGCGGCATCACCATCACCTCGGCGGCGACGACCACCTTCTGGCAGCGCCACGAGGACACCGATTATGTGCAGGACCCCGAGCAGCGGAACCGCCTGAATATCATCGACACGCCCGGCCACGTTGACTTTACCATCGAGGTCGAGCGTTCGCTGGCCGTTCTGGA
>NZ_JAUNTO010000014.1 GCF_030538655.1 Paracoccus sp. (in: a-proteobacteria)
GGGCCGCGACGCTGGGCATGGTGTTCTCGATCATGCTGTGGATGCCGTCCTGGGGTGGCATGATTAACGGCCTGATGACGCTTTCGGGCGCATGGGACAAGCTGCGCACCGACCCCATCATCCGCATGATGGTGGTGGCCGTCGGCTTCTACGGGATGGCGACGTTCGAAGGGCCGATGATGTCGATCAAGGCGGTGAACAGCCTGTCGCATTATACCGACTGGACCATCGGGCACGTCCACTCTGGCGCTCTGGGCTGGAACGGGATGATTACCTTTGGTGCGCTGTATTATCTGACGCCGCGCCTGTGGGGCCGTGACCGGCTGTATTCGCTGTCACTGGTGTCGTGGCACTTCTGGCTGGCGACCATCGGGATCGTCCTTTACGCCTCGTCCATGTGGGTGACGGGCATCATGGAAGGGCTGATGTGGCGCGAGGTGGACTCGCAGGGCTTCCTGGTCAACGCATTCGCTGACACCGTGGCCGCGAAACATCCGATGTATGTGGTGCGTGCGCTGGGTGGTGTGCTGTATCTGATCGGCGGCGTCATCATGTGCTATAACCTGTGGGCCACTGTCGCCAGGCAGCCCAAGGTCAACCCGACGGCCGTTGCCGTTCCGGCCGAATGATGCGGGGGGATTGAAAAATGGGTATCCTTGACAAGCACAAGATCATCGAAAAGAACGCGACCCTGCTGTTGGTCGGGTCGTTTCTGGTGGTGACCATCGGCGGTATCGTTGAAATCGCGCCGCTGTTTTACCTGCAAAACACCATCGAACAGGTTGACGGCGTGCGCCCCTATACGCCGCTGGAACTGACCGGGCGCGACATCTATGTGCGCGAGGGCTGCTATGTCTGCCATAGTCAGATGATCCGCCCGATGCGCGACGAGGTAGAACGCTACGGCCACTATTCGCTGGCGGCGGAATCTATGTATGACCACCCGTTCCAGTGGGGGTCAAAGCGGACCGGGCCGGATCTGGCCCGCGTCGGTGGCCGCTATTCGGACGAATGGCACTATGACCACCTAGTTAACCCGCAGTCGGTGGTGCCGGAATCGATCATGCCGGCCTATGGCTTTCTGGCCAATCGCGTGATCGGCCCGGAACATGTCGCGCAGCGTCTGACCGCAGATTCCCGCGTCGGTGTCCCCTATACCGAGGAAATGATCGCCTCGGCCGCGATGGATTTCCGGGCGCAGGCAGACCCGGATCAGGACGCCAGCGGTTTGCAGGAACGCTATCCGGGGGCGCAGCAGCGCAACTTTGACCGTCAGCCGGAACTGACGGAAATGGACGCGCTGATCGCCTATTTGCAGGTGCTGGGCACGATGGTCGATTTCTCGACCTTCGAACCGGACCCGACGCGGTAAGGGGGCGTCATGGAACGCTATACCTTTCTACGTCAGTTGGCGGACAGTTGGGTGCTGCTGGCACTGACGCTGTTTTTCATTGGCGTGATCCTGTTCGTATTCCGCCCTGATTCGCGGCGGCTGCAACGCGACGCGGCGGAAAGCATTTTCCGTAATGAGCAAAGACCCGCCTCGGCGGATAGCAAGGAGGTCAACTGATGGCCGGCGAAAAAGACGATCACGACAGCCCGGCGAACCCGGACAACCAGATCTCGCTGGAGCGTCAGGCGGCTGATGCGGATCACGCCGACAAGATTACCGGCGAACTGCCGCCGCGTCCGGCCCCTGATCACCCCGTTGCCCCTGAAAAGGCGCGGCATCAGCGACGCGCCCCCGGCGGGGCGGGCGTCGCGCGGCAGGAAACGCCCTCGACCGGGCATTCGTGGGACGGGATCACCGAATACGACAACCCGATGCCGCGCTGGTGGCTGTGGACCTTTTATGTCACCATCATCTGGGCGATTGGCTACATGATTATGTATCCGGCGATCCCGCTGGTGACGGGCAGCACGCAGGGCTTGCTGGGCTGGTCGGCGCGTCAGGAAGTCGCGGATGAAATCGAACGCTTTAACCAGAACAATGCGGCGATCCAGCAGGAACTGGCCAGCGTCGATCTGCTGACCATTCCCCAGAACCCGGAAATGCTGGCCTATGCCACCAATGCGGGCGCAGCGGTGTTCCGCACCTGGTGCGCACAGTGTCACGGTTCGGGTGCGGCTGGTTCACCGGGCTATCCCAGCCTGATCGACGACAGCTGGCTGTGGGGGGGCACGCTGGACGATATTCACACCACCATCCAGCACGGCATCCGTGACCCGCAAGACCCCGACACCCGCTATTCGGAAATGCCCCGGTTCGGTGCTGATGGTCTGCTGAGCAACGAGGAAATCGATAACGTGGTGCAATATGTGCTGTCGCTGTCGGGGGCCGAACATGATGCTCAACTGGCTGAGGCCGGTCAGCAGATCTATGTCGATAACTGTGTGGCCTGCCACCAGGAAGACGGTTCGGGCGATCAGATGCAGGGTGCTCCGGCGCTGAATGACCAGATCTGGCTGTATGGCGGCGATGCCGCTACGATCCGTCGCATTACCCATGATGGCCCGTTCGGCGTAATGCCGTCGTGGAACGCACGCCTGAGCGAAGCGGACATTCGTGCGGTTGCCACCTATGTTCACGGTCTTGGCGGCGGCGAATAAACTGCTGTCTTAATCCAAATTCCGCGCCGGTCAGCTGGCGCGGGATGGCACCGGCCCCCCGTCCTGTTCGCGCGTTTCCATGGGGGGCCGGTGATCTGATCTTGCCGCGCAGGCGCGGCAGATACCAGCACAAGAAAACGCGCATCAGCTATCCCTTATTGGGGATCATCTGCCGGATTTCCGTGCCAAGACCTGCGTTATTGCCGCATTTGTGCGCGTTTGTCAAAGATCGCCCGTAACCGTGACGCTTCGTCTGACAGGCCGAAGGGCGGGTTCACGATAAACATGCCTGATCCGACCATGCCATGCCCGGCGCGTGCCGGCGCAAAGCGAACCTCGGACCGCAGTGCCTGTGGGTGGGCTTGGGTCAGCATGTCGGCCATTGCTTGCTGGCGGTCATCGGTCAGGATCGGATACCACAGCGCCAGCACGCCGACATTCCATTTACGTGCGATACCGGCGATAAAGCCGGGCAGGGCAGCGTAGTCGGATTTGACCTCATAGCTGGGGTCGATCAGCATCAAGCCTCGGCGCGGCTCTGGCGGGCACAGGGCGCGGACCATGGCCAAGCCGTCCTGATGGTGAATTTTTGCGAAACCGGCCACTTGAGTCAGCGCGGCATGTTCGGCGGGGTGAAGCTCGGCCAGATGGGCACGGTCACCGGGACGCAGAAAATGCGCGGCAATCAGCGGGCTGCCGGGATAGGCACTGGCACCATATCTGGCCCGCACATCCTCTAGCGCTGCCAGCAGCGGGTGCCCGTCAGCCAGCCAGCCCTGCGTGGTGGCGCGGGTGATGCCTGCCGCCGCTTCGCCCGTGCGGACCGATTCGGCGCTGTCCAGCCGATACAGCCCGCGCCCGGCGTGGGTTTCCAGATAGGTCAGCGGCTTGTCCTTGCGGGTCAGGTAATCCAGCGCCGCCGCCAGCAGCGCGTGCTTGTGCAGATCGGCAAGGTTTCCGGCGTGATAGGCGTGCTGATAGCTGAGCATTGGCGTGGCATAGCGCGGCTGCGCCGAAAATAAAAGCGGCGACGCCCGAGGGAGGAGGAGGGCGCCGCCGCGAAACGCTGACCCGAAGGGAGGAGGAAGGGCCGCGTATGAATTGCGATGCCCCAGGGAGGAGGATGGGCGCATCGCGGTAACGGAAGGCCATGGGAGGAGGAGAGGCCCGCCGAACTGTTTGCCGGTTCCCCGGCAGAATTCCGGGCGGCGGTCCCCTGGGAGGAGGAGCGGGGACCGCCGCGGGTGATACCGGCCGGGAGGAGGAGGCCGTGTATCGGGTTGCAGCGCGCCCAAGGAGGAGGTGGGGCTGCGCCGCAGGAACGGAGGGCCAGGGGAGGAGGAAGGCCCGCCGATGTCGTTGCCGGCATTCCGGCGAAATCTCTTGCGACGGTCCCCAAGGGAGGAGGAAGAGGACCGTCGCTGATGCGTTTGCCCGAGGGAGGAGGACGGGCGCACACGTTTTCGATGACATCTCCTTGGGAGGAGGACGGAGCTGTCACCAAGAGCCGGATCAGAGGGAGGAGGTCGATCCGGTATTCTACGCCGGGGTTAACCGGCACTCGTTAACGGTTTACTTGCGTAACTTAACTTTGTTTGCCGTAGGCGGCTTCGTTCGCGATCGCTTTAATCATCGAGCGGTGGATGCCCAGATCTTCCAGATCACGGTTGGTCAGCGCATTCAGTTCGCGCAGGGTCTGCCGATAGACGGCGGCGCGGGCGCGGCTTTCCTGCATACGCTCGATCGCAGTCATCAGACGCGCACCAATGCCGTTCTGGCGGGCGCTGTTCTGGATGTGGTCGATTGCAGACATTGTCATATTCCTTACATTCTTTGGCGGGCAGGGGTCGTATTGCCCCGTTCCAAACCGGCTGGGCCTTGTGTTTGGTCCGTTGCCGTCTTCGAGATCAAAGATGGGGGAAATGCTGCGCTTGCACAATGTCGGGTTTGGTCACGCTGCCTTGCGCCAGATGCATAACTAGTGCTGACCTATTTGCGACAGAAGCACTGAAAATGCGCACAATTTAGTGAGGCACGGGCCGTTAACGTTAACAGTTTTGTAACGGATATGCGTCTGACGCCGGGTCACAAAAGTTGATTTATGTCAAATCACGGCTGCGGTTGCCGTTTGTGACGGTTTTCCTATGCTTGAGGGCAAACAGATCACAAAGGTGAAAAAATGAGTTTGTCCCGCGAAGTTGCCCTTAGGGAACTTTCTGAAATCAAGAGTCCGCGCGGCGGCACGCTGGTATCTGACGATCTGATCCGGGCGCTGACGGTCGAAAACGGAACGGTTCGATTCGTCATCGAGGTAGCCGATGCGGCCGAGGCTGCGGCGATGAAATCGGCCGAGGCCGAGGCGCGCCAGCGGTTGCAGGCCCTGCCCGGTGTGACCTCGGTTCAGATCGTGATGACGGCGCAGGCCGGGTCGGGCGGTCAGGTGGCGCGATCTTCGGGCGGCGGGCAGCCGCCGAGCCTCAAGATCGGTGGCCACCCCACGCCTCAGGCCGGGCCGCAGGCGATTCCCGGTGTGCGACACATTATTGCCATTGGTTCGGGCAAGGGCGGGGTCGGGAAATCGACCGTCACCTCGAATCTGGCGGTGGCGCTGGCGCGGGCCGGGCGGCGGGTCGGGGTGCTGGATGCCGATATTCATGGTCCCAGCCAGCCGCGGATGCTGGGTGTGTCGGGGCGGCCCGCCAGTCCCGACGGTCAGCGTATCGACCCGCCGCAGGCGCATGGTGTTACGGTCATGTCGCTGGGACTGATGATGAAGGATGGCGAGGCCGTCATCTGGCGCGGTCCGATGCTGATGGGTGCATTGCAGCAGATGCTGCAACAGGTGAACTGGGGCGAGTTGGACGTTCTGCTGATCGACCTGCCGCCGGGCACGGGGGATGTGCAGCTGTCGCTGTGCCAAAAGGCGCCGGTGACGGGGGCGATCATCGTTTCAACCCCGCAGGACGTGGCGCTGATCGACGCCCGCCGCGCGATTGACATGTTCGACAAGCTGAAGACTCCGGTTCTGGGGCTGATCGAGAACATGTCTGTTTATGTGTGCCCCAACTGCGGGCATCAGGCGCATCTGTTCGGCCATGGCGGCGTGCGCGCCGAGGCGGACAAGCTGGGCTTGCCTTTCCTTGGTGAAATCCCGCTGGAACTGGAAGTGCGTATTGCGGGCGATGCCGGGCGACCCGTTGCGGCGGGCGAAGGCGCGGTGGCTGATGCTTATGCGCATCTGGCGCAGCGGCTGGTTTCGGGCGGCATGGCCTGATTCTATGGCGCGGTCGCGCCCGAAGCTGCGTATTGGGGCAAACAGCAAGTCCTATGCGGTGTTCGGGCGCGGGCTGCGGATCAGGATTTGCAGCACGATGCCGATCATCAGCCCGTTCAGCACGTGCCACAGGAAATGTGTGCCAAGCGGGATCGCGGCGCAGATGTCGCGGTCCAGCGTCCGGGCCGTCAGGGATATAAGGAATACGACAAATCCCGTCAGCGCCCAGTTGCGCATCGGGTGGCGGCGGATCTGCATCAGCACGACAAAGAACAGGAACGCGATCACAGCGGGCAGGTATTGCAGCGAGCCGTTGAACGGGTCGGGGCGCGTGGGCTGCGCCGGGACTGCGGGGGCGCTGTCGCCCATGGCGTTCCAGATGGCGATGGCGGCGATCAGGGCGGCGCTGCCCAGCACGATCCGTCCCGGACGCAGGCCGCCCAGCCGATTCAGCGCCACCAGCACATAAAGCGCCACAAAGATCCAGATCGGCAGCACATCGGCCAGTGCGGACCAGCGGTTCGCGAGTGTGTGGAACAGAAATGAACCGATACCGATGCTGGCGGCCAATGCGATCAGCAGCCAGACCAGCGGGTTGGGTTCGTCGCGGCGGCGGGCCTCGGACCAGCCCCAGATCGCGGCAAGGATAAAGGACAGGTTGGTAATCGCGTTCAGCGGCTCGGCCCAGAAATGCGGGCCAAGGCGTTCGCAGTAAATATCGACAGGGGTGGTCCAATCCATCGCGCGGTCTCCGGGCTGCGGCTGGGGGAAGGTTAGGCGCAGGGCTGCCGCCGGGAAAGAGTGGGCGGCATGGGAATGCACGGGAACGGCGTTCGGGATTTTCCGGGAAAGGCGATGACGGCGGTGTGATTCGCTGTGATCCAAGAAAGAATCAGTGTGTTCATCAGTTGATTTTTTGCGTCGATCCTGGCGTCACCGGAGGAATTGCAAAGATATGGGGATTTTTTGCCACAGACCTTTTCGCCCTACATTCAGTGGCTCGTAACGCATTAACTACCATATAGGATTTCCTGTGGTCGCTGTTCTGCGCCTGTTCCGGCTGTGGTCGCTGGCGGGAAGACGCCTGAGCCCAGTTTGACCCGAATATTTCCGTTGCTTCCCGTGTTTTCCCATGTCACAACCGGATCACGGAAACGGGCAGTGACAGGGGCGCCAAGACCCCGACGAAGGCGAAGCAGGCTTCATACAGGCACCCGTTTTCAAACAATGATCCGGCGCGGCGCGGGCAGCACCTTCCCCGGGTGGCGCCAGAGCCGGACGACCCAGGAATGGGAACGAGGGCGGCGGATCGGGCGTGGCAGCGGCCCGATCCGCCCTTTCTCTTTCGGGCGGGCCGGAAGAGACGGGACAGTGAGGGCGGGCCGCGTGGCGCGAAAGTTCAGGGGCACAGAGACCGTCAGGGTCGATGGAAAGGGGCGGATGTCCGTCCCCGCCCGGCTGCGCCGCGTGTTTGACGCGGGCGATCCACAGTTCGCCGCCAATACTGCCGGACGCACCCAGATCGTTGCCGTGTATGGCCCTGACGACTGGAACTGGATCGAGCTTTACACCATCGAGGCCATTGACGAAATCGACAGCCAGATCGACCGTCTGGTGCGCGGCAGCCCTGAACGGCGCTGGCTGGAAACGCTGATGAACGGTCAGTCCACCGATCTGGAAATCGACAAGGAAGGCCGTCTGGTCCTGCCGCAAAAGCTGCGGGAAAAGCTGGGTCTGACCGAAAACACCGAAACCATTTTTGAAAGCCGGGGGGATTACGTTCAGGTCTATCACCCCGATTCCCGTCCGCACGATTCGCAGGCGCTGGAGGAATTCACCCACCAGCATGGATCGGGCTTTGATCCGCGCGCCTTTCTTGCGCGGGCGGGCGAGGGCTAGGCCGTGGCGGAGGCACCTCATATCCCCGTGCTGCTGGACCCGCTGCTGCGCGCGGTTCAGCCGGTGCGGGGCGTCTGGATCGACGGCACCTTTGGCGCGGGCGGCTATGCCCGCGGTTTGTTAGAGGCCGGGGCGGATCAGGTGATCGGAATCGACCGTGATCCGTCCGTGTTCGACATGGCGGCGGCCTGGGCCGGGGCCTATGGCGACCGGCTGCGGCTGGTTCAGGGGACGTTTTCCGATATGGACGTGCTGGCCGGTCAGGCGGTGGATGGCGTGGTTCTGGATCTGGGCGTGTCTTCGATGCAACTGGATCAGGCGGATCGCGGCTTTTCCTTTCTGCGTGATGGCCCGCTGGACATGCGGATGAGCGGGCAGGGCGACAGCGCCGCCGATTTGCTGAATTCGGTGCCCGAAGGCCGGATTGCCGATGTGCTGTATCATTACGGCGAGGAGCGTGCCTCGCGTCGGATCGCCCGCGCCATCGTTGCCGCGCGCCCGCTGACCCGCACCGCACAACTGGCCGAGGTGGTGGCATCCTGCCTGCCGCGCCCGAAACCGGGGCAGAGCCATCCAGCCACCCGCGCCTTTCAGGCGATCCGTATCTGGGTGAATGACGAATTCGGCCAGCTTGTCGCCGGATTGTCGGCGGCGGAACGCGCGCTGCGTCCCGGCGGGCGGCTGGCCGTGGTCAGCTTTCATTCGCTGGAAGACCGGATCGTCAAGCGGTTCCTGCAATCCCGCGCGGGCGGACAGGGCGGCAGCCGTTATGCGCCCGAGGTGGTGCAGGCCGCGCCTGCCTTTACCCTGCCGTTCCGGCGTGCCATCGGGGCTGATGATGCTGAACTGGCCGCCAATCCGCGCGCGCGCTCGGCGTTTTTGCGGGTGGGTATTCGCACCGATGCTCCGGCGGGGGCGGCTGATCCGCGCGATCTGGCGATGCCGTCGCTGCCGCAGGGGGGCGCGCGATGAGAACGCTGTTATATGTTGTCTGTCTGGCGCTGGTGATGGCACTGGCGTTCTGGGCCTATCGCGAGAATTATCGCACGCAATCCGCCATTTCGGAAAAGAACCGCACCGAACGCGAGATTGCGCAACTGCGCGAGGATCTGGGCGTTCTGCGCGCCGAATGGGCGTTTTTGAACCGGCCCGAGCGGTTGCGTGAACTGGTGGCGCTGAATTTCGATCAGCTTGGGTTGGTGCCGCTGCAATCGGGGCAGTTTCTGGACCTGAACCAGATCGACTATCCCACTGCCCCGCCGCCCGTCGATCCTTCTGGTGCCGATGCGCTGGACCCGACTGCCGACCGCACCGGCCGCCCGCCGCTGCGCCCTAACCGTTAAAGAGGCCGCCATGATCCGCACGCCCCTTCGCCCCTTGGCCCGTATCCTGAACGCCCGTGAAAAGGGCGAAAACCCCGATGCGATCGAGGCCGAAAACCGCGCGCGCCGTCATGCCGAGATTCAGGATGGCGCGCGCCGCCGGGCCGAAGGGCGGCTGGTGGTGATGGCGGCCTGCTTTGTGATCGCGTTTGGCACCGTCGGGGTGCGGATGGGGATGCTGGCCGCCTCGCAGCCGACCGAGCCGGTTTCAGCGGTCACGGGCACAGACATCATTTCGCAGCGCGCCGATATTACCGACCGCAAGGGGCGAATTCTGGCGACGAATCTGCTGACCCATGCGCTGTATGCCCATCCGCAGCAGATGATCGACCCGATCCGTGCCGCCGACGGGCTGGCCCGCATTTTCCCCGATCTGGACCGCGACAAACTGCGTGACGATTTCACCGGCGAGCGTAAATTCCTGTGGATTCGCAAGCGTCTGTCGCCGGAACAGATGCAGGCCGTCCATGACATCGGCGAACCCGGCCTGCTGTTTGGCCCGCGCGAGATGCGGCTTTACCCGAACGGGCATCTGGCCAGCCATATCCTTGGCGGTTCCGGCTTTGGTCAGGAAGGCGTTGCCAGTGCCGAGGTTCTGGGTGTGGCGGGCGTGGAAAAGGCGTTCGACGGCTGGCTGCGCGATCCGGCCCGCGACGGCGCGCCGCTGCAACTGTCCATCGACCTGACCGCGCAGCAGGCGATGGAGGAGGTGCTGGCATCCGGCATGAAGGTGATGAACGCCAAGGGGGCCACCGCCGTTCTGATGGAGGTTCAGACCGGCGAGATCGTTGCCATGGCCAGCCTGCCCGACTTTGACCCGAACGACCGCCCGCGCCCCTTGCTGACGGGCGATCCCTCGGACAGCCCGATCTTTAACCGCGCGGTGCAGGGGCAGTATGAGCTGGGGTCCACCTTCAAGATTTTCCCGGTGGCGCAGGCGCTGGATCTGCAACTGATCAACCCAAATTCGGGCATCAACACCACCAGCCCGATGCAGATCGGTAAATACCGCATCCGCGATTTCCACAATTATGGCCGCGAATTGTCGGCGACCGATGTGATCGTGAAATCCTCGAACGTCGGCACGGTCAGGATCGCGCAGATTCTGGGGGCTGAGCGGCAGCGCGATTTCCTGCAAAAGCTGGGGCTGTTCGAGGCCACCCCGATCGAAATGGTCGAGGCGCCCACGGGGCGCCCGCTGGTCCCGACTCGCTGGCCTGCGGTGACGGCGGCGACGGTTTCCTTTGGTCACGGCCTTGCTGCCAGCCCGCTGCATCTGGCCGCCGCCTATGCGACGATTGCCAATGACGGCAAGCGCGTCACCCCGACGCTGGTGCATGGCCGCGCCAGGCCCGAGGGTGAACAGGTCATGTCCCCGCGCGCCGCCAAGATGGCCGTGTCGATGCTGCGTCAGGTGGTCACGCGCGGCACTGCCCGTCAGGCCGAAGTGGCCGGGTATGAAATTGCAGGCAAGACCGGCACCGCCGACAAACCGCGCCCCGGTGGCGGTTATTACAGCGACAAGGTGGTGGCGACTTTTGCATCCGTCTTTCCGGCCTCGGCGCCGAAATATGTGCTGGTGGTGACGCTGGACGAACCCTCGGTCGGGCGGCTTGGCGGTGAAAGCCGCACGGCGGGCGCGACGGCGGTGCCGGTGGCTGCGGAAATGGTGCGGCGGCTGGCCCCCTTGGTCGGGCTGGCCCCGGTGACGGGCGACAAGCTGCGCACCATCGAGCCGCGTCGGCAGGTGCATGTTGAACCTGACCCCGCAGGCGGGCTACAGCGCGTGGCAAGCAACTGACGGGGGCGCGACATGGCGCAGATGGGACGTAAACTGTCGGAACTGGGGCTGCGCGCCTCGGGCGGGCGCGAGCCGGTTATCGCCGGGCTGGCGCTGGACAGCCGCGCCGTGCGGGACGGGTTCCTGTTTGCCGCGCTGCCCGGTTCGGCGGTCCACGGTGGCGAGTTCATCCAATATGCGCTGCGTCAGGGTGCGGCGGCGGTGCTGACCGACCGCAAGGGCGCCGATCTGGCCTCGGGCGTGCTGGCGGGCTGGGACGGCGCGCTGATCATCGCCGAAGACCCCCGCGCTGCGCTGGCCGGGGCGGCGGCGCTGTGGTTCGGCGCGCAGCCGGATGTGATGGTCGGCGTGACGGGGACATCGGGGAAAACCTCGGTCGTGAACTTCACCCGGCAGCTGTGGCAGGCGATGGGCATCCCCGCGATCAGCCTTGGCACGATGGGCGTTCAGGGCGATTTTCAGGCGAAACTGGCCCACACCACCCCCGACCCGCTGACCCTGCACCGGATATTGGCCGAGGCCGCAGCCGCAGGCGTCACCCATGCCGCGATGGAGGCATCCAGCCACGGTCTTGATCAGCATCGGCTGGACGGGGTGCGGCTGGTGGCGGGGGCATTCACGAACTTCAGCCAAGATCATCTGGATTATCACGCTGATTTCGAGGACTATTTCGCCGCCAAGGCGCTGCTGTTCACCCGCATTCTGGACGAAGGCGCGGGCGCGGTCATCAATATCGACGACCCGCGCGGCCAGCAGATGGCCGCCATTGCATTGGAACGCGGCTTGCGCCTGACCACCGTGGGCCGGGCAGAGGGGGCCGACCTGCGCATTCTGGGCCAGCGGTTCGACGCCACCGGGCAGGATCTGCGCTTTTCCGTCGATGGTCAGGCGCATCTGGTCCGCCTGCCGCTGATCGGCGGTTTTCAGGCGGAAAACGTGCTGGCGGCGCTTGGCCTGGTGATGGCGTCTGGCACGGCCTCGGATGATGTGATCCCGCATCTGCCCGCCATCAGCACCGTGCGCGGCCGGATGGAACTGGCCGCTCTGCGCGAAAACGGCGCGGCGGTGTTTGTCGATTACGCACACAAGCCCGGCGCGGTGGTGGCGGCGCTGCAATCGCTGCGCCCGCATGTCATGGGCCGCATCATTGTCGTTCTGGGCGCGGGCGGCGACCGCGACCGTAGCAAGCGCCCCTTGATGGGCGAGGCGGCGCGCGAATTTGCCGATGTGGTCATCATCACCGACGACAACCCCCGCACCGAAGACCCCGCCGCCATCCGCGCCGAGGTGCTGGCCGGTGCTGGTCCTGAGGCAACCGAAGTCCCTGATCGTGCCGAGGCAATCCTGCGCGGCGTCGATGCGCTGCAACCGGGCGATGCGCTGCTGATCGCGGGCAAGGGGCACGAGACCGGCCAGATCATCGGCAGTGACGTTTACCCCTTTGACGACGCAGAGCAGGCCAGCGTGGCCGTCGCCGCGCTGGATGGCAAGATATGACCCTGTGGACCGCAACCGATGCCGCCGCCGCCACCGGCGGGCGCGCCACCACCGACTGGGCCGCCAGCGGCATCAGCATCGACACCCGCACCATTCGCCCCGGCGATCTGTTCGTCGCCCTTTCCGCCGCCCGTGACGGCCATGATTTCGTCGCCGCCGCCTTGGCGCGGGGGGCCGCCGCCGCGCTGGTCAGCCGCGTGCCGGACGGGGTGCCGGATGGCGCGCCGCTGCTGATCGTCGATGACGTCACCGCCGCGCTGGAACGGCTGGGCATCGCGGGCCGGGCGCGGCTGCAAGGGCGGGTGCTGGCGATCACCGGGTCCGTCGGCAAGACCTCGACCAAGGACATGGCCGCCGCCGCGCTGGCCGGGCAGGGCCGCATCCACGCCGCCGAGGCGTCGCTGAACAACCACTGGGGCGTCCCCCTGACGCTGGCCCGGATGCCCGCCGACACGGATTTCGCCATCATCGAGATCGGCATGAACCACCCCGGCGAGATCGCCCCCTTGGCCCGCATCGCCCGCCCGCATGTGGCGATGATCACCACCGTCGCCGCCGCCCATCTGGAAGCCTTTTCCAGCGTCAGCGACATCGCCCGCGAGAAAGCCTCGATCTTTGCCGGGCTGGAACCGATGGGCAGCGCCATCATCCCAGAGGATCTGGACGTAACCCCGATCCTGCGCGACGGCGCGGATGCCGTGGGCGCGGTCGTCACCGGCTTTGGCGCATCTGGCGCGGCCCGCCCCCTGACCGTGACGCCCGATGGCGATGGCACGCAGGTCCGCGCGCGCATCCTTGGCGAGACCACCGATTTCCGCCTCGCCAGCATGGGCGCGCATTTCGTGATGAACGCGGTCGGCGTCCTGACCGCGCTTGTGCAACTTGGCGCCGATCTGACCGCATCCTCTCAGGGTCTGGCACGCTGGCAACCCTACAAGGGTCGCGGCGCGGTGGAACAGTTTGGCGACATCACCCTGCTGGACGACAGCTATAACGCCAACCCCGCCAGCCTTGCCGCTGGTCTGGCGACGCTGGAGCGTCTGCCGCCCGGTCGCCGCGTCGTGATCCTTGGCGACATGCTGGAACTTGGCCCCGACGAGATTGCCATCCACCGCGATATCGCCACTTGGCCGGTCATGGGCGAAATCTCGCTGGTCCATGCCTGCGGCCCTCGAATGCGCGCGATGTTTGGTGCGCTACCTGTTGAAAAGCAAGGCATCTGCACCGAGACTGCCGACGGGCTGATTGCCCGCGTCAGCGAGCTGACCCAACCCAAAGACGTGGTGTTCGTCAAAGGGTCCAAATCCTCGCGCGTGGCGGCGGTCGTTGACGCCTTGCGTAAAACTTGGCACAGGCCCGCGCCTGACACAAAGGATTAACGATGCTCTATTGGCTCAGCGGGCTGTCCGAAGGCGGCGATCTGTTCAACCTGTTTCGCTATATCACCTTTCGCGCGGGGGCGGCGTTTTTCACGGCGCTGCTGTTCGGGTTCATCTTTGGTAAACCGCTGATTAACTATCTGCGCCGGGTGCAGAAAAAGGGTCAGCCGATCCGCGACGACGGCCCCGAGGGCCATTTCGTCAAGGTCGGCACGCCGACCATGGGCGGGCTGCTGATCCTGTCGGCGCTGTTCACCTCGACCCTGCTGTGGGCGCGGCTGGATAACGGCTATGTCTGGATCGTCTTGCTGGTGACGCTGGCCTATGCGCTGATCGGCTTTGCGGATGATTACGCCAAGGTGACGAAACAACACCACGCCGGCCTGTCGGGCAAGGTGCGGCTGGGTCTGGGCGTTCTGATCGGGCTGGCGGCATCGGTCGCGGCGATGATGCTGCATCCCGCCGGGCTGACCGGACAACTGGCTATGCCGGTGTTCAAGGACGCGCTGATTAACCTGTCGTGGTTCTTCCCGGTGTTCGGAATGCTGGTGATTGTCGGGTCCGCCAATGCGGTGAACCTGACCGATGGGCTGGACGGTCTGGCGATCATGCCGGTGATGATCGCCGCCGGAACGCTGGGCGTGATCGCCTATACCGTGGGCCGCGTGGACTTTACCAATTATCTGGGCGTCCACCATGTGCCGGGGACGGGCGAGATTCTGATTTTTGTGTCTGCCCTGATCGGCGGCGGGCTGGGCTTTCTGTGGTATAATGCCCCCCCCGCCGCCGTGTTCATGGGCGACACCGGATCACTGGCCTTGGGCGGCGCGCTGGGCGCCATCGCCGTCGTCACCAAACACGAAATCGTCCTCGCCATCGTCGGCGGGTTGTTCGTCGTCGAGGCGCTGTCGGTCATCATCCAGGTGCTGTATTTCAAACGCACCGGCAAGCGCGTGTTCCTGATGGCCCCGATCCACCACCATTTCGAGAAAAAAGGCTGGGCCGAGCCGCAGATCGTTATTCGGTTCTGGATTATTTCGCTGGTGCTGGCGTTGATCGGGTTGGCTACGTTGAAGTTGAGGTGAGGGGGGATGGCAAACACTGATGCCATGGAAATGGTAGAAACGCGTGAAGATCGAGCCATTCGACGTGGGGCCCAGATTGACGAATTAGCAGCCAGAGTAACGCGCCTCGCTGGCGTAGCCGCGATTGCAGCATTGGTGCTGGAACACGGTCGAAAAAATTTTGAACAGCTTCTTGCCACCTTATCGATAGACGTTCCGGGCTTGGCAGGAACGCTTGCCAGCGTTGCCACGCTTTCAATGATCACACTTACACTTATGCAAGCCTACAGTGTTACTGCGCTTTTAGGCCAGCGGCTCCGTGAGATGAAACCAAAGAAAAATCTAGTTGCAAGAATTGCCTATCCAGTCGCGGCATTTCTTGTCATCATTGGTAATGCTCTCGTTTTTTCTGTGATCTATTCCCTCATTGCTGAGTGACGCGATGATCCCCGTCCAACACGTCACAAACCAGACCATCGCCGTCCTGGGCCTCGGCCGCTCGGGCAAAGCCACCGCTGCCGCCCTTGCCGCTGGCGGTGCGCAGGTCATCGCTTGGGATGACGGCAATGACACCCGCGCGCAGGCCGAGGCAGACGGCCTCACCATCCGCGATCTGACCCGAGACGACGCTTGGGAAGGCGTCACCGCCCTGATCGTCTCCCCCGGCATCCCGCATCTTTACCCGCGCCCGCATCCCGTCATTGCCAAGGCGCTGGAGCTTGGCATCCCGGTCGATAACGACATCGGGCTGTTCTTCCGCAGCTTTGCCACGACCGACTGGCATGATTTCGACCGGACGCCGCAGGTGATCGCCGTGACCGGCAGCAACGGCAAATCCACCACCACCGCGCTGATCCACCATATCCTGCACGAATGTGGCCGCCCGACGCAGATGGGCGGCAATATCGGCACCGGGGTTCTGTCGCTGGACCCGGCGCATGATGGCGAAGTCGTCGTGCTGGAACTCAGCAGCTATCAAACCGATCTGGCCCGCGCGCTGACCCCGGATGTGGCGGTGTTCACCAACCTCTCGCCCGACCATCTGGACCGGCATGGCGGGCAGGGCGGTTATTTCGCGGCCAAGCGGCGGCTGTTCGCAGAGGGCGGGCCGGACCGGGCGGTGATTGGCGTCGATGAGGTCGAGGGGCGCTATCTGGCGAACCAGATGGCGATGGCGCCCGGCGATGACCGGGTGATCCGCGTGTCGGCGGGGCAAAAGCTGGACGGGCCGGGCTGGTCGGTCTTCGCGCGCAAGGGATTTCTGGCCGAATATCGCAAGGGGCGGCAGGTGGCCTCGGTCGATCTGCGCAGCATTCCCGGCCTGCCCGGCGCGCATAACCACCAGAACGCCTGCGCCGCATGGGCCGCCTGCCGCGCCGTGGGCCTCGCCCCGCGCGAGATTGAGGCGGCGATGCGCAGCTTTGCCGGGCTGCCGCACCGCAGCCAGACCGTGGCCGAGATCGGCGGCGTGCGCTGGGTCAACGATTCCAAGGCGACGAATGTGGATGCCGCCGCCAAGGCTTTGGGTGCCTTTCCGCGCATCCGCTGGATTGCGGGGGGGCTTGGCAAAGATGGCGGTATCAGCGCGCTGGCCCCGCATCTTGGCCATGTGGTCAAAGCCTATCTGATCGGCCATTCCGCCCGCGATTTCGCGTTGGAACTGGGCCAGACCCCCTATGAGATCGCCGAGACGATGGACACCGCTGTCGCCCATGCGGCGGCCGAGGCAGAGCCGGGCGATGTCGTGCTGCTGGCCCCGGCAGCGGCGAGTTTTGACCAATATCCGAATTTTGAAAAGCGTGGCGAGCATTTTGCGGCGCTGGTCGCGGCGTTGAGCTAGCCGGGGGGCTGTCTGCCCCCCATCGCCGTTCCGGCGATTCCCCCCGAGGATATTTGCAAACGAAAGACAGCCCGTCCGGCGGGCGCGTCTGAAAAATGCAGATTGGGTAGTAGCGCGGCGGGTTCTTTCGCGCTATGCTGCCCGGCACGAGACCCGGAAAACCGGGCGAGGCAGAGGCAGTGACGGCGGTATTCCCATGACCGAGATGGTCTTTGGTGCTGCGCCCGTGCGGGCGGGCGACCCTATTCTTCCGCGTTGGTGGCGCACAGTGGACCGCTGGGCGTTGGCCTGTGTGCTGGGCCTGTTCGCCATCGGCTTGTTGCTGGGGCTGGCGGCCTCGGTTCCCTTGGCGGAAAAGAACAATCTGCCGCGATTCTATTACGTCAGCCGACAGGCGTTTTTTGGCGGTGTCGCCCTGATGGTGATGATCGTTATTTCGATGCTGAACCCCAGGCAGGTGCGGCGGATTGGTGTGCTGGGCTTTGTGGCGGCCTTTCTGGCGGTTCTGGCCTTGCCGATGATCGGCACCGATTTCGGCAAGGGGGCCGTGCGCTGGCTGTCCTTCGCCGGGGTTTCGGTGCAGCCGTCCGAATTTCTGAAGCCCGGCTTTGTGGCGATTGCGGCCTGGTTCATGGCCTCGGCGCAAGAGGTGGGCGGGCCGCCGGGGCGGCTGTATTCCTTTTTTCTGACGGTGGTTATCGTATTGATGCTGGCGTTCCAGCCCGACTTTGGGCAGGCTACGCTGGTTCTGTTCGCTTGGGGCGTGATGTATTTCGTCGCTGGTGCGCCGATGACGGTGCTGCTGATCGTGGCCGGGCTGGCGGGTTTGGGCGGTATGTTCGCCTATGGCGCATCGGAACATTTTGCCCGTCGTATTGACGGTTTCCTGACGGCCGAGGTCGATCCGCGCACGCAGCTTGGCTATGCCACCAATGCGATTCAGGAAGGCGGTTTCTTTGGCGTCGGCGTGGGCGAGGGCACCGTCAAGTGGTCGCTGCCGGATGCGCATACTGATTTCATCATCGCGGTCGCCGCCGAGGAATATGGCCTTATCATGGTGCTGGCGATTATTGCGCTGTATGGGGTGATCGTGTCGCGGTCGCTGCTGCGGCTGATGAAAGAGCGTGATCCCTTTACCCGCATTGCCGGAACCGGGCTGGCCTGTGCCTTTGGCGTGCAGGCGCTGGTGAATATGGGTGTGGCCGTGCGGCTGTTGCCGGCCAAGGGGATGACGCTGCCTTTTGTCAGCTATGGCGGGTCGTCGGTGATCGCATCCGGCATCGCCATGGGGATGCTGCTGGCGTTGACCCGATCGCGCCCGCAGGGCGGCATCACCGATATTCTGAGGCATCGCTGATGACTGGCGGGCTGGCTTTGATCGCTGCCGGGGGCACCGGCGGGCATATGTTTCCCGCCCAGTCCTTGGCCGAGGTGCTGCTGGATCATGGCTGGCGGGTGATCCTGTCCACCGATGATCGCGGCGCGCGCTATGCCGGGGCTTTTCCGGATGCGGTGGCGCGGCAGGTGGTGGCGTCTGCCACCACGGCGCGCGGCGGGCTGATCGGCAAGCTGAGCGCGCCCTTTGTCATTGCGGGCGGCGTGGCCTCGGCCATCGCGCAGTTCCGGCGTGACCGGCCCGATGTGGTGGTCGGCTTTGGCGGCTATCCGACGATTCCGGCGCTGTCTGCGGCGATTGCCCTGCGCATCCCGCGCATGATCCATGAACAGAACGGCGTCATGGGCCGCGTCAACCGCCGTTTTGCGCCGCGTGTGAACCGGGTGGCCTGCGGTATCTGGCCGACGGCGCTGCCCGCGGGTGTTACCGGCATCCACACCGGCAACCCGGTGCGCCGCACCGTGCTGGATTTCGCGGGCGCGCCCTATGCCGCGCCCGGCGACGGCCTGCTGAACATCCTGATTATTGGCGGCAGCCAAGGCGCGCGCGTTTTGTCTGACGTGGTGCCTGCCGCGATTGCCGGCCTGCCGGATGATCTGCGCGCCCGGCTGCGTGTTGCCCATCAGGCCCGCCCCGAAGATGGCAAGCGCGTCACAGCCGCCTATGCCGAGGCAGGCATTACCGCCGAGGTGCAGCCGTTTTTCGATGATGTGCCGCGCCGTCTGGCCGATGCGCAGCTGGTCGTCAGCCGGTCGGGGGCATCCTCGATCGCCGACATTACTGCTGTCGGGCGCCCGGCTATCCTGATCCCCTATGCTGCCGCCGCTGGCGATCATCAGTCCGCCAATGCGCGGTCTTTGGCCGATGCAGGCGGGGCCGAGGTTCTGCCCGAATCGGTGCTTGACGCAGCCAGCCTTGCGCGCGACATCCACGCCATCCTGACCGACCCCACCCGCGCCCGGCATATGGCCGGTGCCGCCTTGTCGCTGGGCCGCCCTGACGCCGCCCGCCGTCTTTTCGATCTTGTCACGGAACTGAGCCAATGAACGCTGCCGCAGCCACGAAACTTCCCGGTGAACTTGGGCCGATCCATTTTGTCGGCATCGGCGGCATCGGCATGTCGGGCATCGCCGAGGTGCTGATGACGCTTGGCTATGATGTGCAGGGGTCGGACGCGAAGAAATCCAAGATCACCGACCGGCTGGAAACGCTGGGGGCGCGCATCTTTGAAGGGCAGCGGGCCGAAAACATTGGTGACGCGGGCGTCGTGGTCATCTCGACCGCGATCAAGAAGGACAACCCCGAACTGGTCGAGGCACGCCGCCGTGGCCTACCCGTCGTCCGCCGGGCCGAGATGCTGGCCGAACTGATGCGGCTGAAATCCAACGTCGCCATCGCCGGGACGCATGGCAAGACCACCACCACCACCATGGTGGCGACGCTGCTGGATGCGGGCGGCATCGATCCGACAGTGATTAACGGCGGCGTTATCCATGCCTATGGGTCCAACGCGCGGGCCGGGGCAGGGGAATGGATGGTGGTCGAGGCCGACGAATCCGACGGCAGTTTCAACCGGCTGCCCGCGACCATCGCCATCGTCACCAATATCGACCCCGAGCATATGGAGCATTGGGGCAGCTTTGACGCGCTGCGCAAGGGGTTCTACGATTTCACTTCGGGCATCCCCTTCTACGGTCTGGCCGTGCTTTGCACCGACCATGCCGAGGTGCAGGCGCTGGTCGGCAAGCTGACCGACCGTCGCGTGACCACTTTTGGCTTTAACGCGCAGGCCGATGTGCGCGCGCTGAACCTGCGCTATGAAAAGGGCGTGGCGCATTTCGACATCGCCTTGCAGGGCGAAGCCGTGCTGAACGACGGCGAGGTCCCGTTGATCGAGGGCTGCACCCTGCCCATGCCCGGCGATCACAACGTCTCTAACGCGCTGGCCGCCGTCGCCGTCGCACGCCACCTTGGCATGAAACGCGCCGAAATCCGCGAGGCGCTGGCGAAATTCGGTGGTGTGGGCCGGCGCTTTACCCGCGTGGGCGAGGTGAACGGGGTGACGATCATCGACGATTACGGTCATCACCCGGTCGAAATCGCAGCGGTGCTGAAAGCTGCGCGTCAGGCCACCGAGGGCCGCGTCATCGCCGTGCATCAGCCGCACCGCTATTCGCGCCTGTCCAGCCTGTTCGACGATTTCTGCACCTGCTTTAACGAGGCCGATGTCGTTGCCATCGCGGAGGTTTATTCGGCGGGCGAAGACCCGATCCCCGGTGCCAGCCGCGACGATCTGGTCGCCGGACTGATCGCCCACGGCCACCGCCATGCCCGCGCCATCTTGTCCGAAGAGGATCTGGAACGGCTGGTCCGCGAACAGGCGCGCCCCGGTGACATGGTTGTCTGCCTTGGCGCGGGCACCATCAGCGCATGGGCCAACGCCTTGCCCGAGCGGCTGTCCGAAAAGGCTGCGTAATGCCACCTGTCGTGGCTTTGCTGGCAAGCGGTGTCTGGCTGCTGGTCGCCTTGCTGATCCCATTCGTGTCGCTGCGCTGGCGCGCGGCGGTGGTCTGGGGAATGGTGCTGGCCGGTGTGCCGATCCTTGGCTGGCTGACGCTGCATTGGGGGCCGGGGCCGGGTATCGCGGGTTTTGTACTGGGGCTGCTGGCGCTGTATCTGCCACCACGGCGGCGGCGCGATGCCTGATCCGGAAAGCATCTATGGAATCTGCCTTGCGGTCCTGCTGGGGGCCGGGGCGCTGATGGCGCTGCTGGGGGCCATTGCCGGCCGCCACTGGCTGATCGTCGGGTTCATCGTGCTTCCGCTGCCGGTCGGCATCCTGTTGTCCGACCGCGCGCAAGACGGGCTGTCCGCCTGGATTGGCTGGATGCTGGCGGTGGTGGCGGCGACTGGGTTCGGCGGCTGGTGGCTGGTGCGCGCAGGCTATTTTGGGTGGTTCGGGGCGTTGATGACCGTGACCGTGGCGCTGTTGCTGGCCGGATTGCTCGGGCCGTTCATCGCGCCCTCATACGGGTTTTTGCCGAATCTTGGCTGGTGGCTTGGTCTGTGGATGGGCTGCGCGCCGACGCTGTTCGGGCTGATGGCGGGCGGGCTGATCGGCTGGTGGCAGAAACGCCGCGCGATCTGAGGGCAGCGGTGCGGCGACGGCTGGCCGTGGCGCCAGTGCTGCCCGCCATGCGCCGGATCGCCCTCCGTTTTTGTTGTGCGGCGCGCGCCGAGTCCGGCCGCTTTGCCCGGTGGCGTTGCGCCCATGCCCTTGGCGGGGTATCACTGCGGGTCGAGAAAGGACCGGATCATGACCCCGATGCCCCAGCCGCGCGGCACCCTGACGCCCAATCGTCCGCTTGACGGCCTGACATGGCTGCGCGTCGGCGGCCCGGCCGACTGGCTGTTTCAGCCCGCCGATGGCGACGATCTGGCCGCGTTTCTGACTGCGCTGGACCCTGCCGTTCCGGTGTTTCCGATGGGCGTCGGCAGCAATCTGATCGTGCGCGACGGCGGCATTCGTGGCGTGGTGATCCGGCTGGGCCGCGCCTTTAACGGTATCGAGATCGAGGGGGATACCGTCACCGCCGGGGCGGCGGCGCTGGATTCTCATGTCGCACGCCGCGCGGCCGAGGCGGGACTGGATCTGACCTTTCTGCGCACGATTCCCGGCAGCATCGGCGGCGCGGTGCGCATGAATGCGGGCTGCTATGGCGCTTATGTCGCGGATTATCTGGTCGAGGTGCGGGCGGTGGCGCGCGACGGGCGGGTGCTGACGATTCCCGCCGCCGATCTGCATCTGGCCTATCGCCAGTCCAGCCTGCCCGAAGGTTGCGTGCTGACCGAGGCGGTTTTCCACGCACCACGGGGTGACAGCGACGCGCTGCACGAAAAAATGGCCGATCAGATTGCCCGCCGCGATGCCAGCCAGCCAACGCGGGATCGCAGCGCCGGTTCGACCTTTCGCAACCCCGCCGGGTTCAGCTCGACCGGGCAGGCGGATGACACGCATGACCTGAAGGCGTGGGCGCTGATCGACGCGGCGGGCCTGCGTGGGCACAGCTGGGGCGGGGCGCAGATGTCGGAAAAGCACCCGAACTTTCTGGTCAACACCGGCGGGGCCAGTGCCGAGGATCTGGAATCACTTGGCGAACTGGTCCGTCGCCGGGTGCTGGAACACAGCGGCCACGACCTGCAATGGGAGGTGATCCGCATCGGCGATCCCCTGCCGGGGCATCAGCCAGAGTGATTCACCCCTTATGCCTGAATTTTACGGGGCGTCACGCCATGTTGTGCCGCCTGATACCCTATCTTTAGCGCAATCAGGATTTAATCCCTCGCGCAAGCGTGTTCTGGGCGGTTGCGAGGGCTGAATTTCGCTGCTAATGACCCTTCGAGACCGAAGGGGGGCATCCGGTTAAGAGGCCCCGCCCGCGACCCGCTTGCCCGTGTCCCCCCTGCCAGAACCGCAGGTTACGGACCGGACCGGCGCAACGAAAAAAGGATGACCGTGGCACATTCCGCTTCGATTTCCCAAGGTATTGCCGGGCGCTATGCCCAAGCCGTTTTTGACATCGCCCGTGAAGGTGGCGATCTGGACAAGCTGGCGTCGGAAATCGACGATCTCAGCACCGCGCTGAAAGACAGCGGCGAATTGCGTGATCTGATCGCCTCGCCGATGTATTCGCGCGACCAGCAGGGCCGGGCCATCGGCGCGATTGCGCAAAAGATGGGTCTGGGCGCTACGCTGTCGAACACGCTGCAACTGATGGCGCAGAACCGCCGCCTGTTCGTGCTGCCGCAACTGGCTGCCCGCCTGCGCGACATGATCGCCGACGCGCGCGGCGAAGTGACGGCGGATGTCACCAGTGCCGTGGCGCTGACCGATGAACAGAAACAGCGTCTGACCGACACGCTGGCCGAGAAATCGGGCAAGAAGGTCAAATTGAATACGCGCGTCGATGAAACGCTCATCGGCGGTATGATTGTCAGGCTGGGCTCGCAGATGATCGATTCTTCGGTCCGCTCCAAGCTCGCTTCCCTCCAGAATGCTATGAAAGAGGTCGGATAATGGGAATCCAAGCTGCCGAGATTTCGGCGATCCTCAAGGATCAGATCAAGAATTTCGGTCAGGACGCCGAGGTGGCCGAGGTCGGTCAGGTGCTGTCCGTCGGCGACGGGATTGCCCGCGTCTATGGTCTGGACAAGGTTCAGGCCGGCGAGATGGTGGAATTCCCCGGCGGCATCCGCGGCATGGTGCTGAACCTGGAAACCGACAACGTGGGTATCGTTATTTTCGGCGACGACCGCGACATCAAGGAAGGCGACACCGTTAAACGCACCCGCGCCATCGTGGACGTTCCGGTCGGTCGCGAACTGCTGGGCCGCGTCGTGGATGCGCTGGGCAACCCCATCGACGGCAAAGGCCCGCTGAACGCGACCGAGCGTCGGATCGCTGACGTCAAGGCGCCGGGTATCATGCCGCGCAAATCGGTTCACGAACCGATGGCCACCGGCCTTAAGGCCGTGGACGCCATGATCCCGATTGGCCGTGGTCAGCGCGAACTTGTCATCGGCGACCGTCAGACCGGCAAAACCGCTGTGGCGCTGGACACCATTCTGAACCAGGCGAACTATAACGGCCGCGAGGCCGAGGGCATGAAAACCCTGCACTGCATCTATGTCGCCGTGGGTCAGAAACGCTCGACCGTGGCGCAGTTGGTGAAGAAACTGGAAGAAACCGGTGCAATGGCCTATACCACCGTTGTGGCCGCGACCGCATCCGACCCTGCGCCGATGCAGTTCCTTGCGCCCTATTCGGCCACCGCGATGGGCGAATATTTCCGCGACAACGGCATGGACGCGCTGATTATCTATGATGACCTGTCGAAACAGGCCGTCGCCTATCGCCAGATGTCGCTGTTGCTGCGTCGTCCGCCGGGACGTGAAGCCTATCCGGGTGACGTGTTCTATCTGCACTCGCGTCTGCTGGAGCGTTCGGCCAAGCTGAACGAGGACAACGGTGCCGGTTCGCTGACCGCGCTGCCGATCATCGAAACGCAGGCAGGCGACGTGTCGGCCTATATTCCGACCAACGTGATCTCGATCACCGACGGCCAGATCTTCCTGGAAACGGAACTGTTCTTCCAGGGTATCCGTCCGGCTGTGAACACGGGTCTGTCGGTGTCGCGCGTGGGTTCGGCAGCCCAGACCAAGGCGATGAAATCGGTCGCCGGTCCGGTCAAGCTGGAACTGGCCCAGTATCGTGAAATGGCCGCCTTTGCGCAGTTCGGTTCCGATCTGGATGCCGCCACGCAAAAGCTGCTGAACCGCGGTGCCCGCCTGACCGAACTGATGAAACAGCCGCAGTATCAGCCGCTGACCAACGCGGAAATCGTCATCGTCATCTATGCCGGCACCAAAGGCTATATCGATGATGTGCCGGTTCGCGATGTCGTGGCATGGGAACAGGGTCTGATCCAGTTCCTGCGTGGCCAGAAAAAGGCGCTGCTGGACGACATGACCACCAATGACCGCAAGGTTTCGGGTGATCTGGAAGACGCGATCAAGGCTGCGCTGGACGAATACAACAAGACCCGCGCCTGAATATGACCGCCGGTGCCTGTGCCCTTGCTGGGGTGCAGGCAGCGCGACAGATGAATTATCGGGTGAGGGAACATGCCAAGCCTTAAGGATTTGAAAAACCGGATCGGAAGCGTCAAGAACACGCGGAAGATCACCAAGGCCATGCAGATGGTCGCCGCGGCCAAACTGCGCCGCGCGCAAGAGGCGGCCGAGGCGGCGCGTCCCTATGCCGACCGCATGTCTGCGGTGATGGCCGGGCTGACCGCCGGGGCCAAAGGCTCTGAATCGGCGCCGCGTCTGCTGGCCGGGACCGGCAGCGATCAGCGTCACCTGCTGGTTGTGCTGACCTCGGAACGCGGTCTGGCGGGCGGGTTCAACAGCTCGATCGTCAAGCTGGCGCGCCAGCATCTGGAACGTCTGCGGGCCGAGGGCAAGCAGGCCGAGATCCTGACCGTCGGCAAGAAGGGCCGTGAACAGCTGAAACGGGACTATTCGGACCGTTTCGTGCATCACGTCGATCTGTCCGAAGTCAAGCGCATCGGTTATGACAACGCGCTGACCGTCGCCGACGAGGTGCTGGACCGTTTCGATGCCGGTCAGTTCGACGTGGCGACGCTGTTCTATAACCGCTTTGAGTCGGTCATCAGTCAGGTGCCGACCGCGCTTCAGGTCATTCCTGCCGTCGCGCCGGAAACCGAAGCGGGCGGGGCCGCCGCGCAATACGACTATGAGCCGGGCGAGGAGGCGATCCTCACCGATCTGCTGCCGCGTTCGGTCGCGACGCAGATCTTTGCGGCACTACTGGAAAACGCTGCCTCGGAACAGGGCGCGCGGATGACTGCCATGGACAATGCCACACGCAACGCCGGCGACATGATCGACAAGCTGACAACCGAATATAACCGTTCGCGTCAGGCTGCGATCACCAAAGAACTTATCGAAATCATTTCGGGCGCAGAGGCGCTCTGACCGTAAAAATCAGAGGTGACAACATGGCAGAGGCCAAAGGAAAGATTACCCAGGTCATCGGTGCCGTCGTGGACGTGCAGTTTGATGGCCAGTTGCCGGCGATCCTGAACGCGCTGGAAACCGAAAACAACGGCAAGAAGCTGATTCTGGAAGTCGCGCAGCATCTGGGTGAAAACACCGTGCGCGCCATCGCGATGGACTCGACCGAAGGTCTGGTCCGGGGCGAGCCGGTGCGCGACACGGGCGGCCCGATCATGGTGCCGGTGGGCGATTCCACGCTGGGCCGCATTCTGAACGTCGTGGGCGAGCCGGTTGACGAAGGCGGCCCGGTCGCGGCAACCGAAACCCGCGCCATCCACCAGCCCGCCCCCGATTTTGCGGCGCAGGCGACCAGCTCGGAAATTCTGGTGACGGGCATCAAGGTGATCGACCTGCTGGCGCCTTATTCCAAGGGCGGTAAGATCGGCCTGTTCGGCGGTGCCGGTGTGGGCAAGACCGTTCTCATCATGGAACTGATTAACAACATCGCCAAGGTGCACAGCGGTTATTCCGTGTTCGCCGGTGTTGGTGAACGGACCCGTGAGGGCAACGACCTGTATCACGAAATGGTCGAATCCGGCGTTATCAAGCCCGACAATCTGGAAGAAAGCCAGGTGGCGCTGGTCTATGGCCAGATGAACGAACCGCCCGGCGCGCGGATGCGCGTGGCGCTGACCGGACTGACGCTGGCCGAACAGTTCCGCGACGCGACCGGCACCGACGTTCTGTTCTTTGTGGACAACATCTTCCGCTTTACGCAGGCGGGTTCCGAGGTGTCGGCACTGCTGGGTCGTATTCCGTCCGCCGTGGGGTATCAGCCGACGCTGGCCACTGACATGGGCGCGATGCAGGAACGCATCACCTCGACCAAGAATGGCTCGATCACGTCCATTCAGGCCGTCTATGTTCCGGCCGACGACTTGACCGACCCGGCACCGGCCACGACCTTTGCCCACCTCGACGCGACCACGGTTCTGAGCCGTGCGATTTCGGAACTGGGCATCTACCCGGCCGTGGACCCGCTGGATTCCAACAGCCGTATCCTTGACCCGGCCATTGTCGGCGAGGAACACTACAACGTCGCTCGCGACGTGCAGGGCATCTTGCAGAAATACAAATCGCTGCAAGACATCATCGCCATTCTGGGCATGGACGAACTGTCGGAAGAAGACAAACTGACCGTTGCCCGCGCCCGGAAAATCCAGCGTTTCCTGTCGCAGCCCTTCGACGTGGCGAAAGTGTTCACCGGCTCGGACGGTGTGCAGGTGCCGCTGGAAGACACCATCGCCTCGTTCAAGGCGGTTGTGGCTGGCGAATATGACCACCTGCCCGAAGCGGCCTTCTATATGGTTGGCGGCATCGAGGACGTGAAGGCCAAGGCTCAGCGTCTCGCGGCAGAAGCCGCGTAAGGGGGCGGTATGGCTGACACGATGCAGTTCGATCTCGTCTCGCCCGAACGGAGCCTTGTCTCCGTTCCGGTGCGCGAGGTCCGTATGCCCGGAACCGAGGGCGATCTGACCATCATGCCGGGACATGCGGCCTGCATGGTCAGCCTGCGCCCCGGCATGGTCACTCTGGTCGATGCGCAGGGCAATTCGGTGGAATTCGCGGTCACCGGCGGCTTTGCCGAGGTGAACAACGAATCTGTCTCGCTGCTGGCCGAACGTGGCCATCCGCGCGCCGATCTGACGCAAGAGATCTACAATGATATGCTGCGCGACGCTCATCGCAAGCGCCGGGCCGCTGAACAAAAGGCTAGCTCTGCGGGCGAAGAATTCGTGACCGCAGCAACCAAAATGCTGGCGGATATGCAGGCGCTTGGCACGCATATCGGGCTGGACCCGAATCAGGCAAATTTCCCTGACTGATCGGGCCGCCGCGCTGGCAGGCCAACACAAAGCCCCGGTTCGCCGGGGCTTTGCGCATCGCGGAGGGATGAATGTCGCGCACCGGATCAGCAGGAGAGGGGATGCTCAGGATTTCTCATCACGCGGTTGGCGTCACGCGCGGCTCTGCCGTGCTGTTTTCGGCATATGAGGACGGCGGCCTGATGTGGACGGGCGAAGGCCCACGCATGGAACGGCAGCGGGTCAGCTTTGACGAACCCTTCCTGACGCCGCCAGTGGTGCAGGTCGTTATTGCGATGTGGGACATCGAAGGCGGCACCAATCAGCGTGCCGATATTTCCGCCGATCAGATCACCCCCGAGGGGTTTGACATTGTATTCCGCACCTGGGGCGATACCCGCGTTGCCCGTATCCGCGCGGATTGGCTGGCCATCGGGCAGGTGCTGCACGAAGACGATTGGGAGATCTGATCTCCGCTACGTCTTGCTGATGGCAATACTCCGGGTCCGGGGTGAAATCCTGACCTTTGGGTATGGCTTAGCCCCGGCCCAGATTGACGGCGATCAGACCGGCGACCTGATCGGGATGTGTGATTGGCCCCATATGCCCGGCACCCGGCACCGTCGCCACGCCAACATCGGGCAACCGCGCCGCCAGATTTTGTGCAATGTCGTGTATAATGGGCGGGGAATCCTGCCCCGAGATCAGCATCACCGGCGCGTCGATCGCCTCTAGCCCGCCGGGGCGCAGGATGTGGGCCGTATCGTCGTTCAGAACCGGCGCGGTATCGGCCACCAGCCAGATTTGCCGCCGCACCGCAGCCTGTGCCGCGACAGGCAGGTCGTCATAAGACTGCGCCCCCCATTCGCCCAGAAAAATGCGGGCGGCGGCTGCTTCGCCCTGCGCCGGGTTAATGTCGCGCGCCCATCCTCCTGCTGCGGCGAACAGAACCGGCTCGATCAGGGTCAAGCTGCGCACGGCCTCGGGGGCGGCGACGGCGATGCGCAGGGCGACGGTCGCGCCGATGGAATGGCCGATCAGGTCCAGCGGGCGGTCAATCGCGGCGGCGGCGATGCGGGTAACGGTGGTGTGAAAATCTGGGCCGCCCGGTCGCCAGTCCGCACTGCGGCCATGGCCGGGCATGTCGAACGCGCGTAGATCGACGCCCCCCTCCAGCCGCGCGGCAATCGCCCCCCAATACGAGGCACTGGCCATCATGCAATGCAGCGCCAGTGCCGGGCGGTCTGTATTGCCCGGCCAGTGCCGCCAGTGAACGTCCGGCAGGCTCATAACGCGGCCAGATGGCGGTCGAGGAAGTCCAGCCGATCCTGCCCCCAGAATCGCTGCCCCGTTTCCTGCACGATATAGAAGGGCAGGCCGAACACACCGGCATCGACGGCGCGTTCCAGATTGCGGCCATAGATCTCGGCCCCGGTGAACAGGCCCTTGTCGGCCAGCGCCGGGTCGAACCCTTGGGCGGCCAGCACCTCGCGGATCACCGCGTCATCGGCGATGTCACGGTTTTCCACCCAGACAGCGCGCAGAAAGGCCCGAACCAGCGCCCCCACATCCGCGCCCGATTCTTGCGCCGCGATAATCGCATAGCTGGACGGCGCGGTATTGGCGGGGAAATAGGTCGGATGCAGGTTCAGCGGCATATCCAGATGCGCCGCCCAACGGGCCAGTTCCTGCAAGCGGTAATCCTTGCGCGCCTGCGGCCTGTCGGCCAGCGACAGCCCGCCGCTGCGGGCGAACAACTGCGCCGGGTCCAGCGGGCGATAGGTGATGCTGGCCCCGTGCCGGGCCGCGATCTGTTCCAGCCGGTCGCCTGCCAGATAAGCCCAGGGGCTGATCATCCCCAGATAATAGTCGATATGCGCCATGCGCCGCCTCATCAGATGTTTGCGGGCAGGCTATCGCGGTGCTAAGCCCTTCGCAATCACACGAATCTGACAAGGCCGCTCCCATGCCCGCCATGACCGAACCCAAGCTGATCGCCGGTAACGCCAACAAACCGCTGGCCATGGCCATCGCCCGCCGCATGTCCATGCACCGCGGCATGAACGTCGCCCCGGTTGATGCGCGGGTCGAGCGGTTCAACGATCAGGAAATCTTTGTCGAAGTGTTCGAGAACGTGCGCGGCGAGGATATGTATATCATTCAGCCGACCTCGAACCCGGCCAATGATAACCTGATGGAACTGCTGATTATGACCGACGCGCTGAAACGCAGCTCGGCGGCGCGGATCACGGCGGTCATCCCCTATTTCGGCTATGCCCGGCAGGACCGGCGGGCCAAGGCGCGCACGCCGATCAGCGCCAAGCTGGTCGCCAACCTGCTGACCGAGGCGGGCATTGACCGGGTGCTGACACTGGATCTGCACGCGACCCAGATTCAGGGCTTTTTCGACGTGCCGGTCGATAACCTTTATGCCGCGCCGGTTTTTGCGCTGGACGTGCTGCACCATTTTCGGGGGCGCATGAATGATCTGATGGTGGTGTCGCCCGACGTGGGTGGTGTGGCCCGTGCGCGCGAACTGGCGCAGCGGATCGGCGCCCCCCTGTCCATCGTGGACAAGCGGCGGGAAAAGGCGGGTGAGGTTGCGGAAATGACCGTGATCGGCGACGTGACTGGCAAGACCTGCATCATCGTCGATGACATCTGTGACACCGCCGGAACGCTGGTCAAGGCGGCGCAAACCCTGATCGACAGCGGCGCGACCGAGGTGCACGCCTACATCACCCATGGCGTTCTGTCCGGCCCGGCTGTCAGCCGGATCACCAAATCGGTGATGAAGTCGCTGGTCATCACCGATTCGATCCAGCCCACCGAAGAAGTCAAAAACGCCGCCAACATCCGCATCGTTCCCACCGCGCCGATGTTTGCGCAGGCGATCCTGAACATCTGGAACGGCACGTCCGTTTCGTCGCTGTTCGAAGTGGATGTGCTGGGGCCGATCTATGAAGGTCTGTATAACGGCGGTTGATCTGCCATTTTACAGCAGTGTGGGCTGATCCGGCTTTTTCGGCTTGCGCGTCGGTTTTGGTGCGCTGGCCGGGCGCATCGGGATCGCGGCATCCGCGAACTGCACCTGCATTTCCGGCGTGCGCGCGGCCTCGGCTGCGGTGGTAATCACCCCGTTCGGTCCGCGCACCACGGCAAAGCCGCGTTTCAGCGTTTCCATATAGCCCAAGGTCTGCCGCGTCCTGTCCAGCCGGGCCAAGGCTTCGGCCTGTTTCGCGATCAGGCGCGCGGGCGCGGCGCTCAGGCGGCGGGTCAGGTCATCCAACCGTCCGGTCTGCTGCGTGATGGCGCGGCGGGTGGTGGCCAGCATCCGCGCCAAAGAGGCACTCAGCCGTTCGCCCATGCCAGTGATGCGATCCGCGCGCCGCTCGATCCGGCGGATCAGGGCGGGGTGCAGCTTGGCCCCGGCTGTCTCCATCCGATGACGTTTGACGGCCAGAAAATCGCGCAGATTCGGCACCGGCGCGGCGGTCAGCCGTTGGCGCGCGGCCGCGATATGTCCGCGCAGGGCAGGGGCCAGTCGCGCGCCGGTCAGGTCCAGCCGCTGGCGCGCGGTTTCGGTCAGCGTGCCGGGGCGGCCCATAGCGCGGGCCAGATCACGCAGGCGTTGACGCGGGCGGTCAATCCGCGCGGTGCTGGCGCGGGTCATGCGCGCCCCGGCCTCGGCCAGCCGCGCGGCCAGATCGGCCCGCACCGGCACGGCCAGTTCGGCGGCGGCGGTCGGGGTGGGCGCGCGCATATCGGCGGCATGGTCGATCAGCGTCGTGTCGGTTTCGTGGCCAACAGCCGAAATCAGCGGGATGTCGCTGGCCGCCGCCGCGCGCACGACGATTTCTTCGTTAAAGCCCCACAGGTCTTCCAGACTGCCGCCGCCACGCGCGACGATCAGCAGATCGGGGCGCGGCACCGGGCCATCGGCGGGCAGGGCGTTAAAGCCACGGATCGCCGCCGCGACCTGCGGCGCGCTATCCTGCCCCTGCACAGCAACCGGCCAGATCAGCACATGCACAGGAAAGCGGTCGCGCAGCCGGTGCAGAATGTCGCGGATCACAGCCCCGGATGGCGAGGTGACGACCCCGATCACGCGCGGCAGATAGGGCAGGGGACGCTTGCGGGCGGGGTCGAACAGCCCTTCAGCGGCCAGTGCCTTGCGGCGTCGTTCCAGCATCGCCATCAGCGCGCCTTCCCCCGCCGGCTCGATCTGATCGACGATCAGTTGATATTTCGACTGGCCGGGAAAGGTGGTGATGCGACCGGTGGCGATCACCTCCAGCCCTTCTTCGGGACGTTGGGTCAGCCGCGCGGCCTGCCCCTTCCAGGTGACGGCGGCCAGAACGGCGCGGTCATCCTTGAGATCGAAATACAGATGCCCCGATGACGGGCGCGACACGCGGCCAATTTCTCCGCGCACACGGACGCGGCCAAACTGATCCTCTAAAGTGCGTTTCACCGCGCCCGAAATCTCGGACACGGTGAATTCATGGGCATTGGTGCCGGGGGCCTGTTCGGGGCCGTCGTCGATCAGATCCATGGCCCAGCTATGACCGGGCCATGGCGCAGGATCAAGCCTGCGCGTCTTTCTTGCGCTTGCGCGCGATGGCCAGACCGCCAAGTGCGGTCAGCAACAGCACACCACCCGCAGGCAGCGGGATCGGCGCGATGGGGGCCGTGGTGGTCAGGTTGGCGAATTCGAACGACATGCGCGGGGTCGAAAGCCGCATCCCGTCGAAAACGCCACCGGCGATGTCGCTGAATACGGCCAAGGCTGCGCCGCGGCGGCGGCTTGCCGGTCCCAGATTGTCGCTTGCCGTCAATTGAAAGCTGTCCACAACCGTATCGCCCAGCAGGAACTCAACACGGTTATAGAAATCCGGTGTGCCCCAGACGAACGAAGCACCGCCCGACAGGTCAAAGGCATAGGTGGCGCTGCTGTTGGGGCCAAGGCCGGTGAACCATGCGGTCGGATCTTTGTTCGGGTCCACCCCTGCCGTGGGCCATGGGTTTGAATACCATGACCAGGTGCGGGTTGCATTCTGGCGCACCGTGCCAGAGGTGGTGACGGCGACCGGGTTCATGATTCTTGTATCAGGCAGATCAAAGAATTGCACCGTTGCAGCATTAGCCATTGGGGCAGCGGCAAATGAAAGGGCAATTACAGGGGCGATGTGGCGTAGCATTCTTATTCCTCCGTCAAAAGGATTATCGTTACGCTGTTGTGAATTCTTGCACAGCATGGCGCGCCTTCTTGCACGCGATCCTGACGCAATCAATTCAATCTAAGCACGATCAATGGCGTAATTTGTGCAATAAGTATAAACTGCGTTTTTCTTGTCACAGCCGTTGCGCGGCGATGCACTGATGCCTAGAACGACCGTAAACACAAGCGGAGGCGTGGCGTGAATATCCTGATCCTTGGCGGCGGCGGGCGTGAACATGCGCTGGCCTGGGCCTTTCGGCAGAATCCGAAATGCGATCAACTGTTTGTGGCGCCGGGCAATGCCGGGATCGCCGAGATCGCGGAATGTGCTGCCATCGACATTCTGTCGCGTGCCGCCGTGTTGGAATTTGCGCAGGAAAACGCCGTCGATTTCGTCGTCATCGGCCCCGAGGCTCCGCTGGCGGCAGGGGTGTCCGATGCGCTGCGCGATGCCGGGTTTCTGGTGTTCGGGCCATCTCAGGCTGCCGCTCAGCTTGAGGCGAGCAAGGGCTTTACCAAGGAAATCTGCGATGCCTGCAATGCGCCGACCGCTGCCTGGGCACAGTTTGACGACGCAGCCGCCGCGCGCGATTATGTGCTGGCGCAAGGTGCCCCGATCGTGGTCAAGGCCGATGGTCTTGCAGCGGGTAAAGGGGTGACGGTGGCGGAAACCGTCCCGCAGGCACTGGCGGCGATTGATGCGATCTTCGACGGAGCCTTCGGAGAACCCTCTGTTGTCATTGAGGAATTCATGTCAGGCGAGGAGGCGAGCTTCTTCGTTCTGTGCGATGGCGACACCTGTCTGCCCATCGGCACGGCACAGGATCACAAGCGCGTAGGCGAGGGCGATACCGGGCCCAACACCGGCGGCATGGGGGCCTACAGCCCCGCGCCGGTGATGACCGATGCGGTTCAGCAACAGGTGATGGCCGAAATCGTCCGTCCGACGATGGCCGAAATGGCGGCACGCGGCACGCCGTTTCAGGGCGTGCTGTTCGTGGGGCTGATGATCGAAAACGGGCGCGGGCGGTTGGTTGAATACAATGTCCGTTTTGGCGACCCGGAATGTCAGGTGCTGATGATGCGCCTGGGTGCTCAGGCGCTGGACCTGATCCACGCCTGCGCTGAAAATCGTCTGGACGGCATCACCGTTAACTGGGCTGACGACCATGCGCTGACAGTGGTCATGGCTGCTGACGGCTATCCGGGGGATTATCAGAAAGGCAGCCGGATCAATGGTTTGGATGGGTTGCCTGCGGATGGGTTTAACATGGTTTTCCACGCCGGAACCGCGACGCGCGATGATGCGATCATTGCGACCGGCGGGCGGGTTCTGGCCTGCACCGGGCGTGGTGAAACGCTGCAACAGGCCCACGCCCGCGCCTATGCGCTGGTCAATGGTATCGACTGGCCGCAAGGTTTCTGTCGCCGTGACATCGGTTGGCGCGCACTTGGCGGTTAAGACACCGTTGTGCGCGAAAGCAGCATCCAATCAACCTGTGGGTGTTGGTCGTTGATCCCGGCGTATTTGATGTGAACGGTTTTGTTTTATTTTCGGGATATTAACTTTTGGATCATACCCGGTTAACTGCCAAGCCTCCATGGCGCCCGAGCTTGCAGTCAGCGTGATCGATGGTGATTTGCGCCGGATCATTAATTCCTCTGATCGGGTGGCTATATGGTTGCGTTGCTGGGGTGATTTGGGGAAGCGCATTGAAAAATAGGAAAACTATTTTCGAATAGCGGAAAGCTTCTCATCGTGATCGCTTTGCGTGTTTCTGTGCAAGGCATTAATCCCTGCTGATATGACGTGCCAGAGGCACCTGCCTGGGGTGACCTCGCCCGACACCTCTGGGGCGGAGGGGCTTTTTAGTTGTCCACACTAGCGGCATTGCCCATGCACAGGGCACCGGCTGCGCCCCAACTGAATCCGCGCGGGCTGATCGTGCCAGATAGGCCGTCGCACGATTTGGATCAGGAACTGGAGGGGGGGGGGGAGCCGGTCAAGGGTTCTGCACGGTCCAGTGTGGCATCCCCTTGTCGATGGCCGACATCATCCATGGTCCGGTGATGTGCATCCGTTCTGACGGTAGAGGGGCATAGTTGCGGATTTCGTGCCGCACTGGACCTTTGACAAGGTGCTGCTGAATCCGCAGGGGCAGATCGCGCTGACGCGACGTTCTATAACCGAAGCTGACGCGCCCGTGGTTTTGGCCGCCGGCCGGTTGAGCGGGTAATCCCCGATCAGACCCGCAGCGGCTCGGACTTGGCCAGCGCATCAAAGCGCATCAGCGAGGCAATCAGTTCGGGCATTTGATCCAGCGGAATCATGTTCGGCCCATCCGAAGGGGCGTTGTCGGGGTCTTGGTGCGTTTCGATGAACACCCCCGCAATCCCCAAAGACACCGCCGCGCGGGCCATTACCGGCGCAAATTCGCGCTGACCGCCGGAACTGCCGCCCTGGCCGCCGGGCTGCTGCACCGAATGGGTGGCGTCCATGATGACGGGATAGCCGGTGCGCACCATGATCGGCAGCGCCCGCATGTCAGCGACCAGCGTGTTATAACCAAAGCTGACACCGCGTTCTGTCAGCAAAATCTTGTCGTTGCCGGTCGAGGCCACCTTATCGGCCACATTGGGCATGTCCCACGGGGCCAGAAACTGCCCCTTTTTGACGTTGACCACCGCGCCCGACTGACCGGCAGCCAGCAGCAGATCGGTCTGACGGCACAGGAACGCCGGGATTTGGATCACATCAACCGCCTGCGCCGCCTGCACCGCCTGCTGGGCGTCATGCACATCGGTCAGCACCGGGCAGCCGATACGGCTGCGCACGGTGGCCAGCATCTCCAGCCCTTCGTCGATGCCGATGCCGCGGCGCCCCTTGAGGGAGGTGCGATTCGCCTTGTCATAGCTGGCCTTGAACACGAAACCCGCGCCAGCGGCCTGACAGGCGGCGGCCATGGTTTCCGCGATCATCAGGGCATGGTCCAGCGTTTCCAGCTGGCAGGGACCGGCAATGACCGTCAGCGGCAGGTCATTACCGCAGGTCAGAGGGCCGATGGCGACGTGATGTGGATTCTGGGTCATGAGGATACCTGTTCACGCAGGATCGAGGCCGTCAAGGACAACATCAGATAAATGCCAGCGAAAATCAGCATGGCGACAAAGGTGTTCTGCACCGCCTTGGGATAGGTTGCCTCGTCCGGGGGGACGGGTTCGACCACGACCGACAGATAACGCACCTGCTTGTTCGCCTCGACCCGCGCGATTTCCACCTGTTCGGCGGCGGTGGCCAGCAGGGCCTGCCGCGTGGACAGATCGCTTTCCGCGATCCGCAACTCGCCCGAGATCGACGCCAACGAGGCGCGCTGTTCGCTGCCTTGGGTCAATTGCAACCGGGTTTCGCCGATCATGGCTTGCAGCCGTGCAATGTCGCCGCGGATCGTTTCGACACGGCTTTGTTGCGGGCGCGGATTGGCCAGAATCTGCCCAAGTTCCAGTTCGCGCTGCGCCAACTGGCCTTCCAGATTGGCGACGCGGCCCATGACGACGCTGCCTTCGGCTTGCGGATCAAGCACGCCCAGCCTTTGCTGAAGTTCCTGCACTCGCTGCTGTGCCAGCAGCACTTTTGCCTCGGCGTCCTGATAGTTTTCGATCGAGCCGCGCATCTGGTCGTCACGCAACCGGGCCGTCAACTGATCAACCTGACCTTCGGCGTAGCCGATCAGCGCCAGCGAAAAATCCTGGCTCAGTTGCGGGTCGGGGGCGATCACCTCCATCTTGATGACGCCCTCGGTCGGGTCATAGCCGATTTTCACCGAGTCCTTATAGACGCGATAGGTTGCCTCGTTCGTGGCGTCGGGGGCAAGGCGTTTGACCGGATCAATCGCGGTATCCTGATAGGTGCGGCGAAAGCCCATGTCCTGATCCAGCCGCAGCATCGCATCGCGCGAGGTCAGGTAGCTTTGCACCGCGACCGAATCATTGTTCATCGCCAGTTGCGTGCCGGAAAACAGCCCGCCCAGACCGCTGCCGCCGCCACCCTCGGCCTGTTGGATCAGGAACTGGGTATAAGTCGCATACAGCGGCGTGGCGACGCGGAAGTAATACCAGCCCATGACCGCGGTTGGCAGAAAAACGAACACCATCAGACGCGCCACCAGCATCACCATGCGGCGGCGGCGGCGGGCGGCGATTTCCTGTTGGATACGGTGGATTTCGGCGGCCCGGCGTTCCTCGGTCATCTCCTCGCGCGAGGGAAGGGTCGGTTTCGGCGTCGGGGCGGCGGGGGCCGGGGCGGGCACCAGGATGCGCGGCAAAGGCACCGGCGTGTTCGCGGCGGGCGCGGCCTGCGCCTTGCTGCCCTCGGTCGAAAGGATGCGTCCGACCGCCGCACGATGCGAGGGGTCGATGCCGCGTTCACGCAGCCGCAGCACGGCTTCTTCGTCGGATGAGACGCTGATTTGGTGCATGGTCGCGATACGACGGGCAATTCGCAGCTGCCGTTCGGTCAGCTTTTCGGCGCGGATCGCGCTCAGTTTGGCCTCAAGCTCATCGCCTGTGACCTGGGCCGGGGCGTCTGATTGAGGCGGCTTCGCTTCAGCACCGGGAAAGCGCATGTCGCCAAACCCATCCTCGACCTGTTCAGTCTGCATCATCCGGTCGCGCGCGCCTGAATCGCCCGCCGCAGAATCGGCCGCACCGGAAAGCGGGTGCGCAAAGCGCGGCGGTTGATCGGTTTTGCGGTGAACCTCGACCCGGATGCCGGGTGCGGCGGCATTGGGTGGCGTTTGCTGCCCCTCGGCCGCGCCGGACATGGATTCGCTGCGGTCCAGATGAAAGCGACGGGCCTTAGGCGGTGTAGTCATAATATTGCTTGGCCTCGTCCAGAGTTTCAAACATATACAGCCGCCCGTCGCGCATGATCGCGGCCGAGCGGCAGAATTTCTCGATCGTCGAGGGCTGGTGCGACACGACGATCACGGTCGAGTTGCGCAGTCGGTCATACAGCACCGCCCCGGCCTTGCGGTTGAATTCGGCATCCGTGCTTTGCGGCATGCCTTCGTCGATCAGGTAGATGTCGAATTCCAGTGCCAGCAGCAGCGACAGCGTGAACCGCGACCGCATCCCGGCTGAATAAGTGCCCACCGGCATGTCGAAATATTCGCCGATGTCAGTCAGCCAGCGGCAAAAGGCGGATACATAATCCGGGTCCAGCCCATAGATCCGGGCGATATAACGGGCGTTTTCATGCGCGGAATGCCGGCTGACCACCCCGCCCATGAACCCCAGCGGGAACGACACCCGACAGGTGGTGCGGATGTCGCCATCGTCGGGTTTTTCCAGCCCGCACATCATGTTGATAAGCGTCGTTTTTCCGGTGCCATTGGGTGCCAGAATCCCCAGCGAATTGCCCAGTTCCACCCGGAACGAGGCATCATCAAGGATCACCTTGCGCTGTGCGCCGGTCCAGAAGGACTTGGACACGTTGTCAAATTCCAGCATTCTGCGCCGCGTTACCATTTCTTCAGGGTTGCCAGTAAATAGGTCCAAGTGGTCATCCTGTCCACATTGGCATGATTCCCCTTAGAATTCGTTACCAGAGACTCGTTTCATGACCGATCTTGTCCAGCAGATCAGCGCCTGCCGATTATGCGCAGACCGCTTTGCCGTGACGGCCACGCACCATCAGCCGCGTCCGGTGGTGTGGTTCCGGCCCGGTGCGCGGTTGCTGATCGTCGGGCAGGCGCCGGGGATGCGGGTGCATCTGGCCGGGCGGCCCTTTGCCGACCGCTCTGGAGACCGGCTGCGCGACTGGATGGGGGTGGACGAGGCGACCTTTTACGACCGTGACCGCATTGCCATCGTGCCGATGGCCTTTTGCTTTCCAGGTTATAATGCGCGCGGGGCTGACCTGCCGCCGCCGCCGATCTGTGCCGCGACATGGCGGGCGCGGGTCATGGCTGAATTGTCGCCACGTCTGACCTTGCTGGTGGGCGGGGCGGCGATCCGCTGGCACATGGGCGCGCGGGATGTGACGGCGACGGTGGCGGCATGGCGTGCAGCCCCGGCGGGCATGTTCCCCTTGCCTCACCCAAGCTGGCGCAATACGGGCTGGCTGAAACGCAACCCGTGGTTCGGCACCGATCTGCTGCCGGATCTGCGGCAAGCCATCAAGGAGGTTCTGCAATGACCGCGCTGGATGATCTGTGCCAGACCCCGTTTCATCAGGCCGACGCGCCCGCCCGCGCGCGCATTCTGTCGCGTCTGGCGGATACCGAATTGTCGGTGGCCCTGACGGTCGAGCCTGCGGGCGACACCGTCGATCTGCGCATCTTCGATCTGCCGGGCGCGCGCGTTGCCTTGGCCGCGGACGAAGAATCACGGCTGGCCGGGTTTCTGGGTGGCCCGGTGGCCTATGCCGCATTGCCGGGGCGGGTGCTGGCCGCGATGCTGCGGGCCGAGGGGGTTGGGCTGCTGATCAATCCCGGCGCGCCGTCGGAAATGCTGCTGGATGCGCAAACGCTGGGCTGGCTGGAAACGGCGCTGGCCAGTGCGCCCGTGGCGGATGAATCGCGACTGGCGGCAGGTCCGCCGCGTCCCGATACGGTAGCCGCACTGGCTGGCCCGCTGGCCGAGCGGTTGGCCGATCTGCGCGGGTTGATCGCTGGTGCGGCGCTGGCCGGGGCAGGCGATGGCCATGTGTTGCTCATCGCGGGGGCCGAGCCTGCGCGCCAACCCGCTATCGCCAAGGCGCTGTCGGAAACGCTGGCCTTTCTGCCGTCGCAACCGGGCGGCGTGGATATTGGCTTTGTCGATGCGACCCCGTCCGGGGCGCTGGTCTTTGATCTGACGCCGCCGGAACCCGCGCCCAAACCGCCGCGCCCGAAAGGGCCGCCGATTCTGCGCTGACTTGCGGTGCGGGGTGCAACCTGCGAAAAGGCCGGATGCAACTGCGTTTCAAGGCATTGTCCGTTCACCTGCTGACCGCCACAGGAGCGGTCCTTTCGATGTTGGCCATGCTGGCAGCGGTTCAGGAAAACTGGTCGCTGATGTTCTGGTGGCTGGTCGTGGCGCTGGTTGTGGATGGCGTGGACGGCCCCTTGGCCCGGAAATACGAGGTCAAGCAGAACTGGCCGACCTATGACGGCGTGCTGATGGACCTGATTATCGACTATCTGACCTATGTGTTCATCCCGGCCTATGCGCTGTTCAAATCCGGGCTGCTGGATGGTTGGACGGGTTGGGTCGCGATCATTGTGATCGTTTACGGCAGTGTCATATATTTCGCCGATACGCGCATGAAAACACGGGATAACTCCTTTGCGGGGTTTCCTGCGTGCTGGAATATGGTGGTGCTGGTGCTGTTCGCGCTGCATCCGCATTGGATCATCAGCCTGCTGCTGGTGGTGGTGCTGGGCGTCACGATGTTCACCAATGTCAAATTCGTTCACCCCGTGCGCACGGAACGCTGGCGCGCGATCACGCTGCCGATGGCGATTGGCTGGGTCGTATTCGCGATCTGGGCGGTGATCGTTGATTTCCACGCCGCAAGCTGGGCGCATTGGGGACTGATGATAACCTCGCTCTGGCTGGTGCTGGCGGGCGCGGTGCAGCAATTTCTGCCGGAAAGGGCTTGATCGACGCTGCGCTGCGGCTAAGGTTCCCCGCAGCAACAAGGGGGAGCCATGCTGGATCTGTTAAAGTCGTCGGCGCTTGTGCTGGTGCTGAGCGTGGGGGGCGCGCTGGCTGCGCAGGATACAATCACGCTTGGCATGGTGCTTGAGCCGCCAAACCTTGACCCGACCAGCGGTGCCGCCGCCGCTGTGGACGAGGTGGTTTACGCCAACCTGTTCGAGGGTCTGACCCGTGTCGGCCCGGATGGCGCGATTCTGCCCGCCCTGGCGACCCGTTGGGATGTTCAGGAAGATGGCCGGGTCTATGTGTTTCATCTGGCCGAGGGGGTGAAATTCCATGACGGTGCCGATTTTGACGCCAGCGACGTGGTGTTCACGCTGGATCGCGCCCGCGCCGCTGATTCGACCAATGCGCAAAAAGTGCTGTTCGAAGGCATCGAGAGCGTCGAGGCGGTGGACCCGCTGACCGTGCGCGTCACCTTGTCGCAGCCGGACGGGAACTTTCCGTTCAAGATGTCATGGGGCGATGCGGTGATGGTAGACCCGGCCTCGGTCGATCAGATCGCGACTAATCCCGTGGGCACCGGGCCGTTCAGATTGGCGGAATGGCGTCAGGGGGATCGGGTGGTTCTGACCGCTTTTGACGGCTACTGGGGCGAGAAACCGGCACTGCGCGAGGCGACCTTTCGCTTTATCAGCGACCCGACGGCGGCCTATGCGGCGCTGATGGCAGGGGATGTGGACGCCTTCCCCAACTATCCCGCGCCGGAAACTCTGCCGCAGATCGAGGCTGATCCGCGTTTTCAGGTGATCGTCGGCACCACCGAGGGTGAGACGATTCTGGCGATGAACAACGCCCGTGCGCCGCTGGGCAATGTGCAGGTGCGCAAGGCTATAGCCCATGCCATCAACCGTCAGGAACTGATTGATGGGGCCATGTTTGGCCGTGGCACCCCCATCGGCAGCCATTTTGCGCCGCACCATCCAGATTACGTCGATCTGACCGACCGTTCCGCCTATGATCCCGATCAGTCGCGCGCGCTGCTGGCCGAGGCGGGCGTCGAGAACCTGCGCCTGCGTCTGGCCCTGCCGCCCCCGACCTATGCCCGCCGCGGTGGCGAGATCTTGGCGGCGCAGCTGCGTGCGGTCGGGATCGAGACCGAGATCACCAATATGGAATGGGCGCAATGGCTGGAAACGGTGTTCAAAGGCGGCGACTTTGACCTGACCATCGTCGCCCATACCGAGCCGATGGACATAGATGTTTATGCCCGCGAGGATTACTATTTCCGCTATGCTAGGCCCGAGTTCGTGGCGCTGATGCATCAGTTGTCGCAGACCGTGGATGCCGATCAGCGCAGCGCCCTGTTGCGGCAGGCGCAGGAAATGATCGCGGATGATTATGTCAACGCGTTCCTGTTCCAGCTTGGCAAGACCGCTGTTGCCGATGCCCGGATCGAAGGGCTGTGGGCGAACAGCCCGAACCAGTCGAACGACCTGACGGCGGTGCGCTGGACTGAGTGAGCGGCGATTTTGCCGGATATGACGCTGTGTGGAAAGCCCGGTTCGCGCCGGGCTTTTTGCGGTGCGGGCGGCGTTGTGGGGGCGGCTTATGTTTTGCCCAAAGGCGCGTATTGGGACAAACAGAAAGCCATGCCGTCGTGCATTCGGGGCTGCGCGGGTTTCAGCAGAGGGCGTGTCAGCGCACGCCCAGACCGGCCCGCATCATCATCCGCCGCACCGGGGCGATGCCATATAGCCCGCCCAAAGCCGCCGCCCGCAGGTCGCGCAGCGGGCGCAGGTTGACCATGCTGGCGCGGTTCAGCGCGTCGATGCCGACCAGCCGGGCCAGTGCCTCGGGTCGGCGGCTGCGGTGATAGCGGGTCAGGCTGTCGTGGCTGCCGGGGTCGTTACGTGACAGCTCGATCAGGGCTGACAGATCGGCCAGGCTCATGTTCAGGCCCTGTGCGCCGATGGGCGGCACGACATGCGCAGCTTCGGCGATCAGGGCGGTGCGTGGGGCGCTGAAGCGGTCGGCGATCTGGCTGATGATCGGCCATTCGGTCAGCCGCGTGGCCTGACGCAAATGGCCCAGCACACCGGCCGAACGGGCGTTCAGTTCGGCCTCGAAATCGGCTGTTGGCAGGGCGCGCAGGCGGGCGGTTTCGGTGCCACGCTCCATCCAGACCACGGCGGAACAGGGCTTGTCGTCGCGGTCGGGTAGGGGCACCAGCGTAAAGGGGCCGCCCCAGCGGTGGATTTCGGTCGAAACGTTGTTGTGCGGAATGTCGTGGGTGACGGCAAAGGCCAGTGCCTTTTGGCCATAGCGGATTGTGCGCACGCCGATCCCCATGGCCTGACGCACGGGTGAGTTACGACCATCGGCGGCAACGACCAGACGCGCGCGGACGCGGCTGCCGTCGGTCAGGGTGGCAAAGGCCGCTTCGTCGCGAACGGTCAGCGCGGCGGTGCCGGTGCCGGGCAGAAAACGGGTGTTTTGCAACTGATCCAACCGTGCGACGATTTCCCGCCGGATCAGCCAGTTGGGCAGGTTCCAGCCGAACGGCGCGTCACCCAGTTCGGCGGCGTTGAAATCGCGGGTCAGGCGGGGATCGGGATGCGTGCCGCCCGCATCGACGATCCGCATCACTTGCAGCGGCATGGCGTGGGGGGCAAGGCGTGGCCACAGCCCGATACGGTTCAGCAGATCGACCGAGGGCGTCAGAAAGGCGGTGGTGCGCAGGTCCGATCCTTGGGTATCTTCGTCGGTGATCGGCGGGGCGGGATCGACGCAAAGCACCGAAAAGCCTTCGGCCCCAAAGGCGGCCGCGGCGATCAGCCCTGCGGGGCCGCCGCCGGAAACCAGAATGTCAACGTGGTGATCTGCCTGCATCGCGCACCTTGTTCGTGAGACCTGCCCATGGCTGGGCAGCCCCGGTGGTCCGCCTATTTCCCGGCGGTAAAGGCCAGCATGATGACAAAGAACAGCACCGTGCCAGCCAGGCCGATAAAGCCCAGCATCTGTGGGCCGACGACAATCACCAGAAATGCCAGCACCACCACGATGCCCGCGATACAGGCAAAGATGGCTGCGGCAAGGCGGTTTTCGGCGCGGTTCTGTGCGGCCAGCTCTTCGGGGGTCATGGTGGTTTCGTGATCGCTCATTCCTTGGTCCTTTCGTCTGTATGGCGGGGGCCGCCCGGTTCCTGTTCCGGCATCGTCGCGGCGATCGCCAGCAAAAAGGCGGTCAGGTCGTGTGTCTGATGCTGCACATGTTTGCCGTGGATCGTGTCTTGGGTCAACTCGTCCGGGCCGTGGCGACCGTTGCCGACCAGCACGGTTGCCATGCCCAATTCATGCGGAATCATCAGATTTCGGGGGTCGTCTTCGAAAAAGGCGGCGCGAGTCGGGTCGATACCGTGCGTTTCCAGAACTGCGGCATAAGCGCGCGGGTCGGGTTTTGGGTGAAAGCCGGTTTCGACGACGCCGTAGATCGCCTCGAACACCGGCAGGTCGCGATGGGCCAGCACGCGGCCGGCATAGGCGGCATCGGCGTTGGTATGCACGATTTTGCGCCCTGGCAGCGCGGCGATGGCGGCGGCAAGGCCGGGATCGGGCGACAGGCCGGAAAAGTCGATGTCATGCACCTCGTCCAGATAGGCGTGCGGGTCGATGCCATGTTCGGCCATCAGCCCGGCCAGCGTGGTGCCGTGGTGGCGCCAGTAATCCTGACGCAACTGGCTGGCCTGATCTTCGGGAAGATTCAGCAGTCGCATGACATAGGCCGTCATGCGCTGTTCGATCTGGCTGAACAGGCGGACCTTTGGGTGATACAGGGTGTTGTCCAGATCAAAGATCCAGCACTCGACGCGGGCGAAATCCATGTCTTGTCATTAGGCGCGCGGGCGGCGGGTTGCAATCACGGCGGTTCAGACAGAAGGTGCCGGGATGAAAGATGCTTACACCCTGATCCTTTCCGCGATTGATGCGGGGTATTACCGGCCCGGCGACCGGCTGGTCGAATCGGAACTGGCCGAGCGGTTCGGCGTGTCCCGCACCCCGGTGCGCGAGGCGCTGCAACGGCTGGAAACGCAGGCGATGCTGGTGCGCGACGGGCGTAGCCTGATCGTGGCGACGCTGGATCACAACCAATTGGCCGAGCTTTATACCGTCCGCGCCGAATTAGAGGCGCTGGCCGCGCGTCTGGCCGCCCGCCACGCCACCCCGGAAGAAGTCCGGGTGCTGGCGCAGATGGTGGCCGAAGATCACGCCGCGGTCGATAACCCCGAGGCGCTGGCGCGGGCCAACCGGCGGTTTCACCGGCAGATTCATCTGGCCTCGCATAACCGTTATCTGGTGCAGCAGCTTGATCTGGTGCATCGCTCGATGGCGCTGATGGCGCGCACCTCGCTGGCCGCAGAGGGGCGCGGGAATGCGGCGCTGGACGAACATCAGGCCGTGATTGATGCGATTGCGGCGGGGGATGCGGCGGGGGCCGATGCGGCGATCCGAGCGCATATCTCGAACGCATGGGAAACGCGGCTGCGGCTGGAGGCGACGGAATATCATGTCTGATCCGCTTGATCTGTCGCGCGCCGATCCCAAGGGGCTGATCCGCGAAAGTTTTCGTATCGAGGGGATCACCGCCGCCGAATGCCGGTCGATCTTTGTCGATTGGGCGCTGTCGCTGCCCGATGGTGTCGATGCTGCGGCGGCGATGCGGCTGGTCATCGACAGCTATGCCCCCAAGGCGCTGCCTGCCGGTGTGGCGCATCCGATGGTCGCGGTGCTGACCGAAGGCGTGGCAGTAAAGGCGGCCCCCCCGCAACGGCGGGGCGGGCGTGCCGGTCGACTGGGCCGGTGAGGATCATCGCCGCGCAGGCGGATCTGGATGAAGGCTGTGATTATCTGGCAGCGGTTTGCCCGGTCTGGGCGCGGGTTTTGCCGCAGCTTGGGCCTTTGCCCTTGCGCCGCAGGGCCGACGGGTTCGGGGCGATCTGCGATGCGGTGATTGGCCAGCAGATTTCGGTAGCCGCCGCGGCGGCTATTACCTCGCGGATGCAGGCGGCGGGGCTGTTGGATCAGGCGGCGGTTGCGGCGGCGTCCGAGGATGATCTGCGCGCGGCAGGGCTGTCGCGGCCCAAGGTGCGTTACCTGAAAGGCATTGCAGCGGCGGACGTCGATTGGCCGGGGCTGCGCGATCTGCCTGACGATCAGGCGATGGCGGCGCTGGTGGCCTTGCCCGGCGTGGGCCACTGGACCGCCGAGATTTACCTGAAATTCGCGCTTGGCCGGGCGGATGTGCTGGCCTCGGGCGATCTGGCCCTGCAAGAGTCGGCACGGCTGATGTATGATCTGCCCGCGCGGCCTTCCGCCAGGGCGCTGATGGCGCTGGCCGAGCCATGGCGGCCATGGCGTGCGGTTGCGGCGCGGGGGCTGTGGGCCTATTACCGAATGACAAAGGGCCGCGAGGGTGTGAAATGAGCCGTGAACTGAAATTTGCCCGCAAAGGACCGGCGGATGCCGATGCTGTGGTGGTGTTCCTGCATGGCTATGGTGCGGATGGCGCTGATTTGCTGGGGCTGGCCGATCCGCTGTCGCCGCATCTGCCGGGCGTAGCCTTTTACGCCCCCGACGCCCCGGAACCCTGCGCCAACAATCCGATGGGCTATCAATGGTTTCCGATCCCCTGGCTGGACGGATCGTCCGAGGATCAGGCGCGCGCGTCGATGGAGCAATCCATTGTCGATCTGAACAACTTTCTGGATAAGGTGCTGACGGACGAGGGGCTGACGGCAGATCGCATGGCGATCATCGGCTTTTCGCAGGGCACAATGATGGCGTTGTATGTGCTGCCACGCCGCGATCAGGCGGTGGCGGGGATCGTCGGCTTTTCCGGGCGGTTGCTGGCGCCGGAACGGCTGAACGAGGTGCGGGTGAAACCGCCGGTGCTGCTGGTCCATGGCGATGCCGATCCGATGGTGCCTTTTGCCGATATGGGGTTGGCGGGCGAGGCGCTGAGCGGGGCCGGATTTACCGTTTACGGCCATGTGATGAAGGGCACCGGCCATGGCATCGCGCCCGACGGATTGTCGGTGGCGCTGTCGTTTTTAAAGGATGTGCTGGGCAAATAGGGGGCCAGCCCCCTCGCGCCGTTCCGGCGCTCACCCCCGGGATATTTGCGGACAGAAGATGCTGACGGGTTTTGTCAGGGGTGGGCGTTGACTTTTTGTGGCGCGCACACACCTTTGCGCTATGGGACATAACAACACCAACGCGCCTGTCGCCCGCTTCGCCGAAGTCACCCGCCCCAAGCTGGAAGGCGGGCGGCGTTTTGTCATGCACAGCGAATTTCAGCCGGCGGGCGATCAGCCCACGGCGATTGCCGAATTGTCCGCGGGGGTTCTGGCGGGTGAGCGGGATCAGGTTCTGCTGGGGGCCACGGGCACCGGCAAGACCTTTACCATGGCCAAGGTGATCGAGGAAACGCAGCGCCCAGCGATCATTCTGGCCCCGAACAAGACATTGGCCGCGCAGTTATATGGCGAATTCAAGGGGTTCTTCCCCGATAACGCTGTGGAATATTTCGTATCCTATTACGACTATTATCAGCCCGAAGCCTATGTGGCGCGGTCGGACACCTATATCGAGAAGGAATCGCAGATCAACGAGGCCATCGACCGGATGCGCCATTCCGCGACGCGGGCCTTGCTGGAACGTGATGATGTCATCATCGTGGCCTCGGTATCGTGCATCTATGGTATCGGCTCGGTCGAGACCTATTCGGCGATGACGCAGGATATGGTTGTGGGCCAGTCCTATGACATTCGCGAATTCATCGGCCAGCTGGTGGCGCAGCAGTATCGGCGGCTGGATGCGTCGTTTCAGCGTGGCGGGTTCCGGGTGCGTGGCGATGTGATCGAGGTCTGGCCCGCTCACCTTGAGGACCGGGCGTGGCGGTTCGATTTCTTTGGCAATGAGTTGGAGGGGATCATCGAGTTCGACCCGCTGACCGGGCAAAAAACCGATACTTTCCGGCAGATCAGGATTTACGCCAACAGCCATTATGTGACGCCGCGCCCGACCTTGCAGCAGGCGATCAAAGGCATTCGTGCGGAACTGGTCAAGCGGTTGGAACAGTTTCAGGCCGAAGGCAAGTTGCTGGAGGCGCAGCGGCTGGAGCAGCGGACCAATTTCGACCTTGAGATGCTGGAGGCGACCGGCGTCTGCAACGGGATCGAGAACTACAGCCGTTATCTGACCGGGCGCGCGCCGGGCGAGCCGCCGCCGACCTTGTTCGAGTTCATTCCCGACAATGCCATTGTGTTTGCCGATGAATCGCACGTCTCTGTGCCGCAGATCGGCGGGATGTATCGCGGTGACTATCGCCGCAAGGCCACGCTGGCGGAACATGGTTTCCGCCTGCCGTCCTGCATGGATAACCGTCCACTGAAGTTCGAGGAATGGGACGCGATGCGGTCGCAGTCGGTGTTTGTTTCGGCAACGCCGCAGAAGTGGGAATTGGATCAGAGCGGCGGCGTGTTTACGGAACAGGTCATCCGCCCCACCGGCCTGCTGGATCCGGTGATCGAAATCCGCCCGGTTGACATGCAGGTGGACGATCTGCTGGACGAGGTGCGCAAGGTCAGTGCCGCCGGGATGCGCACGCTGGTCACGACCCTGACCAAGCGCATGGCCGAGGATCTGACCGAATATCTGCACGAGCAGGGCATTCGTGTGCGTTACATGCACAGCGACATCGACACCATCGAACGGATCGAGATTCTGCGCGATCTGCGGCTGGGGGCCTTTGACGTGCTGATCGGGATCAACCTTTTGCGCGAAGGGCTGGACATTCCCGAATGTGGGCTGGTCGCCATTCTGGATGCCGACAAGGAGGGGTTCCTGCGGTCGGAAACCTCGTTGATTCAGACGATTGGCCGGGCGGCGCGGAATGCCGATGGCCGGGTTATCATGTATGCCGACAAGATCACCGGCAGCATGGAACGCGCCCTGGCCGAGACCGAGCGTCGCCGGGTCAAGCAGATCGCCTATAATGAGGAACATGGCATCACTCCGCAGACCGTGCGTAAGAACGTGGATGATGTTCTGGCCGGGCTGTGGCAGGGTGATACCGATCAGGCGCGGGTGACGGCCAAGGTGGACCGGCCCATGGTTGGCGCCAACCTTGCCGCGCATCTGGATGCGCTGCGGGCGCAGATGCACAAGGCCGCCGAGAACCTGGAGTTCGAAGAGGCTGCGCGGCTGCGCGATGAGGTCAGGCGGCTTGAGGCGGTGGAACTGGCGGTGGCGGATGATCCGCTGGCGCGGCAGTCCGTGATCGAGGAGGCGGCTGAAGATGCAAGGAAGGCCAGTGGCCGCAGCACCGCCGGTCGCGCGGGTCAGCGCGGTGGAAACAAGCGGTCAAAGCGGCGCGGGTGATGCGGTATCTGCCGCTGATCCTGTGGCGATGCACGCCTCAAGATGCCTCGGGCCGGGGTGTTGGGGCAAACAAAAAGCCGTGTCAGCGGCATTCGGCGCGCTGAATCCAGCCCTTGTCATCAACGAACACCACCAGACGACCCGACCGATAATCGGCGGGCGGGGTTATACCCGGCGGGACGATGACCATGCGCTGGCCGGTGCCCGCAAAGACCTCGCCCACGTTCATGCCGGTAATGGCCGGGGGCGCGCCGGTGTCGCAGGTGTTGGCTGACAAGGTGATGCGCGGCGGCCCCGACGACGGGGCGGCGCAGGCACCAGCGATCATGACAAGGGGGAGGGCGCGCAACAGCGGGGGCATTCGGGCTCCTTTGTTTTGGGATCAGGGCGGGCGATTGCTGCCCGCCCCGCTTTTGTGGTTATCAGCCGCATTTCACAACGGTCAGGACGCCGCGGCGATCATATTCAAAATTCAGCCGCGTGGGAACGTGATCCATCGTCACCGGATCACCGCTGCGATAGTGGCGGAACTCGGTCCCGGCGGGCAGGCTGATTTCGGGCGAGCGTTGGCCCACGAAGGCCTGATAGGCGGCGGCATTGCAGGTATCGCCCGCAGGCACGACCGGGACAGGAACCGGCACGGTTTCGACCGGCTGGACCACGGTGCAGGCGGCCAGCAGGGCCGGGGCGGCGATGAGGGACAGCAGTTTGGTGGATTTCATGTTTTCCTCCCGTGACAAGATGTCTGGTGGCGGGTTAACGCGCCAGCAGCGATAGAGTTCAATTTTGCGCGGGCGCGAAAACGCCGCAGCCGATCCGGTCGCCAGCATTGCCGGTGGGCTGGCCTGTGTAGTCATCGGCCTGTGCGTGGATGACAAAGGCGGCCCCGTCGGCATCGGTCAGCATGTCAGTGGTCAGGCCGGGTGCGAACAGTTCCAGCCGCACTTCGCCGCTGTCGGGGACGTGGATATTGGGCAGGTCGCCCGGATGCGGGCCACCATCGGCCATGACGCCATGATCGTGACCATTGGCCAGATGCCCCCCGGCCGAGGTGAAATCAGGCCCTTCGCAGGCGCCGGTTTCGTGGATGTGGATGGCGCGGATGCCCGGTTCCAGCCCTTTCAGAAAGATGGTCAGCAGCAAGGTGCCCGATGGCGTGGGCGCGGCGGCGACGCTGCCCATATCGGCGCCATCTGGCCCGGCGATCTGCGCGACCAGTCCTTGCGGTTCTGACTGGGCAAGGGCAGGGGTGGCCAGCATCAGGGCGGTGGGGATGGCGAAAAGTATGCGTTTCATGTTGTCCTCGGGGTTCGGCTGTGTGTTGTGGTCGGGTTGTGACAGGGCAACGGCTGGCGCGGCAAATCGTTCCGGGGGCTTGATCCGCGCGCCCGCTTTGGCGATAAATTACGCGTCCGCCAGTCAAGGGAATATCGCCATGCGCGTTCGCATCTATCAGCCCGCCCGCAATGCCATGCAATCGGGCACTGCCCGCACCAAAGGGTGGGTGCTGGAATTTCCCCATGCCGATGCGCGCGACATCGACCCGCTGATGGGCTGGACCAGCAGCGACGATACCCAAAGCCAGGTGCGGCTGACATTCGAAACCCGCAAGCAGGCCGAAGATTACGCCCGCGAACACGGGCTGGAGTATGTGCTGCGCGATCCGCATCCGCGGGCGGCCAACATCCGTCCGCGCGGCTATGGCGAAAACTTCGCCACCGACCGGCGTGCACCGTGGACGCACTGACGATCTCACGGGAAAGCCCGCTGGCGGATGATCTGGCGATCCTGTTCGCGCGGCATCATCACCACTGCCACGTCGATACGCCGCCTGAATCAATTCACATGATGGATCGCGGCGATCTGGACGCGCCGGGCATTGCCTTTTTCGTGCTGCGCGATGGCGGGTCGCCGGTCGCAATGGGGGCGGTGAAAGAAATCGCCCCCGCGCAAGGCGAGATCAAATCCATGCATGTTCTGGCCGAGGCGCGCGGACGCGGGCTGTCGCGCCGCCTGCTGGATCATCTGATCGCCGAGGCGCGGGCCGCCGGGCTGTCGCGCCTGTCACTGGAAACCGGGTCGCAGCCCAGCTTTGACGCGGCGCGGGCCTTGTATGCGCGGGCCGGATTTCAGGAATGTGATCCGTTCGGCGATTACCGGGCCGATCCGAACAGCGTATTCATGGCGCGGGCGCTGTGATTGTCATTGCCGTCCAATCAAAGGGTTTCATCATGACTGCACGATTTTCTCTACTCGCTGCTCTGCTGGCGGCCTCGCCCGCGCTGGCGCTGGCGCAGGAGCAGACCAACCGCCCCGAGGACGGGGCTTTCATCTCGCAGGTGGTGTTCACCTGTGAACGCGGGACGCAGGTGCCGGTGGCCTATGTCCTTATTCCCACGGGCGAATCCTTTGCTGTTGCCCATATAGATGGACAGCAGATCGCCATGATTCAGGTGGTGTCTGGCTCGGGCGTCCGCTATCGCTCGGTCGATGAGGCACACCCGTATGAGCTGCACGCCAAAGGCGATGACGGGATGTTCTTTTATGGGCCTGATGGCGATGCCGCCGATCTGCTGACGGAATGCAGGGTATCGGAGACTTGATCCTGCCGCCTGCTTGGCGCACAAGCGGCGCAGCGGTCCCGTAGCTCAACTGGATAGAGCAGCCGACTTCTAATCGGCAGGTTGAGGGTTCGATTCCTTCCGGGATCGCCATATTCCATTATTAATCAAAGGCTTGCCGGGGCGCTTGCAGCCTGCATTAACCAACGAAAAAGGCCGGGCATGTGGCCCGGCCTTTTGGTCTGTATGGGGCGGCGATTATTCGCGGTTGCCCATGAATTGCAGCAGGAACATGAACAGGTTCAGGAAATCCAGATACAGTTTCAGCGCACCCATGATCGCGGTCTTGCCTACGAATTCATCGCCGCTGTCGCGCATTTGCAGATAGGTGTTTTTGATGTTCTGGGTGTCATAGGCGGTCAGACCGGCAAAGATCAGCACGCCCAAAATCGAGATGGCGAACTGCATCCCCGACGATTGCAGGAAGATGTTCACGATCGAGGCGACGATCAGGCCGATCACGCCCATAATCAGGAAGCTGCCCCAGCCCGAAATGTCTTTCTTGGTGGTATAACCCCACAGCGACAGCCCGGCAAAGGCGATGGCCGTCACAAGGAAGGTTTGCACGATGGACGTGCCGGTGAACACCAGAAAGATCGAGCTGATCGAAACGCCCATGATGGCGGCGAAGGCATAGAACAGAACAGTCGCGCCCTGCACCGACAGCCGGTTCAGCGCCGCGCCAAAGGCAAAGACCATAATCAGCGGTGCGAACATCACCAGCCATTTCAGCGGGCTGGTATACAGCGCCACACCCAGCGGCGACAGCGTGCCGTTGGCCGACACCGCAGCCTGCGAAATGCCATAGGCGGCCACTGCGGTCACGCCCATGCCCACCGACATCAGCCCATAGACGCGGTTCATGTAGGAACGCAGACCCTCGTCGATTGCGGCCTGCTGTGCCACACCGCCCTGGGCCGTGCGGAAGGTGTTGTATTCTGCCATCTGACTCTCCCGTTAATCCGTATCGGCGTAGGGGGCACGGCCCCCGTTCGTTACACGGCTATATTGTCTGACCGGGCCGTTTTTTCAATGCCGCAAGTGTATAAAATGCCGCATCTCACAGGGTGATGACCACCTTTCCCGTCGAGGCGCGGTCCCGCAGCCGGGCAAAGCCTTCGGCCACGCGGTCAAGCGGCAGGGTTTCCTGCGCCAGCGGTGGCAGGCGTCCGTCGGCGGCCATTGCGAACAGGTCTGTCAGGCTGGTGCGCAGCGCGGCGCCATCCAGCTTGCGATAGCCGCCCCAGTAAAAGCCGTGGATGGCGATGTTCTTGACCAGCGCGTGGTTCAGCGGCAGGGCTGGCGGCTTGCCCCCGGCAAACCCGATGACCAGATGCCGTCCACCCGGTCGCAGCGCGCCAAAGGCCTCCAGCCCCGGCGCATCGCCGACCGGATCATAGACGACATCAACCCCGCCCAGATCGCGCAGTGCCTGCTTCAGATCCCCGGTGGTGGCACTGTCGATAACCTCGTGCGCGCCGGCCTGACGCACGGCCGCTAATCTGTCGTCCCCGCGGGCGATACCGATGACCCGCGCGCCCATGACCGCGCCGATCTGCACCGCCGTCAGGCCCACGCCTCCGGCAGCCCCTAAAACCGCCAGCGTTTCACCCGCACGCAGATCGCCGCGCAAGGTCAGGGCCAGATGGCTGGTGCCATAGGCGATCTGGAACCCTGCGGCCTGTTCGTCACTGATCCCGTCAGGGATTGGCACACAGGCACCCGGCGGCACGACGATCTGCCCCGCCAGCGTGCCGGGATAGTTCACCGCGACCCGCATCCCAGGCGTCAGCCCGCTGTCGTCCGGCGCGCTGATGACCACGCCCGCGCCCTCCAGCCCCGGCGTGAAGGGGAACGGCTCGGCCTCTTGATAGCGGCCCTGCGCCTTGAGAAGATCGGCAAAGTTGAGCGCGGCGGCTTTCATCTGCACCAGAACGTCGCCGGGACCGGGAAGCGGCGCGGCGATCTCAATCAGGCGTGGAGTCTCGCCCTGTGATTCTATCTTGGCTGCTTTCATCATGGTTTATTTCCTGCCTTTGTTTCCAGATGGATAGTAGCTGCCTTCGCGTGCGGCAACAAATTTGCACTATGTGCAGTGCATAACCTGTCTTTTTAGGTAGGATACGGCTTATTAACCATATTGGTGCTCGAAAATTGCAATTTGCTGGGGTAGGCCCATCATAGATTGCATAAGAGGTTGTCATGAAACACGGTGTCGATGTTCATGTTGGTAAGCGTATCCGTCATCGTCGGTGGATGATCGGGATGACACAACAACAGCTGGCCGAAAAGGTTGGCATCAAGTTCCAGCAGATTCAAAAGTATGAAACCGGGATGAACCGCGTTTCTGCCTCGCGTTTGTGGGATATTTCTCGGGCGGTTGACGTGCCGGTCAGCTTTTTCTTCGACGGCCTGAACGAAGGCCAGATCATGGAGCAGATCGAAGGCGACATCATCGCCGACAAAGAGGCGCTGCAACTGGTCCGGGCCTATTACGCCATGCCCGCCGCGCAGCGTCGGCAGATTTTCGAACTGGCGCGGGTGCTGTCTGACGCCGCCTGAGGGGGCGTTAATCAAATACCGCTTTACTCTCCTTAAGCGAGTAAATGCACATAATGCAGAGTGGGCGGCAGATCCACCTGTCAAAAAACACACGGGGAGGAGGGGCGCGGATCGAACCGCGCCCCTTTCCCTTTGTCCATCATGCTGGCACAAGGTTGCCAAACTCACGCGGGCGCCCCGGTGCCCGGCGCAGATACCGGGACACAGCCATGCCACAGCACGATCACCGCGCCATTATCGACACGGCCCACGCGCTGGCCGATCAGGCGGGGCAGGCCATCCTGCCCTTGTTTCGCAGCCCGCTGGCGGCGGAAAACAAGCTGGCCGACGGTTTTGACCCGGTAACAGCGGCGGATCGTGCATCGGAACAGGCGATGCGGGCGATTCTGGTCGAACGCCGCCCTGATGACGCGATTCTGGGCGAAGAATTCGGTGCGCAACCCGGTCAATCGGGGCTGACATGGGTGCTGGACCCCATCGACGGCACCCGTGCCTTTATCTGCGGCGCGCCGACATGGGGCGTGCTGATCGGGGTGCGTGACGACACTGGCCCGATCTATGGGCTGATCGACCAGCCCTATACCGGCGAACGGTTCGAGGGCGGGCTGGGTCTGGCGCGGCTGACGGGGCCGCATGGCGAAACGGCGCTGCGGGTGCGGCAGACCGGCGATCTGACGCAGGCGACGCTGATGACCACCTACCCCGAGGTGGGCAGCCCGGCCGAGGCCGCTGCGTTTCACCGTGTGGCCGGACGGGTGCGGCTGACCCGCTATGGTATGGATTGCTATGCCTATGCGCTGCTGGCGTTGGGGCATGTCGATCTGGTGATCGAGGCCGGTTTGCAGGCTTATGACGTGGTGGCCCCGATTGCCGTGGTGCGCGCGGCGGGGGGGATCGTGACCGACTGGCAGGGCGGCGATCCTTCTGGCGGGGGGCAGATCATCGCTGCGGCGACGCCCGAACTGCATCGCGCGGCTTTGGCGCTGCTGAACCAAACGGCCTGACAGGGGGCGTCTATGACCGACGACAGCCGCAAGCACGACGATGACACCGCCGCGCCGGTCCTGACCGATCCGGCCGCCCCCGCCGAACTGGATGATGACGACGATTTTCTGCCCCGGCGCGAGTTGCTGGCCCAGATCAATCAGGCCATCGTCGATCAGGACGCCGCCCGGCTGGAAGAATTGTTGGAGCCGATGCACGGTGCCGACATTGCCGACATTATCGAGCGCCTGACCCCGGCACAGCGCCGCACCTTTCTGGACCTCTACTCGATTGAGATCGACGGCGAGATTCTGTCCGAAATCGACGAGGCAGTGCGCGATCAGGTGATCGAGGCGCTGCCCCCCGACGTGCTGGCTGAAGCCGTGCGCGAGATGGACAGCGACGACGTTGTTGATCTGGTCGAGGATATGGATGAAGGCGAGCGCGAGGAAATCCTTGCTGCGCTGGACGAATCCGACCGGGCGGCGGTGCAGCAGTCGCTGACCTATCCCGAATATTCTGCGGGCCGCCTGATGCAGTCCGAGGTCGTGACCGGACCCGAGCACTGGACGGCGGGCGAGGCCATCGACTATTTGCGCCGGCACGAAGATGACCTGCCCGAACAGTTCTATCACATCATTCTGGTGGACCCGCGGCACCGTCCTGTCGGCTATGTGACGTTGGGCCGGTTGCTGAGCGCGCCGCGCGCCATACCGATGCGCGATCTGACCGAGGACAGTTTCCGCACCATCAGCGCCACCGCCGATGAAAGCGACGTGGCCTATGTATTCAACCAGTATCACCTGATTTCCGCCCCTGTGGTGGATGATGCCGACCGGCTGGTGGGCGTCATCACCATCGACGATGCCATGTCGGTTCTGGACGAAGAGCACGAGGAGGATATTCTGCGTCTTGCGGGTGTTGGCGACGAAAGCTCGATTTCGGATACGGTGCTGGAAACCGTGCGCCAGCGGGTGCCGTGGCTGGGGGCGAATATCTTTACCGCATTGCTGGCTGCCGCCGTGATCGCCTTGTTCGAGGATTCGATCGCCCGCATCGTCGCGCTGGCCGTGCTGATGCCGATCGTCACCTCGATCGGCGGGAACGCGGGCACGCAGACGCTGACGGTCGTGGTGCGCGGCCTTGCCACCAAAAGCCTGACGGCTGCCAATATGTGGCGTATCGTCATGCGTGAGGCGGCGGTAGGGCTGGTTAACGGCGCGACCTTTGGTGCCATCATCGCGGCGGTGGCGTGGATCTGGTTCCGCGACCCCGCGCTGGCCGGGGTGATCGGCGCGGCAATGATTATCAACCTGACAGTGGCGGCGGTGGGCGGCATTCTGGTGCCGCTGGCGCTGGACAAGCTGGGGGCCGACCCGGCACTGGCCTCGCCCACCTTTGTCACCACGCTGACCGATGTGATCGGCTTTTTTGCATTTCTGGGGCTGGCGACGGTGGTTCTGTTGTGACCGGCAAGGCCGCATTACGGGCGGCAGCGCTGGCCGCGCGGACCGAACAGGGCGGCGATGCCGGGGCAGTGGTTGCGCGGTTACGCGCGACGCTGTTGCCCTTTGCCGGGCAGGTGTTGGCCGGATACTGGCCCATGCGCGGCGAAGCCGACCCGTTGCCTGCCATGGCCACCCATGACGGGCCATTGTGTCTGCCGGTGGTGCCGGGGCGCGACGTGCCGCTGATCTTTCGCGCATGGTTGCCCGGTGCCGCGCTGGAGGGCGGGCCGTTCGGCACCCACCACCCGCCCGAATCAGCGCCAGTGGTTGTGCCGCAGGTGCTGATCGTGCCTCTGGCCGCCTTTGACCGTGCGGGGCAGCGGATCGGTTATGGCGGCGGGTATTATGACCGGACTCTGGCGCAGCTGCGCGCCGCCGGGCCGGTGACGGCCATCGGTTTGGCCTTTGCCTGTCAGGAAGTGCCGGCGGTGCCGGCTGGTCCGTTCGATCAGCCGCTGAACCTGATCGTGACCGACCGCGACACCATTCGCCTCTGAGGCGGGGCGGCGTCATTTTTTTCGGTGCAGACGTGGCGTTCCGAACACGCGGTCAAGGTGCCGGATTCTGCGGGTAAATCAGGGGAAAACCCGGTGGAAAACTGGTGAATCCCGGCCCGGAACCCTGCCGGATCATTCGGGAAATCCCGTTCGTTGACGATTTATTAACGAATTGACTCGCTGCACTGCGGCACAAGGGGGCGGCAAATCGGGGCCGTTCTGTCAACGTAAAAAGAGGTTACCAAACTGTAAAAATTTGGTTGAAAGCTGTGACGGATCACGGCAGGTAGTGGGGCACGGTCCCGGCGACACAATATCTGGTGGCAGGCTAACGGCCACCGACCTCGCGGCAGGATCAGATTTTGGGCTAGGCAGGACTGGTGGTTTCGACCTTCGCCGCGCACGATCCGTTGCGCGGTCCATGTCCCGACTCGCCCGCTTGAAACCCCCCGCAGCGGGGACAGGGACATGAGGGCAGGCATGAAGATCGAACGTCGTTTCACCACCGAAGCCGCTGGCGCCTACGGCGGCATCGAATTCACCACCACCACCAGTGAAATCCGCAACCCGGATGGCAAGGTCGTGTTTCATAACGATCAGGTCGAGGTGCCCAAGGGCTGGTCGCAGGTCGCCAGCGACGTGATCGCGCAGAAATATTTCCGCAAGGCGGGCATCCCGGCTGTGCTGAAGCGGGTGCGGGAAAAGGACGTGCCGGAATTCCTGTGGCGCTCGGTTCCCGATGAGGCCGCGCTGGCCAAGCTGCCCGAGGGGGACCGCTTTGGCGGCGAAACCAGCGCCCGGCAGGTGTTCGACCGTCTGGCCGGCGCTTGGGCCTATTGGGGCTGGAAGGGCGGCTATTTCACCGCTGAATCCGACGCCCGCGCCTATTACGACGAGATGCGCTTTATGCTGGCCCGGCAGATGGCCGCGCCGAACAGCCCGCAATGGTTCAACACCGGCCTGCATTGGGCCTACGGCATCGACGGTCCGTCGCAGGGTCATTTCTATGTCGATTACAAGACCGGCAAGCTGGTCAAATCCGACAGCGCCTATGAACACCCGCAGCCGCACGCCTGCTTTATCCAGTCGGTCAGCGATGATCTGGTGAACGAGGGCGGGATCATGGATCTGTGGGTCCGCGAGGCGCGTCTGTTCAAATACGGCAGCGGCACCGGCACCAACTTTTCATCCTTGCGCGGCGAGGGGGAAAAGCTGTCGGGCGGTGGCAAATCCTCGGGGCTGATGGGGTTCCTCAAGATCGGCGACCGGGCAGCGGGCGCGATTAAATCGGGCGGCACCACCCGCCGCGCGGCCAAGATGGTGATCTGCGACATGGATCACCCCGACATCGAAGCCTTCATCAACTGGAAGGTGATCGAGGAACAAAAGGTTGCCTCGCTGGTCGCCGGGTCCAAGGCGCATGAGGCGCGGCTGAACGAGATCTTCGCCGCAATCCGCGAATGGGATGGCGCGATTGATGCCGCGACCGACCCCGCACAGAACGCGGCGCTGAAAGCCGCGATCCGCGCCGCGAAAAAGGCGATGATCCCGGAAACCTATATCAACCGAGTTCTGCAATATGCGCGGCAGGGCTTTGATTCGATTGAATTTCCGACCTATGATACCGATTGGGACTCGGAAGCCTATATCAGCGTGTCGGGGCAGAACTCGAACAACTCGGTCCGGGTGACGGACAGCTTTTTGCAAGCCGTGCGTGAGGATCAGCCGTGGGAATTGCTGCGCCGCACCGATGGCGGCGTGGCGAAAACCGTCAGCGCGCGCGAGCTGTGGGACCAGATCGGCCATGCCGCATGGGCCTGCGCCGATCCGGGCATCCAGTTCCACGATACGGTCAACGCCTGGCACACCTGCCCCGAGGATGGGGCGATCCGCGGCTCGAACCCGTGCAGCGAATATATGTTCCTTGACGATACGGCCTGTAATCTGGCCTCGATGAACCTGCTGACCTTCTGGGCGGATGGGCAATTCGACGCCGACGCCTATATCCACGCCACGCGCCTGTGGACGCTGACGCTGGAAATCAGCGTGCTGATGGCGCAATTCCCGTCCAAGGAGATCGCGCAGCGGTCCTATGAATTCCGCACGCTTGGCCTTGGCTATGCCAATATCGGCGGCCTCTTGATGAACATGGGGCTGGGTTATGACAGCGATCAGGGCCGGGCGCTGTGCGGTGCGCTGACCGCGCTGATGACCGGCGTTTCCTATGCGACCAGTGCCGAAATTGCGGGCGAATTGGGTGCTTTCCCCGGCTATGCCAAGAACGCCGACCACATGCTGCGGGTGATCCGCAACCACCGCGCGGCGGCCTATAACGGCAGCTATGAGGGCGTGAACGTCAACCCGGTCGCGCTGGATGCAGCGAACTGCCCCGATGCGCGGCTGGTCGATCTGGCCCGCAGCGCATGGGACGTCGCGCTGCGTCTTGGCGAGGCGCATGGCTATCGCAACGCGCAGGCCACGGTGATCGCGCCGACCGGCACCATCGGCTTGGTGATGGATTGCGACACCACCGGGATTGAACCCGATTTTGCTCTGGTCAAGTTCAAGAAACTGGCGGGTGGCGGCTATTTCAAGATCATCAACCAGTCGGTGCCTGCGGCGCTGACCGCGCTTGGCTATGGCTCGGCCCAGATCGAGGAAATCATCGCCTATGCCGTCGGCCACGCCAGCCTTGGCAACTGCCCCGGCATTAACCACACCGCGCTGACCGGCCACGGTTTTGGCCCGCGCGAGCTGGAAAAAGTCGATGCCGCGCTGGCCAGTGCTTTTGACATCCGCTTTGTGTTCAACCAATGGACCCTGGGCGAAGCTTTTTGCCGCGAAACCCTTGGCATTCCTGCGGAAAAGCTGGCCGATCCGGGCTTTGACCTGCTGCGCCACCTCGGCTTTACCAAGGCGCAGATCGACGCCGCCAACGACCATGTGTGCGGCACCATGACGCTGGAAGGCGCGCCCTTCCTGAAACCCGAACATTACGCGGTGTTCGATTGCGCCAACCAATGCGGCAAGCGCGGCACTCGTTACTTGTCGGTGGACAGCCATATCCGCATGATGGCGGCGGCGCAGAGCTTTATCTCGGGCGCGATTTCCAAGACGATCAACATGCCCAATGACGCGACCATCACCGACGCGCTGGCCGCCTATGAACTGTCGTGGAGCCTGGGGATCAAGGCGAATGCGCTGTATCGCGACGGGTCCAAACTGTCGCAGCCGCTGGCCTCTGCGCTGGTCGAGGATGACGATGAAGCCGCCGAAATTCTGGAAACCGGCAGCCCGCAGGAAAAGGCGGCGGTGATCGCGGAAAAGGTGGTCGAAAAGATCATCATCAAGGAAATGGTCCGCAGCCACCGGGAAAAACTGCCCGGCCGCCGCAAGGGCTATACGCAAAAGGCGGTGGTCGGCGGGCACAAGGTCTATCTGCGCACCGGCGAATATGACGACGGCAAGCTGGGCGAGATCTTCATTGACATGCACAAGGAAGGTGCTGGCTTCCGGGCGATGATGAACAACTTTGCCATCGCCGTGTCGGTCGGCCTGCAATACGGCGTCCCGCTGGAGGAGTTCGTCGATGCCTTCACCTTCACCCGGTTCGAACCGGCGGGCATGGTGCAGGGCAATGACAGCATCAAGAACGCTACGTCCATTCTGGATTATGTGTTCCGCGAACTGGCCGTCAGCTATCTGGACCGCACCGATCTGGCGCATGTGAAACCGGCGGGGGCCAGTTTTGATGAACTGGGCGGCGGTGAAAAGGAAGGGCAGACCAATGTTGCCCCGGTCAGCGAAAATGCCGAGCTTAAGTCGCTGACAATGCTGAAACAAATCAGTTCGGCGGGCTATCTGCGCAAGCGTCTGCCGCAGGAACTGATGGTGCTGCAAGGCGGGGCCTCGCAGGTGGCTATGGCCGTCGGGATGGCCGAGGATGCGGCGGTGTTTCAGGCCGCAAGTGTGACAGCGACCACAACCAGCATGGATGCCCGCACCAAGGCCCGGATGCAGGGATACGAAGGCGATCCCTGTGGCGAATGCGGCAATTACACGCTGGTCCGCAACGGCACCTGTATGAAGTGTAACACCTGCGGCGGCACCTCTGGGTGCAGCTAAGAATAGCGGGGCTGGCTTTGGCCGGCCCCATTCGTTTGTCAGGCTGGCTGCGCGGTCCCCATGTTCCGGCCGCGCCCTATCCGAGCAGCAGCCAGCGCCCCGGCAGAAGGCGCGCCTGACATCAGCCCCCCGTGTGTGGCAGCGCACGGGGGGCACTTTTTTGTGCGATGCGTAGGCGAGTGGTCAGCCGCGCCATGCAACGGCAGCGTGCGGTGCTGTGCAACGATCTGGGCGGATCAGGGTGAAAAACCCAGTAATTGCTGGGTTCAGCGCCGCACAGAACGTGCACAGCCTGTGCACAAGCTGTACACAGGCTGTGCACAGACAAATGCGCGAAAGGCTGTCAGACGGGATGGCTGTGACCTTGCTCTGGTCGGGCTGGGGCTGATCTGTTGAGCGGATGGAAGCTTGCTGCGGTAATGCCCCCTGACGCGCCGGCAAACGGTCAGGGGATCTGTTCCCGAACTGCCTCGTCTCTCTTACAGAGGAATTTCAAACCGAACCGACGGGGTTAACCCTTTCGAAAGACCAGGCTGCTATACAGGCTGCACGGAACAGGCGGGGACGCCGATGGCCGTAACGAGAGACGCCGCACCTCGCGCTGCCTGTGGCAGTTGCGAGGTGCGTGCCTGATCAGCCTTCTCGCCTCTTTCCCCTTTTGCTCACCCACCGCGTCTTTGTCTTTCGTTTCCAAATATCCCGGGGGAATCTGGTGCTTGCGCCAGATGGGGGCTGGCCCCCCGTCGCTGCGGGATGCAATCTCAGCCTGACCAGCCTTCGTGTCTCTTCCCCCCTTGCTCACCCACCGCGTCTTTGTCTTTCGTTTCCAAATATCCCGGGGGGAATCTGGCGCTTGCGCCAGATGGGGGGCTGGCCCCCCATTGTCGCAGGACGCAATTTCAGCCGTTGTCGCGCAGCACGCGTCCGGCCAGATACAGCGATCCGCAGATCAGGATGCGGGCCTGCGGGGCGATGGCGGTAATGTCGCGGATCGCCTGTTCCACTGTATCTGCTGTGCGGGCGTCGATTCCGGCGCTTTGGGCGGCGGCGGCGGTATCTGCTGCGGGCAGCGTGTTTGGTTCGCCGGGGATGGGAACGGCGGTCAGGGTTGTGACTTGGGTGGCCAGCGGCTGCATATAGCCGGTGACGTCCTTGGTGTTCAGCATGCCGCAGATCAGATGCGTGGGGCGGTGGGGCAGGGCGGCCAGCGTCCTGGCGACAGCGGCGCCACCGGCGGGGTTATGGCCACCGTCCAGCCACAGTTCAACATTCGGCCCGGCCGCGTCAATCAGAGGGCCACGGCGCAGGCGCTGCATCCGGGCGGGCCAATCGGCGCGGGTGACGGCGGCGCGGGCCATATCTTCATCGGCACCCAGTTCGCGCAGGGCGGCAAGGGCGGTTCCGGCGTTGTCGATCTGATGCGGGCCGGGCAGATTGGGCAGTGGCAGGTCCAAAAGCCCGCGTTCGTCGCGATAGATCAGCGCATCCCCTTCACGCGCCGCCGTCCAGTGCTGGCCTGACGCGATCAATGGGGCGAACAGGCGTTCCGCCCGCGCCTCGATCACGGTTTGAGCGTCGTCTTGCTGAGGGCCAACCACACAGGGCACACGGTGCTTGATGATTCCGGCTTTTTCGCTCGCGATCTCGGGCAGGGTTTCACCCAGATATTGCGTGTGGTCGATGCTGACCGGGGTGATGATGGTCAGGCGCGGGGTGTCGATCACGTTGGTGGCATCCAGCCGCCCGCCCAGCCCGACTTCGAGCAATGTGTAATCCGCCGGGGTGCGGGCAAAGGCCAGAAAGGCTGCTGCCGTGGTGATTTCAAAGAAAGTGATCGGCGCGCCTGCATTGGCCGCCTCGCATTCCTCGAGCGTTGCGGAGAGGGTGTCTTCGGCGATCAGCGTCCCCGCCAGCCGGATGCGTTCGTGGAACCGCGCCAGATGCGGCGAGGTATAGGCGTGGACCCGCTTGCCCCCGGCTTCCAGCCCGGCGCGGATCATTGCTTGCGTGCTGCCTTTGCCGTTGGTTCCGGCGATATGGATCACCGGCGGGATGTGGCGTTCGGGATTGCCGAGCGCGGCCAGCAGGCGGTGCATCCGGTCCAGCGACAGGTCGATGATTTTGGGGTGCAGCCCCATCAGCCGGTCAAGGATGGCATCGCTGTTTTGCATCGGCACACACCGGGGGCGCTTCGCCCCCCGGACCCCCAGAGGATATTTAAGGACAGAAGATGCTCAGACCGTTTCTGCTGGCGGTTCTGCCGGGGCCGGTGCGGGCAGGTCGCCGGCCACGGGGGCGGGCAGATGTGTCATCATGCGGATGATCGAGATCAGTTCGTCGCGCAGGTTTTTGCGGTGGGTCACGCGGTCCAGCATTCCGTGTTCCAGCAGGTATTCGGCACGCTGGAACCCTTCGGGCAGTTTTTCGCGGATGGTCTGTTCGATTACGCGCGGCCCGGCAAAGCAGATCAGCGCGCCCGGTTCGGCGATCTGGACATCGCCCAGCATGGCATAGCTGGCGGTGACGCCGCCGGTGGTGGGGTGGGTCAGCACGACGATATAGGGCAGCCCGGCCTCGCGCAGCATTTCGACGGCGACGGTGGTGCGCGGCATTTGCATCAGCGACAGGATGCCTTCTTGCATCCGCGCGCCGCCTGCGGCCGAGAACAGCACCAGCGGGCGTTTTAGTTTCACGGCGCGTTCGGCGGCGGCGATGATGGCGTTGCCGACATACATGCCCATCGACCCGCCCATAAAGCTGAAGTCCTGCGCGGCGGCGATGATGGGGGTGCGGCCCATCTCGCCCTCGGCCACCAGCATTGCTTCTTTTTCGCCGGTGCTGGCGCGGGCGGCTTTCATCCGGTCGGGGTATTTCTTTTGATCGCGGAAGCCCAGCGGGTCGGCCACGGGGTCGGGCACCTTGACCTCGACAAAGGCGCCGCCGTCGAACAGGTTGCGGAACCTTTCGCGGGGGGTGATCGCCAGGTGGTGGTCGCAATTGGTGCAGACCTGAAGGTTATCGTCCAGTTCGCGGTGAAACAGCATGGTTCCGCACTGGGGGCATTTGGTCCACAGGTTTTCCGGCACTTCGCGCCGCGAAAACAGCGAGTTGATGCGCGGGCGCACATAGTTGGTGATCCAGTTCATCGCCGGTTCCCTGCGGTTAATCCGGTTCCGAAATAGGCCGCACGGCGCGGAATTGCAATTGCGGGTGGCGGTTAAAGCGCGTTTGATGGCCGTATGTGGACCACTGTTCTTGTCTTTGCGCATTATACCATTGCCACGCTGATCGTGATCCGGGTGCTGCTGCGGCCGGGATTGGAGCCTCCGGCGCGTCTGGCCTGGGTTTTGATGGTCGAGGTGCTGCCGGTTGTGGGAATTGGCGCCTATCTCCTGTTCGGCGAGGTGCGGATGCGCCGGGCCGAGGTGCAGCGTATGGCCGATGTCCGCGACAGTCTGACCGGACGCTGGCAGGTCAGCCCGCAAAAGGTCGATGACGCGCCCGCCCTTGAAAGTGCGGTTATCGAGACGAACCGTGCCGTTGGCGGCATGTATGCGGTGCGCGGTAATGCCCTGCGGTTGCTGGCCGAGGATGACAGCGCCATTCTGGATCTGGTCGCGGCGATTGATGCGGCGCGCGATCATGTGCATCTGCTGTTCTATATCTGGTTGCCTGATGACAGTGGCACCAGGGTTGCCGATGCGGTGGTGCGGGCGGTGGGTCGCGGGGTGGTTGTGCGGGTGATCGTTGATGCGCTGGGGTCGCGCTTGCTGGTGCGCTCGCCGCTGTGGGCGCGGATGCAGGCCGCCGGGGCGCATTGCGTCAGGGCGTTTCCCGTGGGGATGCCGCTGGTTTCCATGATGTTTCAGCGGCTGGATGTGCGCAATCACCGCAAGATCGTGGTGATCGACAATGCCGTGGCCTTTACCGGCAGCCGCAACTGCGCCGACAAGGCTTTTGCGATCAAGCGCCGCTTTGCGCCCTGGATCGACATTCTGGTCGAGCTGCGCGGCCCGGCCGTGCGGCAGATGCAGGCGACGTTTCTGGGCGACTGGATGAGCTATACCGGGCGCGATCTGGGCGACATGCTGGAAATGGCCGATGCCGCCGCTGATCCGGGGGCGGTGCTTCAGACTGTCGCCACCGGACCCGACCAGCGCGAGGGCAGCATCGGCGATTGTCTGACCACGATGATCTATGCGGCGCGGGAACGGATCGTCATCACCACCCCCTATTATGTGCCCGACGCGGCACTGGATACCGCGATCCGCTCGGCCGCGCGGCGGGGGGTGCAGGTGACGATGATCCTGCCCGAGCGGAATGATTCGCTGGTCGTGGGGGCGACCAGCCAGGTGTTCTATTACGGGCTGATGAGGGCAGGGGTGCGGCTGATGCTGTTTCAGCCCGGCCTGCTGCACGCCAAGATCATGTCGGTGGACGGGCGTATGGCGATGATCGGCAGCGCCAATCTGGACCGCCGCAGCTTTGAACTGAATTACGAGGTGAACATGCTGGTTGTCGATCCGGGCTTTATCGCGGCGCTGGATGAACGGCAGGCCAGCTATCTGGCCCGTGCCCGCGCCGTTACGCTGGACGAGGTGCGTGGCTGGTCGCGTATCCGCCGTATCCGCAACAATCTGCTGGCGCTTGCCTCTCCGTTGTTGTGAAGGAGGACGGGAATGACCGATCTTGCCACCGAAAGCTGCCGTGACGGCGCCCCGGCGTTAGGCGGGGACGAGGCGCAGGCGCTGTTAGCCCGTGTCGAGGGCTGGGCCATGGATGCGGACGGGGCGACGATCCGCCGCCGGTTCGGGTTCAAGGGCTTTGCCCGCGCGGTCGAGATGGCGAATCTGGCGGCGTGGCTGGGCAACAAGCAGAACCATCACCCCGATATCAGCTTTGGCTGGGGTTACTGCGAGGTGGCCTTTACCACCCATGACGCGGGCGGGCTGACGCGCAATGATTTCATCTGCGCCGCCCGGCTGAACGCGTTGGTTGCCTAGACCCGCAGCCGCAGTCGCGCGATCAGCCACAGGATCAGGACGATCAGCAGATAGCCGATCAGCGCCAAAAGCGTCTGCTCATCATCCGGCGGCGGCGCGTGGTAAAGCGCCAATGCGCCAATGCCCGAGGCGGCGGGATCGGTCGATACCAGCAGGACTGCCGCGATATTATTGGCGAAATGCAGCGCCAGTGCCGGGCCAAGATTGCCGACCCGTGCCGTCAGATCGGCCATCACCAGCCCCAAAGCTCCGGTAATCAGGATGACCGGCCACGTAAAGCCGCCCAATTCAGGGTTGAAATGCAGCATTCCGAAAAAGGCCGAGGGGATCAGCATCCAGACCCACGGGCTGCGGAACCGCGCGCCAAGCTGTTGTTGCAGATAGCCGCGAAAGATCAGTTCCTCGGCGCTGATCTGGATCAGAATCGGGATCAGAGCGACAGGCGCCCAGACCAGCCAGAGACCGGGACTCAGCCACGGTTGCAGATCGCTATCGGTCAGGCTGAACAGGCTCAGCACGGCAAGGGCGGTCAGCAGGGGCAGGAAACAGCGGCGGAAATCGCGCCACGCCGCCGCCATGTCAGGGCCGATCAGGCTGGGCAGCCCGCGCCGGTGCAGCAGGCGCAGAACCCCCGCCAGCACGAGGATGCCAAGGCCGAACATGGCCAGCGTCAGGATTTCGGCCAGCGCGCGTTGACTGGCAAAGCCAAGCAAGGAATCCGGTCCCGGCAGGCCGTCAAGATTGGGCCATACCGCCAACAGCGCCATCGCGGCAGCGAACATCAGCAGCAGTGTTCCTGCGGCGATCAGCGCAAAGCCTAATACTGTGCGCCACAATTCGGTGCGCGGCGCGGCAAGGCGGGTAAAGGCGGTGAAACGGCTCATACCGGGCAGCATATCGGGTGATGGCGGGGCTGCAATGGCTTGCCCATGCCTGCGGCGAGGTTTACCAAAGGCCGACGCCAGACCGGGAAACCAAGCCATGAAAAATACCCTTTTTGACAAAGCGAAACTGCCCAGCCGTCACGTGACCGAAGGCCCTGCGCGCGCGCCGCATCGGTCCTATTTCTATGCGATGGGCATTTCCGAAGAAGAAATTCATTCCCCATGGGTCGGCGTTGCCACCTGCTGGAACGAGGCTGCGCCGTGCAACATCGCGCTGGCCCGTCAGGCGCAATCGGTCAAGCAGGGTGTCAAAAAAGGCGGCGGCTGTCCGCGTGAATTTACCACGATCACTGTTACCGACGGGATCGCGATGGGGCATGAGGGGATGCGGTCATCCCTCGCATCGCGTGACGCGATTGCCGACACGGTGGAACTGACCATGCGCGGGCATTGCTATGACGCGCTGGTCGGTCTTGCGGGCTGCGATAAATCGCTGCCGGGCATGATGATGGCGATGGTGCGGCTGAACGTGCCGTCGGTGTTCATCTATGGCGGCTCGATCCTGCCGGGCAAGCTGAACGGGCGCGATGTGGTCGTGCAGGACGTGTTCGAGGCCGTGGGCCAGCACGCCGCCGGGAATATGTCGGATGCGGAACTGGAAATTCTGGAACGGGTGGCTTGTCCGTCCGCCGGGGCGTGTGGAGGTCAGTTCACCGCCAACACCATGGCCTGCGTGTCCGAGGCGATCGGGCTGGCGCTGATGAATTCGTCCGGGATGCCCGCGCCTTATGAATCGCGCGACAGTTACGGGCTGGCCTCGGGTGAGGCGGTGATGGCGCTGATCGAACGCAATATCCGCGCCCGCGACGTGGTGACGCGCAAATCGCTGGAAAACGCCGCGCGGGTCGTGGCTTGCACCGGCGGGTCTACCAATGCCGGTCTGCACCTGCCCGCCATCGCGCACGAAGCCGGGATCGACTTTGACCTGTTCGACGTCTGCGATATTTTCCGCGACACGCCCTATTTCGTGAACCTGCGCCCCGGCGGTGATTATGTCGCCAAGGATCTGTATGAGGCGGGCGGCGTGCCGGTGGTGATGCGCGAATTGCGCAAGGCCGGGCTGCTGCACGAAGACTGCATCACCGCCAGCGGCAAGACCATCGGCGAAGAGCTGGACCTTGTAACGCGCGAGGCGGATGGCAAGGTGATCTATCCGGTTGAAACCCCGATCACCCCCACCGGCGGCGTCGTGGGCCTGAAGGGCAATCTTGCCCCCGAAGGTGCCATCGTCAAGGTCGCCGGGATGAAGCCCGAAGAACAGGTGTTCACCGGCCCGGCGCGGGTGTTCGAATGCGAGGAAGACGCCTTTGAGGCGGTGCAACAGCGCGCCTACAAGGAAGGCGAGGTCATCGTGATCCGCAACGAAGGCCCCGCAGGTGGCCCCGGTATGCGCGAGATGCTGGCCACGACGGCGGCGCTGTCGGGGCAGGGCATGGGCAAAAAGGTGGCGCTGATCACCGATGGCCGTTTCTCGGGCGCGACGCGCGGGTTCTGCGTCGGTCATGTCGGGCCTGAATCGGCGCATGGCGGGCCGATTGCGCTGTTGCGCGATGGCGATGTCATCACGCTGGATGCGATCAAGGGCGAAATCAGCGTCGATCTGTCCGACGATGAATTGGCGGCGCGCAAGGCGGCATGGGCCGGGCCGCGCCCGACCGACTATGCCTCGGGTGCGCTGTGGAAATATGCCAAGCTGGTCGGGGGCGCGCGGTTCGGGGCTGTGACCCATCCGGGGGCCGAGGCGGAAACGCACGTCTATATGGACCAGTAAGACCCGATGCCCGGGCACGAACAGGGTTGGCTGGCGCGGCTGTCTCGTCGTCGCGCGGCACGCGACTGGTCCTTGCTGGCCCAGAGTGCGCCGAAACTGGGGCGGGGCGAGGTCAGCCGCGCCCTGCGCGATGAAGCGCGGCAGCTACAGCGCAGCCTGCGCGACTTTCTGCGGGCGACCAGTCCGAAATCGCAGGTCGCGCAGGAAACACTGGGCACGCTGGATCTGCCTGACGGCACCGACTGGCGCTGGCGTCCGACGCTGATGGCGGCGCGGACGTGGCGGCTGGGTCTGGCCGCGCCCGACAGCGGGCGGCGGCTGGGGCAGGAAATGCGCATCTGGCACGACGGCGGGCCGGGGGCGCCGCTAATCCTGCGCCAGATCGCCAATACCGGCGCGACCGACCTTGCGCCCTTTGGGGTGGTGCTGGAAAGTTTCGGTTTTGCGGGCAGCTATGTCTCGCTGACCTTTGATCTGCCGCCGGAATCGGCGCAGGGCCTGACCCGCAGCCACATCCTGCGGATCGAGGCGCAAATCGGTGCCGAAGCCGAAGGGCAGGTGCTGATGGCCCGGCTGAACATCACCCATGGCCCGAACACCGACACTGCCACACGGGCGATGCACGCGCCCAATCCCGGCCCGGCCGAAGTGCAGGTGGCCGAATTCGATCTGTCGGAGCTGCCTATCAATGAAACCCAGATCAGCAAGCTGTGGCTGGATGTGATTCTGGATTATCCGCGCATGAATGCGCTGCATTTGCGCGATCTGATCGTATCGCGCCACCGCCGCGCCGCGCTGTAAGGGGGAACCGATGGACGAAGAAAGCGCCACCTTCGTTTCGCTGGGGCTGACCGACGGGCAGTGGTCCGGCATCCTGCGCGCCGACACGCAGCCGCAGCGGATTTTGCTGCTGCATCTGGGGCAGCCGGTGGCGCAGGCGCAGGTATCGCCTGCCGGGCCGGGGGAATGGCGGATCGCTGTGGATGTGCCGCCTGCCGTGCTGACGGATGGGTGCCACAATCTGTTGCTGATTGCCGATGCCGGTGCCGGTGCCGGGGATGAGCCGCCCCAGCCGGGTGCCGCCCGCATCGCCGCGCTGCCGATTGCCGCAGGCGCGCCGCTGGACGACGATCTGCGGGCCGAGATCGAATTGCTGCGGGCCGAGATGGAGATCATCAAGGCCGAGTTGCGCCGCATGGCGCGCGGTTAGGCCAGGCAGAACCGTTCCGCCCCAAGCTGCGTATCGGGGCAAACAGCAAGCCATGTGGATGTCACACGGCTGACACGATTGCTTGCGAAACGCAGAGGGGATGGCTATATGCGGCCTTTCCGATTTTGCTTGCGGGGATTGCCATGACCGATCTGCAAACGCCCTATTACCTGATCGACAAGGCCCGGTTGCGGCGGAATATGGAACTGGTGGCGCAACTGCGCCAAGCGTCGGGGGCCAAGGCTTTGCTGGCGCTGAAATGTTTCGCCACATGGTCGGCGTTCGATTTCATGCGCCCGTTCATGGATGGCACCACCTCGTCATCGCTGTTCGAACTGCGACTGGGGGCCGAGGAGTTCGGCGGTGAAACCCATGCCTATTCCGTCGCCTGGGCCGATCACGAGATCGATGAGGCGCTGGGCTATGCCGACAAGATCATCTTCAACAGCCTGGGGCAGTTGGATCGCTTTGGCGACAAGGCGGCGGCGCGTGGCATTGCGGTGGGCCTGCGCCTGAACCCGCGATTTTCGACCAGCGATTTCGATCTGGCCGACCCGGCCCGGCCGTTCAGCCGGTTGGGCGAATGGGATGTGGCGCGGTTGGAAAAGGCGCTGGACCGGATCAACGGCGTGATGATCCATTATAACTGCGAGAACAGCGATTTTGACCTGTTCGACCAGCAACTGGCCCGGATCGAGGCGGAATTCGGCGGCATTCTGGAACGGCTGGATTGGGTCAGCCTTGGCGGCGGCATCCACTTTACCGGCGAGGGTTATCCGCTGGACCGGCTGGCCGCGCGGCTGCGGGGCTTTGCTGATCGTTTCGGCGTTCAGGTCTATCTGGAACCGGGCGAGGCCAGCATCACCAACAGCGCCACGCTCGAGGTCAGCGTGCTGGATCTGATCCACAACGGCCGGGATGTGGCCATCGTGGACAGTTCGACCGAGGCGCATATGCTGGACCTGCTGATCTATCGTCAGGATGCCAAGCTGCCGCATCACGGCGAACATGAATATCAGATCGCGGGCAAGACCTGTCTGGCGGGCGATATTTTTGGCAACGCGCGCTTTGACGCGCCGCTGGCGGTGGGTGATCGGATCAGCATCGCTGATGCGGCTGGCTATACCATGGTCAAGAAGAACTGGTTCAACGGCGTGGCCATGCCCGCCATCGCCATCCGCGACGAGGACGGAACAATTCGCACCGCGCGCCGGTTTACCTATGATGATTACAAGGGCAGTCTGTCCTGACTCCCTCGCAGCCCCGGAAGGAGACGGAATTGGCCGACACCATCAAGAAGAACGTCCTGATTATCGGTGCGGGCGGCGTGGCGCAGGTCACGGCGCATAAGGTGGCGCAATGGGCCGCCGAATTCGGTGAACTGCACATCGCCAGCCGCACCCGTAAAAAGGCCGATGCGATTATCGCGTCCTTGCGCGAAAAGGGGCACGACATGCCCTTTGTGTCGCACAGTCTTGACGCGATGGACAGCGATGCGGTGGCGGCGCTGATCCAGCGGCTGGATGCGAAAATCTGCATCAACGTCGGTTCGGCCTTTGTGAACATGACCGTGCTGCAAGGCTGTATCGAAACCAAATGCGCCTATATCGACACGGCCATTCACGAAGACCCGACCAAGATCTGCGAAACGCCGCCGTGGTATGCGAACTATGAATGGAAGCGGCGCACTGATGTGGAAAAGGCCAGGATGACCGCTATTCTTGGTGCGGGTTTCGACCCCGGTGTGGTGAACGCCTATGCCCGCTTTGCCGAGGATGAGTATTTCGACAAGATCGAGTCGATCGACATCGTGGACATCAACGCGGGCAGCCATGGCCGCTATTTCGCGACGAATTTCGACCCCGAGATCAACTTTCGCGAATTCACCGGCACGGTTTATGCTTGGCAGGGCGGCAAGTGGACCGAGAACAAGATGTTCGAGGTCGGGCGCGAATGGGATCTGCCCGTCGTCGGCAAGCAGACTGCCTATATGTCCGGCCATGACGAGGTTCACAGCCTGTCGAACCGCTATAAGGACGCGGATGTGCGGTTCTGGATGGGCTTTGGCGCGCATTACATCAACGTCTTTACAGTGCTGAAATCACTGGGGCTTTTGTCCGAACAGCCGGTCAAGACCGCCGAGGGGGCCGAGGTCGTGCCGCTGAAGGTGGTCAAGGCGGTGCTGCCCGATCCGGCCAGCCTTGCGCCCGATTATCAGGGCAAGACCTGCATCGGCACTCAGGTCCGGGGCAGCCTGAACGGCCAGCCGGGCGAAGTGTTCGTTTATAACGTCGCCGACCACAAAGAGGCGTATAACGAGGTCGGGTCGCAGGGCATCAGCTATACCGCCGGGGTGCCGCCCGTTGCGGCGGCGATCCTGATTGCGCGCGGGGTCTGGGACGTGAAGCGCATGGTCAACGTCGAAGACCTGCCGGCACGGCCCTTTCTTGAGCTGCTGGGCGAAATGGGCCTGCCCAGCCGGGTGATCGACGCGACGGGCGATCATCCGATCTGACTTTTGGGGCAGGTTAGCAAAAATCACACGGGGCGCCCGGAACAGTGGCGCTCCGTGTGCGTTTGATTGCAAACCAGAGCGGGTAAACCGTCTGGTCAGGGGGAGTCATGCCGGGTTCTGTTCACAATTTTCCTGTTTTTCGCCAGCAACAAGACAAGCCGCGTGGGGCCGCCAACTGGGCGATTATCGGTATTTTCCTGATCCTTGCTTTTTCCGCCGTGGCCGCCGCGCGCGATTTTCTGATGCCGGTGACACTGGCTGTGCTGCTGTTTTTTGTGTTTACGCCGCTGCGGCGGTTTGCGCAGCGGCGCGGTATCCCTGACGGGATCACCGCCGCCGTGGTGACACTGGGGATTCTGGCGACGGTGGTTGTGCTGGCCTATGCCGCCTCTGGCCCGATCAATCGTGCGGCGGAAAACATGCCGACGATCAGTGACCGGCTGGAACAGAAGTTCGAAGCGGTTCAGGAATCCTTTCGCAAGGTGCAAGAGGCGGCCCAACGGATCGACGGGGCCACCACTACGGCAAACAACAATGGCGAAGGCACCACGATCACTGTTGAGCAGCAATCGGAAACCACGCTGGAATCGGTGGTGAAATTCACGCCCTCGCTGGTCAGTCAGGTCGTGTTCACCCTGTTTCTGTTGTTCTTCATGATCGCCAGCGGCGATCTGCTGTATCTGAAAATCGTGCAGAGTTTCGACACGATACGCGACAAGCGCAGCGCCTATCTGGCCCTGCGCGAGATCGAGGACAGCCTGGGCAACTATCTGGGCGCGATCACCATTATCAATGCCTGTCTGGGTCTGGCTGTCGGGCTGCTGATGTGGGCCTGGGGGATGCCCGCGCCCTTGCTTTTCGGGGTGGGGGCGTTTCTGCTGAACTTTATCCCCTATCTGGGTTCGATCACCGGCATCGTGATTTCAACGATCGTGGCGCTGGTGGTGATGCCGGATATTTTCACGCCGCTGATGGTCGGTCTCAGCTATCTGGCGCTGACCTCGCTGGAAGGGCAGTTGATAACGCCCTATTTCGTGTCGCGCCGGTTGCAGATGAATGCGGTGGTGGTGTTTCTGGCCGTGGCGCTGTGGGCGTGGCTGTGGTCGGTGCTGGGCATGGTGATCGCTGTGCCGGTTCTGGTGGTGCTGCGTGTGCTGGCTGAACATATCCCCGGCTGGCAGAAATTTGGTAATTTCCTGGCCGGCGAAGACCCGCCCGCGCTGGAAGACGAGGATGAGGAAGAAGCCCGTGATCTGGTCGAGGCCGGGGCCGGGGCGGATGATGCCGAAAATGCCGCCGCCGCGACTGAACCGCTGGACGATCCGCAACCGACGCGCGGGTAGTGGCGGGCTTGACCTGTGACGCCGTGGCTGTGACGCTGACGGCATGATGGAGGATGAAAGATGAAACTCAGTTCCCCCCTTGCACCGGGCCGGATCTCTGCCGCGTTGGCGCTGGCGGTGATGGTGGCCGCAGGTGGCGCGGTGGCGCAGACGGCCCCGGTCGAGGCACAGCAAGGCACCGCCGCGCCGGTGGCACCGCCAGAAACGCCCGTTGTCACGGTCGAGCCACAGCCCGAGGCCCCAGCGGGTGCCGCAGATCCCGCCCCGGTGCCCGAGGCCAACGCACAGCCGGAACCGGTGGCGGCCCCCGCGCCTGCGGATGTCGCGCCTGAAGGCACCCCGGCGGTGGCCCCCCCGGCTGCACAGGGTGTCGAGCCTGCCGCCGAAGACCCGGCCAGCGTTGCCGAACCGGCCACCGAACCGCAGGTGACTGATGGCGACGGCACCGCACCCGATGCCTCTAGCAGCACGGGTTGGACAGGTGGCACGGGCGGATCGCTGATCGGCACCAATCCGCAGGGGGCGGTTGGTGAATCGGTGACATGGCAGCCGCCGACCGCGCGCGGGCTGGACCTGCAAGGCGTGCCTGATCCGGTAAACTGAACCAGATGCCCGCGCACCCCGCGCGGGCATTTTCTTTCACGTTCTTTCAAGACATTGGCGGAAGGGAATGGGAGTCGAACCCACCCGCGACAGGCTCGCTGCCGCAACCGGATTTGAAGTCCGGCCGCCCCACCGGGGACGATTCCCTTCCATCTAGGTGCCGAACTGATCGACCCGATGCGGGTTGATGCGGCGCAAATCGCCGCGGCGCAAGGTTACGCCGTGGCGGTCGAAAAAGTCCAGTATTTCAATGGCGACCTTGCGGCCATTCTGCACCTGGTCACGAAATGCGGGCGCGGTGAACCAGCCGTCTTCTGCCTGCGCCGCGACATCCAGAATGATCGCCACCATTTCCGCAGTTACCTCGCGCGCGAAGAAATGATCGTGGGCGATCTGATCGGTGCGGCCCAACCGTTGCGTCAACCGCAGGACACGGCGAACCTCGCGTTCGTCCACCCCAAGTTCGGTGGCGAAATCGCGCACGCGGGGCGGGCGAAAGCGACCCTCGCCCAGCAGGGCGGGGTGGAGGCGAGAGAACAGAGCCTCGTCATCCGGCGTCAGGCGGACTTCATGCCCCGGCAGGCGGACAAAGGCGCCGTCCAGCGCGATGGCGCCCGCCTCGGCCTGTTCTCGCAGCAGCGCCAGAAAGGCGTCCTTGGGCAGACGCGGGGTCAGCAGCAGGCGCAACCTTTCGCGCCCCATGCCGGGCAGGTCAGGGTTCTCGGCGTGGAAATTGGCCAGTGTGCTCGCCAGCCCGTCACGCAGCGCGGCGGCAGCGGCGGGCGATACGGCGACCGGGCCGATCACCGGCAGCCCCTGCGGCGCAGCCATCAGCGCGCGGTCGCGGACGAAACCGGCCAGATCGACCGGGGCGATGTCAACCATCGCGGCCAGTGCGGCCGCCGCATCGGGCAGGGCGGCGGCGTCGATCAGGGCCAGCCGTTCGGGCGTTCGACGGCGGCGCGACGGCGCGCGCAGATCCAGCAAGGCACCCCCGCCGATGGTGCGGCTGGCCGACACGTCACGCAGCACAAAGCGATCACCGATGGTGGCGGCGATGGGGCGATCCAGCACCAGTTGCACCGGGCCGGTTTCGCCGGGGCTGATCGCCTCGGCCCCCAAGGGCACCACCCGCGCGCCGCATTCGGCTGCGTTGGTGTGCAGCCGGGCGGGAAACCATGCGCCGATGGCGCGCGGCTCGCCGGGCAGAATGGTCAGTTGCGCGTCGATGCGGGCGGTGGGGGCGTCCAGCACGGGGTCGCAGATGATGTCGCCGCGGCTCAGGGCGTCCTTGCTGATCGCCTCGCCCGCCAGATTGAGCGCGCAGCGTTGCCCGGCGACGGCCTGTTGCGCCGGACGGTTCTGCGCGTGGATCGAGCGGATGCGCGCGCTTAGCGCGGTGGGGCTGACCGTGACGGCATCGCCCACCACCGCCTGCCCCGACAAAACGGTGCCGGTGACGACCGTGCCCGCGCCGGTCAGCGTAAAAGCGCGGTCCACGGCCAGCCGAAACCGGCCCCCGGTGGCGCGGGCGGTCGTTTCCGCCTCGGCCTGTGCCAGCGCGTGTCTCAGGGCGGGAATACCTTCGCCAGTCAGCGCCGAAACGGGTATTACCGGCGCGTCCGCCAGCCCGGTGCCGGACAGCGCCTCGGTGATCTGCGCGATGACTTCGGCGCGGCGGGTCTCATCGGCCAGATCGGATTTCGTCAGCGCCACAATGCCACGCGTCAGGCCCAGCAGATGCAGAATGGCCAGATGTTCGCGCGTTTGGGGCATCATGCCATCGTCGGCGGCCACCACCAGCAGCGCAAGGTCGATACCGCCCGCGCCTGCCAGCATTGTGTGGATCAGGCGTTCATGCCCCGGCACATCGACAAAGCCAGTGATTGCGCCATCACCAGTGGTCCCGCCCAGATCGGCATAGGCAAAGCCAAGGTCGATGGTAATGCCGCGGGCCTTTTCCTCGGCCAGACGGTCGGTGTCGGTGCCGGTCAGCGCGCGGACCAGCGCCGTCTTGCCGTGGTCGATATGCCCCGCCGTGCCAACGATCATAGCGCGGCCAGGGCACCTGTCAGCGCCGTGTCATTCGGCAGGCAGCGCAGGTCCAGGATCAGCGCGCCGTCGCGGATATGCCCGATGATCGGTGTGGGCAGGGCGCGCAGCCGGGCCGCCAGCCGGTCGGGCGCATCGCCGCTGGTGCCGGTCAGGCGCAGGCCCGCCGAAGGGATCGTATCGACCGGCAGCGCGCCTGACCCGATCTGGCTGGCGCAGGTGCAGGGGGCGGCGGCAAAGCCGTGCGGGGCCAGCAGGGCGTCGATTGCGGGTGCCAGCCGCGCCGCCTGCGCCGCGATGTCGGCGGCGGGTCGGGCCAGCATCGCCAGCGTCGGCAGCACCTCGGTCAGACGGTCGGGGTTGCGGTAAAGACGCAGCGTCGCCTCAAGCGCGGCGATGCGGATCTTGTCCAGCCGGACTGCGCGTTTCAGCGGGTTCTTGTCGATGGCGGCAATCAGATCGGCCCGCCCGGCGATGAACCCGGCCTGCGGCCCACCCAACAGTTTGTCGCCGGAAAAGGTCACCAGATCAGCACCCTCGGCCACCGCCTCGGCCACGGTGGGTTCGCGACGCAGGCCATAGGTGGACAGATCGACCAGCGAGCCTGACCCGAGATCGTTCAACAGCGGCACCCCCGCCGCCTTTGCAATCGCGGCCAGTTCGGGGGCGGCAACCTCGGCGGTGAAGCCTTCGATCCGGTAGTTCGAGGTATGCACCTTGAGGATCAGCCCGGTGTCAGCACCAATCGCGGCGGAATAATCGCGCGGATGGGTGCGGTTGGTGGTGCCAACCTCGACCAGTTCCACGCCCGCGCGGGCCATGATGTCGGGCATCCGAAAGGCGCCGCCGATCTCGATCAGCTCGCCGCGCGAGACGATGGCCTGACGCCCGAATCCCAGCGTGTTCAGCGCGATCAGCACGGCGGCGGCGTTGTTGTTGACGACGGTGGCATCCTCGGCCCCGGTCAATTCGCAGATCAGCCCGCGCAGGTGGTCATCGCGCTTGCCACGCCCGCCGGTGGTCAGGTCGAATTCCAGCGCCAGCGGGTTGGCCATGGCAGTCACCGCCGCTGCAATCGCGGGTTCAGCCAGAATGGCGCGGCCCAGATTGGTGTGCAGAACGGTGCCCGTCAGGTTCAGCATCGGCCGCAGCGCGGTCTGCGCCGCCGCATCCAGCCGCACCCCCGCGCCCGCCGCCACATCGCCCGCCGCCCCGCCCCCACGGATGGCGGCGCGCGCCGCATCCAATTCCGCGCGGATCGCCGCCGTCGCGGCAGGGCGGCCATGGGCGGCGATCATTGCCTGCCCCGCAGCCCCGTTCAGCACCTGATCGACCGAGGGCAGGTCGCGAAAGCCCGCCATCAATAGCCCGCCAGAAACGGATTCGCCCCCGCGCGGGCAAAGGGCGTGTCCTTCATCATCACGTCCAGCCCCAGACTGGCCAGATCGTCGGCCACCGGGTCCAGCGTGGGATTGCGCGATTGATAGAGGATTTTCAGCCACTGGTTACAATCGGTGCAGCACTCGGCCCGGATCACGGCGTTTTCATCGCCTGCCGACCGATAGCTGATGCCGCCGGTCGAGCCACAGCACAGGCATTTTACCCGAACTTCGTTCCACAGGGTGGCGCATTGGGCGCAGCAGGCATAGCGCACGTTTTCGATCCCCGGCGTGCCGGTGACGACCGAACTGGCGGGCCGCCCGCCGCAAGAGGGGCAGACGCCGGTGCTGATCGGCACCAGCTTGGCCGCGTCCAGCAACGCCGCCAGCCGCGCCAGATGCACCTGCGTGGCGGCGATGGCGAACAGATGCGGGGCGATGGCGTCATCGGGGATGGTTCCGGCCAGTGCATTTTCCAGCAGCCATTGCCGGTCATCCGGCCCGGCAGCGGTTACGGCCGACAGGGTTAGCCGCGCCGGTTCCGGCATGTCCAGATCAGCCGCCGCGGTCAGCAGCGCATCCAGTGTGGCCATCAGGCCCGCATCACCGGCAAGGGCGGGGCGGTCGATCGGCGGCATCCGTGCTGCGCGGGCGGTGTCAGCCCAATCCGCCGCCACTGGCGTGGGCGCGGGCAGATCGCTGACCAGCCGCGCCTGAACGCTGCTGAGCGCGGCGATAAAGCGCAGGAAATCTGCTGCCGGGTGATCCTTGGCCAGAAAGTCGAGCCGCTTGGCGCGGTCGGAGAACAGCCGTTCGGGCTTGGGAAGAAAAACCAGCGGCGCCTGAGGGACGCCGCCGATCATTGCGGGGTTAGGTTCGAATGTATCGCTCATTTTGCCTTTCGGGCCGACCGGCCACAGCAAGGTTGCAGTTGGTGCTTATTCTGCCGGACCGTGGTGATCGCGTCCAGAGCTTCGCGCGCTTTGACGATCCGCCAGTTCCCGCAGCCATTTGCGGTGGTGCCGCCACGCCCAACCGCCGGTCACGCTGCCGGTGGTCATCGCGCTGAGCGTGCCGCGTGTCCAGATGGCCGCATAGACGTGCAGGATGAAGGTCAGGATAATCAGCACCGCCGCAACGGCATGAACCAACAGGGCAATGCGTCGCACCGGGATCGACACCAGACCGCCGAAATACTGTTCCCAGATCATGACGCCGGTCACGATCAGCACCAGAATCAGCACCGACATGGCCCAGAACACCCCCTTTTGCCCGGCGTTGTATTTGCCAAGCTCGGGCAGGTTGTGTTCGTTGCCCTGCACCACGTCGCCGATATTGGCGACCCAGGTGGTATCCTCGGGCTTGGGCAGGTTCAGGCGCCACAGTTGCAGGAACAGCAACAGAAAGCTGAAGAACAGCAGGATACCCACGAACGGATGCAGCCAGCGGGTCATCTGGCCACCGCCGAACAGGTTCGTCAGCCAGAACAGCGACGGGTCGAACAGGGCAAGCCCCGACAACAACAGCACGATCAGGCTGCCCGCCGTGACCCAGTGGTTCAGGCGGGTGATCCCCCGGTAACGGCTGACCGTCACCGGGGTGCGCGATTCGATGTGATCGCCACGTTCTGAATAGATCGGTTTCATACGTGATCCCCCCGCGACGGAATTTGCGGGTCTTCGGCATCCACCAGATGTTCGGCGGCGCGATCATCCTCGGGTTCGACCTCATTCGGGCGGGCGAACAGCCCGTGCAGGACCGAGCCGACCGCCGCCAGACCGATGGCCGCCAGACCAACGGTCTTGGTTGCCCCCTTCCAGCCCTGAACCACGCCCGAAATCTTGGGTTCATCGGGCAGGTCGGCGTAGATCGCCGGCTTGTCCGCGTGGTGCAGCACATACATGACATGCGTGCCGCCGACGCCCGCGGGGTCATAGATGCCCGCGTTGTCGTAACCGCGCGATTTCAGATCCTCGACCCGCGTTTCGGCATGAGCCAGCATATCTTCTTTGGTGCCAAAGATGATCGCCTCGGTCGGGCAGGCCTTGGCGCAGGCCGGACCTTGACCCACCGCAACCCGATCCGAACACAGGGTGCATTTCTTGGCCACATGTGCGGTCTGGCTGATACGCGGGATGTCGAAGGGGCAACCGGCCACGCAATATCCGCAGCCGATGCAGTTGTCGCTGATGAAATCGACGATGCCATTGGAATATTGCACGATCGCGCCGGGGGCCGGACATGCCTTGAGGCAGCCGGGGTCTTCGCAATGCATGCAGCCGTCCTTGCGGATCAGCCATTCCAGATCGCTGGTTTCCGGGTTCACCCATTCGCTGAACCGCATCAGGGTGAACATTTCCGGCGTCAGATCGGCGGGGTTCGTGTAAACCCCGACGTTTGTGCCGATGTCGGGCAGCGTATCGTTCCATTCGGCACAGGCCGACTGGCACGCCTTGCAGCCGATACATTTCGACACGTCGATCAGCTTGGCCACCTTGTCCAACTGCCGGGTAGGTTCCGGCACGTTGCGGGTGGCCGAGATGCGCACCACGTCGCCGGGGCCGAAGTTGGTTTCCATCGGCTGAACCGGTGGGTTCGACATGGCGGCGTTAATATGAGGCTGGGTCGTCATGCCACCGGCTCCCCTGTTGCGGGCTCAATATTGACGAGGAACGCCTTGAATTCAGGTGTTTCCACGTTGGCATCGCCGACAAATGGCGTGAGGGTGTTAGGCCCCCAGCCCTTTTTCGCCGCGCCCATAAAGCCCCAGTGCAGCGGGATGCCGATCACATGGACGGTTTTCCCGTCCACCTGCAACGGCCTGATCCGTTTCGTCACCACGGCCTTGGCCCAGACCTGCCCCCGCTTGCCCCAGACGCGGACACGCCCGCCGCGTTCGATGCCGCGTTCTGCCGCCAGTTCCTCGCTGATTTCCACAAAGAATTCAGGCTGCAACGCCGAGTTGATGACGTTGTGCTTGGTCCAGTAGTGGAAATGTTCCGTCAGGCGGTAAGAGGTGCCGACATAGGGGAATTCGTCCGAGGTGCCAAAGGTCGCCACATCGGATTCGAACACCCGTGCCACCGGGTTCCCGACCATCCGCGCGTTGAACGGGTTCGCGATGGGCGATTCGAACGGCTCCATATGCGTGGGGAACGGGCCGTCGCGCATCATGCCCCGCGTGAACAGGCGCGAGACGCCTTCGGGGTTCATGATGAACGGTCCCACATCGCGTGGGTTTGCCGTCGGCGCAATGTCGGGCACGTCGTAACCTTCCCACCGCTCGCCATTCCACTCGATCAGCTTGCGGGTCGGATCCCATGCCTTGCCGTTAATATCCGCCGAAGCCCGGTTATACAGGATGCGGCGGTTCGCGGGCCAGGCAAAGGACCAGTTCAGATAGGTGCCGGCGTCGTCGGGGTCGTGATTGTCCCGGCGGGCCATCATATTGCCTTCTTCCGTCCAGGAACCGGAATATATCCAGCAGGCAGCCATGGTCGAACCATCGTCGCGCAACTGGCCAAAGCCGGACACCTGCTGGCCGGGTTCCAGCAGAACCCTGGTCGGATCGGCAGGGTCAAAGACCTGCGTCAGCGCCCGGCCGTTCATTTCCCGCGACAACTCACCCGCTTTGGGATCGCCGGGGTCGGCATAATCCCATTGCAGGTTCAGGATCGGGTCGGGGAAGACCCCGCCTTCATCCTCATACAGCTTGCGCAGGCGCAGGTGGATTTGCGCCATGATCCAGGTGTCATGCTTGGCCTGACCCGGCGGGGTTGCCCCCGGCCAGTGCCATTGCAGCCAGCGGCCCGAGTTGACCAGCGCGCCTTCATCCTCGGCAAAGCAGGTCGTGGGCAGTTCGATCACCTCGGTCTGGATCGAGGCCGTGTCCACGGGGTTGTAATCCCCATGGTTTTCCCAGAAATGCGCCGTCTCGGTTTCCAGCGGGTCCATGACGACCAGCAGTTTCACCTTTGACAGACCCGTCGTCATCTTGCCGCGGTTGGGGAAGGCCATCAGCGGGTTGAAGCCCTGACAGAAGTAAATGTTTACCTTGTCCTGGTTCATCAACTCGCCCATGCGCAGGATGTCATAGGTGGGCACATCCAGCTTGGGCAGGTAATGATAGGCCCAGCTATTTTCCGCCGTGGCATGTTCCCCCCACATGGACTTCATAAAGCTGACCATGAATTTGGGGTAGTTCTGCCAATAGCTGGTCTGCCCCGGCCGCAGCGGCCGGAACTGGCGCGAGGACATGTAGGTTTCCCAATCCGGCTCGCGTTCGGTCGGCATTTGCAGATAGCCGGGGATCAGGTTCGACATCAGGCCGACATCGGTCAGACCCTGAATGTTCGAATGCCCCCGCAGCGCGTTCATGCCGCCGCCGCGCACACCGATGTTGCCCAGAATCAACTGGATCATCGCCATGCCGCGGATGTTCTGCGCCCCCTTGGAATGCTGCGTCCAGCCAAGCGCATACATCGAAGTCATCGTCTTGTCCGGCGTGGAACACTCGCCGATCATCTGACAGATGGTCAGGAATTTATCGCGCGGGGTGCCGGTCATCCGCTCGACGAATTCCGGCGTATAGACATCGACATGCGCTTTCAGCAGGTTCCAGACGCAACGCGGGTTCTGCAAGGTTTCGTCAACCATCGCATAGCCGTCGTCACCGATCTGATAATCCCAGCTGGCCTTGTCATAGTCGCGCTTGGCTTCGTCATAGCCGGTGAACAGGCCGTCGGACCAGCCGAATTCATCCTTGACCAGATAGGCTGCGTTGGTGAAGGCGCGGACGTAATCCCATTGCACCTTGTCGTTTTCGATCAGCCAGCGGATCACGCCCATCAGGAACACGATGTCGCTGCCCGGACGGATCGGCGCATAGTAATCCGACACGGATGCCGTGCGGTTATAGCGCGGATCGACCACGATCAGCTTGGCGCCGCGATTCGCCTTGGCGTGCGTCACCCATTTAAAGCCGCAGGGATGTGCCTCGGCTGCGTTACCGCCCATGACGATAACAAGGTCAGTATTCTTAATATCGGTCCAAGCGTTCGTCATCGCTCCGCGGCCAAAGGTCGGGCCCAAACTGGACACCGTGGGGCCGTGTCAAACGCGCGCCTGGTTATCGAATCCGACGATCCCCATGGACCGGACCACTTTCCAGGTCAGCCATGCGGTTTCGTTTGTGGTGGCCGAGGCGGCCAGAAAACCAGTCGTCGTCCAGCGGTTCACCGGAACGCCGTTTTCGTTCGACACCACCATATTGGCATCGCGGTCGTCTTTCAGCGCGCGGGCGATCTTGTCCAGCGCCTCGTCCCAGGTGATTTCCTCGAAACGGTCGCTGCCGGGTTTGCGCAGACGCGGAACGGTCAGGCGGGTCGGTGCCTTGACGAAATCCTTCAGCGCCGCGCCCTTGGGGCACAGCGTGCCGCGGTTCGTCGGGTGATCGGCGTCACCTTCGATATGCAGCAGTTCCGCATGTTCGCCGGCTTTCACATCGCCGCGCGAATACAGGATGACCCCGCAGGCGACCGAGCAATAGGGGCAGGTGTTGCGGGTTTCGGTGGTGGTGGTCAGCTTGAAGTCGCGCACATGCGCGGCCACCGCCGCCTCTGCCTCGCCAAAGCCCAAGGCCCCCAGCGAAGTCGCCGCCACCCCCGCGCCCGTCAGCCGTAAGAAACTGCGACGCGAAAGGTCGATGTTCATGTTGACCCTCCTCTATGCCTGTCATCAATGATGGGTATCTTTCATGGTGCTGCCGTCAGGGGGGAAATGTCAAGGCAAACAAAGGTAAACCTGTATAGAAGGGCAGGTTTCCTGCGGCCGGTGGACAGGGCTGCCGTGGCAGGTTAGCACAAGCGCGCCCCGCCAAAAGGAGAAGCCCATGTTCACCATCGCCACCTGGAACATCAACTCGGTGCGCCTGCGCGAAGGGCTGGTCGCCCGGCTGCTGACCGAGGAAATGCCCGACATCCTCTGTCTTCAGGAAATCAAAAGCCCGGTGGACAAGATCCCGTTAGATGCGTTCCGCGCGCTTGGCTATGCTCATATCGTGGCGCGGGGGCAAAAGGGCTATAACGGTGTGGCGATCCTGTCGAAGCTGCCGATTGCCGACGCGGGCGACCGTGATTATGCCGGGCTGGGTCATGCCCGCCACGTCGCGGCGCGGCTGGAAAATGGCGTGGTGATCCATAACTTCTACGTCCCCGCAGGCGGCGATATTCCCGACCGCGAGGTGAATGTGAAATTCGGGCAAAAGCTGGATTTCCTGACCGAGATGCGCGATGCCTTTCACGCTGATCGCCCCGAACGCGCCATCATGGTGGGCGATCTGAACATCGCCCCGCGCGAGGATGATGTCTGGAATCACAAGGCGCTGCTGAAAATCGTCAGCCACACGCCCATCGAGGTCGAGCATCTGGGCGCGGCGCAGGACGCCGGAGCCTGGGTCGATGTGACGCGCAAGAACATCCCCGAGGGCAAGCTTTATTCCTGGTGGTCATACCGCGCCCGCGACTGGGATGCGGCGGACAAGGGGCGGCGGCTGGATCATATCTGGGCCACGCCCGACATTGCCAATGCCGCACATAACAGCCGAATTCTGCGCCCGGTGCGCGGCTGGGAACAGCCGTCCGATCATGTGCCGGTGCTGGCGTCCTTCGATTTGTGAGAGGCGGCCCAAAGGCGCGCATCGGGGCAAACAGGCCGCGGCCTCGTCTTTCGTTTGAAAATATCCCGCTGGGGGTCCGGGGGGCGCGCAGCCCCCCGGCTTTACTGACGCAGCGCGCGCAACGCCTCGGTTTCCTCGGTGGGGTCCAGCGGATCGCCTGCGCCCATATCGGCCAGTGCGGCATCCAGCCCCTCGATTTCGGACGAGGCCGGGACATAGCCATCGGCGGATTGCCCGAAGTCAGTGGCAAAGCGATTGCTCCAGCCACCATTTTCGCGGCAGGCGACAGCGACGACGGCGGTCTGGGCCGTGCCGTGTCGTTCATATTCCCGGCAGATCGTGCCATCGGCGATGCGATAGCTGGCGATTGCCGTAAACTCGCCGTCCTCCAGCACGGTGCCCTCGCCCGAGGGCACGCCCTCAAGCGCGGCGATCAGCGGTGCGGACAGCCCGCCGGGGGCCGGGGTCGGGCCAGGGCCGAACAGCCCGGCGGCATAGCCAATCATGACAGCCGCCGCCGCGACCGAGGCCGCGATGGCGGCGGGCCGCCAGTCGCGGTTGGCCGGGGCAGGGGGTGTCTGTGCCGTTATCGCCCTTGCCGCGCCGGGCGTGGCGGTGGCCGCGATACTTGCGGCGCGGATGCGGGCGATCAGGGCGCTGTCGTCATGCGCGGGCAGGGGCGGGGCAGAGGCCGACAATGCCGCACGGGTGGCGCGGAACAGATCGGCCCGCGCGGCCAGCGCGGGGTCGGCGGCGATGGCCGCTGCGACGGCGCGGGCCTCGGCCTCGTTCAGTTCGCCATCCGCGAACGCCATCAGCATTTCATCGCTTACCTGCATGTCAGACTGTCCTGTTCATCGCTTCTTGTTCGGCATACGCAGGCCGCCACGGATTATTCCGCATGATTTTCACCACACACCCTGAAACGTCATCCGTCCATGCCCATTTTGCGCGCCAGGGCCAACCGCGCGCGGGAAAGCCGGCTCATCACCGTGCCCTTGGGGATGTCCAGCACCTCGGCTGCCTCGGCATAGGACAGTTCATCGACGCAGATCAGGTGCAGGATTTCGCGTTGTTCGGCGGGCAGTGTTTCCATGGCGGCCCATGCGGTTTCCAGCATCAGCCGCGCCTCGATCCCGGCGCCGGGGTCATGGGGCAGCGCCTCGGGGGTTTCGTGAACGTCAATGCCGGTGCCTGCGGTGCGGGCGCGGCGGGTCATGTCGATAAAGGCGTTGCGCATGATGCGGAACAGCCACGGCTGCATCCGGGTCGAGCGATCAAAGCGCGCCGCGTTGCTGATCGCGCGCTCGACGGTGATCTGCACCAGATCGTCGGCCACATCGGCCCGGCGCGACAGCGACAGGCCGAACCGCCGCAGGCTGGGCAGGTGCTGCACGAGTTCCTCGCCGAAGTCTTTGTCCATCGGTGTGCCTCCGGCGAAAACGTGGTAACGGTCGATACCGGGGAATATTTCCTTTAATCTTGCGTTCATGTCCATATGTCAGGGGAATTTGTCATGATCCGCCATCCGCTGGTGCTTTTTATGCTGTCGCTGATGCTGGGATTGGGGACCGGCGGTTGGGATGATCGCGGAATGCCGGTTCTGTCCATGGCCTGGGCTGATGATGATGACGATGACAACGATGGTGGCGGCACGGGCGGCGGCTCAGCTCGCAGTGGTGGCAATGGCGGTGCTGTGGGCACGACCCGTGGTCCCGGCCAAAACTGGGGCAGCGGCGGGCAGCGCCGGACCATCCAGCGCCAGCCCGCCCCACGTCAGCCGCGTGCACAGCCGACCCGTCGTGCCCCGGCCGCCGTGCCCGCACCGCCCCCGCCGACGCGGGCCGAGAACGAGATTATCGCCCGTGGCTTGAATGAGGCGCAACTGACCGCGCTGGAGGCCGAGGGCTACAGCATCATCCTGCGGCGTGATCTGGCGGGGGGGCAGTCGCTGGTCCGCCTGCGCAAGCCCGCTGCGGTCACGATGGACGATGCCCGCGCCGCGATTGCCGCGCTGCCGGGGGTGACGGCGGATTTCAACCATTTCTACCGCCCCGAGGCGACGGCGGGTTGTTCCGGCGACGACTGTCTGATCCGCACCATGGTCGAATGGCCGACCAATGTTCAGTGTGGCGCCGCGCCGGTTATCGGCATGATCGACACCGGGCTGAACGAATCTCATGATGCGCTGTCGCAGGCCCGGATCACCCTGCACCGGATCGAAGATATTGAGGGCGTTGCCCAGTCCGACAAGGTTCACGGCACCGGCGTTGCCGCGCTGCTGGTGGGGGATGCGGATTCGCGCACCCCCGGTCTGGTGCCGCATATGCCGCTGATTGCGGTGGATGCCTTTCACAAATCCGCCAGCGACGAACGCGCCGATGCTTTTGCTCTGGTGCAGGGGCTGGACTGGCTGGCGGAACAGGATGTCCGCATCGTGAACATGAGCCTTGCCGGGCCGATGAACGATCTGCTGTCGGAAAAGGTCGGACAGTTGGACGACCGTAATATCCTGATCGTCGCCGCTGCCGGAAATGCCGGGCCGCGCGCCGCACCGTCCTTTCCCGCCGCTTTTGACCGGGTGTTGGCGGTGACGGCGGTGGACCGGCGCGGGCAGGCCTATCGCCGCGCCTCGCGCGGGGGGCATATCGACCTGGCGGCGCCGGGGGTCGAGGTATGGACCGCCGCCTCAATCAGGGGCGCGCGCCCCCAGACCGGCACATCCTTTGCCGCGCCGTTCGTGACCGCTGCCGCCGCACTGATGTTGCAGGAAAACCCTGACCTGACCCCGGCAGACCTGCGCGACCGCCTGCGCAGCAGCGCCCGTGATCTGGGGGCCGAGGGGCAGGACGACATCTATGGCCACGGCCTGCTGACCTTGCCGCAGGTGTGTGGTGGAACGAAAGAGCCGCAACCAGAAGCGGCTGCCCCCCGCAGAGAAACCAGCCGCGCGCCGGACCCAAGCAGCAGCGAACCCGCCCCGGATGAGTGATGCGGCATTGAAACCGGCCTGTCGGGGTCAAGAGATGGTCGCTCATCCCCCCAAGGCGACAGAGCCGCCGCGCAATCACGTGTTCTGAAACGAAACCATGGCGACCCCGGCAGGACTTGAACCTGTAATCTGCCCCCAGGCTGCGGACCTATACCTTCATCTGATTTTGTTTAATTATTTGTCTCTGATTTGAGGGTTGGAGGCAAGGGAATGGTAAAAGGCTCTCTGTTTTGGCTATCGGATGGCGCATGGGCAGCATTTGAACCTCACTTGCCGCATGGCATGTCCGTCAAGCCGCGTGTAGATGAGAGAGGCGGATCAGAAAACAGTCCGGGGGACTAGTTTTCCCGACGAACGAGAGATCTCCGGTATTCTTCATGCTCTGAAGGTTGGTTGCCGATGCGTGATATTCCTGTTGAGTACGGACCCGCAAAAACAATCCACAACGGCTATCATCGCTGGTCACAACGACGCATCTGGCATTGCATTTTTGAGCAGATGGCGGCGTCCGGACCCGTTCCCGAAGAGCTTTCATCGGGCAGCACTCACGTCAAAGCCCATCGTTCGGCACAAGGCTCAAAAGGGGGGCGCAAGCGATTGTCACGTCACGTGGAGTAAAATAAAGAAAAATCAATTCGCTGACTGATGGTCGCGGCAGGCCGGTCGCCTTTGTCCTGACGCCCGGCAATGTCGCTGACATCACAATGGCCGTTCCGTTGGAGATCGCCAATCCCACCAGAGGGTGCTGGCTGACAAGGCCTATGATGCCGACGGTCTGCGCCAGTGGCTGAGCAGGGCAAGGATCAAGACCGTAATCCCATCTTCCGCCGCGCGCAGAACGCCATATCCGCTCGATAGAAAAGCTTATCGAAGGCGCAATGTCATCGAACGGCTCTTTTGCAGGCTTAAGAACTGGCCAATCGTCGGGAAAACAGTCCCCTGGACTGTTTTCTGATCCTCCTCATATACTGCAACACGATACGATCGCCTCGCCAAAAACTATATATCGGCTGACCTGCCCCCCGTTCGTCCCTCGTTCATAACAAGAGTCCTTGGGGTTGATA
>NZ_JAUNTO010000047.1 GCF_030538655.1 Paracoccus sp. (in: a-proteobacteria)
TCCTGCGGGCTGAACGCCTCGGCCAGCAGGTCGTAATCAGCCCTGGGCGCGCCCGTCGCCTCGATCCGGGTCAGCGATTCAGCCCAACCCAGCGCCGCACGTTCACGCGCGTCAAAGGCAGGGCTTTCGCGCCATGCCGCCAGAACGTCCAGCTTTTGCTGGCTGATCCCGACCTTGCGGGCCTCGGGGGCGTGCATGTCCAGACAATAGGCGCAGCCGTTGATCTGCGACACCCGCATCTTGATCAGCTCGCGCAGCGCCGCCGAGATCGACAGGTTCTTCAGCGAAGCCTCCAGCGTCAGCATCGCCTTCATCACATCCGGGGCAGCTTTGTAATATTCAAGACGCGGGGTCATTTTGGCCTCCTATGGGTGGCAGGGACGGGTTTCGGTCCAGTCCACCATAAGCTTGCGATTGGAAAACAGCCATGCCCCGTCCTGTTTCACCATCCGGTCGATGTAACGGATCGTCGCGATCATGATCTGGCGGGCGTCACCCTGACCGATGATGTGATGGGCGCGACAATAGGTCAGGCCGGTGGCGGTGTCGCCGTCGATCTCGACCCGGCTTTGACCGTTGAAATGCATGGTCAGCGGATAGGTGTTCAGATTGTCGAACACCGGAAACAGATCGTCGCGACCGCGCACGACCTGCGTGGGCGTGGGATCTTTGGCGTCCATGAACACCTCGAACACGGTGTCCGTTGTAAACAGCGCCATCTGCCCCTGCGCGTCGCGGCTGTCGGCGCAGAAGGCATAGGCGTCGATCAACTCGCGCAGCGCCAGCCGGTCGGCGGCCTCGGTCGCGGAAATCTGGGTGTGAATGGCCATGTCCTGTCCTTTTTTGCTATCCGGGCGGAACCAGTGACACATTGACGAAGTTTGTCAACGGTGCCATTTGTCACCGCACTCATCCCAAGGAAACACCATGTCGGATACTCCCGAACATATCGAGCAGATTACCGTTTATCGCCACAAGGACGGCCATTATTCCGTCTATACCGAAGCGCTGATCGCCGCCCCCGCCGCTGATGTCTGGGCCACGCTGGCCGATTTCGACCATATGGCCGATTGGAGCAGCACCCTGAAAGGCATCATCGGCGACCGCCGCGACGGCGGCAAGGTGCAGTCGCAGTTCTATACGATGGGCCGCATCTGGCTGGCCGATCACACCTTTATCTATAAGGAAGGCCAGGAATACGGCTGGTCCGACCCGCTGACCGGCGAGTTCGAGGGCGTGCGCGACCACCACCTTTTCCGGGTTCAGGCAATCACGCCGACCCTGACCCGCTTTATCCAATCGGACGAGTTCACCGGCGAAAACGCCGCGAAGCACGGCGTCGCCTTGGCCCGCGTGGGCCTGGACGGCTATCCGGTTTTCAACAGCGAATTGCGCGGCGAAGTGCTGCGGCGCATCAAAAAGTAAGGACATGACATGACCAAAATCTGGCTGATTACCGGCGCAAGCCGTGGTTTCGGGCGTCGTTGGGCGGAAGGTGCGCTGGAACGCGGCGACAAGGTTGCGGCAACCGTCCGCAATCTGGACAGCCTTGCCGATCTGGCGGCGAAATACGGCGATGCACTGCTGCCGATCCGGCTGGACGTGACCGACCGCGAGGCGGTCTTTGCCGCCGTGCGTCAGGCGCATGACCATTTCGGGCGTCTGGATGTGGTGCTGTCCAACGCCGGTTTCGGCATCATGGGCGCGATCGAGGAAGTCACGATCGAGGACGCCCGCGCCAATTTCGAAACCAATGTTTTCGGCACACTGAATCTTGTGCAAGCGGCGATTCCGCTGCTGCGGGCGCAAGGCTCGGGGCATATCATCATGGTGTCCTCGGTCGCGGGGATCGTGGCGGTGCCGAATGCCGGGATTTATGAGGGCGCGAAATTCGCCGTCGAAGGCATCGCCGAGGCACTGGCGGGTGAGGTCGCGCAGTTCGGCATCAAGGTCACGCTGATCGAGCCGGGCGCCTATGCAACTGATTTCCTGTCGGATAACTCGCTGCGGTCCTCGACACCCATGCCGATCTATGACGGCGTGCGGGCCGAACTGGCCGCCGCGCTGACCCCCGACATGATGGGCGACCCGGCCGCCACCGTGCCCGCGCTGATGAAGCTGGTGGACAGCGAAAACCCGCCCCTGCGGCTGATGTTTGGCGTGCTGCTGCCGATGGTCAAGGAAATCTATGCACAGCGCCTGAAAACATGGGAAGACTGGCAAGAGGTTTC
>NZ_JAUNTO010000035.1 GCF_030538655.1 Paracoccus sp. (in: a-proteobacteria)
GAATCAGAACTCGAATGACAAGGGAATCCTTAAATGAAGACGCCGTCTAGGCCGCGCCCTGACCCTGCGGGTCGATCAGCCCGGCCAGCACCGATGCCTGCGTGATATGCCCCCCGCCCTGCACGGCAAGGGCATCGCTGCGGTGGCGCAGCATCTGGATCACCTCGCGCACCGGGGTGTCGGGCGGGATGGGCGCGCTGGTTGCGGGGGCAGGGACATCGCCCGGCAAGGCCACGTCGGCGGCGGTCAGCACACCGAACGGGTTCATGTGCTGCACGAAATCCGCGACATATTCGTTGGCCGGATTGGCGATGATGTCCCGCGCGGTGCCGATTTGAACGATGCGCCCGCCTTCCATCAGCGCGATGCGGTTGCCCAGCTTGAAGGCTTCGTCCAGATCGTGGCTGACAAAGATGATCGTGCGCCGGTCTTTGGCCTGCAATTCCAGCAATTCATCCTGAAGCCGCGAGCGGATCAGCGGGTCCAGCGCGGAAAACGGCTCGTCCATCAGCAGGATCGGCGCCTCGGTCGCAAAGGCGCGCGCAAGGCCGACGCGCTGCTGCATCCCGCCCGACAGATCGCCAACACGGCGGTCGGCCCATTCCGTCAGCCCCACGGTGGCCAGTTGATCTTCGACGCGGCTGGCACGTTCCCTGGCAGGCAGGCCCGCCAGTTCCAGCCCAAGCCCCACATTTTCCCGCACGGTCCGCCACGGCAGCAGGCCGAATTGCTGGAACACCATCGCCACATGGCGCAGGCGGATCTTGCGCAGTTCGGCCTTGCTGGCGCGGGTGACGGAAATCATCTGCTGCCCGTCCCAGACCCGCACTTCGCCACGGCAGACCGGGTTCAGCGCATTCACCGCGCGCAGCAGGGTAGACTTGCCCGATCCCGACAGGCCCATCAGCACCAGAATTTCACCCTGCGCGACGTTCAGCGCGCAGTTGTGAACGCCCAGAACCTGCCCGGTTTCGGTCTTGATCTGGCCACGATCCAAGCCCTGATCCATCAGCGGCAGAGCGGTGGCAGGACGTTCGCCGAAAACAATGTTCACATTGTCGAATTCAACCGCATTCATTTCGCCCGCTCCATCCGCAGCATCCGGTCCAGCACGATGGCCAACACGGCGATCACCATGCCTGATTCAAACCCAAGCGCCGTATTGACCGAGTTCAGCGCCCGCACCACCGGCACCCCCAGCCCCGGTGCACCGACCAGCGCCGCGATCACCACCATCGACAGCGACAGCATGATGGTTTGCGTCAGTCCGACCATGATCTGCGGCATCGCACTGGGCAGTTCCACCTTCCACAGCAATTGCCGGGGGGTTGCCCCGAATGCCGTCGCCGCTTCGCGCAGGGCCAGCGGCGTTGACGAGATGCCCAGATGCGTCAGCCGGATCGGTGCGGGCAGGGCAAAGATCACTGTCGCGATCAGCCCCGGCACCATACCCAAACCAAAAAACACAATGGCAGGGATAAGATAGACAAAGGTCGGCATGGTCTGCATCAGGTCCAGCACCGGCCGGATCACCGCATAAAACCGCGGACGATGTGCGGCCATGATCCCCACCGGCACCCCCAGCCCCATACAGACCACGCAGGACGCCAGCACCAGCGTCAGTGTATCCAGCGTTTCTTTCCAATAGCCCTGATTGAGAATGAACAGGAACCCGGCGGCGACCAGCAGACAGGTGCGCCAGTTGCGCTGCAAGGCCCATGTCAGCGCGACGGCCAATGCGATAAAGATCAACGGATGTGGCGCGTTCAGCAGCCACAGGATGCCGTTGGTCAGCGTTCGCAACCCGTCCGAGATCGTGTCAAAGAACCATGTGGCATTCGCGATCAGCCAGTCCACGATCTGCTTTGCCGTTCGCCCGACCGGAATTTTGGTCGCGGTCAACAGGGCCGTCAGTTGTTCCATGCGCATCCTCGTCGCTTGGGGCCGCAGCGGAAAGCGCCGCCACGGCCAGTGTCGTTACCCGGCCAAGGCCGCGCTGAGTGCCTGTTGTGCGTCGTTGCCGTCAAAGGTGGTCACGCCATCCAGCCACGGCGTCGCCGCATCGGGGTTGGCTTGCAGCCATTCCCGCGCGGCAGCCGAGGGGTTGGCGCCGTCGTTCAGGATCTTGCCCATCACTTCGTTTTCCATCGGCAGGGTGAAGGCCAGATTTTGCAGGAACTTGCCGATATTGGGGCATTCGGTGACATAACCGGCGCGGGTGTTGGTGCGCACTTCGGCACCGCCGAAATCAGGGCCGAACACCTCGTCGCCGCCCGACAGATAGGTCAGGTCATGCTGCGTGTTCATCGGATGCGGCTCCCATCCCAGGAACACGATGGGCCGCCCACTGGTATCGGCGCGGCTGACCTGTGCCAGCATCCCCTGTTCCGACGATTCCACGATTTCAAACGTGCCAAGGCCGAATTTATCCTCGGCCACCATGTCCAGCAGCAGACGGTTGCCGTCATTGCCCGGCTCGATCCCGTAGATCTGGCCGTTCAGCGCGTCTTTGTGTGCGGCAATGTCGGTAAAGTTGACAATGCCCAGATCGGCCCCGGCCTTGTTCGTTGCCAGCGTGTATTTCGCGCCGGTCAGGTTGGTGCGCACCGTGTCCACCGTGCCCGCGTCACGATAGGGGGCGATGTCGGCCTCCATCGTGGGCATCCAGTTGCCAAGGAACACGTCCACATCGCCGGTGGCCAGCGCGGTATAGGTCACGGGCACGGACAGAACCTTGATTTCGGTCTGATAGCCGAGTGCGTCCAGCACCGTCCCGGCCAGCGCCGTCGTTGCGGTGATGTCCGTCCAGCCCACGTCAGACAGCACGACCGCCTGACAGCTTTCGGGATCAGAGGCCAGCGCCGGGGCGGCCAGTGCCGTGGTCACGGCCAGCGCGGCGGCAAGGCGGTTGATGGTCATGCGATGTCTCCCTGTTATTTTGATTGACCAGTCAATTAATGCGGCGTAGGCACAAAAGCGCAACAGTTAATCCATGTTTCCCGGATCAGCAGTCACGCCATGCCCAAGCCAAGTGCAGAGCCTATCCGAAAGGCCGCATTAATCAACGCTGCCATTGCCGAGGTGGGGCAGGCCGGGTCGCGCGATGTGACTGTGGCCCAGATTGCCCGCGCGGCGGGTATGTCGCCTGCGCTGGCGCATCACTACTTCGGGTCCAAAGACCAGATTTTTCTGGCGGCGATGCGGCATATCCTGAACGTTTACCGCGATTCCGTGCGGGTCAGCCTGCCAGGCAACGCCGGGCGTCAGCGTCTGGATGGTATCGTTTCGGCCAGCTTTGCCCCGCAGAACTTCCGGCACGAGGTGGTCAGCGCCTGGCTTAATTTTTACGCGATGGCGCTGGTCAATGACGAAGCGGCGCGGCTGCTGCGCGTTTATCACCGGCGGTTGCATTCGAATCTGGTCTTTGCGCTGCGCCCCCTGACCGACCAGCCGCAGGCGATGGCCAGAACGCTGGGTGCGCTGATTGACGGGCTGTATCTGCGCGCGGCGCTGACGCCCGGCCCGACTGATGCCATGGCGGCCATGCGGACCGTGGCGGGCTATCTGGATGAAACCTTGGGCTAACGGGGGCAGGATGCAGGCGCAACCACGGGGCAGTCTTTATATCGGCGGCGCATATGTGCAGGGGCAGGGCGATGACCTGCCGGTGCTGTATCCCTATGACGGATCGCGTATCGCGCTGCTGCAAGAGGCGTCGGCGGATCAGGTGGCGCAGGCTTGCGCGGTGGCGGCGCAGGCACAGCCGGAATGGGCTGCGCTGGCGCCGGTGGAACGGGGCCGCGTGCTGCTGCGCGCCGCTGCCATCATCCGCGAGCGGGCCGAGGAACTGGCCCGGCTGGAAACGCTGGATACCGGCAAGCCGATTCAGGAAACCCGCGTGGCCGACTGGCCATCCGGTGCCGATGCGCTGGAATTTTTCGGCGGGCTGGCGGCAACGCTGACCGGCAGCCACATCCCGCTGGGGCAGGACTGGGCCTATACCGTGCGCATACCGCTGGGGGTCTGTGCGGGGATCGGGGCGTGGAACTATCCCAGCCAGATCGCCTGCTGGAAGGCCGCGCCAGCGTTGATTATGGGCAATGCGATGGTGTTCAAACCGTCCGAAGAAACGCCTTTGGGTGCCCTGAAACTGGCCGAGATCCTGACCGACGCCGGTCTGCCGCCCGGTATCTTCAACGTGGTGCAGGGGCGTGGCGCGGTCGGGGCGGCGCTGACCACTGACCCGAACGTGGCCAAGGTGTCGCTGACCGGATCGGTTCCCACCGGACGCCGGGTCTATACCGCCGCCGCCCAAGGGATGCGCCATGTCACCATGGAACTGGGTGGCAAATCGCCGCTGATCGTGTTCGAGGACGCCAGCCTTGAAGATGCCGTCAGCGCGGCGATTTTGGCGAACTTTTATTCCTCGGGGCAGATCTGTTCCAATGGCACGCGGGTCTTTGTGCAGCGCGGGATTGCCGATGCGTTTCTGGCCCGGCTGGCCGCGCGCTGCGCCGATGTGCGCATGGGCGACCCGCTGGACCCCGAAACCCAGCATGGCCCGATCATCAATGCCGCGCAGGCCGATAAAATCCGTGCCGCCATCGCCGCCGGTCAGGCGCAAGGCGCGCGGCTGGTCTGTGGCGGGCCGGGGCAGGGGCCGTTCATCCCGCCCACCGTATTTGCCGATGCCACCGACGAGATGACCATCACGCGCGAGGAAATCTTTGGCCCGGTGATGACCGTGCTGACCTTCGACGACGAGGCCGAGGCGATCCGCCGCGCCAATGCCACCAGCTTTGGTCTGGCCGCAGGTGTGTTCACCGCCGACCTGACGCGCGGACATCGCGTCATCGCGGCCTTGCAGGCGGGCACGGCCTGGATCAACGCCTATAACCTGACGCCGGTGCAGATGCCCTTTGGCGGGGTCAAGTCATCGGGGCTGGGGCGCGAAAACTCGGCCGCTGCCATTGAACATTATTCGCAACTGAAATCGGTCTATGTCGGAATGGGGCCGGTCGAGGCACCATATTGAGGTGACATGATGACGGCTGATTATGTGATCGTGGGTGCCGGGTCCGCCGGTTGTGCGCTGGCCTATCGTCTGGTTCAGGCGGGGCATTCGGTCAGGCTGATCGAATATGGTGGTTCGGATGTCGGGCCGCTGATCCAGATGCCCGCGGCGCTGTCCTATCCGATGAACATGGCGCGCTATGACTGGGGTTTTCAGACGCAGCCGGAACCGGGTCTGGGCGGGCGGGTGCTGGCCACGCCGCGCGGCAAGGTTCTGGGCGGATCGTCCAGCATCAACGGCATGGTCTTTGTGCGCGGCAACCCGGCGGATTACGACCACTGGGCCGACACCGGCGCGACGGGCTGGGGCTGGGATGACGTGCTGCCCTATTTCCGGCGGATGGAAACCTGGCACGGCGGCAGCTCGGACCTGCGCGGCACCGATGGTCCGCTGCATGTCACCCGTGGCCCGCGCCGCAACCCGCTGTTCAACGCCTTTATCGAGGCGGGTCAGCAGGCCGGATGGCCCTATACCGACGATTACAACGGACACCAGCAAGAGGGCTTTGGCCCGATGGAGGCCACGATCTGGCGTGGCCGCCGTTGGTCCGCCGCCAACGCCTATCTGCGCCCGGCGCTGAAAACCGGACGGCTGAGCATTACCCGAGGGCTGGCTCTTCGCGTGATGTTCGACGCTGACCGCGCCATCGGCGTTGAAATAGACCGCAATGGCCGCCTGATGACCATCCGCGCGCGGCACGAGGTGATCCTGTCGGCCAGTTCCATCAATACGCCCAAGCTGTTGATGCTGTCGGGCATCGGCCCCGCCGATCACCTGCGCGACCATGGCATTCATGTCATGGCCGACCGTCCCGGCGTAGGCGGGAACCTGCAGGATCACCTTGAAATCTATATGCAGTTCAAATCCTTGCAGCCGGTGACGCTGTATTCCCACTATAACCTGTGGGGCAAGGCGACGGTCGGTCTGCAATGGTTGCTGCGCGGGACGGGGCTGGGGGCCTCGAACCAGTTCGAAAGCTGCGGCTTCATCCGGTCGTCGGATACGGTGGATTACCCCGATATTCAGTATCATTTCCTGCCGCTGGCCGTGCGCTATGACGGTAAAGCGGCGGCGCAGGGGCACGGGTTTCAGGCCCATGTCGGCCCGATGCGGTCAAAATCGCGCGGTGCGGTGCGGCTGACATCCGCCGATCCGGCGGCGGCCCCCGACATCCGCTTTAACTATATGTCGCACCCTGATGACTGGGCCGAGTTCCGCGCCTGCGTCCGCCTGACCCGCCGCATTTTTGACCAGCCTGCCTTTGCCTCTTATCGCGGCGATGAAATTCAGCCCGGCGCAGCAGTGCAGAGCGATGCTGAAATCGACGCCTTTATCCGCGACCACGCCGAAAGCGCCTATCACCCCTGCGGCACGGCGCGAATGGGCGCGGCGGATGATCCGCTGGCGGTGGTCGATCCGGCGCTGCGGGTGATCGGCGTGCAGGGCCTGCGCGTGGCTGACAGCTCGATCTTTCCGCGCATCACCAACGGCAATCTGAACGCCCCGTCGATCATGAGCGGCGAAAAGGCGGCGGATCATATTCTGGGGCTGATTTAGGGGCTGGCGGGCCGCCCCCGCCACCACCGCAACGCTGATCCCGGCGGCTCAGCGGCGGGTCAATTCGACAAAGACATCTTCAAGATCAGGCTGTTCGCTGGCCACGTCGATCACCGGCACACCGGCACTGCGCAGCGCGTCCAGCACCTGATCGGCGCGGATGCGCGAGGGGGGATAGCTGATCGCCAGCCGCCCGTCGCTGCGCCATTCGGCACCGGCCCCCTGCGGCAAAGTCGGCAGCGCCACCCGACCGCCGGTGTCGATCACCAGCGCCTTGCCATCGGTGCGGTGCAGCAGTGATTCGGTGCTGTCGCGGATCAGCAGGCGGCCTTTGTCGATGATGGCGATTTCGTCGCACATTTCCTGCGCTTCTTGCAGGTAATGAGTCGTCAGGATGATGGTCATCCCCTGTTCATTCAGCCGCCGCACGTTCCGCCACAGCATATCGCGCAACGTAATATCCACGCCTGCGGTCGGTTCATCCAGCACCAGAATGTGCGGGCGGTGGACCAACGCCTTGGCCAGCAACAGCCGCCGCTTCATCCCGCCCGACAGATTGCGGGCATAGCTTTCAGCCTGATCGGTCAGCCCGACCAGTTCCAGCAGTTCATCCGTCCAGCGTTCGTGTTTGGGCACACCATACAGCCCCGCCTGCACCTCAAGACTGGCGCGAGGGGTAAAGAACGGGTCCATGTTCAGTTCCTGCGGCATTACCCCGATGGCGGCACGGGATTGGCGCGGGTTCACGTCCTGGTCAAAGCCCCAGATCACCACGCGGCCCGCCGTCTTGTTCACCAGACCGGCCAGAATGTTGATCGTGGTCGATTTTCCCGCGCCATTCGGCCCCAGAAGGCCAAAGATCGACCCGGCGCGGATGGTCAGATCCAGCCCGGTCAGCGCCTGTTTCGGCGGGGCCTTGCCCGAACCGGCATAGGTTTTCGACAGGCCGGTGATTTCGATCGCATTTCCGGCCAAAGCGTCTGGCATCGCGCGCCGTCTCCTTTTATGAACGATGCAGATAAACCTGTTTTGCGTCAAAGCTCAAGGAACGGCCATGACCGCATTGCCTGCCCATACCGCCCCTGAAACCCAGATCGTGACAGCGTGGAAGGTCGCCTGCGACGGCGATGAGGCCGCGGGCACCGGCCATCCCCGCGTCTGGCTGTCGGTCGCGCGCGACAGCGGCATGGTCGAATGCGGCTATTGTGGCAAACGCTTCGTTATCGACCGCGACCACACCCACGACGACCACTAAGGTGCGGTCCCAAAATCCAACCGTCCCTGCGCGGCGGGATAGGTGAGCGTGCCATCGGGCCTGATCTGTGCGCCCTTGGTCATCTGTGCCGGTTCTGATTGACCCGGTGCCAGCAGGTGCAGCACCGGATGGCCCGCGGCCAGCAGGTAATCGGTGATGATCCGGCGATGACAGCGCCACCAGACTGCTTCGGCGCACATGATGGCCAGCCGCTGCCGCTGACCCAGACGGATCAGTTCGGCAAAAGCGGCACCAAAGACATCGCCCAAGGCGTAATCGGCATAATTGTGAAAGCTGGCCACCCGCCACAGCGCATTGATCGCCGGATCAATGCCGGGCTGAAGCGGCTTACGCCCGCCAAGCGCGGGAAAGTGGCGATAGCCGATCTGCCAGCGGGCCAGATCATCGGGAAAATGGTCGATGTTGAACGCCGGATTATGGCGCGAGCGTGGAAAGCTGCGCACATCGGCGACCAGCCCCACCCCGGCATCGCGCAGCATTCCGGCCAGCTCATCAAAGCTGCGGGTTGAATGACCGATGGTGGTGAACCCCGTGGTCATTCGCTCAGGTGCGTCAGGACTGCTGCTTTATGTGCGGCGATGTGGTCGGTCTTGTCGCTTTTGATCTCATATTGCGGGGCGTCGGGGCTGGCACGATGGGTATGGCCCTTGTAATCGAAATCGCTTGTATGAATGCGGATGATATGGCCGCTGACCTGCCCCGCCTCGGAATTCCAGGTGACATGATCGCCGATCTTGAACTGCGTCATTTCAGCCCCCCTAGCTCAGCAACATGGGGGCGCCCGCACAGGGCAGGGTGCCGGTCGGCGCGCCCGTTGTCTGATGCAGATAGCCCAGCACATTTTGCCCCGACCAGACCTGCACCGCCAGCCCGTCCTCAGTCAGCCCGCGCCCCGTTGCCGTGCCGCTGTAACGGTCCTGATAGGTAAAGATCACCTCCACCCGCGTGCCGTCATCGCAGGTCACATCGGCCTGACCAAAGCCCATCACCCCGCGTTCGGTCCAGCGCCCGGTGCAGGCCACGCCGTCACTCATCACGCCCACAACGTCGCCTGCGCCGCGCCCCAGACTGCGGCCGTGAAACCACCGTCCCTGATCGCCGACACAGGCCAGAACCCGTGTGCAAGACGCATCATCATCGCGCAGCGGGCAAAGTTGTGGTTCGCTGCCGGATGCGGCGCTGGCCAGCAGCGCGGCTGGAAGAAACCGCAAGATCATGTCACAACCCCTTCGGACCAACAGCGCGAGGGTAACATGGACGAGGGTTTCGGCAAGGGCAGCCATCTGCATCTGATCGACGGGTCGGCCTTTATCTTTCGGGCCTATCACGCGCTGCCGCCGCTGACGCGCAAATCGGACGGGTTGCCGGTGGGGGCGGTTGCGGGCTTTTGCAACATGCTGTGGAAATATGTCAGCGATCAGAACGGCCATGACGCGCCGACCCATGCGGCGGTGATCTTTGACCATTCGTCCAAGACCTTCCGCAACGAGATATTCCCTGATTACAAGGCCAACCGCCCCCCCCCGCCCGAGGATCTGCGCCCGCAATTCCCCCTGACCCGCGAGGCGACACGCGCCTTTAACATCGCCTGTATCGAGACCGAGGGGTTCGAGGCCGACGACATTATCGCCACGCTGGCCTGCCGGGGGCGCGATGCGGGCGGCTCGGTCACGATCATCAGCTCCGACAAGGACTTGATGCAGCTGGTCGGCGATGGCGTCGGGATGCTGGACCCGATCAAGGGCAAGACGATTGGTCCCGATGAAGTGGCCGAGAAATTCGGCGTCGGCCCGGATCGCGTCGTCGATGTGCAGGCGCTGGCCGGGGATTCGGTCGATAACGTGCCGGGCGCGCCGGGCATCGGGATTAAGACGGCGGCGCAGCTTATTCAGGAATACGGTGATCTGGAAACGCTGCTGGACCGGGCGGAGGAGATCAAGCAGCCCAAGCGGCGGCAGACGCTGATCGAGAATGCCGAACAGATTCGCATCTCGAAACGCCTGGTGCAGCTTGATTGCGAAACGCCGCTTGATTTGTCGCTGGCCGCGCTTGAGGTGCAGCCCCCCGACTCCGATGTCCTGCTGGGCTTTCTGGCGCAGATGGAGTTTCGCACCTTGGCCAATCGCGTCGCCGAAAAGCTGGGGGCCAAGGCCCCGGCGGTGCAATCCGCCCCGCCGTCCAAGGCACCGGCCCCGGAGCAGATGGCAATCGACCACGCCGGTTACGAAACCGTCACCACAGCCGATGCGCTGGCCGCATGGATTGCCACGATCCATGAGGCAGGCGCGGTTGCCATCGACACGGAAACCACCGGGCTGGACGAGATGCAGGCCGATCTGGTCGGTATCAGTCTGGCCGTCGCGCCGGGGCGGGCCTGCTATATTCCGGTCGGCCATGTCGCCGGGGCGGATGATCTGTTCGGTTCGGCCAGTCTGGTGCCGGGGCAATTGCCGCTGGCCGATGTCCTGGCCGCTCTGGCTCCGGTGCTGACCGATGAGGCGGTCCTGAAAATCGGTCAGAACACCAAATACGATTGGAAGATTCTGGCCCGCCACGGCATCCGCATGGCGCCGGTCGGGGATACCATGCTGATGTCCTATGCGCTGCACGCGGGAATCCACAATCACGGCATGGACGAACTGGCCGAGCGGTATCTGGGCCATAAACCCATTCCGATCAAGGACCTGATCGGCAGCGGCAAAAGCCAGATCAACTTTGCGCAGGTTCCCATCGACAAGGCCGCCCCCTATGCCGCCGAGGATGCGGACGTGACGCTGCGTCTGTGGCAGGCCTTCGCGCCGATGCTACCGCCCAATGCCGTGACCACCGTTTATGAAACGCTGGAACGCCCGATGATCCCGGTTCTGGCCGGGATGGAGATGGCGGGCATCCGTGTCGATGCCGACGTTCTGCGCCGCATGTCCAGCGTCTTTGCGCAGCGGATGGCGGGGCTTGAGGACGAGATTCACACCCTCGCCGGGGAAAAGTTCAACGTCGGCTCGCCCAAGCAATTGGGCGAGGTGCTGTTCGACAAGATGGGCCTTTCGGGCGGCAAGACCGGCAAGACCGGCGCCTATTCCACCAGTGCCGACGTGCTGGAGGATCTGGCCGCCGAGGGCCACGATCTGCCCGCCCGCGTGCTGGACTGGCGCGGACTGTCGAAACTGAAAAGCACCTATACCGACGCGCTGCCGACCTATGTGAACGCGGAGACGGGGCGGGTGCATACGTCCTATTCCATCGCTGGTGCGCAGACCGGGCGGCTGGCTTCGACCGATCCGAATTTGCAGAACATCCCGGTGCGGTCAGACGAAGGCCGCCGCATCCGCGAGGCGTTTGTGGCCGGACAGGGGATGCGGCTGGTCAGCCTTGACTACAGCCAGATCGAATTGCGCATTCTGGCCCATGTCGCCGATATTCCGGCGCTGAAAGCTGCGTTCCGCGACGGGATCGACATTCACGCCATGACCGCCAGCCAGATGTTCGGCGTGCCGGTCGAAGGCATGGACCCGATGATCCGCCGCCGCGCCAAGGCGATCAACTTTGGCGTCATCTACGGCATTTCCGGCTTTGGTCTGTCGCGTAACCTGCGCATCCCGCGCGCCGAGGCGCAGGCCTTTATCGACACCTATTTCGAGCGGTTTCCCGAAATCCGCGCCTATATGGATCAGACCGTGGCCGATGCCAAACGCGACGGTTTCGTGCGCACCATGTTCGGGCGGCGGATCAATACGCCCGGTATCAACGCCTCTGGCCCCGCTGCCGGTGGTGCGCGCCGTGCAGCGATCAACGCGCCGATTCAAGGCGCGGCGGCCGACATCATCCGCCGCGCGATGATCCGTATGCCGGCGGCCATCGCGGGCCTGCCCGCGACCATGCTGCTGCAAGTCCATGACGAACTGGTGTTCGAGGTCGAGGCAGACGCGGTGGACGACCTTATCGCGGTGGCCCGCGCCGTGATGGAGGGCGCGGCGGAACCTGCCGTCAAACTGTCGGTGCCGTTGGTGGTGGATGCGGGGGCAGGGGCGAACTGGGCCGAGGCGCATTAAGGGGGCGGCATAAGCTTTGCCCATGCTGGCCGTCGTGCCGGGTATCGTATCGTGCAGGTTCACGTCTCGGTCTCGGCGCAGGCGATGCTGGCCGTCGCGGCGCAGTTTTTGCGGTCCAGGGGCGGGTGCGCCGGATCGTCGGCTGGGTTTTTGTGCTGGTCATGGCGGGGTCGCCGATGTCCATCCATACGATCTGTCAGATCAGCGGTTTTTCCGCGATTTACCTAACCTTGATCTTCACGCTGGCCACGTTGCCCTATGGCGTCATCGCCATGCGCCGGGGACAGATCACCCGGCATCGCGTCACGATGATTCCGCTTTACGCGCTGGTGCTGACGCGGCTGTTCACGCCGTTGCCGTTGCCGTTGCCGTTGCCGGGGCGGCTGCCGGGTGCGGTCCTGCTGGGCCTGCCCTATCACGCGCAGACCTGCATGTGAGCCGCATCAGATCGCCGGCGAATGGCCCTTGGCCTGCACGGTGTAGGCGTCAAAACCCATGGCAATCATCCGCGTCAGCGGGCGGGCGCGTTCGGGGATCGACAGGCCCGCGTCGCTGACCTGCACCATATCGCCGAACTTGTTTTTGACCGGGGCGTAAAGTTCGGCCAGCCGTTCGGCTGTCAGCCCGTAATCGCGGATCATTTCCGCCGAACTCAGGCGGAAATCGCACATCAAGGCTTCGATCATGCGGCTGCGCCAGATGTCTTCGGCGGTAAAGGCATGCCCGCGCGAGGTGGACAGACGCCCGGCACGGATCGCCGCCTGGTAAGCGCCGGTTGCCGGTGCGTTCTGCGCGAAACCCTGCGGAAAGCGCGAAATGGACGAGGCCCCCAGCCCGATCAGCGTCGGCGCGCGGTCATCGGTATAGCCCTGAAAATTGCGGCGCAGGTGGCCGGTGCGGGCGGCGACGGCCAGCCCGTCATCGGGGCGGGCGAAATGGTCGATGCCGATTTCGTCATAACCATCGGCAAGGAACAGATCGCGCGCGGTTTCAAACAGCGCCAGCCGCGTTTCGGAATTGGGCAGCGCCTCGCCGGGGATCATAACCTGACGTTTCGACATCCACGGCACATGCGCATAACCATACAGCGCCACCCGGTCGGGGTTCAGCGCCAGCAGTTTCTGCACGGTGTCGGAAATACGGCGCTTGTCCTGATGGGGCAGGCCAAACAGAATGTCGGCGTTCAGGCTGGTGATGCCGCGCGCGCGGATCATGTCAACCGCCTTGGCGGTCAACTCAAACGACTGTTCGCGGCCGATGGTTTTCTGGATCAGAGGGTCGAAATCCTGCACACCTATGCTGGCGCGGGTCAGGCCGGATTCGGCCAGTGCGTCCATCCGGGCTTCGTCGATTTCATTCGGGTCGATCTCGACCGAAAATTCCGCGCCCTCGTCCAGCGGAAAGCTGTCGTGGATCACGCCTGCAAGGCGGCGGATCATGTCGGGGGCCAGCAGTGTGGGCGTGCCGCCGCCCCAGTGCAGCCGCGACAGGCGCACACCGGGGGCCAGCCGTTCGCGCAGCATGGCGATTTCGGTCAGCAGCGTTTCGGTATAGGCGGCGACGGGTTCCAGCGTCTGGGTGCCCTGCGTGCGGCAGGCGCAGAACCAGCACAGCCGACGACAGAATGGGATGTGCAGATACAGCGAAATGCGCGCATCACCGGGCACCGCACTGATCCAGTCAGCGGCCTGTTGCGCTCCGACGGCGGGTGAAAACTGCGGTGCTGTGGGGTAGGATGTATAGCGCGGCACGCGCGCGTCAAAAAGCCCCAGCCGCCTGAGTTGCGATTCGTGGTCCATAGGCTATAAATAGGCAACACGCGCGAACAGACATTGACACAAATCAAGCTGATGCAAATCGACATCGCCCGATCCTACGGGCCAGATATGGCCTGCGCTGACTGCCCGATCCGGTATCGGGCCGTCTGTGCGCATTGCGAATCCCACGAGCTTGATACGCTTGAGGGGGCGAAATTCTATCGCAGCTTCGAGGCCGGGCAGGTGATCGTCTGGACGGGCGACCACATGGACTTTGTGGCTTCGGTTGTGTCGGGTGTGGCCAGTCTGACCCAGACGATGGAGGACGGGCGCACGCAGATGGTCGGGATGTTGTTGCCCAGCGATTTTCTGGGCCGTCCGGGGCGTGTGGTGGCGCAATATACGGTGACGGCGGCTACGGATGTGACGCTGTGCTGTTTTCGCCGCAAACCGTTCGAGGACATTCTGACCCGCACCCCGCATATTGCGCAGCGACTGCTGGAAATGACGCTGGATGAACTGGATGCTGCGCGCGAATGGATGCTGCTTTTGGGCCGCAAGACGGCGCGGGAAAAGATCGCGTCGTTTCTGGCCATTGTTGCCCGCCGCGATGCCGCGCTGCGCCGGGCGCAGCCGGGGGGGCGGATGGAAATGGTGCTGCCCCTGACGCGCGAGGCGATGGCCGATTATCTGGGACTGACGCTGGAAACCGTCAGCCGTCAGGTCAGTGCGCTGAAACGGGACGAGGTGATCGCCCTGAATGGCAAGCGCGGGATCACCGTCCCCGATTTCGCCCGTCTGGTCGAGGAATCGGGGGATGATGCCGATGGCGGCTGGCTGAACTGATCTGCCCCAAGACCGGGGGCCAGCCCCCGGCCCCCGGCGTATTTGGACAGACAGGAAGCGGCTCAGCGGGCCATAAACACTGCGACGGGCGCGTTTTCCAGCATGTTGCGTGTTGCACCGCCAAGGATCGCCTCGCGAAAGCGGGAGTGGCCATAGGCCCCCATCACGATCATATCCGCGTCGATTTCGCGGGCGCGACGGATCAGCACGTCGCTGATGGCCGGTTCCGTGCGCGCCAGCACGGCGATTTCGGCGCGGGCACCGTGACGAACCAGCATCTGACACAGCGCGCCGCCCGGATCAGACCGTTCGGGACCAAACGGCTTGGGATCGACCACGGTGATTTCCACCGATTCTGCGGCGACCAGTAGGGGCAGGGCGCGACGGACGGCGGCGATAGCCTCGTTCGACTGGTTCCATGCGACCAGCACCCTTTTGGGCGGCTCGGTCGGCAAATCGCCGCGCGGCAGCACCAGCACCGGGCAACCGCCTTCGAACATGGCCGCTTCGGTTACGGCCTCGGCATCAGGAGGGGCGGCGTCGCCATAGGGGTGGTTTTGCACCATCACATCGGCAAAGCGCGCGCGCATCCCGATCAGCGTGGTCAACCCGCCCGACTGCGCCACTGCCGAATCCACTGACCAGCGCAGGGCGGTGTTCGGTGTCAGCCGGTCGCGCACCGTCTTTTCCAGCGTTTCCGCCGCCGTCATGGATTTGTCGATGGATTCCTGAAACACATAGGCCGAGGCCCCGGCATAGTAATAGCCAACCTGGCTGTGATCGACGCCAAGGCAAAACACTTCGAGATGGGCATCTTCGCGCAGGGCCAATGCCGCTGCTGCGTCAAGCTGGCTGGTCTGGCTGGGGTCGGTGATGACGGTAAGGATTGTCTTGAAGCTCATCAGGGTCGCTCCTGTTCCTGTTCGCATGATTGTGACGCATTGCGCGCCCGTCCACATTGACTTGCATCAATCTGACGTCAACCATGGGATGAACGGCCTGCCGGTTTGGCGATCAGGCCGGAAACGCTGCGTCTTTGCTCTTTGATTCAGATCAAGGACGTGTGCTTGCAGCAATCCTATGCGATGTTGGCCGGATACCCGTCTGTTCGCGCGATTCGTCGCGGCAGGCCGGGTTCTGCTGTGAAATGCAAGGGGACATGAGGACGATGTCAAATCTGTTCAAGCTGATCGCGCTGGGTGCAATCGCGGTTTTTGCCGCGATCGGCGCCAACCTTGCGCGCGATCTGGCCTATATGGTGAACGCCCTGACCGTGATGCTGGTTGCGGGCGGTATGTTCATCTGGG
>NZ_JAUNTO010000015.1 GCF_030538655.1 Paracoccus sp. (in: a-proteobacteria)
CAAACCCCGAAAGGAACCAAAATGACCGGCTCATCCCCGCGCATGCGGGGAACAGGGCCGGAAAATGAACCTGCCGGATTGGGAGAACGGCTCATCCCCGCGCATGCGGGGAACAGTGGTCTGATGCGAATTTATTTTATGCGACAGTCGGCTCATCCCCGCGCATGCGGGGAACAGGGCATCCCGGCAACGCTGCGCTATCACCCCGACGGCTCATCCCCGCGCATGCGGGGAACAGGATGCGTTTCTGATCGGTTCGGAAATGGTCGGCGGCTCATCCCCGCGCATGCGGGGAACAGGCGGCGCGCGACCTCACGCCGCACGCGCTTTCCGGCTCATCCCCGCGCATGCGGGGAACAGTCTTCCTGTAGTCTATTGACCTACCAGCATTTTCACAATGTCAAACAGCGCACCGATTTTTCGGTGGTTCAGCGGCGGGGTGTTTCTGGCAGGAATTGCACCAGTTTCAGCCCGTCGAAATCGACCGGCATACGACGGTTGCGGCCGACTGTCAGAAAATCGAAGCCCTGATCGGTGGGGGCGCGCCAGACCATTACAGCATCACCGTTGTCGATGTAAGAAACCACCTGATCCCAGATCCTCTCGCGGGTGCGGGCGGAATAGTCGCCGACAAAAACTCCGGCGCGGATTTCCAGCAGCCAGGCGGCCAGCCGCCCCCTCAGCCGGGGTGGGGCGTTGTTAACCACGATGACCATCATCGCCGGATACCTCGTCGTCAAAGGCGGGGCCTGCGGCCTCGGGGGGCGGCTCGGGGCGGGGCAGATCGCCCGCGCTCAGCATATCCTCGATGGTGGGGATGATTTTCGCCAGCAGGCCACTGCGACGAAACGCGTCGCGGCAGGCCAGACGCACGGCGCGGTCGGGGGGCATATCCAGCCGCCCCTTGGCGTGCTGACCGGCAACGCGAAACGCCTCGGGGACGACAGTATCCAGCTTGAACAGATCAGCAATGTCATAGACGAAACTTAACGGCTTGCCAGTGTGCAGAAAACCAATGGCGGGGGCGTAACCTGCGGCCAGAACGGCGGCCTCGGTCAGGCCGTGCAGACAGGCGGTCGCCGCGGACAGGCAGCGGTTGGGGATGTCGCCCGCCTCCCAATCCTTGGGGTCATAGCGGCGGCGCTGCCACGCTACGCCATGCTGGGCCGCCAGCAGGGCATAGGTTTCGCGCACGCGCACGCCCTCGATCCCGCGCAACTGGTCGATGGACCTGCGGGCCGGGGCAGGCTCGCCAAAGCGGCGCTCATACATGGCGCGCACAACGCGCAGACGTGCGGCAGGGTCCAGCGCAATCGACGCCTGCCACAGCAGCTTGTCCGAACGCGCCCCGCCCGGCTGGCCAGCGGAATAAAGCCGCACCCCGGCCTCGCCCACCCATGTAATCAGCGTGCCGGTGCGCGCGGCCAGTGACACCGCAGCATGGGAAATGCGCGCGCCCGGTTCCAGCATCAGCCCGGCCAGACCGCCGACAGGAATATGCGTGCGCGTGCCATCAGCGTTGATCACGACGAAGGCACCGTCCACCACGTCAAGCTGTGCGCGTTCGACAAACACCAGCGACGAGCGATCCTTGAGCGGAATCGGCTTGGGCAGCGGCAGGCCCTTCATACGGCTAGGCCCGGCGGATCAGCATCAGGCCGCAGCCAAAAGCTTTGGCACGGCCAAAACCGGCGGCAAGGCGATCAATAAAGGCCGCCGGGTCGGTCACGATTATCTGCCCGGTCAGGTCGAGGATGCCGAATTGCGGCTGCCCCTGACGCTTGCCGCGATGCGCAGGCAGGGCCACGACAGAATAATCATCAACGGCCAGCGCGGGTCGGTCGTGGTCATCGTCCCACGCGATCTGAAAGCCATGGCGCGCGCCCTGCCCGGCCAGCCAGTCCTGCGCGGCACCCTGCGCTATTGCCATCCGCTGTGTCGCACGTTCAGCCTGCGGCACCGAATGCAGCGCATCCATCACCACATCAACGCGGCCAACACCTTTGCGCGTGCGCGTGGCATTGGTGCGCAGCACAAAGCGCAGCCGGTCGCCCGTCCGCAGATCGGGGGCAAAGGGCTTGACCTGAGGCGGATCGAACAACGCACTGGCCTGCGGCGGGCGAGCCGACAGCACGATGAACCGGCCCCGCCCCTCGGCCCGCCACAGGAAATCGCGGCCAGCCTCGGGGTCGCCGGCAAAGGCCGACCAGATCAGCCGGTGATGTGCGTCCTGCTGCGCCCCCTTCGGTGCCGGGTCCAAAAGGGCATTCAGCGCCGCCACATCAGGGCGCTGCGACAGATCAAGGCGCGACAGATACAACGTCATGGCGTGCCCCCCGGCCTGATGTCCACCACGCGCATCGCCACCTGACGCGGGGCAAAGTGCCAGCGGCTGCGATCCGTGGCAATGTCGTGGCGTGTTTCCAGCCTGTCCGCACTGGCGGTGTCGTCACTGGCCATGACCTGCGCCTGCGCGCCGCTGCGCCAGACCGGCAGGCTCAGCCCCGCCAATGCCTGTTCGGGGCTGTCGGCCGCGACGATCTGCGGGTTCAGCGGTGCCGCCAGCGGACAGGATTTGCGGCCCAGATACAAGGTGAACACCGGGCGGCGCAGCGCCTCGGCCAGCACCGCCAGATCACCACCCCAAACCCCCACGCCATAGAGCGGCGCGGTGCGGTAATCACGCAGCGTAATCGTGGTATTCAGTTTTGCACGCGTGTCGCGCAGGGCCTGTGGCCGCGATTGTGGCTGGCGCGCAGCGGCCCCCGGCACAGTCTGCACGGTATGATAATCGCGCAGTGCCTCGCCCGCGTCAAAGATTGCCACCGCCATGTGCAGCGGATCAAGCGCGGAAAAATCATCCCCCCGCCGCAACCCGAGTGCTGCGCCGAACATACCAATCAGCGCCGAACGTCCAGGCCAGATCAGCGAACCGCGCCGTTCATGCCCGGCGAATTCACCCATCGCGCCCAATGCGGCAGTCAGTTGAAAGATCAGGTAATCGCCCACCGTGTCAGCCTTTGGCTGCCCCCGCGGCAAAAGCCGCGATCTGATCCAGCGAGCCTGTGCCTGCGGCAATGTTCATCACCTCGGCCCGGTCGGACGAGACGCCGTAAGCGCTGTCAATCCGGCCTGCCATATCCTCCAGCGCGGTAATCGAGGCACCCATCAGATCACCACCCTCGACCGGCTTGAAAAATGAACCGGACAGATCGCGCGGCTGCTGTGCACCGATCTCGGCCCGGATGTAATGCGCGCGCGGATGGTGGGCAAAACTGTTCTGCTTGCCCTTGGGCGTCGCCACGGCCAGCGCGCGGGCCAGCGATTCCAGCCCCTGCGCCGCCAGATCACGGTCACCGTCAAGGTTTTCGATCAGCAGATCAACATTCACGCAAGTATAAAGGTAATACACGCCCGAGCCAAAACCCAACTCGCCCAAATGCCCTGCCCCGGCATCCTCCTCGCGGGTTTTCAGGTCATCGACGGCGGAAAACCAGTCGTCTTCAGCCAGCACACGATGGGTGGTGACTGCATGGGCAACCTGCACCGCCGCATCGCGGTTGAAATCGGGATCATCGGCCAGCATCCGCCCGAACATCGCAATATCCACCGCCCCGTCAGCGCGGCGCAGCACCAGCTTTTTCAGATCTTTGTCCTTGGGCAAATCCTCGCCTGCCAGTGCCTTGGCGGCCAATTCCTGTGCCAAATTCCATTCCGCGGGCGAAATAAAGGCCAGCGTTGTGGCAATCAGCCGCGGGTCATCCTTTTTCGGCTGTTCCAGCTTGCCAAAGATGCCCGCGACCGTCTGCGCTGCCTCATGTGCCGCTGTGTCGCTGGCCCCATCGGCGATCAGCTTTTCACGCAGCTTTTCAAACAGCCGTTTGGTGCGGGTGCCGGTATGCCCGGCCAGATCGTTCTGAAAAAAGCTACTTTCCCGGACGGCCCGTTTCACCGATTGCGAGGACAGACGCAGACGCGGTGCGCCGCCCATCATCGCCGATTTCGGCCGCCCCTGATCGTCGCGGTTCGGATTCGAGGGCGGATAGGCGGTCAGCAGATGAAACTGAACGAATGTTGTCACGGGGTAGCCTCGGCTGTTTTCAGTTTGTCAGGAATAGGCGCGGCGAAGTAATCAAAACTCCAGCGAGCGCGGGTTTTGTCGTTCCAGAACCACAGGTCGCGGCCCAGTGCAGCGATGTTACAGCCGGGGTCGGACAGGCTGCGGATAGCGCGGATCAGCGCGGTGGCCAGCGTGTCGCGGTCGGATCGCATCAGTCGCTGAAAGCGTGCCGTGGACAGCGCTGGTTCCGGCCCGCCCAGACGACGCGCCAGCGTCAGCCCGGCATCAAAGCGCAACTCAGCCAGCACCTGCACCAGCGCGATCAGCCGCAGCGCATCGCGGGTATCAAGATGGCGCGCCAGATCCTGCACGGCGGGTTCAGCCAGCACCTCGGTTCCCTGTGCCCGGCGCAGCCGTGCCGCAAGGCCTCGCGCGGCGCCACTTTGACGATCAGCAAGATGTGCCGCCCACCAGTTGCGAATAATCTGGCCGGTGTCCGATAGTTTCACGCTCATGCGGCCTCCTGCTTGGTGTTGTGCAGCGGCAGTTCCATTGCGCCAAACGCCGCCTTGCCGTATTTGCCCCGGCCCGCGAATGCTCCGGCCAGAAAGCCGCGCGCCTGCACCACCGCCTGCTGCGCCTTGACATCGCGATCCGCCAGCCCCGGCAAGGCGCGGGCGTCGAACAGATCAAAGGCGACGGCGCGCATCACCGCCAGCCAACCCTGCGCCACATCCGGCGCCGCGATGCCGGCTTCCAGCGCAGCCAGCGCAGTCTCAAAGCCAGTTTGTGTGCGGGTGTAAAATTCCTCGCGCGCGGCCTCGCGCAACTCACCCTCGGCCAGAACCGGGGCAAGGGCACCCCGCAGCGCCAGCGACAATTGTTCCGCCGCTTCGATCAGCCCGGCCAGCATCGCCTGAGCCGCCCCCTCCAGCCGGATCAGCGGCGGGGTAGACAGCACAAAATCACGCGGCTTCATGTTGTCCATCGCCCAACCGGCCACGATCACCCGTGCCCGTTGACCTTGAGCGCGTCGTTCCCATGCCTCGACCATGGCAGCGCGGCGCGCGAGGCCCTGCCCGTCATCCGGCAGAGCCGCGATAACGCCCAGCCAATGCCGATAGCCGAACAGACCGGCGCGCGGATGTTTGGGCAACCACTCCGCCCCTGCCTTGACGCGGTAATAGGGCGATGTCGGGTGATCCCAGCCCGCATAATTCGTGCCATAGGGCCGCTGGACAACCCCGGCGATTGCCTCATCGCCGACCAGCCGCAGGCGGCGCGGCATCCCAAAGAACGCCTCGACCGGGTGGCGCTGTTCGGGGAACACCTGCTGCGCCTTTTCCGAAGTCGTGGTCTTGCGCATCCATGGCAGATCGGCGGGCACCGCCGCCTGCCCGCAAGGCGTATTCGCCCAGATCAGCGGCCACAGCCCGCCCTGCGGTTCAACCAGTGTCACCATCGGCCCGCCACCGCGCATCGAGGTGCGGTTGCCCGCCCCACCCGCCGGGGCAAATGCCTGAAACGTATAAAGCGCCATCGCCGCCATCGCTGGCGTCAGTTCGCCATAGCGCCCGCGCCAGACCATCAGATCGGCGTTATTCTTGACCGTCTGCCCGCCCGCGCTGTCGATAAACAGCATGTCTACCGGGTTTGGCTCACCCGGCAAATCATCGAAATCCTGCATAAAGCGCGGTCCGACCCCGGTCAGGTTAAAGGCCGGTGCAAACGGCTCCAACCGCTGCCGCAGCCGGTCAGGATCGGGGGACCAGCGGTCCAGCCAATCGTTATCATCAGCGGGCGGATCAGCCATGGCCACCAGCCCGACCAGCAATTCCAGACAGGCAATATTCATATCCGCCCGCGGCCAGTCTGTCCGTAAAATTGCACAGTCCGCAATTTCCCAAGGCGCGACAGTACGATGCCCTGCATCGGTGACAACCGGAATCCATGGATCTGTGATAAGATTCAGGGGCATATAATTAAATTACCAGTTGCTTGCCGCCAAGCTAGGTCAGAGGCGCAGTCCACGTCAACACCCAAAATTGCGCGCTAAGAAATTATTATTTGTTAAATCTCTGGGTGATTGCTTTTTCATGCCGCTGACTTAACAGGTGTCCCCACATCGCCCCAAAGAAAACACATCAACGACAGCGGCAGGTCAAAGCCGGTCATCTTGATATTTCTTCGAGGGTCTATCCCCGCACACGCGGGGAACAGTGACGCGCGCAGAAACTGCCGCTGCATAAAATCGGTTCATCCCCGCACACGCGGGGAACAGGCCGTAGGGCGCGATGCGTGTCGGGTATTTTGAGGTTCATCCCCGCACACGCGGGGAACAGACGGCGGACGGGGCGAGGCGCGCGTGGCAATCCGGTTCATCCCCGCACACGCGGGGAACAGTAATCAGAGCGCAAATGAACAGGCAATTCCGGCGGTTCATCCCCGCACACGCGGGGAACAGCGCATCTGGCGGGTGCATCCGCCGCGTTGCAGCGGTTCATCCCCGCACACGCGGGGAACAGGCTGCATCGCGGACGGTGCGCACCGATGCGGCCGGTTCATCCCCGCACACGCGGGGAACAGTCCCAGTAGCGGCCGTTGTCGATATCATCAACCGGTTCATCCCCGCACACGCGGGGAACAGGGGCTAGCGGACGCGGCACCAACGGCAGGCACCGGTTCATCCCCGCACACGCGGGGAACAGTGATGAGGACCATCGCAGCGATCAGCACGAGGCGGTTCATCCCCGCACACGCGGGGAACAGGGGCTAGCGGACGCGGCACCAACGGCAGGCACCGGTTCATCCCCGCACACGCGGGGAACAGTGATGAGGACCATCGCAGCGATCAGCACGAGGCGGTTCATCCCCGCACACGCGGGGAACAGGCCTGCGCGATAGGTCAACCCACCGAATGACACGGTTCATCCCCGCACACGCGGGGAACAGTCAGGTGATCTACCAGTTCACGCAATGCGCGCCGGTTCATCCCCGCACACGCGGGGAACAGCTTCTCAAACCGCTCAAACCGCTCAAACCGGACGGTTCATCCCCGCACACGCGGGGAACAGTCTTCCCTCAACCCTCTGAATACAAACATCAACCCCATTCCGTCGTAAATTACCAAAAGCACGCAACCTATTTTTCATCGTGCCCAAACACCACCCCAACCTCCGCATCATATCCCAGCCCGGCACAGATCAACCCGGCCTCATCCACAGGACAGACCACCACCGCCACGCGGCGCCATTCGGGCCAGTCTGCCACCAGCGCCGCAATGTCAGGTGCGCTTTGATCCGGCAGGTTCAGCCCGCGCAGGCGGTGTTGGGCGACCTGGACTTCGGACAGGGACCAGCCGTCCGGGCCGGCGGCCCAAGGGCGAAGCACGCCGTTCATGTGCCGGGCCAGCATCAGCGTCTGCGTGGGGCGGCCAAGTCGGGTGGGATAGTCGGTGTCATCTGCGGCCGCATTGGCGCGATAGCCTTTGGTAAGGTCGATCAGATTGCGCCGGGCCTGATTTGCCTCGGCATAGCCTTGACCGATGCGCAAAAGCTCGGCTTCGGCCAGCGGGTCAGGGACGGGAGGCGCATCCTCACCGTGGGCCGCTTCGATCAGGGCGCGCAGACCACCCGGCGCGTCGATTCGCCCTGCGGCGAACAGCACCTGCGCGCTGCGCCATTGCAGGTCCAGCGGATAGACCCACGCACCGCGATCAAGCACATGGTGCAGCCATTGCGCGTCCTCGACCAAGGCCGGGTCGGGCGATACGATATACAGCATCGGTGCGGGCACCGGGCGCCTTGCCGCAGGGCGCAGATCCATATGTCGCCACAACCGCCCTGCCCGCTGAATCAGCGATGCAACGGGGGCAAGGTCAGACACCATCACGTCAAAATCCAGATCTAGACTGCTTTCGACAACCTGCGTGGCCACCAGCACCCGTCCCGCGCGACCCTGACCGTGCTTGCCGAACCGCGCCAGCGCCGCGCCTTCGTGGCGCAGTCGGTCGGCAAGAGCAAAGCGCGCATGCAGCAGATCAGCCGCAACCCCGGCTGCGCGCAAGGTCTGAACCCCGGCGATAGCGTCATCGACGGCATTGCGCACCCACAGGCAGGCGGCCCCTTGCGCCGCACGATCCGCCAACAGCGCCACAGCCTGCCCCGCGTCATGCAGCCGCGACACCACCACCGGGCCGCGCGCGCTGCCGGTTTGCGGGAAATCGCGCCGGGTTGCCCCACCCGCGATGGTCAGCGCCGGATAGGCCCGGTCGCCATCATCGCCCGCGCCCCATGCCGCCAGCAGCGCAGCGCGCTGATCCAAAGGCAAGGTCGCCGTCAGCAGAATCGCCGAGCCACCGGCCATCCGGTGCGCCCGTAAAAGCTGCGCCAGCTCGGTCGCCATATAGGGGGCGCCCATTTCGTGCACCTCGTCCACGATCAGGATTTTCGAGGACAGCCCATAATGGCGCAAGGTCGCAAAGCGGGTGGGCAGAACCGACAGCAGCGCCTGATCTATCGTGCCGACGCCCACAGTCGCCAGCAGGGCACGGCGGCGGCCCTCGGCCAGCCATTCGGTGCAGACGGGGGCATCGGTCACACCTGCCGGGGCGGCGCGCAGATCGCGGTATTCGCCCGACAGAGCCGCGCGGCCATGGGCCAATGTCAGACTGGGCGGACCGTCGAACATCCGCCGCACGATATGGCGCGCGCGGGCAAACATGGCATCCGCCGTTGCCGTGGTCGGCAGGGCAAAGAACAGGCCCTGCCCCTTGCCTGCCAGCATCATCCGCTGCGCCAAAAGCAGCGCGGCTTCGGTCTTGCCCGCGCCGGTTTCATCCTCGATCACGGCCAGCATGGGACCGTCGGGCAAGGCAATGTCGCGACAGGCGGCCTGCATCGGACGCAGGGTGAAATCGAACAACACGCCGGGCACAGGGGCCACGGCATCCAGCCCGGCAGTGCGGATCGCCGCACCTGCCCGGCCGCGGGCCAGCGACAGATAGGCGCTCAGATCGGGACCGGGCGCAGTCGGCGGAAACCAGGCAGGATTCGATCCAACCCAGTCAGCCGCCGCGATGAACCCCGGCAACCACCAGTCCAGCGCCTGCAAGCCATCCCTATCCAGCCCCGCCAGCGATGCGCCGGGCCACAGCGCCATAAAACCCGCGATCAGATCAGCAGCATCCGCCACGGCCTGCGGCCCGGCGGCATTAAGAGTGCGCGCCAGCATCGGCTCGTCACGCCGGGGCGGTTGTCCATGATGGCCCGCAACCCCGGCATAGAGCGCAAACCGCGCCGGGCGTTGCCTGGACCCGAACGGACCGGGTGGCCCGGCATCGGGTATCAGCGCCAAAGCCAGAACGGCGTCGTGATGGCGCAACAAAGCCTCGGTCACTTCCCAGTGGCGGCCCTGCGGCTGCGGGGCACCAGTGGTCAGCATAGCGCGAAAGCTGTCGCTGACCTTGCCCAGATCATGCAGCGCCGTCAGCAGGATCACAGCATCGCGCACTGCCGCCGGATAGCGCGCGCTGATCAGCCGCTCGGCCACGGCGGCCACGTCCAGCATGTGATAAGCAGCGGGATGTGCGATACCGTCTGAGGCCGCGCTTTTACCGGGCCAATTGCTGATGAAGGTTGCCGTCATTCCGTTCGCCTCTCTGACAGTGATTGGCACTGAACACACACCGCTGACAAAGTCTATCAGCCCTGCCAGACGAACCGGGCCATACCTGCCGCGCGGTCATGGGCCTATCGGCGACGGAGGCAATATGTGCCCAGCCACGACCCGCTCGGCTCGAAAGAGGGTATCACCACCCCGCCGGGGCAGGCCACCTATTCCGTGTCCAAGGCGGCGATCAAGGTGCTGACCGAACAGCTTGAACACGAATTGCGCAACGCAACCGGCGGCCGGGTCGCGGCGCATCTGTTGGTGCCCGGCTATACGTTCACGCCGATGAACTTTCCGGCCATGGGCGACAGCAAACCCGATGCCTCGTGGCGTGCGGACCAACTGGTCGATGACGTCATCACGCGGTTGCTGAACGGCGATTTTTACATCCTTTGCCCCGATAACGAAGCCACGTCGCAGATGGACCGCAAACGCATCCTGTGGTCGGCGCAGGACATGATCCTGAATCGCCCGGCCCTGTCCCGCTGGCACGCTGGCACGCTGATTACAAAAAGGTGTTCGCGGAATGGATGGAAAGCTGAAACCGCGTGTCTTTGTCACTGGCGGATCGACTGGAATCGGGCTGGATGGAACGGGCGCGGCTGCTGGCGACGGATGGCTATCACCTGATCGTAACTGGCAGCGGTGCGCGGACGCAAAATGCCCCGAACGCTGGGTGAACAGCACATCACCGTAACGCCGGTGTAATCGGACCTGTCCACCCCGCAAGGCGTGGCAGCCGTTATCAAGGCCGTTGGCACGCGCCCCTTGGATATGTTGATCCTGAACGCAGGCATCGCGGTTGGCGAAACGGCATTCCTTGATATTGCGCCGGACCGACGCCTGAACCTGATTGACCTGAACATCGTCAGCACGGACGGTCGGCCCAGGCACTGCTACCCCATGTGATCGCCGCCAAGAGGGACTGCTGATGGTCAGCTCTGTATCGGCAACCACACCGTTCGAATGCGTCTATGGTCCGTCCAAATCCTTCATGACTTCATTCAGGCATAGGTTGCGCAAAGAACTGCGCGATACCAGCGTTTCGGTGACGATTCCGCACAACAGTAACAGAGTTTCGCGCACAGGCAGGTATGGGCACGACAGCATTGGGCGACAACAGCTGAAAAAACGATCCCGTTCAGGTCGCGGGCAGGGATATGATGCAGGCTGACAACACTTCCCTGATCGGCGGCGACACCAAAGCGCAGAAGGTTGGCCGCCTTCGTAAATTACTGTTTAATAAAAAACCTCCACCACGCCGAAATGGCATGTTCAAGGGCGGGCGGCTTGGCATGGATATGCCAGCGATGTCAGTCTGCCCCACATCAAACCCTTGAAACAAGGCGCTTCGCGCCTGCCCTCTTTCGTGCCCAGCGGATCGCCCCCGGCATTGATCTCACACCGCAGATCCTTTGCTCGCTTCCACGCCACCAGCATCAACCATTCCAGCCAGCGCCCGAGTCTCATCCGCTGCCGCCGACCCGCATGACTGTAATCCAGCGTGAAAGCCCGGTTGCCAGAGCGGTAGATACAGATCGCAAAAGTCCCGAACCTCGCTGTCGAATATCTGATAATCCCGACCCTCGGCAGGCACTGCCTGCCGAAACGATTTTTCGTTTAGTATCAGTTACCTTAGCATGAACATGGCCTCCTTTTCTTGACCCCACGAGGCGTAGCCCCGCATGCATGGCCAGTCAGACTGCGCAGGGCAGACTGGCAGGGGGCAACCTCCGGGGAAAGGTGTCGGCCTGTAAGGATCGGAACCAAAGTGATGAATAAGTTGAAAGTCGGGCCGCACGTCTGGCCGCCCGGCCTTTGTGTTACAGCCCCAACGCCCCGGCAATATCCGCGATCAATGCCTGATGCAGCGCCGGGCGGTCGGTGCCGGGCGGATCGGCGCAGATCGGGTCGTCATCCTCTTCGGCCAGAATCTCGGCCGCGCCCGGTTTGCAGGGGGCCAGAAAGCTGAAATGATTGGCGGGGGCAAAGACGCTATAGGTCGTGCCGGCGATGCGCGTTACCAGATCGTGGCCATCCGGCCCGGCATTGGCCGCCGCAATCAGGTCCGCGCCTTCGCCCAGATTGACCAGATGCACCTGCGCCATGTCGGCCAGGTTTTCGGCATTCAGCGCGCCGATAAAGCCGGGGTCAACGGCCACGACGCGCGATACCCGTTCGTCGCGCATATCGACATCAAAGCCCTGCGCCTGACTGAAATCCACCCCGCGACGCAAAAAGAACCAGCAATCCGCCGCTTGCGGGTTATGTGTGCAATTCGCCTGCTGCACCTCAGCGTCCAGCCGCGCCCCGCCAAGGCCCAACGCCGTCGCACCGCCCAGTGAAAACCCCACCGCATAGATCCGGTCCACATCAATCGACGCCGCGAAGGCCGGATCGGCCAGCACCTGATCCAAGGCCGCGCTCAGATCGCCGGCGCGCGCGCCCATATCCACCGACCGCCATGCCGAACTGTCGCCCGAGGTCGAACCGGGATGGTTCACCGCCAGCACGATGGCCCCATGCGAGACCAGCCCCGCCGACAGCCAGCCCAAACTATCGGCATTCCCGCCCGAGCCGTGCGAGAGCAGAACCAGAGGGTGACGCCCCTCGGCCACGGCGGCACCGAAGATGGCGCGGGTTGGCTCAAATATTGGGCCATCCCCGATGGGCACGACATAGTTGACCCCGCCTGCGGGATACCAGATTGAGCCTGCAACCAAACGGGCGCGATGGGCGGCGTCAATGTCCAGACGGTCATAGCCCGGCAGCGTATCAGCCAGTGCGGTGGTGGCGGCCAGCGTCAGGGTCAGCGCGCAAAAGACGTTTTTCATCGGAAGCTCCATGTTTGACGATGCGGCAAACCTGCCCCCTGCCCGGATTTTTCGCGTCCTCAATCCCGGATTCAGGTCGCCTTGATCGCGAAATCGGACCAGAAGGGCACGATGCTGATGCTGCCTATCCCTACTTTCGCCGGTCTGATTCTGATCTGGCTTGCCCTGCGTGCGGCGCTTGACCGACGCCGGTTACTGGCGCTGTTCCTGACCGCCTGCGCGCTGCAATCGGTGGGGATCACACTGGCGGCGGGTTACGGGGTGGCGGCGCTCCGGCCCATCCTGCCGGTGACGGCGGCGATGATCCCGCCGCTGGCATGGATCACCTTTCGCGCCGGGCTGTTCGGGCAGTTGGGCATAGGACAGGCAGCGATTCATCTGACAGGCCCGGCATTCGTGCTGTTCTGCCGCCTCTTTGCGCCGGAAACCGTCGATAGTGCCGTGGCTGCGGTGTTTGTCTTCTACGGCGCGGCCATCCTGATGCGGCTGCGGCGCGCCGGTGATCTGCCTCTGGCGCGGCTGGAGGCTGGGTCGGCTCCGGGGTTGATCTGGCAAGGCGTGGGCTGGGCGCTCATCGTCTCGGCGCTCAGCGATCTGCTGATCTGGGCGGCATGGGCGGCTGGCCGCGCCGATCTGGCCGGGCTGGTTATCAGCCTTGGCTCATCCCTGTCACTGCTGGCCTTGGGACTGCTGAGCATCCTGCCCGCCGCCAAGGGTGAGGACATCCCCGAGCCTGCACCCCCGCAGCCCGAGCCGCCTGCCGAAGAGGACAGCGATATTCTGGCGCGGCTGGATGATCTGCTGGCGCGCGATCAGGCCCATCTTGACCCGAACCTGACGTTGGCGCGTCTGGCCCGGCGGCTGCGCGTGCCTGACAAGCGGCTGTCGGCTGCGGTCAACCGTGCGACCGGCGGCAATGTATCGCGCCATATCAACGGCTGGCGCATCCGCCATGCCTGCGCGCTGATCGAGGGCGGGGCATCGGTCACGCAGGCGATGCTGGACAGCGGCTTCAACACGAAATCCAACTTCAACCGCGAGTTTCTGCGGGTGACGGGCACGACGCCAAGTCAGTGGAAAGCACGCGATCAATCATAAACGTGAACGAGTCGCCGAAACCACTGTCATCTGGCCATCGTCGCCAACGGGATCGGTTCCACCACAACGTGCAATAGCCTTCTTCGCAGCGGTGATTGCGTTCATACAGGCCGGCACACCGGCATAAACCGAGACCTGCAAGATGATCTCGGTGATTTCCTCACGCGTGACGCCGGTGTTCAGGGCCGCGCGAATATGGAATTCCAACTGCCCTGGCGCAGTGTCCATCGCCGCCAACATAGCCACCGTCAGCATCTCGCGGCTGCGCAGGTCGAGGGCCGGGCAGGACAGGATGTCGGTAAAGGCATAGCCCAGCACCAGTTCGGCGGCATCCGGGGCGAACGCCTCCAGATTGGCCCGCACCCGTGGCGACGCGCCGGGTTCCAGCCGTTCGAGGATAGTCAGCGCATCGGACAGGCGGCTCATACGTCCACGCCTTTCATGCCTTCATCGGTGTAGCGTGCGCCGATGACCGGCAGAGCGATAAGAGTTCTGTCGATCTCGGCCAGATCATCGGCGGTCAGGGTGATCTCCGCCGCCGCTGCGTTATCGCTCAGATAGTCTGGGCGGGTCGTGCCGGGGATCGGCACCACGTCACCCCCTTGCGCCAGCAGCCAAGCCAGCGCCAGTTGCGCCGGAGTGCAGCCCTTGCGCGCGGCAATACCAGCGATGCAGGTCGCGATGTGGCGGTTGATTTCCAGCGCCTCGGGCTGAAAACGCGGCAGGCTGGCGCGGAAATCACCGGGGCCAAAACTGCCATTCTGAAAACGCCCGGTCAGAAAACCGCGCCCCAGCGGTGAATAGGCGACAAAGCCGACGCCCAGCTCGCGGCAAGTGGGCAATACCTCATCTTGGACCCCGCGCGACCACAGCGAATATTCGGTCTGCACCGCCGTCACAGGATGCACCGCATGGGCGCGGCGCAGGGTGGCGGGACTGACCTCGCACAGACCGATACGGGCGATCTTGCCCTCATCCATCAGCCGCGACAGGCCCTCCATCGTATCCTGAATGTCGCGACTGCGGTCGATGCGGTGGATATAGTAAAGGTCGATCCTCTCGACCCCCAGCCGCCGCAGCGATCCTTCGACGCAGCGGCGGGTGTAATCGGGGCTGTTGTCGATCTGGCGGCGGTATTCGCCCGGTTCGCGAACAATGCCGAACTTGGTCGCGATCTGCATCGGCACAGAGGTTTCACGCAGAAAACGACCGATCAGTTCCTCATTATGATGCGGGCCATACATGTCGGCAGTGTCCAGAAATGTGACGCCCAGTTCCGTCGCCTTGTGCAACACGCGCAACGATTGCGCATCATCGCGCGGGCCGTAAAACTCGCTCATGCCCATGCAGCCAAGGCCGATGGCTGAAACCTGAAAATCATTCGTCAATCTGCGCCGCTGCATCATCGCCTCCGTCATTGCCGGTCAGGGGAAAATGTGGCATTTCCAAAGCTGAACGAATATAGCCACCATCGACAAAGGGATTTCCGTTATCGGAAAAGATGGCTTCATCTGGAATGATGTGCAGACTTTTCTGGCCATCGCGCGAACCGGCTCACTCAGCGGGGCGGCAGCGCGGCTGGGGATCGGACTGGCCACCGTCTCGCGCCGCATTGCGCGGTTCGAGGCCGCGATGGGCCAGCCGCTGTTCATCCGCCAGCAGTCTGGTTACGCACTGACAGCGGATGGCGCGGCGCTGATCGACCGGGCTGAGGTGATCGAGGCCGCCGCACTGGCCCTGTCCGGCGTGCAGGCCGAGGTTTCGGGCCGGGTGCGGCTGGCGACTGCGGAAAATCTGGCCACCAGCCTGATCCTGCCCGAACTGGCCCGGCTGCGCGATCAGCACCCGCAACTGGTGGTCGAGGTGCTGACCGACATTACCACCGTCAACCTGCACCGCCGTGACGCCGACATCGCCCTGCGGATGGTGCGACCAGAACGCGGGAACGTCTCGGTTCAGCGGCTTGGGCTGCTGGGCTTCGGCCTGTATGCCGCCCCTGCCTATCTGGCCACGCGTCCGGCTGACGACGCCTTCATCGCCTGGTCCGAAGCGCAGATCCATCTGCCCACCGCTCAATGGACCGAGCGCCGTTTCCAAGGCCGCGCGCCTGCTGTCATAACGACCTCGCTTGCGGCGCAACTGGCCGCCTGCGCGGGCGGGCTGGGTCTTGCCGTGCTGCCGCATTTTCTGGCCCGCCGGCACGGGCTGATCTGCGTGGATGCGCGATTGGGTCTGGATCAGCCAATCTGGCTGGTCACACAAACCGACCTTGCCGGGTCGCGCCGCGTGCAGGCAGTGGCCGCGTTCCTGCGCGATCTGGTGGCAAGAAACAGGCAAAGGCTGGCAAGTGGGGAAGAATAGCCGGGCGCAGAAATACCCGCATCAGCCCCGCATCGACTGGCCGATCAGCATAGCGGCAAAGGCCAGATGAGCTTGCGACAGATTTTGTTGCATCTCCTCATCAGAATGAGGCCCCCTATCCGCCACGCTCGCGATCTGGGTTTTTCGCTGGGTGTGATCCGCGATCTGCTGAAGCTGGCCGGGCATCCCGACCAGCTCTGTGTCGCCGCCGATCAGATCGCTCGTCGCCAACTGGATGCGGTGCGCAGCCCTCTGGCTCGGCTGCGGGTGCTGGAATCGGAGCTGGAACGAATGCTGACGCAAGGCGCCCATGGCACGGTCGGTGATTGCTGCGTGATGGCCGATCACCGGCTTTGTTTGCAGGATCACGCCGGCGGCGATACGCCCTGACCCTGCACGGCGTGGAAATGGTGCACCGGGCCGTGGCCCTGCCCCACGCGCAGCGCGCCGGATGCGGCGATGGCATCCGACAGCCAGTGCTTGGCTCCGGCGACCGCCTGCGGCAAGGGCAAACCGCACCCCAACAGGCAGGCCAATGCCGAAGACAGTGAACAGCCGGTGCCATGGGTGTTGCGGGTGGGATGGCGCGGGCCGTCGAACCGCTGCACCCCGTCCGGCCCGATCAGCAGGTCGGGGCTGTCTGGTCCGTCCAGATGCCCGCCCTTCATCAGAACCGCCTGCGGCCCCAGTGCCAGCAAGGCACGGCCCTGCGCCGCCATTGCGGCCAGATCACGGGCCGGGGTTTCGCCCAGCAGATCGGCAGCTTCGGGCAGGTTCGGGGTGATGACCGTGGCCAGCGGCAACAGCCGCTCGCGCAGCGCCGCCACCGCCTCGGCAGCCAGCAGTCGGTCGCCGCTTTTGGCGACCATCACCGGGTCCAGCACGACGGGCGCATCCAGCCCCTCTAACGCGGCAGCCACGGTATCGGTAATCGCGGCAGACCCCAGCATCCCGATCTTGACCGCGTGGATGGCAATATCCGCGCGCAGCGACGCGATCTGCGCCGCCACCAGATCAGGGGCAACCAGTTCGACGGCCTGCACGCCCTGCGTATTCTGCGCCGTCAGCGCCGTCACCACGGCCATGGCATAACCGCCCACAGCCGAAATCGCCTTGATGTCAGCCTGAATCCCCGCCCCGCCCGAAGGGTCGGACCCGGCAATCGACAGGATGTTCGGGATCATGAAATTCATATCCGGCTCCATTCGTTCAACAGCGCGCGGGTGGCGGCCTGAGGGTCGGGGGCGCGGGTGACGGCGCTGACCACGGCCATGCCTGCCGCACCCGCCGCCCGCAGCGACGCTGCATCGCCGGGGGCAAGCCCGCCGATGGCCACGGCTGGTTGCGACAACAGCGCGATGATGCGGGCCAGACCCTCGAACCCCAAGGGCGTGGCGTGGTCGGGCTTGGTCGCCGTGGCGCGCACCGGACCCACGCCGACGTAATCGACGCAATCGGGCACCAGCCGCGCCTGCGCCGGATTATCCACCGACAGGCCAAGAATGCGGCCCGGCCCGATCCGGTCGCGCGCGGCGCGCGGATCGCCGTCGCCCTGCCCGATGTGCAGCCCATGCGCGCCGGTGCGTTCCACGACCGACACCCGATCATTCACGATCAGCCGCACACCACACGCTTGCATTTCCGGCAGCAGCGCCTCGATCAGCGCAGCCAGATCATCGTCGCTGGCCGTCTTGTCGCGCAATTGCACCGCCCAGGCCCCGCCCCGTGCAGCCGCGCGCGCCTGTTCGATCACCGGCCATGGCCCCGCCGGTTCGGTGATAACATAAACCGGCCCGATCATGCTGTTTCCACCTGTTCCACCTGCGCGCCCGCGTCCAGTTCAGCGGGGGTGAGGTTATGCAGCGCATCCAGAAACAGCGGCTGGAACGTGCCCGGCCCCTGGGCTTGCTGGCCCGCGATCTGCCCGGCCAGCCCGTAAAAGGCCATTGCGGCCACCGTCGCCTCTAACAGCGGCTGATCGACGCAAAAACCCGCAATCACGCCATTCAGCGAACAGCCCAGCACAGTGACGCGCGGCATCAGCGCATGGCCGTTACGCACCCGGAACGCCCGGTCGCCGTCGGTGACAAAATCCACCGGACCCGACACGGCCACCACGCCGCCGGTGCGCCGGGCCAGTTGCCGGGCGGCCCCCTCGGCCGCCTGAACGGTATCGCCGGATTCCGGGCCGCGCGCCTGACCGCCCAGACCCGCCAGCATCAGCACTTCCGAGGCATTGCCGCGCACCACGGCAGGGTGCGCATCCAACAGACGCTGCGACAGATCGGTGCGCATCCGCGTGGCCCCGACGCCGACAGGATCGAACACCCAGGACCGCCCCGCCCCGCGCATCACAGCGGCGGCGCGCAGCATGGATTCGCCCCAGTCAGGGTCCAATGTGCCGATATTCACCGTCAGCGCCTGCGCCAATGCGGCGAATTCCTCGACCTCCTCGACCGCGTGGACCATCGCGGGCGCGGCACCAGCGGCCAGCAGCACATTCGCCATGACATTCATGGCCACGTAATTGGTGATGTTATGGATCAGCGGCGCACGCGCACGCATCTGTTCAAGATAAGCCCCGGTCTGCATCTTCCCCCCCATGGCAAGGGGGCTGAAACCGGGCATGGGCAGATCGCCACCGGAAACAGACTCCCTCCGCCAGCATGATCTGGTTCAGGTTCAAAGGGTGCTTCTCAGCCCGCGGATGCGGACGCCCCTGTCTGCCGGTCAGTCAGCCACGCGGGGCCGCGCCTGTCAAGCCACCGTTACAAAACATAGCGCGACAGATCGGTGCTGCGCGACAGATCGCCCAGATGCTGTTCGACAAAGGCCGCGTCCACGGTGACGGAATCGCCATCACGGTCGGGGGCGGTAAAGGATAGATCCTCGAACACCCGCTCGATCACCGTATAAAGCCTGCGCGCGCCAATATTTTCGACGCTGCCGTTCACCTCGGCGGCGATGCGGGCCAGCGCGGCAATGCCGTCGTCCGTAAAGGCCACGGTGACATTCTCGGTCGCCATCAGCGCGGTGTATTGGCGGGTCAGGGCATTGTCGGTTTCGGTCAGGATGCGGACGAAATCTTCCTCGGTCAGCGCGCGCAATTCGACCCGGATCGGCAGGCGGCCTTGCAGTTCGGGCAGCAGGTCCGAGGGTTTCGCCACGTGGAACGCACCCGAGGCGATGAACAGGATGTGGTCGGTCTTGACCGGACCGTATTTGGTGGAAACCGTCGTGCCTTCGATCAGCGGCAGCAGGTCGCGCTGCACCCCCTCGCGGCTGACATCGGCGCCACGCGCCTCGGACCGGGCGGCCACCTTGTCGATCTCGTCGATAAAGACGATGCCGTTTTCCTGCACCGATTCCAACGCGGCAGCCTTGACCGCCTCGTCGTCCAGCAGCTTGTCGGCCTCTTCGGCGATCAGCAGATCATAGCTTTCGGCGACGGTCATCTTGCGCCGCACCCGCCGCCCGCCAAAGGCTTTCATCAGGCCGGACAGATCCATCATCCCGCCCATGGCACCGGGCGGCTGGCCGGGCAGTTCCATCATACCCAGCGGGTTCGAGTTATCGGCCAGTTCCAGTTCGATGACCGTGTTATCCAACTCGCCGCGTTTCAGCTTGTCGCGGAACATCTGGCGGGTGCCGTCGCGGGCCTGATCGCCGGCCAGCGCCTCGATCACGCGATCCTCGGCGGCCTTGTGGGCGCGAGCCTTGACGTTTTCGCGCATCCGCTCGCGTGTTTCGACCAGCGCGGCATCAGCCAGATCACGGATGATCTGTTCGACATCGCGCCCGACATAGCCGACTTCGGTGAATTTCGTCGCCTCGACCTTGATGAAGGGGGCATTGGCCAGCTTGGCCAAACGGCGGCTGATTTCGGTTTTGCCGACGCCGGTCGGGCCGATCATCAGGATATTCTTGGGATACACCTCATCGCGCAGATCATCGGCCAACTGCTTGCGCCGCCAGCGGTTGCGCAGGGCCACGGCCACGGCGCGCTTGGCGTCCTTTTGGCCGATGATGAAACGGTCCAGTTCGGACACGATTTCGCGGGGGGTGAGGTCGGTCATGGGCGGTTCCTGTGGCGGTTCCTGTCATCTTCCCGCCCGACTTAGACAGCGATCGGGGCGGTTTCAACCGTCCGGGCAAGTTCGCAGCCGTTCCATCAGCGCAACGGAAATCTTTTCCCATTGCGTCGAAATTCGCGCTATACTGGCCAAAGGGACAGTGCTTCCATCACCACAAGGGAGGATGTGCTGTGTCAGGGGGGAACAAAATTTCCAGCAATCACCACCGCAGCGGGGCCATGCCCCCGTTTCGGCACCCGGTGGCGCGGGCGGGCTTTGCCATCCGCAGCATCGACGCGCCCGACGGGCCTGCGCCCGTCCACACCACCGACCGTCAGGTGACTCCGTTTTATGCGGTGATTGAGTTCGACTGCCCACAACGCGCCGCTGCGGGAACGGTCGTTGTCGTGCCGCCACTGTCGGGCGTGCTGCCGCGCCTCATCCGCGACATCATTCTGGGCCTGCTGCCCCGGTTTCGTGTGCTGGTGCCGGAATGGATCAACCCGCGCTTTGTGCCGCGCACCGCAGGCAGTTTCGGGTTTCAGGGCAATATCGCCGGTATCATCGCCGCAATGCAGGCGGCGGGGCCGGGCGCGGGACTGGTGGCGCTGTGTCAGTCGGGTACGCCCGCGCTGGCCGCCGCCACCGTGATGGAGACGCGCGGCGACCCCGCAGCCCCGGCAATGCTGGCGCTGATGGGGGCACCCATCGACCCCTTTGCCGCGCCCACCAGCCTGTCGCGCTATTTCGTCCGCACCCCGATGTGGCGGCTGGCGATGGCCGTCACCCCCGTCCCTTTTGGCTTTCCGGGGGCGGGGCGGTCGGTCTATGCGGCGGAAACCCAGCGCACCATTCTGGCCACGAACCGAATGCGCAGCCTGTTGATGCCGATGTGGCCCGGCCTGTCCCCCGACATGGCCGAAATCGAGGCGCATCTGCCCTTTGCCGAACACAGCCGGATGATGATGGATATGGAGGGCCGGCAGTTTCTGGAAAACATCGACCTGGTGTTCCGCCGCCGCGCCCTGTTGGACGGGCGACTGCATTATGGCGGCCAGCCGGTCACACCCGCCGCCCTGCGCCGCTGCGCGCTGCTGACCATCGAAGGCGACCGCGACGGCATCATTGCACCGGGCCAGACGGTCCCCGCCCATGCGCTGTGCTCTGGCCTGCCTGTGGAACGCCGGGCTGTGGTGCTGGCCGAGGGCTGCCACCACCTGTCGCTGTTCCGGGGACCGCTGTTTCAATCCCGTGTTCTGCCGGAATTGCTGGCGAGGCTGGATCGCTGGGTCGCCTGACCGGGCGGGCATGGTATGTCAGCGCCATTCACACCCCACAGCGTTCCCGCACCGCCGCAAGGCTGCGGCAAATCACGATCACGGCGCAGGATCGGCCCCTTGACCATATCGCGAAAGGAACACCAACCATGCGACCCCGTGGCGACATGACCCATTCCATTACCTTGACCCGACGCGCCCTGACGGGCGTTTCAGCCGCCATCGGGATCGACTGGCGTGTCATCGGGGCTGGCCACCCGACCTGCGTGATGCGGCCCTGCGCGGTCTGGCGCTGACAGATCATCGGGGCGATCCCGTCAACGCGACTGCCGCGCGGGCAGTGATGCAGTGGCTGGCCGAGACTGCCCCGGAAGCGGCGCTGCTGCGTCTTGATCGCAAGCTGGACCTGTGCCCCTCGGTATATTGGCACGGTAACGACGTGCCGGATGTCGCGTCCGACGATCTGAGCACACTGCATCAGGCAATCCGCAATCACGCGCCGCTGTGCCTTGACGATACCAACCTTAAGGGCAACGAATCCGAACGTGCAGTTCTGCCATTGACACTGGTGCGCCCGCCCCAAGGGATCAAGCTGCTGGTATGATGTTCACAGGCCGGGAACTACCGCCAGTTCCCTGTTCGCGCCATGCACGATCTGACCCTGCTGCCCGGTGACTTCAGCAATAACCGCATGGAACTGCTGGCCAGGCTGGTTGAATAAGAAAGGGGCCTGACGCGGCCCCTTGCCCGCGCGGGCTTGGCGGTCAGGTCAGCCAATCACCTCGACCGTCAGATTGCCGTTGGTGTAAACGCAGATGTCAGCGGCAATCGCCATCGCGCGGCGGGCCACCGTCTCGGCATCCAGATCGGTTTCCATCAGCCCCCGCGCGGCGGCCAGCGCAAAATTCCCGCCAGACCCAATCGCCGCCACATCATGTTCGGGTTCCAGCACATCACCCGCGCCGGTCACGACATAAACCTGATCGCCATCGGTAACGATCAACATCGCCTCAAGATTGCGCAGATATTTGTCGGTGCGCCAGTCTTTCGCCAGTTCCACGCAGGCGCGCTGCAACTGCCCCGGCGCGGCTTCCAGCTTTTTCTCCAGCCGTTCCAGCAGGGTAAAGGCATCCGCCGTTGATCCGGCAAAGCCCACCACCACGTCGCGCCCGCCCGGCGACAGGCGGCGGACCTTGCGCGCGGTGCCCTTCATCACGGTCTGGCCGACGCTGACCTGACCATCACCCGCCACCACCACGCGCCCGCCGCGCCTGACGGCCAGAATGGTGGTGCCATGCCAGCCGGGAAACTTATCTTGGGACATGCTGAACTCCTGTCGTTTGCGGTCAGATATGGGCGGGCGGACGCTTGCACAAGGCGCGGGCCAGAGCCTAAAGGCAGGGGCAATGGACCAGACACTGCGCCTTTATCTGCATCAGCCGCTGCTGACCACCGCGCGGGCGGGTAAACTGGGCGTGGCAAACCGGCTGGCGGCGGCATTGCACAGCGTGGGCTGGCGACTCAACGTGCTGGCACTGACCCGGGCCGCCATGGTGCAGGCACCGGACCTGCCCGGATGGGCGCTGTATCACATGGCCAAACCCACGCACGACCGGGCACTGACGATGCGGCTGGCCTATCATTACCCGTTCTGGCGGATCGAGACGGTGGCCGAACGCTGGCGCTGGCCGGTGGCGCTGGCCCGGTTCCGGCCCGGCGCGATGGATGGCCCGGCGGCACGCGATTTCGCCGCCCGGCTGGCGCGGCGGGTGCTGCCCGGCCCTGCGCCCAAGCGCGGCGATCACGTGCTGATCCCGCTGCAAGGCCAGATCCGGCGGCAGCGATCGTTTCAGACCATGGCCCCGGTGGATATGCTGGCCACCGTCGCACAAAGCGGGCGGCCCTGCGTGGCGACGCTGCACCCGCGCGAGGATTACGACGCCGAGGATCACGCCGCACTGTCCGCACTGGCCGCGCGGCACCCGAACCTGACCATCGGCGGCAACACCGCCGATCTGCTGCGCAATTGCGCCTTCGTGGCCACGATGAACAGCGCGGTGGCCTTTGACGGCCTTATCCTTGGCAAACCGGCGGTTCTGTTCGCGCAAGTGGATTTTCATCATATCGCACTGAACACCGCCGATCTGGGCGTGGCACAGGCGCTGGACCGGGCGGCAGATCACCGCCCGCCCTTTGCCCGCTATCTGGACTGGTTCCTGCGTCGGCAATCGCTGGACATGATGGCCGATGATGTGCAGGCACGCATCCTGTCCGCGCTGCGGCGGGGCGGGGTGCCAATCGGGTGACGGTTGGTCCGGGCAGCGCGGAATCGCCCCAAGCTGCGTATTTGGGCAAACACTAAGCGCAGGCCCCATCCGACAGAAAAAGGCCGCCCCGTCTTTCGTTTCCAAATATCCCACGGGGGTCCGGGGGTGTGAAACCCCCGGCCTTTGGGCGCGACCTATCCGCCTGCGCCCTGACAGGATCAGACCGATTCCTCGATCCACGCCTTAAGCGCGGCCTTGGGGGCGGCACCCATACGGTTCGACACGACTTCGCCATCTTTGAACATGAACAGCGCCGGAATACCGCGCACGCCCAGACCGGCGGCGGTGTCGGGGTTTTCATCCACGTTCACCTTGACGATCTTGATCTTGCCCGCAAATTCATCCGACAACTCTTCCAGCGCCGGGCCGATCTGTTTGCACGGGCCGCACCATTCGGCCCAGAAATCGACCAGAACCGGGGTATCGGCCTGACGTACCTGGGCGTCGAATTCGGCATCGCTGACGGGTTGAGTGGCCATCGGAAACTCCTTGTAATTCGGTGCGGGGCGCGGTGGCCCGGCGTATGGGTTCTGGTATCAGCTATGTATGTGTCACCGTCGGGTCAAGCCCCGCCTGCACCCGGTCCAGCAATGCATCGGGCAGTGGCATGAGGCTGCGGTCAGCCGTCCACAGGATCGCGGTATCGACCTGACGGCCCGGCCAGATCAGCCGCAGCGCGGCGCGATAGGCGGCCATCTGGCGCAGGATACCATCCGGCACGGCATCGGGGCGGGCGGGCACGGTGGCGTTGGATTTGTAATCCACCGCCAACACCCGGTCAGGCCCGACGATCAGCCGGTCGATGGTGCCCGACAGCGGTGCGCCGTTCAGCACCATCCAGTTCAGCGGCGCGGTCAGCGCCACTTCGGTCAGCACGGTATCACCGGGATCGGGCTGCATCACCGCCGCCAGATCGGGGGCGGTCAGCACGGCCTGCGCCTCGGCCAGCAGGGTGGCCAGATCATCGTCAGAGGGCAGGCCACCCTCGGCCCCGGCCAGCAGGGCGCGGGCGGTGCCGGGCCAATCCTGTAGCGGCAGAGCCGGCAGATGTTCCAGCAGCAGATGCAGCCGCGTGCCGTGCAGCATCGCCGCCACGGGATCATCGCCCGCCGCACCACCAATGGCCTTGGCCCCGCCAAGCGCCGTCGCCGCCACAGGCAGCGGCAGCGGCACCGCGCGCGGGGGCGCGTCATTGGCCCAAACCGGCAAAGCGACAGTCGGCGGCTGGTCCTCGTCCCTTTCTTCGGGGGCGGTATCGGGCCAGTCACCAAAGGACAGCCGCTGCCCGGTGCCGATCCCCGGCACCGCCAGCGGCGCGATGTCCAGCCCGGACTGCGCCGCACCTTGGGCCACCAGCGCGTGCCAGCTGTCAGATCCCGCCCCGGTGTCGCCCGCCGCCGCCACGATCAGCCAGCTTTCGGCACGGGTCAGCGCCACATACAACAGACGGCGGCGTTCCTGTTCGGCGGCCTGTTCCTCGGCCTGCACAGTCCGGTCCACCGGGGGCGGACGGTCGGATTTGGCCCCGCGCCACAGCGTCAGGTCATCGACCCGCACCGGCGCGGTTTTCGGGCTTTTCCGCCGCTTGGCCGTATCAGGCAAGATCACCACCGGCGATTCCAGCCCCTTGGCACCATGCACGGTCATCACCCGGATCAGCCCGCCGCCGCTGGCCGCAACCTGGCGGCGCACCTCGACATCATCGCCCGACAGCCATGTCAGAAACCCGGTCAGCGAGGGCGTTTCCACCGCCTCATAGGCCAGAGCCTGCGACATCAACTCGTCGATGCCGTCCTCGGCCTCGGGGCCAAGGCGGGCGATCAGGCGGGCGCGGCCGCCGTGGCGGATCAACAGACGCGCGATCAGATCATAGGGGCGCAGAAAATCTGCCTGCCCGGCCAGATCGTTCAGCACCACCTGCGGCTGCACGTGGTCCGAGGCCCGCAGCGCCTGCATCAGCCAGCCGGAGCGCCCGGCGGCAAGGCGATACAGGTCATCTTCGGTCAGGCCGAACAGCGGCGATTTCAGCGCGGCGGCCAGTGACAGGTCATCCTCGGGCGTGGCCAGCACCGACAAGACGGCGCGGATGTCGCGCACGGCCAGTTCGGCGGCCAGTTTCAGCCGGTCGGCCCCGGCAATGGGCAGACCCTCGGCCTTGCAGGCGGCGATGATCGCGCCGAACAGATCGGATCGCCGCTGCACAAGGATCAGGACATCGCCCCAGTCCAGCCGCCGCACCGCGCCGTGGCGAACGGAATAGAACGGCGTGCCGTGCATCGCCTTGATCTGGCGGGCGATGGCGCGGGCCAGCGCAGTATCGGCATCGTCCACGCCCGGCTGATCGACTGGCTGCCACCATTCGCCCGCCTCGGGCGCGTCGGGCTTGGACAGGGGGGGCCAGATGTCCACCCGCCCCGGCAGAGCAGCGTGAAAGGCGCGGTGATCGGGCGGGCCGCCCAGGCCCTGCGCGGCATCGCCCGCGAACACCGCATCCACCAGCCGCAGCACGGCAGGCGAAGACCGAAAGGAATGCGCCAGCACCCGTTCGGCCATCGGGGCCTGCGCGGCCTGAAACTCGGCCCCGAACTGATCGCGGACGGTTTCGAACACGGCAATATCGGCACCCTGAAAGGAATAGATCGACTGTTTTGGATCACCCACCACGAACAGCGTGCGCGCTGTGTCGCGCGCGCCCTGCCCGCTGGTGAATTCGGCGGTCAGGCGACGGATTACCTGCCACTGGCCGGGGCTGGTGTCCTGCGCCTCGTCCACCAGAATATGGTCGATGCCGCCATCCAGCCGCCACAGCACCCACAGCGCCATCGCCGGATCAGACAGCAGCCGCCCGGTGCGCCCGATCAGATCGTCGAAATCCAGCCAGCCATGGCGCAGTTTGGCGGCGGTATAGCGGCGGGTGAAGGCATGGGCAAAGCGGTGCAGATGCAGGCTGCGCTGTGCCGCCCCAAGGCCCAGCATCGGTGCGCGGGCCGTTTCGACGCGGCGCATCAGGTTATCCAGCGCCTCGATATAGGGCGCAGCGGGGCCGTTGCGGATCGCCTTGGTCGGGATGCTGCCGATTTTCGCGATAAAGGGTTCCCTGGCACCCGCCCCGGTCAGCAGCGCGCCGCACAGCAGCGCCAGATCAGGCAGGCCCGGCGCATCCCAGTGGGTGGCGGCCAGCGCATCGGCCAGCTTGTTGTCGTTTGATCCGCTGGCGCGCAGCACCGGGATCAGGGCGGCGGCCAGATCGCCCTCGCCCCCCCGAAACACGTCTGCCAACAAGTCATCGGGCGTCAGCCTCGGCAGCAAGTCCAGCGCCGCCCAGATCGCCGCAGGGTCGGGTGGCGCGGCAAAATCATCCGCCGACAGGCCAGCCAGAAACCCGTCCAGCCGGTCGCCCGATTCCAGCACGGTCAGATCAGTCATGGCCGGATCACCCTCGGCCGCCATCTGATCGACGATCTCGGCCCGCAGCACGGCGGCGGTGCGGTCGTCCAGCTCGGTAAAGCCCAGCGGCACCCCGGCCTCCAGCGGAAAGCGCCGCAACACGCCAGCACAAAAGGAATGGATCGTCTGCACCTTTAACCCGCCCGGCGTTTCGATCGCACGGGCAAACAGGCGGCGGGCCTGCGCCAGATCGGGAATGCCGCCCTCGCCCAGATTGGCCAGCGCGTGGCGCAGATCGTCGGGCGGCAGCATCGCCCATTGCCCCAAGGTGCCCAGCAGGCGGTTCTGCATCTCGGTTGCGGCAGCCTTGGTATAGGTCAGGCACAGAATGCGTTCAGGCGCCGCCCCGCGCAGCAGCAGGCGGGCGACGCGATTGGTCAGCACCCGCGTTTTGCCCGAACCGGCATTGGCCGTCAGCCAGGTGGATCGCGCCGGATCAGCGGCCTCGATCTGGTTACGGGTCGCCTCATCCATCGTGGTGATCCCCCACCTGCTCGGGCCGTGGGTCGGTGGTCAGATCCCATTCGCCAAACCGCGCCAGATGTGCGTAATCGCCGGTTTCATCGCGCAATTCCGGCGCGCGCAAGGCGGTAAAGGCCACCGCCCCCGACAGATAGCCCGCGATCAGATCGACAAAGCGATCCCATGTCTGCCCCGGATCGGGCAAGTCGCGCAGATGGGTTTCGCCGCTGCCGCCCAGTTGGATATAGGCGATGCCCGCGACATCCGCCTGCCCCAGCGGATCAAAGCCGCCCTGCGCCACCAGCGCCGCCGTCAGCGGCAATTGCTTGTCAAAGGCATTGAGCTGCTTCTGGCTGGGAGGCGTGCCGGATTTGTAATCATAGACGCGGATGCGCCCGTCCGCTGTGCGGTCGATCCGGTCGGGCCGGGCGGTCAGCGTAAAGCCAAGCCCGGCCAGTTGCGCGCGGCCCTGCGTTTCGATCACCACTGGCACATCGCCCGCTGCCCGGCGCGCCAGTTCATCGACGGCGATCTGGCGGGCGATCCGTGCGATCCGCGCCTGCCAAAAGGCGCGTGCGGCGGGCCACGGCACCTGCTGCGCCAGCACCCCGGCGGCAATATCGGCCAGCCGCGCGGCCAGCGCATCCGGCCCCGCGGCGGGGTCGGGCACCTCTTTCAACATACGTTCAACGATCTGATGCAGCACCTGCCCGCGCAGCGCCGCATCGGGACCGGAATGCAGCGGGTCCAGCGGACGCAGCCGCAGCACCCGGCGGGCATAGATCGCATAAGGGTCGCGGATCAGCGTGGCGATGTCGGTGACGGGCAATTCACGCAGCGCGGGCGGCGGCGGGATGGGCGCGGGGCGGGGCGCGGGCGGCGGCTTGATTTGCGGCGCGGCCAGCACATCGGCCAAGGCCAGCCAATGCGCGCCCCGCTTGCGCATCGCCGCCAGCGCCTGCGGCCCGTGCTGATCGGGCAGGCCGCTCATCAGGTTGACCAGCCGGTTCAGCCAGCGCGACGGGATGGTTTCCGCATCGGCATCGCGCCGCGCGCGGGTCAGGATCACCCGCTCGGCGGCAATACCCTGCTGAAAGTCATGCGCGGCCAGCCCGATCTGCCGTTCGGGCAAGGTCAGCCCTGCCGCCAGCCGCATGGGCCGCGACAGCCACGGATCGGGCTGGGCGGGCTGCGGCCAGCCACCTTCGTTCAGACCGGCCAGAATGACGGTGCCATGCGATTCCGTGCGCGCCTCGCGCGGGCCTCGGATACGGACGCGGGAATCGGCCCCCGGATCGGCGCGCAGGGCCAGCGGCTGCATTTCCTCGTGCAGCAATTCGGCGAAATCGCGCGCGGTCATCGGCGGCGCATCCCCGGCATGGGCGGCCAGATTGTCCAGAACCGCGCGGGTCAGCTCGCCCGCCTGTTCCTGCCACAGCCGCGACTGCGCCACATCGCCCTGCGGCCCGGCGGCAAAGCTCTGTGCCAGATCACGCAGCGCCGACAGCCGTGTCGCAACCGGCTGCGTGGCGCGATCATCCGCCAGCGCCGCCAGCGGGCCATCCAGCAGCGCCGCCAGCCAGTCGGCAAAGGCGCGACAATCATCGCCCCGCCCCTGCGCCCAATCCCGCAGCGCCGCACCATCGGGGAAGGCCGGGCCGTGGCGGCGCAGGCCCAGTTCCAGATCGCGGATCTGCAACAGCGCCTGATTGCGTGGCAACAGTGATGATCCGGTGGCGACCAGCGGATGCTTCAGAATAGCGATCAGCCGGTCGGCGCTGATCGCCTGCCCCGGCAGATCGGCCAGCATCCGCAACAACAGCCCCGCCGGTGACAGCGGCAAGGGCCGGCCGGCGCTGTCATCGGGGATGATCTGCCAGCGATCCAGCGCCGCCGTGACCCGCCGTGTCAGCCCCCGGTCGGCGGCGATCAGCGTCACGCGGCGGTCGTGCTGCACCTCGTCGCGGATCAGGGCGGCGATGGCGGCGGCCTCGGTTCCCGGCTGGTCGGCTTCGATCAGCGTCAGCCCAGCCGTGGCCGGACGCAGATCGCCCAGGCCGGGACCATCGGCGATCCACTGATCCGTCACCGGCGCAGGCCGCAGCGCCAGCGACACCAGCCGATTACGGGCCGGGTCCGGGGCGGGCGCGCCGTCCCACGGGCGCACCGGCCCTGCGGCACGCAAAGCGGCAAAGCGTGCCTGCGGGTGATCCTCGGCCCCCGGCGCATCCAGCCCGTCCCAGATTGCCTCCGGCTGGTCAAAATCATAGCCCGGCAGCACCACCGCCCCCATCGGCAAGCGCGCCACCGCCTGCATAAAGGTCCGCGTGCCCCCGTGCGAGCCGGTGGACCCGGCCACGATCACCGGCGCATCAGGCCGGCCCTGTTCGCTGGCCCAATCCGCCGCCAGCCGTTCCGCCGCCGCGCGTTGCAGGGCCGCGCGATCCAGCGCAGGCGCGCCAAGGTGGAACCGCGCGGCAATGCGCAGAAACGCCAGCGCGTTTTGCCAGTGGCGGGCATGATCGCCTGCCTCGATCCGGTCCAGCGCCTCGGGCGGGCAGCCTTCGCGCTGCATTTCTGTCATCAGTTCCGACAGCGATTGCGCCAGACGCGGAATCGACTGGCCGTGCCCCAGTTCGGGCCGTGCCGCGATCAGCCCGTCGATCAGCCGCGCCAGTTCGATCCGCCGGGCCAGCGGCGCGGCCACCACGCCATCGCCCGCGCCCAGATCCGTCACCAGCCGCAAGCGCGGCAGCAGACGCGCCGGACCAGCGGTAAAGGCCCGGCTCAGCGCGCTCAGCGTCCGGCCCGAGTTGACCCAGACGGTGATCCGCGCCTGAACCTCGGGCGGCAGATGGGCGGTGCGGGCGTCATAGCCGCGGACAAAGGCGGTGCCGAAATCCACCCCGCAGGGCAGGCCAAAGACGCCGCTTTGCCAATCAGCCATGCAACAATGCCTCGGCCAGCGGGATGGTGTCGGGGCGGCCCACATCGCACCAGCCGCCGGAGTGGATCAGGCCAAAGGCGCGACCCTGCGCAATGGCCGCATCCCAGCAGCGGTTCAGCGAAAACACCGTCTCGGGGATCGCATCCAGCAGCGCCGGGTTGATGATCTGCGCCCCGCCATAGACCAGATCGCCGCCCCGGCTGATCCGTCCCGCACTGTCCTGCGCGAAATCGCCCCCCCCCGCGCGGGCCGTGGCGCGCGCCAGCGGCACCAACATCAGCAGCGCATCCATCCGTGCGCCGTCCCATGCCGCACGCAGGCCCGCCACCGGGTTCGCGCCGGTCCAGACCACATCGGGGTTCAACGTCAGCACCGCACCCGCACCCAGCAAGGGCAGCGCCTGCCGCAGCCCGCCGCCGGTTTCCAGCACCGGGCCGGGTTCGTGGCTGATCGCCACATCGGTGCCCGCCAGATGATCGGCAATCATCGGTGCCAGATAATGCGTATTCACCACCACCCGCCGCGCCCCGCCCGCGCGCCCCAGCGCGATAGCACGGTCCAGCAGCGTCTGCCCGCCGACGCGGATCAGCGGTTTGGGCCGCGTCTCGGTCAGGGGCCGCATCCGGGTGCCAAGACCAGCGGCAAAGATCATCAGCGCGTCGGGCATCACGGGGCGATCCTTTGCAGAAATTCGGCATCGGGTGGCGGCACATCCGCCAGCAGCGCCGCCAAAGGCGCCAGCGCCGGATGCGCCAGATTGCGGTGCAGATACCCCCAGACGCGCGGCATCATCGCCAGATAGCGCGGCTTGCCGTCACGGATTGCCAGCCGGGCAAAAATACCCAGGATACGCAAGGCCCGCTGCGCCCCCAGCAAGGCATAAGCCGCGCGGAACCCGTCATCCACACGACCGCCCAGATAGCGGTCGATCATCGCCTCTTCGATCGCCGGGTCCACATCGCGGCGTGCGTCCTGCAAGGCCGACACCAGATCATAGGCCGGATGCGCCGCCACCGCGTCCTGAAAATCCAACAGGCCCAAAGGGGCCGCACCGCGCCAGATCAGGTTCTCGGCATGGAAATCACGCAGCGATGTAACGCTGGCCATGCCTGCGCCGGTCTGCACGGCCAGATCGGCCAGAACGGCAGGCAAGCCAGAGGCCGTATCCGCGCCCGGATACCACTCCACAAACAGCGTCGCCAAATCGGCCAAAGCCGCCCCATCCAGCCGGCGCACCCAATCAGGCGGCGCATGGCGGTGCAGATCGGCCAGCAGATCGGTGATGCGAGCATAAATCGTCCGGGCCTGCGCCGGATCGCCTTCCAGCACACGGGCGACCAGATCATCGCCCAGATCCTCGATCAGCAGAAACCCCGCCGCGCGGTCCTGCGCCAGCATGTGCGGCGCATGAAAGCCACGGTCGCGCAGCCAGCCGGTCATCGCCAGATAGGCCGCGATACTGCCAGGCGGCGGATCGTCCATCAGGATCGCCGTGCCTGCGCCATGCAGCCTGAAATACCGCCGCGCGGATGCATCACCCGCCAAAGAGTGAACCCGCGCCTCACCCCAGCCCGCAGCATCGGCAAAACCGGCCCGGTCCAGATCGCGGCTCAGAGCGGGCCAATCCGCCGGATCGCCCGCAAACACCAGATCACGCAGATCCGGCCCCGCCCCCGGTGACAGCCGCAGCCACAGCGCGCCGGGCGGTGCGGCCTCCAGCCGGTCGGGCCATTCGATCAGGCAGGTGGCACCGCCCGCCATCGCCTCGTCCAGCCCCAGTTCGTCCAGCTCTGACACATCGCCCAGCCGATACAGATCGGCGTGCCAGACCTCGCCCAAGGGCGTGTCATAGGTCTGCACCAGCGTGAAGGTCGGGCTTGGCACATCCTCGGCCGCATCGCCCTGCCGGGCGCGGATAAAGGCACGGGCGAAATGCGTCTTGCCCGCCCCCACCGCCCCGTCCAGCAACAGCACCCGGCCCGGCGGCATCACCCCGGCCAGCATCCGCGCGATGGCGGCAACCCGGCCTTCATCGGCCCCGTCGATCTTGGCAATCATCTGCATGACGATGTTCTAGCCACTTGTCCGCGACAAAGGAAAGCCCCGGCTTCCTGCTTGTCCCAATACCCATGCGATCTGACAGAAAAATCAGGTGCCACCGCCTGAGCCGGATGGTATGTCGGGAGCATGAAACATATCGCCCTGATCCTGATGATGACCGCCACCCCGGCCCTTGCCACGCCGGAATATGTGCTGCCCACCCTGTTCGACGTCAGCGGTGTCGCGGCCGATGATGTGCTGAACGTGCGGGCCGAACCTTCGGCCCAAGCGGAAATCCTGTCTTCCCTGCGCCCCGACGCCACCGGGATCGAGGTTGTGCAGGAACAGGACGGCTGGGGCCGCGTCAACGCTGGCGAAATCTCGGGCTGGGTCGCGATGCGGTATATGTCGTATCGCACCGATGTCTGGGACGGGGCCGCCCTGCCCGGCGGATTCCGCTGCTTTGGCACCGAACCGTTCTGGGATGCCCGCATCAGCGATGGCGCGCTGGTCATCGGCACCCCCGATGACACGCCCCGCAGCCTGCCGGTCAGCGATCTGCTGGCCAACGGCCTGTTCCGCGATCCGACGCGCGTGGTAATGGCGCAGGGGGCCACCCTGACCGCCACCCCCATGATCTGTTCCGACGGTATGTCCGACCGGCTGTTCGGCCTGCGCGCCGATCTGGCGATCAGCGGTCAGGACCGGCTGCTGTCCGGCTGCTGCACCATCCAGCCCGCCGAGTAACCGTAAACAAGGCGGGCCACGCGACCCGCCCCGCCCGGATCAGGCCAGTTCCACGGCGATGGCCGTGCCCTCGCCGCCGCCGATGCAAATCGCAGCCACGCCGCGGCGCAGGCCGCGTGCCTTCAGCGCATGGATCAGCGTCACGATAATTCGCGCCCCCGAGGCCCCGATGGGATGGCCAAGCGCACAGGCACCGCCGTTGACGTTCACCTTGTCATGCGCGATCCCCATCCGCGCCATGAACGCCATAGGAACAACGGCGAAGGCTTCGTTCACCTCCCACAGATCCACGTCGTCCTTGCCCCAACCGATCTGCTGCAACAGCTTTTCGGCGGCGGGAACCGGGGCGGTCGGGAAATCGGCGGGAGCCTGCGCATGGCTGGCGTAACCGACGATGCGCGCCACCGCGCCATCGGCCTGGTCCGACAGCACCAGCGCCGCCGCTCCGTCCGAAATGCTGGAAGAATTGGCCGCCGTCACCGTGCCATCCTTGCGGAAGGCGGGCTTCAGATGCGGGATCTTGTCGGGGCGGGCATTGCCGGGCTGTTCATCGGTGTCCACCACCGTATCGCCGCCACGTCCCTTGACCGTCACCGCCGTGATCTCATCGGCAAAAGCGCCCGTTTCGATGGCCTCGACCGCGCGCGACAGGCTGGCCAGCGCATAGCTGTCCTGATCCTCGCGGGTAAAGTTAAAGGCACTGGCGCAATCCTCGGCAAAGGTGCCCATCAGGCGGCCTTTGTCATAGGCATCCTCAAGCCCGTCAAGGAACATATGGTCGATCACCTGCCCATGCCCCAGCCGCGCCCCGGCACGCATTTTCGGCAGCAGATAGGGGGCGTTGGTCATGCTTTCCATGCCGCCCGCAATGATCGTGCGGGCACTGCCGGCGCGGATCGCATCGGCGGCCATCATCACCGTCTGCATCCCCGATCCACACATCTTGTTCAGCGTGGTGGCGGGCACCGACTGCGGCAAACCCGCCGCGAAACCGGCCTGCCGCGCGGGGGCCTGCCCTTGACCGGCGGGAAGAACGCAGCCCATGAACAGCGCATCGACCGAGTCAGCCGCGGCGCCTGCACGCTGCAAGGCGGCGGCAATCGCCGCCCCGCCCAGTTCCGCCGCCGTCAGCCCGGCCAGCGCGCCCTGCATCCCGCCCATCGGCGTGCGCGCCGCGCCCCGAACATAAACTTGCTGCATTTTCCCTGTTCCTCCCTGCAATGAACGGCCATCGCTTACCAGATGCTAACCTTTTGCGTCTAGGAAAGGGAATCACCGAATATGCGAAAGGGCCGCAGATGAATCTGACCGTGAACCAGTCCAACGATCTGATCGTTATCACCGTGGATGAAACACGGCTGGATGCGGCCATTTCCACCCGCTTCAAGGATCGGATGCGGGAAATCGTAACCAAGGCGCAGCACCCGGTGCTGATCGACATGCGCGGCGTGGATTTCATGGACAGTTCCGGCCTTGGCGCGATGATCGCCGTGCACAAGGCCATGCCGCCCGGCGTCGGGCTGACGCTTGACGGGCTGACGCCGAACGTAGATCGGGTCTTTCGCCTGACGCGCATGGATTCCGTCTTTACCATCACCGACAGCACCCCCTTGCAGGAGAAACGTGCATGACCCTCGGCCAGCAAGCCGTCAGCCCAGAAGGGCGCCGCCGGGTCCATACCCAGCCGATGTTTCACCGGGTTTTCAGCGCCACGCCCATGGCGGTGCGCACGGTGCTGGACGATATGCGCAGCCGGTTCCGCGACAATGTGGATGACGATGCCCTGGGTCGGCTGGAACTGGTGCTGGCCGAAGTGATGAACAACGTCACCGAACATGGCAGCGCCCTGCCCGGCGATGCACCGGGCGGACGGGCGCCCTCGATTCACCTGTGCATTGTGCGCCACGACAACGGCCTGTCCTGCGCCGTCACGGATGATGGGGTATCACTGCCCGCCGATTGTCTGCGTCCGCGCGATCTGCCCGGATCAGACAGTGACGGAATGCCCGAGGGTGGCTTTGGCTGGTATCTGATTCAGGATCTGACGCAGGCGTTGTGCTATTACCGCGAGGAACGGCGCAATTTTCTGGCCTTCTGCGTGCCGTTCAGCGCGGAAAAAACCGCGCATCCGGTCAGCTGAGACCAATCAGTTCAGCAGATGCCCCAGCGGGTAGTGCCCATCCTCGAAATCACCAAAATGTTCCATGACTTCGGGATGTTCGACCGGCTCACCCGAGAAATCGGGAATCAGGTTCTGTTCCGACACATACGCGACGTAATAGGTCGCCTCATTTTCGGCAAACAGGTGGTAGAAGGGCTGATCCTTGGCCGGACGAACTTCTTCCGGGATGGATTCATACCATTCCTGCGTATTGGCGAATTCGGGATCAACGTCAAAGATCACACCCCGAAACGGGTGCGTGCGATGCCGCACCACCTGACCCAAACTGAACTTTGCCACACGAGCAGAATCCGTCATTTCCAGTCCTTTCCTGCGCCGTCCCATACCGTGCGGTGCAGTTTCTGTCCATTGTCTGTTACGCGGGGTTTTACGGCTGCTCCGCTTCGTCCGGGGTCAACGCCACGGCAGACAGCGACATCTTGGCCGAACCCTGATTCAATTCGCGCGCATGGGCCAGATAGACCAATGTGCGATTCTGCGCATCATAGATGCGCTTGACCCGCAGCGATTTGAACACCAGCGACCGGCCTTCGGAAAACACATCCTCGCCCGCCGGGCCGCGCGCGATGTCGCCCAGAACCACCGGCCCGGTGCGGGTGCAGGCAATGGCGCTGTTTGACGGGTCTTCGAACCAGTTGCCCTGACTCAGCCGATCCAGAACCGAGCGGCTGAAATAGGACAGATGACAGGTGACGCCTTGCACCTTGGGGTCGGCGATGGCCTCGATCACGATGTCGTTGCCGATCCAGTCCACCCCCACCTTGCCGACCTGTTCGGCTGACACAGGCGCACCAATCGTCAGCAGAACCGCAATGATCGCAGCCTTCATCCATATCCCCCTTATCCGCGCGGCCTTATCAATCCCGCCAAGCGCGCGCATATCCCGATTCTGCCCGAGTCAGCACAGGACAGCCGGATCGGCGCGCCTTATACCAGACTGGCGGCGCCACATGCAGCGGAAAAACGGATCAGCCGATGGGGCGCGGCAGCCGCGCGACCGGCACCCGCCCCTGATCGCTCAAGGCCCAGATCCCGGACGGCTCGATCACCACCGCGGTCAGCGGCCCACCATAGGCTGCGCCGGTGTCGATGTTCAGCCGGTTGCCATAATGCGAAGGCTGCTTGACAGGCGTGTGCCCGTGCACCACCAGCGGCCCGAAATCCGTCCCGCTGTCCAGAAACGGCCGTCTGATCCAGACACAATCATCCTGCGTTTGATTCTGTAAATCCACGCCTGGCCGGATACCCGCATGAACGAACAGCGCCAGCGGATGCAGATACCAATGCGGCAGCCCCGCCAGCCATACCACATGGTCACGCGGCACTGCCCGCAGCGCCGCACGGTGCAGTTCGGCGCGCGGCAACGCCGGGTCCACCCCATAGGATGCCAGCGTTTCCGCCGCGCCAAGACCGGGATGATCGACCCAATGCGCCCGATCCGAAAGCCCCGCATCGGTCCAGTCCCGGTCGGTCAGAAAGCGCAGAAACAGACGGTCGTGATTCCCCAGAACCACCCGCCAGTTGCACCCCGCTGCCTGACCGTCGATCAGATGCCGGATCACACCACGCGAATCCGGCCCACGGTCCACCAGGTCGCCCAGATGAACCACCATTGCATCATCCCCGCCATCGACAATGATCCGCTCATGCGCCTGCCGCAGCAGGTCGAGATGACCATGCACATCACCGATGGCATAAACGCGCATGAGATCAGACCTCGAACTGCAAGGCACGGGCCTGAATGAACTTGCCGGTCTTTTGCAGTGCGGCCAGCACCTCGGGCGACAGCGGCTCATCCAGATACAGAATGGCGATGGCATCCCCGCCCGAGGCAGCACGCCCCAGCGTAAAGTTGGCGATGTTCACGCCCATATCGCCCAGCGTGCCACCAAGGGTCCCAACCACGCCCGGCACGTCGCGGTTTCGGGTATACAGCATGTTCGCCCCCACCTCGGCATCAATATTGATGCCCCGGATCTGGATAAAGCGCGGCTTGCCGTCGCTGAACACAGTGCCCGCGATAGAGCGTTCGCGTTCTGCGGTGACGACAGTCAGCTTGATATAACCCTCGAACACACCGCTCTTGTCCTGATGCGTGGTCGAAATCTGAATACCGCGATCCTTGGCGATCACCGGGGCGGACACCATGTTCACATCCGGATTAGTCGCCTTCATCACACCCGCGATCACCGCCGCGTTCAGCGCCGCCAGATTCATCTCGGCCACGATGCCGTCATAAAGAATATTGATGGCCTTGATCGGCTCATCCGTGGCCTGCCCGACAAAGGCACCCAGATGCCCGGCCAGCTTGATCCACGGCCCCATAACGGCAGCTTCTTCGGCGGTGACAGAGGGCATGTTCAGGGCGTTCTGCACCGCGCCGGTCAGCAGATAATCGGCCATCTGCTCAGCCACTTGCAATGCGACGTTTTCCTGCGCCTCGGTGGTCGAAGCCCCCAGATGCGGCGTCACCACCACATTGGACAGGTTGAACAGCGGGCTTTCGGTCGCCGGTTCCACCGCAAACACATCAAAAGCCGCGCCGACCACACGGCCATCCTTCAACGCCTCGGCCAGAGCGTCCTCATCCACCAGCCCGCCACGCGCACAGTTGATGATCCGCACGCCGGGCTTCAGCTTGGCAATCGCCTCGCGCGACAGAATATTGCGGGTCTTGTCGGTCAGCGGCACATGGAAGGTAATGAAATCGGCGCGCGGCAGCAGCTCGTCCAACTCGACCTTGGTGACGCCCAGTTCCTTGGCACGGTCTTCGGACAGGAAGGGATCATAGGCGATCACCTTCATATGCAGGCCCAAAGCGCGATCAATCACGATCGAGCCGATATTCCCCGCACCAATCACACCCAGCGTCTTGTTGAACAGCTCGACCCCCATAAAGCGGTTCTTTTCCCACTTTCCGGCATGCGTGCTGACCGAGGCTTCGGGCAATTGCCGCGCGACGGCAAACATCATCGCAATCGCATGTTCGGCGGTGGTGACGCTGTTGCCAAAGGGCGTGTTCATCACGATCACCCCTTTTTTGCTGGCAGCGGGAATATCGACGTTATCCACCCCGATCCCGGCGCGACCCACCACTTTCAGGCTGGTGGCGTTCTCCAACAGCTTTTCGGTCACTTTCGTCGCAGACCGAATCGCCAGCCCGTCATATTGGCCAATCACCTCGGCCAGCTTTTCCTTATCCTTGCCCAGATCGGGCAGGTAATCGACCTCGACCCCGCGATCGCGGAAAATCTGAACGGCGGTTTCGGAGAGTTTGTCGGAAACGAGAACCTTGGGCATCATATGCTCCTTTACGCCACGCGACGGCGGCATCTTCTGTCTGAAAATATCCCACGGGGGTGTGGGGGTGTGAAACCCCCACGAGCTTTACGCCTGCGCTGCGATCTCGGCGTTGAACGCCCATTCGATCCACGGCATCAATGCGGCGACATCGGCGGTTTCCACCGTCGAGCCGCACCAGATCCGCAGACCGGGGGGCGCATCACGATAGGCGCCTGCGTCCAGCGCAACGCCCTCTTTTTCCAGCCGCTTCGCCACCGCCTTGGCAAAGGCCGCGCCATCCTTGATGCGATCATCGGTGAACTTCAGACACACCGAAGTCGTCGAAGCCGTCGCCGCATCCACCGCCAGATCGGCGATCCAGGCCTTATCCGCGATGAAATCCCGCACTGCCGCCGCATTGGCGTCGGCCCGCGCGATCAACGCCTTGCGCCCGCCGATGGACTGCGCCCATTTCAGCGCGACGATGTAATCCTCGACACACAGCATCGAGGGCGTGTTGATCGTTTCGCCCTTGAAAATGCCTTCGATCAGCTTGCCGCCCTTGGTCATACGGAAAATCTTGGGCAAAGGCCATGCGGGGGTATAGCTTTCCAGCCGCTCGACCGCGCGCGGCGACAGGATCAGGATGCCATGCGCACCCTCGCCACCCAGAACTTTTTGCCAGCTGAACGTCACCACATCCAGCTTGTCCCATGGCAGGTCCATGGCAAAGGCGGCAGAGGTCGCGTCGCAGATGGTCAACCCGGCACGATCCGCCGGGATCGCATCGCCATTCGGCAGCCGCACCCCCGAGGTGGTGCCGTTCCAGGTGAACACCACGTCCTTGTCGAAATCGACTTGTGCAAAATCAACGATCTGGCCATAATCGGCCTTGCGCACCACGGCGTCCAGCTTCAGCTGTTTGACCACATCCGTGACCCACCCTTCGCCAAAGCTCTCCCACGCCAGCATTTCCACGCCGCGCGCACCCAGCAGCGACCACAGCGCCATTTCCACCGCGCCGGTATCAGATGCAGGCACGATGCCGATGCGATAATCGGCAGGCACATCCAGCACCGCCCGCGTCAGATCAATCGCCTCGGCCAGCTTGGCCTTACCGACAGCAGCACGATGCGACCGCCCCAACGGAGCGTCGGACAGCATATCAAGAGTAAAACTGGGGATTTTGGCACAAGGGCCAGAGGAAAAACGCGGATTTTCCGGGCGCGCAACCGGGGTCGTCGAATCGGCCATATGGCTCAGCCTTCCAGCTAAAAGCCCCTCGTTGGGGAGGGGTGTCCCACGGTCCGGATACGCCTTTGTCGGGCGTTCGGCAACAGAAAAAACGGTCACGACCAGGCGGATCGCCCTGTCACGGCTCACGATCCGCGCCCTGAACAGATATGCAGATTGTGGTTGCAACAAAGGCTGCGACAGAAAGGCAGCCTCTGATCTGCCGCTCGAAACGGGCTGTGCCGCATGAGAGAGATCAGAAAACCGTCACGTGAACTGTTTCCCTGGCAGTTCACAAATCTTTCTGTCAGTCAAAGATAATCATAAACCATTTGCGGCACCGACCGCGCTGTTCGCCATTCTTACACTTTGCCGCACGTCATGCGCCAGAGAGGCAAAGGTGTTAACGCGCCACCGCACCGGCCTGCGGCCATTCAATGGGCAGCCGTCCCTGACGATCATACCAACATTTTGCAGGGCATCTTTCGCTGGACATACATCCGACCAGCATCGCCCCCGCCAAATATTCAGTCTGATCGCGGGCCTGAACGACAATCATCCCCGATGGTTCGAAACCCCCGAAGCCCAGCAGACAAAGCTGTCCCAAGGCCATGAGCGACGGTTCCAAAGCAGATCCCTCTGTGACGTCCGTTGCAGCACGAAACGGACAGTCGCAGGCTTCATGCAACCGGCGAACCGTGGGGGACAGGTGATAACCGGCGTCAAAGATGGCGGTATAATAAACCGCATATTCCCCTTCGATCATGTGGAACATGGCCAGTCATGCCGGTTTGGGTCGTCCTATGCCACCACGCTGTCAAAAATCGCGCGAACCGCTCGGCAACAGCAAGAAATAACCGGCGTTGTACTGCCAACGAAACACCGTCAAGCCGCCCGGAACATCGGTACAAGTTCAGCGGTGAACATGCGTCCTATCTGCCTCCAAGCCGTCTCGCGGACCTGATTTGGCAGCCCATGAAGAGCCTCCGTCCTTGGGCAGATTTTCGAATGAGCAACACTGCTGCTTTTGTCATCTGCTCGGTTTTGCCTCTGTTGCTGAAAACCACAGCAGGCAGCCGGGGCCATCATTAGCTTTGAACACCCTTCCCAACAATCGCCGCCATAAATGTTGACAATTATGTTGACTCGAATCTGATCATCTCTCAACCTGCGGGTAACGGATTGGCAGCAAGAGGACGCCATGCGCAGATCGCCGAAATTTCTGGTCCTTGCGGCGGCCATTTTGCCCTCGATGGCGATGGCTGAAAACGTGCTGAAATGGGGTGGTCCGCGCGACATTTTTTCGCTCGACCCCTATTCCTACGGCTCGACCTCGAACCTTGCCTTTCTCAATCATGTCTATGAGGGGCTGGTCCGCTACACGCCCGAATTTGACGTCGTGCCGGCATTGGCCGAGCGGTGGGAGTTCGTGGCCCCTGATACTTGGCGGTTTCACTTGCGGCGGGGCGTGAAATTCCACGATGGCGCCGACTTCACTGCGGATGACGTGCTGGCATCCATGAAGCGGGTCAGCGATCCGGCTTCGCCCTTGCGCGGCAACATCCCCACCTATGTTTCTGCGGAAAGGATCGACGACCACACGGTAGACATCAAAACGACCTCGGGCAGCCCGCTGTTTCTGAACGACATGACCAACATCTTCATGTTCGACGCAGATTGGCTGCGCACGAACAATGCCGAGGCACCGACCGATGTGGGGGCAAAGGTCGAAGGCTTTGCGACTCATAACACCAATGGCACTGGCCCCTTCATGCTGGAAAGCCGCGTGCCGGACGCCAAGACAGTTCTGGTGGTTAATGACGGCTGGTGGGACACGCCGGTGCATAATCTGGACCGGATCGAATTCACCCCGATCACAGCGCCCGCAACCCGCGTCGCAGCTCTGTTATCGGGCGAAATCGACCTGACGGATGGCGCGCCAATTCAGGATCTGGACCGACTGCGGGCCAGCCCCGGCATACAGGTCGAACAGCGCAGCGATCTGCGCACGATCCATGTCGTCTTCAACCGCAAGGATACGCTGGCCGACGGACGCGACAATCCGTTCAACGACCTGCGGCTGCGGCAGGCCATAGACATGGCCATCGACCGCGACCTGATCGGCAAACGGATCATGCGGGGTATGACACATATCGCCGGCACGATGGTCGCGCCCGACATCCCCGGCTACAGCGCCGAACTGGACGTGCCGACCCCGCACGACCCCGACCGCGCCGCGGCGCTGATCGAGGAAGCGGGTCTCAAGGATACCGCCTTTACGATGGTCTGCGCCAATGATGAAAGCGTCAACGAAGAACAGGTCTGCCAGGCCATCGTCTCGATGCTGACCAAGGTGGGGCTGAAGCCGTCACTGGATATTGGCCCGCGCGCCGTGCAGTCACCCAAGCGGTCTTCGGGCAATGCCGATGTCTACATGATCGGCTGGGCCAACGAACCTACGCTGGATGCCTATTCCATTCTTGTGCAGGTGCTGCACAGCCGCGAAGGGGCAGCCGGTGTCGCCAACTATGGCGGCTGGTCCTATCCAGAACTGGACCGCCTGACCGACGAAGCCTCGGTCGAGATGGACCAGGCCCGCCGGATCGAGCTGGAACAGCAGGCCCTGAAGCTAGCCAAAGACGAGGTTATCATGATCCCGCTTTACCAGCAGCCGATGGCCTGGGCGATGAACGACAAGGTCAGCGACGTCGTCATCCGCGCCGACAACAAGCCGCGCCACTGGCTGACCCGGATGGCCGAATGATCCGCCCGCCCGCACCCGGCACAAAGACCGGGGCGGGCCTTTTCCTGACAGGGAGTGCCTGATGAGACCCACCAAAGGACTGCTTGCCGCACTGGCTATCGCCATGATCGGCACCTCGGCCAGCGCCCAGAACGTAATGCGCTGGGGTGGCGCGCGCGACATTTACTCGCTTGATCCGTATTCCTACGGTGACAGCTATACGATCGCCTTTCTGAACCATGTCTACGAAGGGCTTGTCCGCTATAATGACAAGCTGGAAATCGAACCCGCGCTGGCTGAAAGCTGGGAAATCGTGTCGCCCTCGGTCTGGCGCTTTACCCTGCGGGATGGTGTCAAGTTTCATGACGGCGCCGATCTGACCTCGGACGACGTGCTGGCCAGCCTGACCCGCGTCAGCGACGAAACCTCGCCGCTCAAGGGCAATCTTCCCACCTACAAGTCCGCGACCAAGATCGACGACCGCAGATTCGAGATCGAGTTGACCGGCGCCTATCCGCTGCTGCTGAACGATCTGACCAACATTCATATCTTTGATGAAGGCTGGCTGACCGAAAACGACTCGCTGCTGCCGACCGATGTCAGCGCGCAGAAGGAAGGGTTTGCCACCTTTAACGCCAACGGCACCGGCCCGTTCAGGGTCGAAAGCCGGGTTCCGGACAGCCGCACGGTGCTGACCCGCAATGTCGAATGGTGGGATACGCCGCATCACAATATCGACCGGATCGAGTTCACCCCGATCACATCTGCCGCGACCCGCGTGGCGGCGATGCTGTCGGGCGAGATTGACTTCACCGAAGAAGCGCCTGTGCAGGATCTGCCGCGCCTTGCTGCGGCGCCGGGGATCGAGGTGATGGAGCGGGCCAACCTGCGCACGGTCATGCTGGGTTTCAACCGCAAGGACAAGCTGACCGATGGGCGCGACAACCCGTTCAATGAACTGCGGGTGCGGCAGGCTTTTGAACTGGCACTGGACAAGGACCTGATCCAGCGCCGCGTGATGCGCGGCAAATCGCGCAATGCCGGCACCATCGTCTCGCCCGAGATTCCGGGCTATAGCGAGGCGATGGACGCTTTTCCGGCAGCGGACCCGGCCAAGGCGCAGGCGCTACTGGCGGAAGCGGGCCATGAGGGGTTGCCCTTCACCCTGACCTGCACCACCGACAGCTATGTCAACGAGGAAGAGTTGTGCAACGCGATGGTGTCGATGCTGGCCCGCGCGGGGTTTCGCCCGACGCTGGATATCGGGCCTGCCGCCGTGCAGACCCCGAAAAGGTCAGGCGGTCAGGCGGATGTATATCTGATCGGATGGGCGAACGAACCGATGCTGGATAGCTATTCGATCCTTGTGCAGATGATCGAAACGAAGTCAGGCACCGCTGGTGTGTTCAACTGGGGCGGCTGGTCTTATCCCGAGATCGACGCGCTGATCCAGCAGGCTTCGACCGAGATGGACCGTGACAAGCGGCTGGCCTTGCAGACCGAGGCGCTTGGCAAGGTAAAAGACGAACTGGTCATGCTGCCTTTGCATCAGCAGCCGATGGCCTGGGCCATGTCGGACAAGATCGAAAGCACGGTGCAGCTTGCTGACAACAAGGTCCGTCACTGGCTGACCATGATGAAGTGATCGCGGCGGGGCCGCCTGACCGCGCCCCTGCTTGCCCAAACCCTGACACAAGGCGGATCATGCTGGTCTTCATTCTCAAGCGCCTGTTCAACGCCGTGTTCGTGATGCTGGCGGTCGCGTTTCTCGCATTTTCGATCTTTCGGGTTGCGGGCGATCCCGTCGAGATGATGGCCAATGAGCAGATGACGCAGGCCGACCGTGATGCCTTGCGCGAACGCATGGGGCTGAACGACCCGATGCTGGTGCAATATGCGCGCTTTGTCGGGAATGCGGCGACAGGCGATTTCGGGATGTCATGGAGAAACGGACAAGAGGTCTTGGGCCTGATCGCCGAACGCTTCCCCGCCACGATGGAGCTGGTGCTGGTCGCAACCTTTCTGTCGCTGGCCATTGGCCTGCCACTGGGTGTTCTGACCGCAATCGGGCGAGGCCGTTGGTATGCCGAAGGGTTGCAGTTCGTGTCGATCATCGGCGTCTCGCTGCCCAGTTTCGTGGTGGGTATTCTGCTGATTCTTGTTTTTGCGGTGATCCTTGGGGTGGCGCCTGCCTTTGGTCGGGGCGAGGTGGTGCGGATCGGCTGGTGGACGACAGGGGTGCTGACGCCCTCGGGTCGCGCAGCGCTGATCCTGCCGGCTGTCGCGCTGGCGCTGTATCAGATCACACTGATTATGCGTCTGGTCCGGGCCGAGATGCTTGAGGTGATGCGATCCGATTTCGTCAAGTTCGCCCGCGCCCGCGGCGTGCCGCGCTGGCGGATCTGGTTTCGCCACGCGCTGCGCAACTGCCTGATGCCGGTCGTGACAATGACGGCCATGAATATCGGCGCGCTGATCGCCTTTGCACTGATTACCGAAACGGTGTTCCAGTGGCCGGGGATGGGGATGCTGTTCATCCAGGCCGTGACCTTTCTCGATTTCCCGGTGATGTCGGCCTATCTGGTCATCATCTCGTTCATTTTCGTGGCCCTGAACACTGCGGTGGACATCGCCTATGCGGTCATCGACCCGCGCCTGCGCGATGCGACGTAAGGGGCCAGCCATGTCCGATCCCAGCCAAACCCAGCCGCAGGTCGATCTGCCCGCCGACGCAATCGTTCCGTCCGACGGGCCGGATGGCCGTGTTACCCGCTGGCGGAAAAGCGACTTGTGGTATTCCTTCACGCACAAACCCTCGGCAATGATCGCCGCGCTGGTGCTGCTGGTGCTGGCAGTGGCGTCCTTCACCGCACCGCTTTATGTGCCGCAGAATCCCTATGATCCGGCCCAGCTTGACCTGCTGAACGCAGAAATTCCGCCAATCTGGATGGCCGAGGGACAATGGCCGTTCATCCTTGGCACCGACATGCAAGGGCGGGATATGCTGTCGGCGATCCTTTACGGGTCGCGCATTTCGATCATCATCGGCGTTGCCGCGGTGGCGCTGTCGCTGGCGATCGGGTTGGTCCTTGGCCTGCTGGCGGGGTATTTCGGCGGCGTCATCGACATGGTGCTGATGCGGCTGGGCGACATTCTGTTGTCCATCCCCACGATCCTGATCGCCATTCTTGTCAGCGCCGTGGCGCGTCAGGCGCTGCCGCAGAACCTGCGTGAAATCGGGGCGGCGGGCGTGCTGGTGCTGGCGATCACGCTGTCGGCCTGGGTGCAATATGCCCGCACCGTGCGCGCGCAGGCGGCCGTAGAACGGCGGCGCGAATATGTGCAGGCGGCACGACTGCTAAAGGTGCCCGCGCGGCGGATCATGTTCCGGCATATCCTGCCCAACACGTTGACGCCCATCTTTGTCGCCGCGACGCTCAATTTCGGGATGGCGATCCTGACCGAAGCCACGCTGTCCTTTCTTGGTATCGGGATGCCACCCAGCCAGCCCAGTCTGGGAACGCTGATCCGGCTGGGCAATGAATATCTGTTCTCGGGCGTGTGGTGGGTGGTGCTGTTCCCGGTGATCCAGCTGTCACTGCTGGTCGTGTCGGTCAATCTGCTGGGCGACTGGCTGCGCGACGCGCTGAACCCAAAGCTGAGGTAATGACGATGGACCTGCTGATCCGCAACATCCGACCGATGGGCGGCGCACTCGCCGACATTCTTGTGCGCGATGGCCGTATCGCCCGCATCGCGCCGGATATTGATGCCAATGTGCCGGTCGAGGATGGCGGTGGCCATCTGGCCGTTCCCGGCCTGATCGACGCGCACACCCATCTGGACAAGACCACATGGGGCATGGGCTGGCACACCAACGCCCATCAGGCGACATTGCAGGAACGCATCGACTTTGAACGCGAACACCGGCTGGACATCGGGATTGATCCACACCGCCAGTCAATGCGCCACGCCTTGGGACTGATGGCGCATGGTGCGACCCATATCCGCAGCCATGTGGATATCGACACCCGGCACGGGTTGGCGATGTTTCATGGCGTTCTGGAAACGCGGCAGGCTTTGGCCGGGATGATCGACATCGAGATCGTGGCCTTTCCGCAATCAGCGATCATGGCGCGGCCCGGCACGGTCGATCTGATGGACCAGGCGCTGGCCGAAGGTGCCGAGGTGGTCGGCGGCATTGACCCCTGCGGCATGGAACGCGATCCGAAAGGCGCGCTGGACGTCATCTTTGGGCTGGCCGAGCGGCACGGCAAGCCTGTGGACATCCACCTGCACGAGATGGGCGAACTGGGTGCCTTCAGCATGGAGATGATCTTTGACCGCATCCGCGCGCTGTCGATGCAAGGCCGGGTGGCGATCAGCCACGCGTTCTGCCTTGGCGCACCGGACTGGCAGCGGACACAGGGGCTGATCGACCAACTGGCGGAACTGGACGTGGCGATCCTGACCACCGGCGCACCATCGGTTCCCGTCCCTGCGATCCTTCGCCTGCGTGATGCGGGCGTCCGGGTGGGCGCGGGCTGCGACGGTATCCGCGACACCTGGGGACCATGGGGCAAGCCGGATATGCTGCATCGTGCCGAGATCATCGGCATGAAGAACGGCTTTCGCCGTGATATAGATCTGGAATATGCGCTGCACGTCTGTTCCGTTGGTGGGGCCGAGGTGATGGGCGTGCCGCACGGGCTTGCCGAAGGCATGCCCGCTGACCTGACGCTGTTGCAGGGGCAGACACTGGCCCATGCCGTGGCAGATACCGCCCCGCGTCCGCTGGTCGTCAAGGGTGGCCGCGTCACCGCCAGAATGGGCGATGTGCCGGGGGTTGCGGTCCCATGACGCTGGAAACCCTCACCCTTGGCGCGCGCCCGGCCGGACGAACCCTGCTGACAGCCCGCTGGGTGCTGGCCGACGGGCCGCGCCTTATTCGTGACGGCGAGGTGGTGATCGAGGGCAGCAGCGTTATCTATACCGGCCATCGCTTTACGGGCGAGGTGGCGCGGCGGATCGACTTTGGCGCGGCGCTGATCTCGCCCGGTCTGATCGACCTTGACGCGCTGTCCGATCTGGACACCACGATCCTTGCACTGGATCATCAACCCGGCTGGGCCAAGGGCCGCGTCTGGCCGCGATCTTATGTCGCGCGTGGCCCCTATGAAATGTATTCGCAGGACGAGTTGGCGTTCCAGAAACGTTTTGCCTTCGCACAGTTGCTGATGTCCGGCATCACCACCGCCGCACCCATCGCCAGCCTGTTCTATCGCGAATGGGGCGAAACCGTGGCCGAGTTCGCCGCCGCCTCGGACGCTGCGGGCGAGATGGGGTTGCGGGTCTATCTGGGACCGGCCTTCCGGTCAGGCGGCATGGTGCTGGAGGCACCGGGCGACATGCGCCCGGTTTTCGACGAGGCGCGCGGGCTGGCAGGGCTAGCGGACGCGGCAGCGTTTATCCGCGATCATGACGGACGGCATGGCGGGCTGGTGCGCGGCCTGCTGGCGCCCGATCGGGTCGAAACCTGCACCGAGGCGCTGTTGCGGGCCACTGACGCCGCCAGCCGCGATCTGGGCTGCCCGATCCGGCTGCACATGGCACAGGGCCAGATGGAGGTGGAAACCGTCCGCGCCCTGCATGGCACCACCGCGCCGGACTGGCTGGCGCGGCTGGGGTTGCTGTCCGACCGGCTGATCGCGCCGCACGCCACCAACGCCACCGACACTGACCTGCGCCACTATGCCGATCAGGGGGTCAGCGTCGTGCATTGCCCGCTGGTGTCCGGGCGGGGTGGGTCGATCCTGCGGTCGTTCGCCCGGCTACGCGACATGGGCATCACCATCGCGATGGGGACCGATACCGCGCCCGCCGACATGCTGCTGAATATGCTGACCGGGCTGATGACAGCGCGGATCTCGGACGGAGCCGAAGCCGTGAGATCGCGCGACTTCTGGGATGCCGCGACCCTGGGCGGAGCGGCGGCGCTGAAGCGCCCTGACCTTGGCCGACTGGCACCGGGCCTGCCCGCCGATATTGCGGTCTTTGCGCTGGATGATGCGGTGATGACGCCCGCCATCGACCCGATTTCAACACTGGTCGCGGGCGGTTCGGGCAAGATCTGCCGGGCCGTCTTTGTCGATGGGCGGCTGTCGATGCGGCGCGTGGGCCACACGCCCGAGGTCGCCGGAATCGACCTGCCCGCCGCGCAGACCCGCGCGCAGGCGCAGTTCGACGGGCTGGTGGCAAAATACCCCGAGCGCAGTTGGAACCACCCGCCGGTGGAACAGCTTTTCCCGCCCTCTTATCCCGTCGAGGCGCCATGACCGTTCTGTCGGTAGAAAACCTGCGGGTGCAGTTCCCCTCGCGTCACGGCACGCTGACCGCGCTGGACAATGTATCGCTGTCGATCGAGCCGGGCGAAATCCTGGGCGTCGTCGGCGAATCCGGCGCGGGCAAGTCGATGACCGGGCTGGCTGTGCAAGGGCTGCTGGAACCGCCCGGCCATATCGCAGGCGGTGCGGTCGTGCTGAACGGACGGCGCATCGACGGGCTGCCAGAAGCCGCGATGGAAAAAATCCGCGGCCGCGAGATCGGGGCGATCTTCCAGGATCCGTTGACCTCGCTCAATCCGCTGTTCACGGTCGGTGCGCAGCTTGTCGAAACGATCCGGCTGCATCTGCCGATGCCGCGCCGCGCCGCGCGGGAACGTGCGGTGGCGCTGCTGGCCGAGGTCGGCATCCCCGCGCCCGCCGAACGGATCAATCATTTCCCCCATCAGTTCAGCGGCGGGATGCGGCAGCGGGTTGTCATCGCACTGGCACTTGCCGCGCAACCCAAACTGATTATCGCGGACGAACCGACGACGGCACTTGACGTCTCGATCCAGGCGCAGATCACCGCCCTTTTGCGGCGGCTTTGCGATGAACACGGAACAGCCGTGATGCTGGTGACGCATGACATGGGAGTGATCGCGGAAACCGCCGACAGGGTGGCGGTGATGTATGCCGGGCGCATGGTCGAGATCGGGGCGGTCGATCAGGTCACGCGCACCCCTGCGCACCCCTATACACGCGGCCTGATGGGTTCGATCCCCGCGCTTGGCGCGCGCGTCGAACGGCTGGCGCAGATCGACGGGGCCATGCCGCGACTGGACGCGATCCCCACAGGCTGTGCGTTCAATCCGCGCTGTCCGCAGGCGGGCGCGCGCTGCCGGGTCGACCGCCCGGAACTGGCCCCAGCCGGGGCAAATCTTGCCGCCTGCTGGCTGCATCAGGGAGGAGTTGATGCCTGACGCCATGACCGCCACTGGCCTGACGCGCCGCTTCGACGTCTCGGCCCCGTGGCTGAATCGCGTGATCGAACGCCGACCACGCCAGTTTCTGCGCGCCGTCGATGATATAGACTTTGCCGTGCCACAGGGCGGATGCCTGTCTCTGGTCGGCGAATCCGGCTGCGGAAAATCTACCGTGGCCCGGCTGGTGACGGGGCTTTATGCCCCCAGCACGGGCGAAATCCGCTTTGCACCGGGACGCGGCGGACAGCCGCTATCGGCGCAGATGATCTTTCAGGACCCTTATGCCAGCCTCAACCCACGTTGGCGCGTTTTCGATATTATCGCAGAGCCTCTGCGCGAATTGAAACTGCGGCAAGGTGACGAAATCCGCGCACGCGTAGAAGAGCTGCTGTCCACCGTGGGCCTGTCACCGCGCGACGGGATCAAATATCCACACGAGTTTTCCGGCGGCCAGCGGCAGCGCATCTCGATCGCCCGTGCGCTGGCGTCGGAACCCGAATTTCTGGTCTGCGACGAACCAACCAGCGCGCTGGATGTATCGGTGCAGGCGCAAATTTTGAACCTGATGCGTCGGTTACAGGACCAACTTGGGCTGACCTATCTGTTCATCAGCCACGATCTGTCGGTTGTGCGCCATATGTCCGACCGCATCGCGGTGATGTATCTGGGCCGCATCGTCGAGGACGCACCAACTGAAACGCTGTTTGCAACCCCGCGCCACCCCTATACACAGCTGTTGCTGGACACGATCCCCGACGTCCGCAACCCGCAGCGCCATCGCCCGCTGCGCGATGGCGAGGTCCCCAGCCCACTTGACCCGCCGCCGGGATGCAGTTTCCATCCTCGCTGTCCACTTGCCGACGCCCGCTGCCGCAGCGAACGCCCCGAAATGCGCAGTTGGGCGGACGGATCGCGCACCGCCTGTCACCGGGTCGAGGAACAGGCTGGCGCCCCCGCAAGGGCGGAACCCAAAACCAAGGCCGGTCAGTCCGTAGCCTCGGGCAACGGGGGCGCGACGTGACTCAGCGCGCTGCGCAGGTTCGGCTCGGGGCAGCGGTCCCGGTCAAGATCCAGATCGGCTTCGATATGATCGAGATGCGCGCCCATCGCATCGCGCGCCGCCACTGCGTCCCCACGTTCAAGTGCAGCGATGATGGCCTCATGTTCGTCCGGGCCGCAATTGTCATGGGCGCTGTCGCGATAGATCGCGGTAATCAGGGAACTGCGCGAGATCAGGTCACGCAAAACGGAACAGAGAAAATCCGATCCCACAAGCTCGGCCAGCTTGAGGTGGAACCTGCCAGACAGACGGATGACATCAGTTGTGATGGCCGCACGCGCCGCGTCGCGTTCCCGCGCCACATGGTCGCGCAACGATGCAACGGCGTCGCACGCCACCTGTCCACCCCGTATCTGGCCGGCCAGACGCTCGACGACGCGCTGTTCGATGGTGCGCCGCGCAAACAGAACATCGCCCGCCTCCTCGACCGTGGGCGCAGCGACGAGTGCGCCGCGATTGGGCACGATCTTGACCAGACCTTCACGTTCAAGGCCACTCAGCGCCTGACGGATGCGGGCGCGGGTAACGCCGAAAATTTCGGCCAGTTCTTCCTCTTTCAGCCGGGTGCCGGGACGCAGGCGCCGCTCTGCGATGGCCAGCCAGATACGCTCGCCGATTTCGGCCGGAATGGCGGGTCCGCTCATCAAGAACATCCAATATAATTTGGTAACATCATTGCGAACAATAATGTTGCCAAATTTATCTGAATTCAACCACACTTGCCATCCTGATCCAGAGCCAACCCATGACCCAATTCGACTTCACGGTGCTGCCACCCGATGATCGCTACCGCCTGCTGACGAACTTCATCGGACCACGGCCCGTGGCTCTGGTTTCGACCAGCGGCCCTGCCGGACAGAACGCGGCACCGATGAGCTTTTTCAACGTATTCTCTCACGAACCGCCCATCGTGATTCTGGGCATCCAGACACGCCCCGACGGCACCATCAAGGATACCGTCGCAAATATTCGCGCAACCGGCGAATTCGTTATCAACATGGTCGATATGGCCCTTGCCCCTGCAATGCTGATTTGCGGTCTCCCGTTCGGATCCGAGGTCGATGAAATCCGGACGGCTGGCCTGACGCCGCTGCCGGGAACACGGGTTCAGGCGCCGCTTATCGCCGAAGCGCCCTGTTCGATGGAATGCCGTGTTGAGCGGCTGATTGATTATGACCGCCGGGTGATCGTTTTTGGCAAGGTCGAGTTCATGCATGTCCGGCGCGACTGCCTTGATGAAGCCGGTCGTTATGTTGATCCGGCGGCCTATCAGCCAATCGCTCGTCTTCATGCGGATGAATACATCGCTTCGGATCGTCAATTCACGCTGCCCCCCCCGCCGATTGACAGCATCGTTCCGATACAGGGGGACGCATCGTGATCCTGCATCTGGTGAACCCCAACGCCACGGCATCCATGACAGCCAAGGTGGCCGCCGCCGCCCAAGCCGTGGTCGCGCCCGGCACGCAACTGCTGACGGGCAACCCGACCGGCGTCCCTGCGAGCATCGAAGGCTATGCCGATGAGGCGATGGCCGTGCCCGCCTTGCTGCGCGCAATCCTCTTGGCCGAGGCCCAGGGCGCAGACGCCCATGTCATTGCATGCTTTGACGATCCCGGGCTTGATGCCGCGCGCGAGGTCGCCCGTGGCCCCGTCATCGGCATATGTCAGGCCGCTGTTCAGGTCGCAATGACCATTGCGGCCCGGTTTTCGGTGGTGACGACGCTTCCCCGTTCGGTCCCGATTATCGAGGATCTGCTGCAATCCTATGGTGCGACCCATCGTTGCCGCCGGGTGCGCGCCGCCGATGTGCCAGTGCTGGCGATCGAACAACCCGGCGGAGTCGCGCTGATCGAAGCCGAGATTCTGGCGGCCCGTGACGAAGACCGGGCCGAGGCCGTTATCCTCGGATGCGCCGGCATGGCAGACATCGCAGCCGAGTTGCAGGCGCGCTGCGGACTTCCGGTCATCGACGGCGTGACCGCAGCCGTCAAACTGGCTGAAGGGATGGTCGGCGGGGGGTTTGCCACATCGAAAATCGGCGCCTACGCCCTGCCGCGCGCCAAAGCTGGCAGTATTCTTGCAGGGGGTGGGCCCTAGTTGGTCACAGGACAGGCACGCCCTGAACGCTATGGATCAACAGACCCGCCCGCACACCGCCGCATTCCGGGTTACGCCTACTCCTCTGGTCACAGCGGTGCAGAGCGGGACGCTGGGTTCTCGCGCGATCAGATTGGCAGTTGCACAACGGGCCGCGAATATAGCGAATGGCCCGGCGGTGATCTGAACGCACACCCTGATGGTAGTGTTTTACATCTGGCAGGACACAAGATTGAGCGGCAGCACATCGACAAAGCACAAGGTTACAATGCTCTGGATGACAAAGCCCCGACGTTCAGGCCCTGTAGGTATATCTCGGATACGGATCGCAACACCGCAGCCGGATGTCCTCTTTGTAGCGTGTAACATTACAGCATGTGGCAGGCCCGAGGAGCCATTGCAGGACCACTAGTTCTGACTGAAAAGGTGCAGGTCCGCCTCTGTGCCGGGTTGCCTGATCCAATCATCACGGCCCGTCACAAACCGTGCCAATCGGTTCCCAAATGGACAGAGACAGAAACAAATATCGGCCGGGGCATCGTCACCCCGGCCGACCCCTGACTTGATCGGTCTCGTCAACCGAAAGATACGATCCCAAGCGCGATCTGCGGGAAAATGACAAGCAGGATTACCGTGAACAGCATGATCGCTACAAATGGCAATGATCCGCGTGCAACTACCCCCAGAGGCGCCTTGTCCAAGGACTGAATGACAAACAGGTTCAGACCGACGGGTGGAGTAATCAGCGCAACCTCGATCAGCAGCACGAAGAAAATCCCGAACCAGATCGGGTCGATGCCAAGCGCAGTCACCGTCGGCATCAGAACCGGCACCATAATCAGTAACATCGACATGCTTTCAAGGAAAAACCCGATGAAGATCAGGATCACAGCAATCAGCAACAGGGCCAGCGTCGCCGTGTTAAAATACCCTTCGAACAGCCATGCCAGCCTTGCGGGAAGCTGATACAAGGTGATCGCCTGCCCAAAGATTTTGGCCCCGATTACAATCAGAAAGATCACGGTTGTTGTTTTCACCGTGTCCGTGACCGCGCCAATCAGCACATCGCGGCTAAGACGGTTTGATCCGATCAGAATCAGGAACGCAAGAGTTGCGCCAATCCCCGAAGCCTCTGTCGGGGTGACGATACCCGCGTAGATCCCGCCAAGAATCGTGACTGACAGCAGCAATGTCGGCACAGCCTTCCACGTTGCGACACGTCGTTCGTCCCAGTTAGCGCGCGGGATGGCCTGGTGGGTGCCATGAATGGCTGACATGATAACGACATAGATCCCGAACAGGACGATCAGCAAAAGGCCGGGGCCGATACCTGCCAGAAACAGATGGCCTATGCTCTGCTCGGTAATTGCGCCATAGACGATCAACGGGACAGAGGGCGGGATGATGATGCCCAGGGTGCCCCCCGCCGCCATCAGACCAAGCGTCAGGCTGCGTGAATAGCCGCGCTTTATCATCTCGGGGATGGCGACGGTGCCCACGGTCGCGGCTGTCGTAACGGAACTGCCAGAAATCGCCGAGAACACGCCGCATGTCAGCAGCGCGGCGATGCCCAGTCCGCCCGGCCAGTGACCCACCCACGCCTGCATTGCCACGAACAGATCGCGTCCGATACCGCCACGCAACAACAGGTTCGACATCAGCAGAAAAAGTGGAATCGCCAACAGAACGAAATCGTTGATACCACCGAACAGAGTGCTGGCGACCATCGACAACGGCAGCCCCTTGATCGCCAACAGACTTGCGCCCAAAATTCCTAGTGCAAACGCCACCGGGATGCCCATCATCAGGACCACCAGCAAGGCACCGAAGATCAGAAAGGGTGTCATCGTTCCACCTCGGGATGGTCAGTAGGCAATTCCTGCTCTCCGGCACCGACAAAGACAGGCGCGGGTCTGCCTGGCAGACGCAGCAGATCGGCCAGCGCCTGAAGCGCCAGAATGATAAAGCCCAACACAATCGGCAGTTCAGCGATCCATGTCGGCATCCTTAGCATGGATGGCTGACGCCGCCCGAACGCGATCCCGTTCATCATCGCGCGCGATGCGATCCAGATCACAAAGATTGAAAACAGCAAGATCGCCACCAGACTTAACGCCTCGGCTGCCTTACGTCCGCCTGCGGGCAGTTGGCCGATGACTGCGGTGATGCGGATCATGTGACCTTCGCGCAAACAATAGCCCATGGCCAGAAAGGTCAGCCAGATCATCGTTGTGGTCGCGACATCCGATGTCCAATGCGTCGGTGCGCGCAGGAAATATCGTGCGATCACCTCATATGTCAGCAGCACCGTCATGGCGACGACACCCACTTTGGCAAGCTGCGCCGCCGTCCATGACAATCTGTCGGCCACACCGCCAAGGCGTGACTGTTTGGAAAGTTGATCGGTCATGCCTGCGCCCTATTCCAACGCAGCCAGCGCGTTCAGCAGTTTTTCGCCCAGTTCACCAGCGTCCTGTCGAAAGCGGTCAACCGCTGGTTTTGTCGCCTCTTTCCAGACGGCAATCTGGTCCGGGGTCAGTTCGGTGACGGTTGCGTGCCCCCCATCGGACAGCCACTTGGCGGCCTCGACGTTCTCGGCCTCGGTCGAGGCGCGTAGCTGCTGTTCCGCCAGAATCGAGGCCTCAGTCACCCAGGCCTGCTCTTGTTCGGACATGCTGCCCCATAGCGCCGGGTTGATCACGGCTATAAACTCGGCCAGACTGTGGTTTGTCATGGTCACGTTGTCCATCACCTCGTAGAGCGCGCGCGATTTGACGGCGGTTGTCCCGCTCATACCGATATCCACAACGCCGCGCTGATAGGCAACGAACTGTTCCGCCCCGCCGATGACGACAGCCGATCCGCCCGCCGCCTCGATCAGATCGCCGCTCGGCTTTCCCAAAGCGCGAACCATCTTGCCTTTCATGTCATCAGGCGTCGCAATCGGCCCGCCTTTTGACAGCAGTTGAACAGGGCCATAATCCTGCCACCATAAAACCCTGGAGCCTGCGCCCAGCAAAATCTCGTCGAACGTCTTGCGGAATTCCCCGTCGCGGGCCGCCGCTTTGGCCAGCGTCTGATAGTCGGGGAACAGGAACGCGACCGAGAAAATCCCCGCCGCCGGCACCGAGCCTGCGTATTCATCGGCCAGCACGATACCCAGATCAATTGCACCGCTGGAAATAGCCTGCGGAACCTCTTGCCCCTTGAAAAGCTGTGCGCTGTCATAAACTTCGACCTTCAGTTCACCACCCGAGATACGCTCCAGCTCTTGGGCGAAGAAATGCGTGTTGGCCCCGACAGGGTGGTTCGCACCCACCTGAACGGTCATACGCATGGTCCGCTCGGCATATGCCTGCGTCGCCAGCATACAGATCGCCGCACCGATCATCAGCACGCTTTTCATAGTTATCTGTGCCATGGTCTCCCTCCCTGGATTTGACACTTTCATCATTCGGACCTTGCGCATGTGCCCTCTCTCACATGGCAGAGAATCGCCGGGTCAGGCTGGAAACCAGCCTGCCCGCGACAATTGACCCGTGATCTTTTCCGGCACGCGCGTGGACAGCCATTCAATCAACCGGGTCAGCCGGTCATGATCCACGCCGGTTTCAATCCCTTCGCGTTGCAGCAGATAGTTCACATCCTCGGTCGCGATATTGCCTGTAACGGCCGGGGCAAACGGGCAGCCGCCCAGCCCCCCGATGGCGGAATCCACCACGGTCGCCCCGCATTGCAGAGCCGTAATCAAGTTTGCATAGCCAGTGTTGCGGGTATTATGCAGGTGAATCCCCCATGTGGTCGCGCCAAGCACCTGCTTGCAGGCATGATGCACCCGCAAAATATCACGCGGCGCGGCCACCCCGATCGTATCCGCAAAGACAATCTGATCCGCGCCAGCCCTCAGCGCCGCTTCGGTCATGTCGGCGACGCGGGTTCCGCTGATTTCCCCCTCGAACGGGCAGCCGTATGCGGTCGCGATCACCGCGACCACCATGCGGTTTGCCGCCCTGACCGCAGGCGTAATCGCGGCAAATTCAGTGATGCTTTCCGCGCTGGTCATATTCTGATTGCGCTGGCAAAATGTATCGGACGCAACAATAGCAAAGCGCAGCTCGTCAATCCGCGTGGCAAGCGCACGATCAGCACCCCTCCAGTTCAAAGCCAGGGCTGAAAGGATGCTGTCTGGCAGATCGGGCAGGCTTGCCAGCAGTTCCTCCGCGCCGGCCATTTGCGGAACACGGGCGGGATTGACCATGCTGACGGCTTCGAAATGGCGCAGACCCGCAGCGTGCAGTTCCATCAGCATGTGACGCTTTTCCGCAACGCTGAAATGACGGCCCAGATTTTGCAGACCATCGCGCGTGCCGACTTCGCAGATCATTGTCATTACAGAACACCCTCGGCCCGCAGGGTCTCCAGATCAGCGGCGCTCATGCCAAGGCGACCATAGATTTCCTGATTATCTGCGCCAACTTCTTGCGGCCCCAGCCATGCAATATCGCCAGGTGTTTCAGACAACACCGGAAACACGCCGGGGACTGTGATTGTGCCGAAATCCTTGTCGTGAAAATCGCGGACCATACCGCGTTCGCGGAAATGGGGGTCTTTGACAACCTCGGCGATGGAATTGATCGGGCCAAAGACGACGCCGAACTCCTCCAGTCTGATGGTCAGTTCCTCGACTGTCAGCCGCGACGACCAATCGGCAACCATCGTATCCAACAGTTCGGCGTGATCGCCACGGGCGATATGCGTCACAAAGCGCGGATCGTCCGCCAGTTCCGGTTGCCCCATCGCATGGCACAAGCGGCGGAACATCGCGTCAACATTCGCGGCAATGACGATGTGGACACCATCCTTGGTCGGGTAAATGTTCGAGGGCGCAATTTTGGCGATCCCGGTGCCGGACGGCTGGCGCACGAAACCGGTCTTGGAATATTCCGTCACCGTGCTTTCCAGCATCGCAAAGCAGCTTTCGGTAATTGCCGCATCGACGACTTGTCCGCGGCCATCGTTTCGATCACGGTGATACAGCGCCATCATCATGCCCTCGAACGCAAAGAGCGAGGTCAGTGTATCCCCCAATGAGATGCCAAAGCGTGGCTGCGGCATGTCAGGATAGCCATTGATATAGCGCAGGCCCGACATCGCCTCACCGACCGATGCAAAACCGGGGCGCGCGGCATAGGGCCCGGTCTGCCCAAACCCCGACACCCTGACGATCACCAGTCCGGGATTGAGTTCATGCAGTTCGGTCGGGCTCATACCCCATTTCTCAAGCGTGCCGGGTTTGAAATTCTCGATCAAGACATCGGCCTCGGCGATCAGGCGCCGCGCCAAATCCTGACCGCGCGGGTCGCGCAGATTGGCCGACACAGATTTTTTGTTGCGCGCCATGATCGGCCACCACAGGGTTTTCCCCTCGTGCTGCAATCGACCCCAGTTGCGGATCGGATCGCCGACTTTTGGCGCCTCGATCTTGATAACCTCTGCCCCGAAATCCGCACAGCGCGTGCCGACGAATGGCCCGGCAAGCAATTGCCCCATCTCGACAACCCGCAAGCCTGCCAACGGCCCAAACTGGCTGAAAGCTGTCTCAGTCATTCCTCACCCCCCCTACTGCCTCATACCTACACCAAAGCCTTCAATTTTGTATCCAAAAATTTAACTTTGTGCGACTTTTATTTTGTATTTGCGCTTTTTTCAAATATTTTGCATAATTTATGTGGGCTGCGGGATGTCTCAGCAGGGTGAAGAAGACCGAAAAATGCCGTTGCAGAATCAGGAAACCGCGTCGAGCCGAGCCTACCGAGAGCTAAGACTGGCGATTGTCGAAGGCAGGGTGCCGACCGAACACAAACTGACCGAGCAAGCACTGGCCGCACAATTCAACATCTCTCGCACCCCCGTCCGCGAGGCGATCAAGCGGCTGCTTCTGGAAGGTTTGCTGGAACGTCGGCCCGGTCAGGGTCTTTGGTGCGCAATGCCCAACCCGGATGATATCCGCGAAATTTTTGACCTGCGCCTGAGACTTGAATCTTACGCCGCCAAGGTGGCAGCAAGCCGCGCGACAGACACGCAGGTCCAGTTGCTGCTGGCATCCGCCGCCCGCATGCAACAACTGGTGCAGGATCATTCCGTGTCCGAAGGTTTGATAACGCAAATCGACCAGGAAAACAGCAGATTCCACGCGCTGATTATTGACGCCACGCATTCTCAGCGCCTGAACCTGCTGGTGAAATCGACGGTGGACATCTCGCTTGTCAGCCGCACATTTCGCCGTTTCACACCTGAACAGCGCCGCAGATCTGCCTACCACCACCAAGAGATTGCTGCCGCAATCGCTGCACGCGCGCCAATCTGGGCCGAACAGATGATGCACATCCATATCCTGTGCGCGTCGGAAATATTTACCGCCGCTGACAGAGCAGAGGCAGTCAGCTTTCAATGATAGGAGCGGCGGGGCTGTGCAAGAAAATGCAACCTGGCCAAATAACAGCAAACAACATAACGACCAATGTCAGCGAAACAAAAAGCGCACAAGATTATAGGCATACGTTATGTTGATGCCGAATTTCCGGGCCGGACTTGGTTTCCGCTCTCAAGGCTATGATCTTCACTTAGGTCTGAGCAAGTAAAGATGGTTGTTGCTGTGCACAGCAGTCAGCATCTGAACATACGCTTCAACCAGACCCCACCAATTCTACACCTGCTCCGAAGGACAGTTGCGGTCTGTTTCATCCGACACCTCTTCTTTGATCATGGAACGGACGCAGACAGATTTCACGGGAGAACCATCGGCAAATACGTGACGGCAAAGCCGCCCAGTATAAAATAGCCTGTATCCCACAGCATGGGGGAAAGGTAGCAACTTCTCGGGTGAGGGGCCGCAGAGCCCCGACCGGGGTCTATTCCGGGATAAGATGTCCGTCGCCGGGTGACCAGGACAGGTAGAACGACCGGCCCACGGCCAGCGGAAGTTTCGCCAGTTCTTCATGTGATTTCTGCACCCGGATTTCTTGGCCTTCATTGGTCTCGAAATAGATGGTCGCGGTGGCGCCAACGAATTCTTCGCCTATCATGCGTCCCTTGATTGTGTTCACGGCCTCCGGCAACGGCTGAAGGTGGATTTGCATCCTGGTATCCAGAATGGTCAAGCTTGCGGATGTTCCCAGCACGACGGCCTCATCCTCAGACAGTACGAAATTGCCGCTGGTGGTGGTTATTGCAGGCTGGCCACCAGGGCCTTGCGTAACCTGACCGGGGAAGATGTTGGACGAACCCAAAAAATCCGCGACGAAGCGGGTGCGCGGCGTGCGGTAGATTTCCTGCGGCGTGCCGATCTGCTCAATCTTGCCACGACTCATGATGACGACGCGATCGGCCATAGAGAACGCCTCGGACTGGCTGTGCGTGACATAGACGAAGGTGATGCCGGTCTCGCGCTGCAGGTTCTTCAACACCGATTGCATTCGCACCTTCAGCGCCGCGTCCAGTGCCGAAAGCGGCTCGTCCAAAAGCAGGATCTCGGGTTCGACCACCAGCGAGCGGGCAAGGGCGACGCGCTGACGCTGGCCGCCGGAAAGCTGGTCGATATTGCGGTTAGCGAATTCAGAGATCTGCATCCGCTCCAGCCATTGTCCGGCCCGACGGCGGCGCTCGGCCCGCGCAACGCCGCGCATCTTCAGCGCAAATTCGACATTCTCGATCACATTCAGGAACGGAAACAGCGCCAGGCTCTGCCAGACCATGGGCGTGTCGCGGCTCCAGGTCGGCAGGTCATTGATGATCTGGCCCGCCATGTGGATTACGCCTTCACTGGGGGCCTCAAGCCCGGCCAGCATCCGCAAAGTCGTGGTCTTGCCGCAGCCGGACGAGCCCATGATGGCGAGAAATTCACCTTTGTAGATCTGGAGATCCATCTTTTGCACAGCGGTATAGGTGCCGAAACGCTTGGCGACGCGCTCGAAGGAAACCAAGGGTTCTTGCATCAGTTCATTCCTTGTCGGTTGCAGGGCCGCGACCCGACAGCAATAGCTGCGCCAAGATCACGAGGGTCATCGAGATGACAAAGACAAAGGTGCCGATGGCGTTGATGCGCGGGCTGACCTGGCCTTGCAGAAAGCCCAGCACCTTGACCGGCAGCGTCTCATTCAGACCGCTGACGAACCAGGCGATGGCGAATTCGTCGAAGGACACCGCCATGGTAATGAACAGTGCACCGAGGATCGCTGGCCGAGTGAAGGGGATAATGACATGGCGCATCGTCGCCCATTCCGAAGCCCCGAGATTCCAGGCTGCCGGTTCCAGCGCAGGGTCCATCTGCGAGAGTCGCAGTCGGATCACCGCCATTGCGAAGGGCGAACAGATCACCACATGGGCGATTATCACAGAGCTTGCATTGCCCGACAGGCCGACCCGCGACAGGAAGGCCAGCATCGCCAATCCCATGATAACGACCGGGATTGTCGGCGGCAGCAGCGCCAGCGCCAGATAGACCTGCTTGCCGAAGAAATTATATCGATAATCCGTATAGGCCGCACCGAACCCAAGCACGGTCGAGGTCACACCCACCGCCGCGCCAACCATCAGCGTATTGCGTAACCCCTCCCAGACCAGCGGGTCCGAGGCAACCGCGCGATACCACTCGGTCGAGAATTGCCCCAGCGGGATCGACGGAAAACGGTCCGAGTTGAAGGAGAAGACGAAACTGGCCAGGACTGGCGCGAAAACGAACAGATAGGCCATGAAGATGTAGAACTTCAGCCCGGCATCAATCAGCAGATTGCGGTTCAGATCGTTTTGTTCGTTCATGTCCTGCGCCCCTTGTAGGCAAAGCGAACGGCCAAGAAAGCCACGACCAGCAGCGTCGTAATCATGGTCAGGGCGATCACCGCCGCACGGGGCCATTGCTGTCCAGATTTCGTGGTGTCGGTAATCAGGATCGACAATGTGATCGGGTTGCCTCCACCCAGATAAATCGGGCTGACGAAATCGCCGAAACACAGGATGAAGCTGAACAACGCCGCAATCACCAGCCCAACGCGAGCCGAGGGGATTACCACCGTAAAGACCGTCCGCAGCCTACCGCAGCGCATGTTATGCGCGGCCTCGATCAAGGTGCGATCCACGAAGGCCAGGCTGAACAGCTGAAGCAGCACGACCAGCGGAAAACTTAACGTCATGTAGCCCAGCATAGTCGCGCCGACGGTGTTCAACAGCCGGAAGGGCCCCAGCCCAATCCAGTCCAGTAGGACGTTGATGATACCGACATCCGACAGGAAAACCTGCCAAGAATAGGCCCGTACCAGGTAGCTGGTGAAAAAGGGGATCACCATCAGGAAGACCGCCCATCGTCGCGCTGCGGGCGACAACTTGAAGGCGATCGCATAAGCGCAGGGAAATGCCAGTGCGCTGGTCAGCGCGGTGGCGGTCCCGGCCATCAGCAGTGTGGTGCCATAGGCCTGCCAAAAGACCGGGCGACCGAACATCGTCACCCAGTTGACCGTGTCGAACCCGGCCTCTAGCCGGAAGTTACGCACGGTCCAGAAGCTAAGCGCAATCAGGAACGCCAGCGGGAAGACGAAGAACAGAAGCTGCCAGATCAGCAGCGGCAGGGAAAAGGTCAGTCCGTAAAGAGAGACGGGACGGCGCATCCAGAAAACTCCGGCAAGGGGCAGTCAGCGCGGCTAGCGACCCGCACCGGCCGCATCAGGCTCAGGCGCTCTTGTAATCCGACCAAAAGTCGTTCCACGCTTCCAGCGATTGTTGCACCGGAAGCTGACGATAGTGGATCCGCCCCGAGCGGATCAGATCCATCACGTTGCTTTCACCGGGCACCATGCCCTGACGCCGCGCCTCGTCGGGGTTGTCCTGATTCAACACCTCCCATCCCTTCTGGTTCGGGATCAGGCAGGGATAGGCAGCCATCTGTGCAGATTTCGACTGCCCCCTGGCCGAAGTGATATATTGTATCCATTTCTTCGCCAGATCAGCCTTGGCTGAGCCTTTACCGATCGAGAAGCTCTCGGTGAATTGCAGCCCACCCTGTTCGGGGATGACACTGCGCACTTTAGCGCCGTTTCGTTCCAGCGTGCCGGTGATCCAGTCGCCGATCCCGGCGAAAGTCAGCATCTGCCCGTTGTTCAAGGACGAAAAGGTGCCACCATAGTCGAAGAAACCGCCGATCTGCCGGCGCAGGGTCATGGTTCTGTCCTGAACCGCAGCCCAGGCCGCCACATCAATATCATAGGGGCTGGCATTGCCATTGAGCAGACTCATCTGGCCCAGGTTCGGCAAATGCCAGTCGAAATGCCCGACCTTGCCCGCCAGCGCGGGATCCCAGAACACATCATAGGTCGATGCCTGCGCCTCGGTCAGCGCGTCGGTATTGTAGGCCACGCCCAGAAAGCCGAAGCGGGTAATGACGGAATAGAGGGTATCACCATCCCAATGGCCGGGAAACTTCTGGAACTCGGGGAAGAACTCGTCAAAGGGATAGTCTGCCGGGTCCAATGCCTCAATATAACCTGCCGCGTTCAGTTGCTGAACATATTCGGCATCCGACAGGATCACGTCGAAGGTGCCCGGCGGGCTTTGCGAGATCAGGCCCAGCATGTTGTCGCCGCCGGTATAGTATTTCGGCACGAACTTGACGTTATGCTCGGCCTCGAACTCAGCCACGATGTCTGGCTCGGCATGGCCATACCAGGCCAGCATGGTGAGCTGCGTTGGCGCGGCAAAGGCACGACGCGACAGCATCGGTGTGGCCAGCGCTGCTGCACCCAGCGTCAGCATTCCACGGCGTGACAACCCGAGACGGACGCCCCGATCATCCTGTATCATCTCATCACCCTGTCTGATTATTCTGATTATGTGTCAGGTTCAGGCTAGGAGAAGGCGCTGCCCATACAAAATCGGTTCTACCAATCCTGGCATTTACATGTGTTATGGTCCAGGATTCACGCGGAAACCGCATGGATCCCTGAGCCCACACGATCCAGGTCGGCCACCAGATCGCTGACCAGTTGCAGCCCTGCCGCCGACAGGCGCGGATGTTTGTAGAACAGCCCGACCCGCAGCGGCTCCAGCGCCGGGAAACCATCGGTTTCTGCCAGCATCCGCATCCCTGGCAGCAAGGTGGCGCGGGTCAGCGCAGTCACACAAAGCCCGTTCTGAACCGCGTTTTGCAGCCCCGAGATACCCGGCCCTGTATAGACGATACGCCAGCGCCGCTCGATGGCGTCCAGCGCCTGGATCATGCGCGCGCGATAGTCGCAGCCCTCGGGATGGACCCCCAGCGGCACAGGTTTGTGTGTGACCGATCGGAAATCCTCTGCGGCGGCCCAGATCGGCTGCTCGCTCCACATCCGCGACAGATAGGGCATCCGCACCGTCGGCATCACCGCGACGATGATGTCCAGGTCGTCCGAGCGCAGATGCTGGTGCAATTCGCGCGACAGGTCGCAATGCACCTCCAGCTCGACCTCGGCATGATCGCGGATATACCGGGTCAACGTGCCCTGCAGGAAGGCTACCGCGTAATCCGTGGGCAGGCCAATACGCAACACGCCGGTCTTGTGCGAGCGGTGGAAATAACGCACCGCCTCGTCATTAATGCGGACCATCTCGCGCGCATAGCTCAGCAGTGCCTCGCCGGCCGGGGTGGGCAGGATCGCGCGACCCTCCTGCGTCAGAAGGGACGCGCGTACCAACTCCTCCAGCCGACGGATCTGGAGCGAGATCGCAGGCTGGCTGCGCCCCAGCGCTGCCCCGGCCCGCGAGTGGCCACCAAGCTCGACCACCGCGATGAAGGTGCGCAGCAGATCAGTCGGAAGATTGGTGATGCGGGCCATCAATTTACCCCTGCAATCCCAAGATTACGACTATATATTTCCTTTATGGTCAACGCAAAACTCTAATCCGGGCATCTCCCTTTTCCACACAGGTGCCCCATGCCCAATAAAACCGCATTCGCCTCTGAACTCGCCTGGCCCGACTATCATGCCGCAGTCAGGGACGGTACCACGCCGATCCTGATCCCCATCGGCTCGATGGAGCAGCACGGCCATCACATGCCGCTGCATGTCGATGTGTTACTGCCGACCGAATTCGCCCGCCGTAGCGCCGCGCAGATCGGCGGGCTGGTCGCGCCAGCCTTCACCTATGGTTACAAATCCCACCAGAAATCGGGCGGTGGCAACCACATGCCGGGCACCGCCAGCTTGGACGGCACCACACTGGTCGCGGCGCTGCGCGACATTATCAAAGAGTTCGCCCGCCACGGGGTGCGCCGGATCTGCCTGGTGAACGGACATTATGAAAATTCCTGGTTCATCATCGAGGCGATTGATCTGGCGCTGCGCGAATTGCGTTGGGACGGAATTACCGAGATGAAAATAGTGGTGCTATCCTATTGGGATTTTGTCGGCGAAACGGACATCGCCCGGCTCTATCACGACGATTTTCCGGGCTGGGATCTGGAACATGGCGGCGTCTTGGAAACCTCGCTTATGCTGGCGCTGTATCCACAATTCGTAGACCTGTCCCGCGCGATAGATGTCCCGTCGGCCAGCTTCCCGCCCTATGATGTCTATCCGGTCAAACCGGAATGGACACCCTCGTCGGGCACGTTGTCCTCGCCCCGGAACGCCTCGGCCGAAAAGGGCGAGATCCTGCTGGAGGTCTGTACCAAAGGGATTGTGCAAGCGCTGCGCACCGAGTTCAGTTGAACGAAACGGACCCGCTAGCAGCGGGCCCGTGCCATCCGCATCAGTTGCGGATAATGTTGCGTTCGGGGCCGAAGGGAAAGCCGGTAATGTTCTCGGCCCCGTCCTCGGTCACAATCAGGATGTCATGCTCGCGATAACCGCCAGCGCCCGGCACACCCTCGGGCAGCATCACCATCGGCTCTATGCTGACCACCATACCCGGCTTCAGCTCGGTTTCGATATCCTCGCGCAATTCTACCCCGGCCTCGCGACCGTAGTAATGCGATAACACGCCGAAGGAATGGCCATAGCCAAAGCTACGATATTTCAGCAGGTCCCAGCCGCGATACATCTCGTTCAACTCCAGCGCGATCTCGTTGCACTTCGCGCCGGGCTTGATGAGTTCCAGCCCGCGGCGGTGGACAGCCACGTTCTTTTCCCAGATGTCCAGGCTGGTGTCGTCCACATGATCGCAGAACAACGTGCGCTCCAGCGCAGTATAATAGCCGAAGATCATCGGGAAGCAGTTCAGCGACAAGATCTCGCCCGACCGGACTTTCTTGTTGGTCACCGGATTATGCGCGCCATCGGTGTTGATGCCCGACTGGAACCAGGTCCAGGTATCCATCAACTCGACGAAGGGAAAGGTCCCGGCGATCTCGCGGATCATCGCATTGGTCGCAGCGATGGCGACCTCGTGTTCAGGCACGTCGACCCGGACCGCCGCCACACAGGCCGCGCCGCCGACGTCGCAGATACGCGCACCCTCGCGGATCAGCTTGTGCTCCTCGGCGGATTTAACCGCGCGCATCCACATCGAGGGCTGACCGATATCTACGAACTCGACCCCCGGCAGCGCCGCCTCAAGCTGACGGCGAAAGTCCAGGTTAACATGATCGAATTCGATTCCCAACCGCTTGACGCCCGGCGTCAGCTGCCGCACCGCGCGATAGAAATTGTCGCGCCGCCAGTCGGTATAAGTGATGTTGCTCCCAAAGCTGCGCCGCCAAGGCTGGCCGCCGTCAATACCTGCACTGATCGTAGTCGCCGCGTCCTGGGTGACGACCATGCCATATTTGCGCCCGAAATAACAGTAGAGCCAGCCCGAGTAATAGTTGATGCAATGATACGATGTGAATAGCGCCGCATCCACGTCGTTCTCGGCCATCCAGCGGCGCATATCGTCCTGGCGCCGCTTCATCTCGACATCCGAGAAGGGGGAATAGTCCTTCTCGCCATTATGCCATTCCATGACATGAAGCATGTCGTCAGTCATAAGATCTGTCCTCCATCGACTTTCCGGTAACGACATTATCCGGCACAGCGATCAGGCTTAAATTTGTTATGGTAATCCCCGCATTTAATAGGCTGCTGAAGAGGTCAGCCACCCAGCTGTTCAGTCCCGTCATTTGGTGGATCGTGTTTACGATGAATCGCTCTGGTTTTGAGGTCCAGATTTTGCAGATGTATTCGTGGGGCGTGAGGCGGCTTAGCGTCTTGAGGCGGCGAGCGAAATTGCAGGCCCCCCACCTTTCAACGCATCAATCACCACGCGCAGCCCGGCCGGGACATGGCGGCGGCTTGGGTAATAGATGAACAGATCGTCGCGGGGCGGCGTCCATGCGTCGAGGCATCGCATCAGGCGGCCTTGGGCCAGCAGGTCGGTCACGCGCGTTTCCCAGACATAGGCGAGGCCCACGCCGTCCAGTGCCGCGTCGATCATCAGGCCCTGATAGTCAAAGGTCGCCGGGCCATTGACCGCGATGCTCAGCGATTTCGTGCCTTGGTAAAAACGCCAGTGAAACAGCCGACCGTCGGGGTAGGCATAGCGGATGCAGGCGTGGTGAACCAGCTCTTGCGGGTGCTGCGGGGTGCCGCGCCGGGCAAAATAATCGGGCGCGCCGACCACGGCGATGCGCGGGGCCGGGCCGATCTTTGTGGCGATCATATCCTGCGACAGATGCTGGCCGAAACGGATACCGGCGTCGAACCCCTCGGCCACGATGTCCACCAGCCGGTCGGCGGCGATCACCTCCAGGTGCAGGCTGGGGTTGGCGCGCAGCACCGGCGCGATGATGGGCGAGATGAGATGCGGCGCGATGGAATTGGCGACGCTAAGGCGCACCGTGCCAAAGGGGGTGTCGCGAAAGGCGTTCAGATCCTCGAACGCGCGCGACATGTTTTCAAACAGCGGCGCCATCTGGTCGAACAGGCGCTGGCCCGGCTCGGTCAGGGACACGCTGCGGGTGCTGCGGTTCAGAAGCCGCAGGTCCAGCCGGGTTTCCAGCCGCCGGATCGCATGGCTGATGGCCGAGGGCGTGGCGCGCCGCTCTGCCGCCGCCCCGCGAAAGCTGCGCAGCCGGGCGACCGCCAGAAAGGCCAACAGCTCGTTCAGGTCGGTGCTGGTCATTGATGACATGTATTCACCACTGAAATGAAGAACAGATGAATTATCACAGGCTATCCGCTGCCTTATGTTTCTGTCCAGACAAGACACAAGGCCAAGGATCACGACGATGAAACCCCTTCTTTCCCTGACGCTTGCCGCCGCCCTGATCGCGGGCGCGGCGCAGGCGCATCACGGCTTTACCGGGCGCTATGACCGCTCGACCCCGATTTTTCTGAACGGCGCGGTCACGCAGGCCGATTTCGGCTATCCCCATGCGGTGATCGGGCTGAACCTGTCGGCTGGCAGCGCGCCGCAGGCGCTGGTGGATGAATTCGGGCCGGGGCTGGTCAGCATGGACAGCGGCATGGTCACGGTAGAACTGCCCCCCGTGCGGCAGTTCAACGCGCTGGAGGCCCGCGTGGCCGTGGGCGACACGATCCAGATGGTCGTCTTGCGCAATTGCGAGGCCCCGCATCAGTTGCGCGCGCAATGGATCAACCCCGCCGATGATCAGCCGGTCCTGCGCAGCAGCCGCTGGCAAGAGGAGGTCGCGGCGTGCTGATGGACGCGCTGGCGCAGATCGAGGCGTCGGGGCTGATGCGCGGCCTGCGCACGTCCTTCGCGGTCTATCCGCTGGTGTCAGCGGCGCATATCGCGGGGTTTGCGACCATGTTCGGCGCGATCATCACCTATGACCTGTCGGTCCTGCGCGGGTCTTGGCGCGGCCTGTCGGACCCGGCGCGGCGGATTGCGGCGGTGGGGGCGGTGGTCGCCATCACCACCGGGCTGATCCTGTTTCTGGCGCGTGGCACCAGCTATGCCGCCAATCCGGCCTTTCAGATCAAGGCTCTGCTGCTGACCCTCGCGCTGGCCAATGTGGCCCGCGCCCATCTGGATCAGCGGCCTGACACAGCGCGGGCAACCGCGCTTGCATCAATCATCCTCTGGACCGGCGTGCTGATCGCTGGCCGCTATATCGCCTTTCTGTAGGAGCAAAAAATGAAAACCCTCACCACTTTGACCGCCGCCGTTGCGGTGACCGCGACCGTGGCTTTCCCCGCCTTTGCAGACGATGCCAAGGGCCGTGTGCTGCTGGTCGCCTCCAGCGAAAACATACTGGCGCTCAGCGACGGGCGGCAGCATCAGACCGGCTATTATCTGGGCGAACTGGCCGTTCCCGCGCAGGCTTTCATCGCGGCGGGGTATGAAGTCGTCGTGGCCACGCCCGACGGCAACACCCCGGCGCTGGACGGCAATTCGATCAATCTGGACCTGTTCCACAATGACCGCGACGCGATGGATCAGGCGCTGCGTTTCGTGACCACCGATCCGTCGATGCAAAAGCCGCAGGTGCTGGCCAAGGTGGTGCAGGCGGGGCTGGATGATTTCGACGCGCTTTATGTGCCGGGCGGCCATGCGCCGATGACCGATCTGATGCAGGACCGCGATCTTGGCGCGGCGCTGCGCCATTTCCACGACGCGGGCAAAGTGACCGCGATGCTGTGCCACGGCCCGATCGCGTTCTCGGCGGCGGTCGAGAACCCCGAGGATTTCCGCGCCGCCATGGTCGCCGGTGATCTGGCCCGCGCATCCGAACTGGCTGGTGACTGGCCCTATGCGGGTTACAACATGACCGTCTATTCCACCGCCGAGGAAAAGGGCGTCGAGGACTGGCTGGGCGCTGAAATCGAGTTCTACATGGAAGACGCGCTGCGCGCCGCCGGTGCCACGGTCACGGTCGCGGAACCGGATCAGCCCTATGTCGTGGTGGACCGCGAGTTGGTGACGGGCCAGAACCCGTGGTCCGACGCCGCTCTGGCCGAGGCGGTCATCACCGCGCTGGACCGGCAGGTTGCGGAACGCACGGGGCAGTAAGGGGCTGCGATTGGTGCGGATGCCGGGCCGCGAAAGGCCCGGCTTTTTTGTGTGGCTTTCTCTACGATGCCGCAATCTGGTGACTTGGACAGAGGGTAACGCAGGCAGCTATCCACCGCGTTCACCAATGGTCAATCGCGGTGCCGCAGCGCCTTGACCAGCGCGGCAAAGGCCGGGGCGTGCTGGCGGCGGCTGGGGTAATACAGATGGAACCCCTCCCAGACCGGGGCATAATCCTCCATCACGATCCGCAAGGTTCCGGCAGCAATATCGGCGCGCACCAGATCGTCGGGAACAAAGGCCAGACCAAACCCGTCGCGGGCGGCGTCGATGACGTCATAGATATTGTTGAACACCAGCCGCCCCTCGACCCGGACGCTGAGTTCGCGGCCGTTGTCGTCCAGCTCCCACGCGTAAAGGCCGCCATGCGTGGACAGACGCAGATTGACGCAATCATGCGTGGTCAGGTCGGTGGGGGTCGTCGGAACAGGGTGCGTGTCGAAATAGCTGGGCGCGCCGATGATGACAAAGCGAATATCGGGGCTGATCCGGGTGGCGATCATGTCGCGCGCCACCTGCGAGCCAAACCGCACGCCTGCATCGAATCGGTCGGCGACAATATCCTGCAAGCCGTATTCCACCGAAATCTCGACATTCACATTGGGAAATTCGCGCATGAACCCGCGCAGCTTTGGCCACAGATAGTGCCGGATCTGGTAATCCCCGGCGGTGATGCGGATCGTTCCAGCGATGTCACCCCGCAGCGCGCCAAGCCCGTCCAGCTCGCTGGCGATCCCCTCGAAATGCGGGCCGATGCGGGCCAGCAGACGCTCGCCCGCCTCGGTGGGCGAGACGCTGCGCGTGGTGCGGGTCAGCAAGCGAATGTCCAGCCGTTCCTCAAGCCCGCGCACCGTATGGCTCAGCGCCGATTGCGACACGCCCAGCCGGGCGGCGGCCTTGGTAAAGCTTTGCTCGCGCGCGACCTCAAGAAAGGCGATCAGGTCGGTGATGTCCTTGCGCTGCATTGATGAGATCCCCTCATGAGCCAAGGGCGATCTTATCAGGGCAATGCGTGCCGGGACAGGCTGATCCTTCATCTTGCGCCGTCACCGCGATGGGCTAAGACGCAGCAGCCTGTCCTGCGACGGACCCGATCCGCGCGGCGAACGGTTGGTTGTGATTACATACAGATCATCGCCGACGGGCAGAACCTGCCGATACCGCTCACCCGTGTCGGCAACCGGGGTCAGCGCGCGCTTGTCGCGGTCCATCACCAACAGCCCGCTGCCGCGCAGCGCCGTTACCAGCAGTTCATCCCCCGCAAAGGCGATGCCGGACGGCGCCCATGTCGTGCGGCCGGAATGGATAAAGGGCGGTTCCATCCCGTCGCGGGTGTCATCGCCCGAGACCAGCGGCCAGCCGTAATTCGCACCGGGGCGGATCAGGTTAACCTCGTCCAGCGCGGCCTGCCCGTGTTCTGCTGCGAACAGTTCGCCTGCTGCGTTCCACGCCAGACCTTGCGGGTTGCGGTGGCCATAGGACCAGACGGGCGAGTTCGGAAAGGGGTTGTCCGCCGGGATCGCGCCATCCAGCCCGACCCGCAGGATCTTTCCGGCAAGGCTTTGCAGATCCTGCGGGCGTTCGCGGTTCTCGGTCCAGCCGGTCGCCGCGTAAAGATACCCGTCCGGCCCGATGGCGATGCGCCCGCCGTTATACAAGCGATGGCCGGGAATGGCGTCGATCAGCACCGCCGTTTCGCGCCAGACGGCACCGTCAAAGCTGACCTCGGCCACGCGGTTCAGCGGGCCGCCGTTGTCATAGGCGTAATACACAAACGCCCGCCCGCTGGCCGCAAAATCCGGCGCCAGCGCAATGCCCATCAGCCCGGCACCGCCATCGGTGCGCAGCGGCGCGGATGTTTCGACGGGAAACCGTTGGCTCTGGCCATCAGTGATAATGACGATCTGCCCGGCCTTTTCGGTGATGATCAGCCGGTCGCCATCGGCCACGATATCCCACGGATAATCCAGCCCGTCCGCGACCGTATCAGCCTGCCAGCCCTGCGGGCCTGCATCAAGGATCGGCGTTTGTTGCGCCAAGGCCGGTGCGGCGATGCTCAGCGCCAGAAGGGCGGCGGTCAGATGGGTTTTCATCATATCCTCTTATCGCGGGGTGATTTGCACCGTCGCGGCGCGGGCGCGATCGCCGATCATCGGGGCCAGATAGGGGCTGCTGGCGTATTTCGCGCGATAGGCCGCGTCGATGCGGTCGTTCAGATCGCTGCGGACCGGCGCGAAGGCGACATTAAATGTCTTGCCCGCCGCCGTGATCTGACCCGCCTGTTGCGCCATCGCAGATTTATACCAGCGCGAGTTCTGCCCGTTATAGGCCCGGACATACAGCCCGCCATCCACGACCACCGACCAGATCCATGTCGGCGTGCCGGTGGTTGTCGCGTCCGCGCGCAATGGCGCGATATGCAGATCATCGCTGGCCGCGATTGCATTGATGTCCTGTTCGTTCCAACTCATGGCCGGGTTCCTGTCGGTTGCCTCGTGTCACCAAGGTAAGGATGAGTGGGAGAGACGATTAGATGGCATAATCAGGAAGGGGATATGAGGTGGATTCATTAATCGGTGGACGGTGCTGATGGCATCGGCCGTTGAAAAGCTACTCCTCCCACGTGAACGCCTTAGCGCCCAGTATCGTGGGGTTTGTCTCGATGACGCGGCGGGACAGGAACTTGCCGTCCATGGCGGCGATAAAGGCTTGGAAATGCGGGGTTTCGCGGTGGGATTCGTAGGCGGCCTGGTCGCGGTAGGTCTCGATGACGTAAAGCCGGGTGGGGTCGTCCTTGTCACTGGCGACATACATCGACAGCACGCCCGGCTCGTCGCGGACGGAATTGCGGATGTTGTCCTCGCCCGCTGCCATGAAGGTTGCCACATCCTCGGGGGCGACGGTGAATTCAAAGATGCGCAGGATCGGGGACATGGGGGCCTCGGCATGGGCGACAAGCGGGGGCAGGGCCAGAAGGGCGGCGGTCAGCAGGGCTTTCATGTCATACTCCTAAAAGACGTTCGGCATTGCCATGCGCGATCAGGGCGCGGTCGGTTTCGCTGACCTCCAGCCGGTCAAGGAAATCCCGCGCGCCGTTCAGGCTTTGATAAGGATAATCAACGGAATAGAGGATACGATCCGCCCCCATCACATCCAGAATAAAGCGGAAATGCGGCGCGGTCAGCATGCCCGAGGGGCTGACATAAACATGGTCGCGATAGGTCTGGACAATGGGGCGCGACAGGCCCGATGCCTCGGGCGGGATCGAATCCTCCAGCCGTTGCAGGAAGAACGGCACCATCTCGCCCCAATGGCCGCTGATGACGCGCAGATCGGGCCAGCGGTCAAAGGCGCCCGACAAAAGCAGGCGCAGGGTCAGGATGCCGGCCTCGTTATGCCAGCCCCAGGCGAACATCGACAGCCGCGCGGTCAGTTCGCGGTCAAAGCCGCCGTAATAGGGCTGCTGCACCTGCGGCAAGGGCAGGCCGGGGTGGATATACAGCGGCAGTTTCAGCCGGTGCAGGGTTTCAAGAACGGGGGCGTGGCGGGGCTGCCTTTACTCGTTCCAGCTTCCGAAGCCCCCGTGGCTAACGTCGAAGGGTCTGTCACCGAAAATTTCTGCCCGCTCGGGGCTATGGCGCATGGTCAGAACCCAGGGCCATATCCATGGATTCCCATCAGTGCTTGCGACGGGTCGCCACGCGTGGCGCTGGCCCGGCTGTAGACGAACGCCTTGAACGGGTTGGGATTCGGAGGGCGGTTCGATTTTTGTGCCCATAACGCGCAGGTCAAATCCGGTGAGAAAGGGTCGAGCAAGGCCCCTATCCCGTTCGCCGATGTTTTCGATGAAGACCTCGCCCAGTTGAAACAGGTTTGAACGCGGATGCTCCGTATCGGGTCCGAGAGACGCAAGCTGCGGTGAAAATCCGATTCGAAGCCCGTCATAGAGAAGTTCCGTTCGGGGGTGCATCGTGTCGCAGAGGGCCATGATCTGGTCGACCTCCCCCGCAGGATCGGCCAGATCGGTCACGAAATACCCGAAGTTCAGGCACGATGGACCGACAAGCACCATGGAGGAGGTGATCTGTCGCAGGGGCAAGTCCTTCGGGTGCGCCACGATTTCGGCACCGTAGAACAGCCGCCCGCCCGCCAGCGCATAATCGCCGAAGCGCTCTGCCGGGCCATGATCGGCGATAACCGCGTCGTCGGGTCCCGGCTGCGCGGTCAGCGTGAAATAGCGTCCCCGTAGCTGGAAGCCCCGGTCGAGCGTCATCTCCTCTGCCGTCGGTAGGGCGCCCAGGCGGCCGAGCGTCTGGACCTGGGCTTGCGGTTGCGTGCGCATGGCATGGACGGTTCCCGATTCCGTCAGCGCCAGCAGCACCGGCTCGTCGTCGTGCCTGCCTCGCATAAGGCGTGCCTCGGTGACTGGTTCGGGCAGGATCGCGATCAGCTGTGGCGGCCCTTCCAGGTGCAGGCGCCAGATGTCAGCTCCGTCGCGCAGCAAAAGCCCCTTGTTGTCGGTGATATCCTCGAAGGGTTGGCCGTTACGATAGACGGTTCTGATGCCGCCGTCGCAGTCCAGAGCTTCGGTCGGCCCGTCAAGGAGCAGCATTCGGCTGGCGCCGCGCCAGAGGGCGCCGTTCATGGTAAACCAGTCGCGGCAATAGTGATCGGGCGGGGCTGCGGGCGCTTCGGGTAGCAGAAGTGGCGGCGTGCTTATCAGCCAGGTCTGCGTTCCAACAGACAGGATACGCTGGGAATGCGCCCGAACGTTGTCCTGCTGGGCGGTTTCAAGGGCCATGACCGGGGTTGCCTGATGCCAGATATGCGTTCTGTCCCGCGAGAAACCGTGATCCAGCACGACAAAGCTTGCGGGGTCCGCTCCTTCGATCTGTTCCGCCCGGAACCAGACGTGATCATTGTCACGACCATATTGGTGTTCTAACGTGCGAAAACTGGCCGCATCCGCAAGGGGCAATGACCGTCCCGCCACCACTTCGGAATTGGCCGCCAGGCCAAGCGTCAGAATCGTGGCGACGATCTGGCTGCCAGGACTCATTGGCCGCCAGACGACGATACCGTTTTCGATCTGGTAGCCTGTGGAGTTTTCGGATTGGAGCACATCGGGCGATGCTGGAGGTTCAGGCCGTATCAGCAGCAGGACTGCCGCTGCTGCCAGCGTGAGACCGATAGCAAGCCGCAGCTTGCGTCCATACGTGTGGTGGCGAACCGGTCTGCTCATTCCATGTCCGTTTCCGCAATGTGTCGTCCTACAGATTTTCTATGGTCTATCGCAGCCATGGCCAGACCGGAAATGCTGCCGCGAGCATGAACCTGGAAGATTGGCGGACAAATGGGCTATGGATACCTATCCGATTTGTCCTGTCCGTTCTGCCCTCATCAAAAACTGAGACCGGCAATGACCCAATCCATCCGAAGGCCCTCCATCATCCGTGCGAAGACCCCATGCCGCTCTAACGGCGCCAGCGATTGTCGAGGGTCTTTGCCGGGCCATACTCCTGAACTGGCCCCCTTTTTCGACCGGACACTTGGGCATGACCATGGAGGCTTAGGTATATGCCTGAGCACGTGCTTATGTCTGAGATAGAGATCATCACCGATGGCGGCCGCCGGCACCGCTGGACTGCCGCGGAGAAGCTGGGGATTGTCGAGGAGACGCTTGGACGACCGGGCCAGCATCTCAGTCGTGGCGCGCCGCAATGGCGTGGTGCCGAACCTGCTGTATCGTTGGCGGCGGCTCATGCTCGAAGGGGGGAGTGTCGCCGTGTCCGAGGGTGATGACGTCACCAGCAACAAGGTCGTCCGGCAGTTGGAGGAGCGCATCCGCGAACTCGAACGCCAGCTCGGGCGCAAGACGCTGGAGGCGGAGATCCTGCGCGAGGCCTTGGACAAGTCACGGTCAAAAAACTGACCTTGCTCGCGCGGTCGCCGCTGAAGGACAATTTCCAGTGAAGGCCGTGGCAGAAACTCTGGGGGTGGCCCGCTCGACCCTGATCGACCGGCTGCAGGACAGCACGAAGCCGCGTCGGCGCTATCAAAAGGCGCAAGACGGTGAGCGGCGAACGCCATGCGTTCGAGAGAGCCGCGAACGTGGTGGCGTTGATCATGGCCCTCGTGTCGGCGCGACTGACTTATGGCTCCCGGCGGATCACGGCGATCCTGAACCGGCAGTTGCGATCGGAAGGCCTGGCGCCGGTCAACCACAAGCGGGTCTACCGGATCATGCAGGCCCATAACCTGCTGCTGGCGCGGAAATATTCCGAACGCCCCCAGCATGTGCACAACGGCAAGGTGATCGTCATGCGCTCGAACCTGCGTTGGTGCTCGGACGGGTTCGAGTTCACCTGCTGGAATGGGGACGTCGTCCGGTTCGGGCAGTCATTCGGACCGATGGCATTCCTGCCCTCACCCTTCCTCATCGATGCCCATGACCGCGAAATCATCGCCTGGCGCGCCGTGGTGAACGCCGGGATCAGCGGATCTGACATCCGGGACATCATGCTCGAAGCGGTGGAACGCCGCTTCGACGCATATCCTGCCCCATGGGTCATCGAGATGCTGTCCGACAACAGCTCGCCCTACAGCGCGAAGGACAGACCTTCCGCTTCTCCCTGTAATTCCGTCGACAGCAAGCCCGCAGGAAAATCCTGATAGCAAATGGGACGCAGAAAGCGTGCGATCGTCAAACTACCGACCGATGTGGATCGCCCATCCGCAGTTGATGGAAAAGGCCCGCCATGTACCATGGCGTGGGATACCTCGACGCCAATACCAAAACCATTAATCAGGATCCGACCAACCCTGCGTTCAAGAAGCGGCAGCAGGTCGCGAACCAGATCATGGTCGGCCTCGTCGATATGCATGGCCGCAGTTAATTGCCCCTCCAATCTTTCGAGAACCTGCCGGACAGCGACAATATCCGGGCAGCGCACGATCAGCGAGGCAGCACCGAAGACTTCCTCATGCAGTTCGGAATGTGCAAGAAAGTTTGTGGCATCCGTCACGAATAGCCCCGGGCTTGCCTTCATGTCGGATTGCGCGCCGGTCGCGGCTGTTTCGACCGCCTCATGGTCTCGCAGCGCCGCACAGCCACCATCAATGCGGGGGAAGCAGTGCTGAAATATGGACAGGTGATCGGCGTTGCGATAGCGGCCATCGCCCCCGGCGTGCATGTGCACCTACACAATTTGGCCATGCAAGACAGCCATACAACGCATCATTTTGCTCAGGACGCACGGACCACGCCGCTTCTACCCGAAGATCAGCGTCGAACTTTTCAGGCTTATGTCCGTCCTGACGGAAAAATGGGAACGCGCAACTATATTGGCATCGTCACTTCAGTGAACTGCTCGGCAACGGTGGCGCGGGCCGTCGCGAATCATTTCAATCGCGGCGGGGGGCTGGATGGCCATGACAATGTTGACGGAATCGTTGCCCTGACCCATGGCATCGGCTGCGCCATCAATATGCAAAGCGAAGGGTATCTTTACCTCCAGCGCGTTCTTGCCGGCTATGCGCGCAACCCGAATTTCGCGGGTATTTTGTTCATCGGGCTCGGCTGCGAAACAAATCAGATCGATTCGATCGTGAAGAAATTTGAGCTGGAGGAAGGGCCACATCTGCGCACGATGACGATCCAGAATCTTGGAGGCACCCGTAAAACCATCGAGATCGCTTGTGACATCATCAGAGAAATGCTGCCCGATGCCAATGCCGCACAACGTGGAACTGTGCCGCTGACGGGGCTGAAGGTCGCATTACAATGCGGGGGCTCTGACGGATATTCGGGTATTTCGGCAAATCCGGCGCTTGGCTATGCCGCCGATCTGATCGTGAAGCATGGTGGCACTGCCGTGCTCAGCGAAACGCCGGAAATCTATGGTGCCGAACATCTGTTGACTCGCCGTGCCGTTACACCAGAGGTTGCGCAGAAGCGCATGGACCGCATCGAATGGTGGCGTGAATATACCTCTCGGAACGGGGCAGAGTTGAACAATAACCCATCGCATGGCAACAAGCTGGGTAGCCTGACGACGATTTTGGGAAAATCACTTGGCGCGGTAGCTAAAGGCGGTTCAATGCCTTTGGAAGCGGCCTATGAATATGCCGAGATTATTGACCGGACCGGTTTTGTGTTCATAGATACTCCCGGCTATGATCCCGTCGCCGTGACAGGGCAGGTTGCGGGCGGCTGCAATGTCGTTGTCTTCACCACCGGGCGCGGCTCTGTTTCAGGCTTCAAGCCAGCACCCTGTATCAAGGTTGCAACCAACTCGGAAATGTATGAGCGATGACATGGATATCAACTGCATCGGCATTGTTCAGGGCAACGATACGATTGAAGCTGCTGGCAGACGGATTTTCGAGAAAATTCTTGCAGTTGCGTCGGTCGAACACACGCTCAGCGAGGATTACGGGTTTGGTGATAATGAGTTCGTGCCATGGCAGATTGGAGCCGTAACCTGACTGCACAAGCATCGGGCGCATTGTCCGGTCCCAGCGTTAATACGGGGCCGGCTTATGCCACCATTGCAAACCAGATCCGCAAGAGTATCCTTGCCAAGGCGCTGCCGGAAGGAACAGTGCTTCTGGAAGGACCCCTAGGCGGCGTCTTCATTTAAGTGATCCATGCCATAGCGCATGCGAGATCGAC
>NZ_JAUNTO010000036.1 GCF_030538655.1 Paracoccus sp. (in: a-proteobacteria)
CCCGCGATCTGGTCGTGACGCCAGAGGGCATCCCCGGCCTGCGCACCCCCGTGCGGATGTCACGCAGCCCGCTGACATGCGACCGCGCCGCTCCGGCACTGGGTGAAGGGGCGTGGGGGTTTACCTCGCGCAAAGGGTAGGCGCGCTTAGCCGCGCCGCCACGGCAACGGCCAGTCGCCATTCCAGCGCGGGGCCAGATGGGTCAGCCACCACCACGACATCCACCACAGCGCCGTCATCACCCACAGGTCGATGACCAGCCGCTGGCCCATGTCTTGCTGCGGCGGGGTCATTTGCAGCGCGTCGCCCAGAACCGACAGCAGCACGCAGATGATAAACGACCACAGCCCGCCGCGCCCGATGGTCTGCAAGGCCCGACCCGGCCCGGTATCCGCCAGCCGCGCCATCACTCCGGCCAGCGGCACCGCCACCAGCCAGCTTGCGGCCATGATCGCCAGATAGCGGGTGCCATCCAGCGGCCATTTGTTGATCTCGCCATAGATCAGTTTCAGGGCTTCGCGCAGGGGCAGGGCGGGCTCGCCGACCTTCATCGCCAGAATGATCGTCGCGCCAAAGCTGAAGATGATGACCGACAGCACCGTCAGCAGCCGCGCATGAGGCATCAGCACCGGCATCAGCCGGGCGCGGAACAGCCCCATCGCCACGCCGGAATAGAACAGCATCTGCCAGCCAAACGGATTGAACAGCAGCCCGCCGGTGTTGTGGTTGGGGATCAGCGGGTTCAGCACCGGCGCGAACCACCACAGCAGCACCGATCCGGCGGCAAAGCTGAATGGCCAGCGCAGCAGCACCGGCACCAGCAGCGGGGCCGAAGCCAGCAGCACGACATAGACCGCCAGCACGTCCAGCAGGTTCGGTTGCAGCCACATGGTTGCCAGAACGCCCAGATAGCCCAGCGGCTTTTCGATCACCCATTCGGCATAGGCGTTCCAGATCGCAGTATGCGGCAGGTTCAGCGCCAGCAACAATGCCGACAACAGCGCCATGATGATGCCGCCCACCACCAGCGCGCGCCAGACCTGAAACGCCCGCCGGGCAAAGCGCCATTGCGCCGCGCGGCGGCCCTGACGGGTTTCCACCGACAGCCAGACCAGCCCGACCAGAAAGCCCGACAACAGCACGAACAGCTCTGCCGCGTCAAAAATGCTGAAATTGGCCAGCGTCAGTCCGCGCAACGGGGATACCGGCATATGGTCCAGCATGATGCAGACCAGCGCATAGCCGCGCAGCATATCAAGGGCGATCAGCCGCTTCATGGCGCTACTCCGGCAACCGGCTCCAGCGATCCAGCAGCGCGGGCGTGGCGATCATGGCCAGCGTCTCGGGGCGGTCCAGAAAGGACAGCGCCTCGGTGCGGGTGGCGGCATGGGCGATCTTGGCCTCGGCGGTGATGGCTGGCAGGCGCATCGCGGCACCTGCGGGCTGGGGTTCGGTCAAAAGGGAAAGATGGCGGGCGCGGGCATCGGCATCCTCACCCAGCCTCAGCACCGAGGCATCGCCTGCGACGGGGCGGGGCAGGTTGCGGGCGATCGTGACCGCATCGGCCAGAATGGCGGGGGTGGCGCGTTCCTCGGGGGTAAGCAGCAGGCCGCGCATTCGCGCCCAGCGACCAAACACCGGGCTGGCCGAATAGCGCGAGGTAAAGGGCGACAGGATCAGCCCGGCGACGATTGGCGACAGCCAGATCAGTTGCGCGGGCGAAAACCATGCCAGCACCGCCAGCGTGCCCAGTCCTAGGGCGACATGCGCCCAGTGATGCCGCAGCACATAGCCCCAGGAAGGCATATGTCCGGCGCGGTGCTGTGCCTCCCACCCGCTGTCGCGGCCGCGCAGGATGTCCCAGATCTGGCGGGTCTGGATCAGCATCTGCACCGGCGCGATCAGGGCCGACAACAGGATTTCGAACAGGGCACTGGCCAGCAGGCGTCGCTTGCCGCCCGCATCGCGCGCCAGAGGTCGCCACCACGCGCGAAAGGTCGCGATCAGCTTGGGCACCAGCAAAAAGGCCATGGCGGCGATGAACAGCCACAGCATCCGGCGGCTGTCGAACACCGGCCAATCGGGAAAAAGCTGGTAATAATCGGGGAAATAGGCGGGCGTGGACAGCAGCACCCAGCCCGACAGCATCAACCCGACAAGGATCAGCCCCAGCCACAGCGGCGACATCAGGAACCCAAGAACGCCGATGATGAAATGCACCCGGCTGATGCCGCGCAACCCGCGCATTCCCAGCAAGCGCAGGTGTTGCAGGTTGCCCTGCGCCCAGCGGCGTTCGCGGGTGGCCATATCCAGCAGGGTCGGCGGGCAGCCTTCGTAACTGCCGCGCAGATCGTGATCCAGCCGCACCTTCCAGCCCGCGCGGCACAGGGCCGCCGCCTCGACGAAATCGTGGGACAGGATGGTGCCGCCAAAGGGCGGATTTCCCGGCAGGCGAGGCAAGCCGCAGGCACTGGCAAAGGCGCGACTGTTGATGATGGCGTTATGGCCCCAGTAGTTGCCGGTCTGCCCCGACCAGGCGGCCACCCCGCGCGCGATCATCGGGCCATAGACCCGGCCTGCGAACTGCACCACACGGGCAAAGATGGTTTCGCCGCCGACCAGCATCGGCATGGTCTGGATCAGCCCCAGCGACGGGTCGGCCTCTAGCCGGGCGGACAGGCGGGCGATGGTGTCGCCGGTCATCACGCTGTCGGCGTCCAGCACGACGATCTGATCGTAACGCCCGCCCCAGCGACGCCAGAATTCGGCCAGATTGCCGGATTTGCGATCGGTGTTATCCGCGCGGCGACGATACCAGATCGGCAGCGGCGACATCTCGCGCGCGGCGGATACGGCCATCGTCTCGTTCACGGCAACCGCCGGATCGCGGCTGTCGGACAGCACCCAGATTTCCGCGCGCCCCCCAAGACCCAGACGATCCAGATCGCGGGCAAGCGCGACCAGCAGGCTGATGCTGGTGGCGGCGTTTTCGTGATAGACCGGCATCACCACCGCGATCCGTGCCTGGCCCGGCACATCATGCGGATCGCGCAGGCGCGGCGCGAACAGGCCCGCCAGCATGGAACAAAACGAAAAACCGACCCATGCGAATGTCGGCGTGAACAGCGCCAGAAGGGCGATCTGCAACGGCATCGGCTGATCGCCGAACGCATCGAACATCACCCAGAATCCGGTTACGGTGATACCCGCAGCCCCGCCAAAGACCAGCAGCCGCGCGGCCCATGTGCGCCAGCTTTCGCGCCAGCGGGCGGGGGCGCTGCGATGCGGGCGGGCACTGAAATCCTGCACCGGCATGTCCAGCGGCGATTCCGTCGGAACCGCAGGCAGGTGGCGCAGATCAGCCGTGGCCATATCGGGGGCGGGATCCGTCATGCCGACCAGCGCGCCATCCAGGTTTCGCTCAGCGCCGTGCCGTCGGGGTCGGTCAGCGTGGCGCGCAGGTCGGTCATCCGGGCGTCGCGCGGCTCGAACTCAAAGGCCAGCCGCAGCACACCTTCGGCGACCAGCGGCTTGAGATAGGCATGAACCACCTCGCCCGACGAGGTGTTGACGGCGATCTGCGGCAGTTGATCCTGAAACGGCGCCAGATCATAGTCGATGATAAAGCTGCGCCCGGTGGGGCTGTTGATCGACTTGCCCGCGCGCGTGCCGCGCACCTGCGCCACCGGACCCGAGTTTTGCACCAGCGGCGCAAAGATCAGCCGATAGGTCCAGTCAGCGCGCTCTCCGGCCTTGAGAGGGGCCTTGGGCTGCCAATAGGATACGATGTTATCGTTGAATTCGTTTTCCACCGGGATTTCGATCAGGCGGACCACGCCTTCACCCCAGTTGCCGACCGGCTCGATCCAGGCCGAGGGGCGAAGCTGATAATGCGCCTCGGCGTCCTGATAATCGGCGAATGCGCGGGCGCGCTGCTGCAAGCCAAAGCCGGTGGGATTGCGGTCCACAAAGGATGCGATTTGCAGTGCCTTGTGGTTGGACAAGGCCCGCCACAGATCCTGACCCGCGCCGGTGCGCATGGCCAGCCCATCGCTGTCATGCACGGCGGGGCGATAATCATCCACCCCCGCGCGGCTGGCCGGGCCGAACCAGAACATCGAGGTCAGCGGTGCAATGCCCACGCCAGTCACGTCCACGCGTGGGAACAGGGCCATCCGCACCCGCATCGCCGTTTCCGCGCCCGGCGTCACATCGAACTGGAACGCGCCGGCCAGTGATTTGCTGTCCAGCATGGCATAGATGCGCACTGATTCTGCGTCAGGGGCGGGTTCCTCGATCCAGAAATCGGTGAACAGGGGAAATTCCTCGCCGCGCGGGCTGCCGGTGTCGATGGCAAGGCCGCGTGCCGACAGGCCATACAGCGTGCCGCGCGCGACGGCGCGGAAATAGGACGCGCCCTGAAACACCAGAAATTCGTCGCGCACATCGGGCCGGTTCAGCGGGCAGCGCATCCGAAAGCCCGACCAGCCCATCTTGCCCACCGTGTCCAGATCGGCACCATCGGGGAATTGCGAGGGGTCGAACTCCAGCAGATGCGGATCAAAGGGGATCGGCACGACCACGCCTTCGCGCAGCAGATTGATTTGAATTGGCTCATAAAAGATCGAGCCGGGGGCCAGCAGATCCAGCCCAAAGCGGGGATGACCGGCCAGCGGGTCGGCCTCGCGGCGAAAGCGGATGGCGCGGTATTGGTCATAGTTCAGATTGGCGAAACTGCCGACCTGATCCGCGACCGGCTGGGTATAGGGGGCCGCTGCCCGCTGTTGTGTCAGGGTGGCCAGAGTGTCGAAATCGAACAGGCTGGCGGCGGCACCAGCGTCTTCGGCCTGATCGGCATGTGCGGCGGGCGCGGCGGCAAGGGTCGCGGCTGCGGTGGCGGCGGCCAGCGCGCTGGCCGATGTCAGGAAATCACGACGATCCAAGGCTTGCATATCCACTGAAAAAACCGGGTTATCATAGGTTTGCCGCTGTATCGCAGCAAGTCAGATTCGGTGCCAGACCCTTTGCGGGTGGCCAAGCCGCGCATGACCGGACTGGCACCGGCGAAACCTTGCGCATGGAATCATCCCTGACGTCCCAGCCAATCCATGATCCGGGGGCGCAGGTTCGCTTCGCCCGCCTCGCGGCCCCGGTCGATCTCGGTGCGCAGATCGGTCAGGGAAACGCGGCGGATCAGGTGCTTGACCGGCCCGATCGAGGCCGGGCGCATCGACAGCCGCCGGATGCCCAATGCGGCAAGGGTCAGCGCCTCGATCGGGCGACCTGCGTCTTCGCCACAGAAGGACAACGGCACATGGGCTTGGTCACAGCGGGCGATGATTTGCGCAACCAGATCCAGAAATGCCGTGGACAGCGTGTCATAGCGCCGCCGCACCCGTTCGTTTTCGCGGTCGGCGGCGAAAAAGAACTGTTTGAGATCATTGCCGCCGATCGAGATGAAATCGCACATCTCAAAGAACCGGCGCGGTGCATAGGCCATCGAGGGTGTTTCCAGCATCGCACCAACCCGGATGTCCTCGGGGACGGGGCGGCCCAGCCGCTGTTCGCGGGCCAGTTCCTCCATCAGCATCCGATGCGCCTGTTCGTATTCGCTGATCTCGGCGACAAAGGGGAACATGACATGCAAGGGCCGCCCCGCCGCCGCGCGGATCAGCGCCTGCAACTGCATCCGCAGCACGCCGCGCTTGTCCAGACCCACGCGGATCGCGCGCCAGCCCATGGCAGGGTTGGGTTCGTCATGCGGCTTCATATAGGGCAACACTTTGTCGGACCCGATGTCCAGTGTGCGGAACATCACCGGCTTGCCATGGGCGTTGTCCATGACGCGGGCGTAAAGCGCCGCCAGTTCGCCCCGGCGCGGCACACGGCTGCGGATCAGGAACTGCAATTCGGTGCGGAACAGTCCCACGCCTTCGGCCCCCGACCCATCCAGCGAGGGCAGGTCGGCCATCAACCCGGCGTTCATATACATCTGAACCGTGTTGCCCGCCGTATCCATTGCGGGCAGATCGCGCAGCCCGGCATAACGCTGCTGCGCCTCGGCCTGCATCGCCATCTTGTCGCGAAAGGCGACGGCGACGGATTCTTCGGGGCGCAGGTGGACGCTGCCGGCATCCCCATCGACAAGGATCAGATCGCCGTTCAGCGCCTCGGAGGTAATGCGCGCGGCGTGGATCACCAGCGGAATCGCCAGCGCGCGGGCGACGATGGCGGCATGGCTGCCGACCGAGCCTTCTTCCAGCACGACACCCTTCAGCCGGTTGCCATATTCCAGCAATTCGGCAGGGCCGATGTTGCGGGCGATCAGGATCGGGTTTTCCGGAATTTCCGCGCCGGTATCGCTGCCTTGCCCGGTCAGAATGCGCAGCAGGCGGTTGGCCAGATCGTCCAGATCGTGCAGCCGGTCGCGCAAATAGGGATCGGCGGCGCTTTCCAGCCGGGCGCGGGCCTGCGATTGTTCTTTTTCCACCGCAGCCTCGGCCGACAGGCCCAGGTCGATGTCTTCTTCCATGCGGCGCAGCCACGACCGCGAATGCGCGAACATGCGATAGGTTTCCAGCACCTGCGCGTGATCGCTGTCGCGTTCCATATCGGCCTCGGCCAGCAGGGAATCGACGGTGCGGCGCAACGTGGCCACGGCGTCCAGCAGCCGGGCCTTTTCGCGATGAGGATCGTCCCCGACCGGATTGGCGATGACCACGCGCGGTTCGTGCAGCCAGACGCGGCCTTCGGCGGCACCTTCCTGTGCGCCGGTGCCCCGGAACATCTGTGGAAAGCGGTGGCTGGCGGGCAGGGAATCGGCGTTGCTGCCCTGAAAGGCGCCCAGTTCGGTCATTTCGGCCAGAACCATGGCGACGACCTCAAGGCCGTAAACCTCGTCTTCGGAAAACTGGCGTGCCTCGCGCGATTGCACCACCAGCACGCCCAGTTTTTCGCCAAGCCGCTGGATTGGCACGCCCAGAAAGCTGGGGAACACTTCTTCGCCGGTCTCGGGCATATAGCGGAAACCGGGTTCCGATGGCGCGTCGGGGGTGTTTACATGCCGACCCGTGCGGGCAACGCGACCGACCAGACCTTCGCCAAGCCGCATCCGGGTCTGGTGAACGGCCTCGGCCCGCAGCCCGCGCGTGGCGCAGAGTTCCAGCGTTTCCGGGTCACGGAACAGATAGATCGAACAGACCTGACTGCCCATGGAATCGGCAATGTCATGGGTGATCTGGTCCAGCCGTCCCTGACCGTCGCGGCGGGCAGAAAGCGTGTCGCGCAACCGTTGCAGCAGCTTGCGGGAATCGCTGTCCTTGCGGTCCGCCATCATACCCCCATCGCACCCGGAACAGCCACGGCGCTTTTACACCGCGGCGCGGGTCCGGTCAGGCTTGTTCCAGTTCAAAGGCATCATGCAGCGCCTGCACGGCCAGTTCCATATATTTACGGTCGATCAGAACGGAAATCTTGATCTCGCTGGTGGCGATGACCTTGATGTTGATATTTTCATCAGCCAGCGCCTTGAACGCGCGGGCGGCCACGCCGGAATGGCTGCGCATCCCGATGCCGACCACCGACACCTTGGCCACGTCGGTGTCCACCGCCAGATCGTCATAGGCGATCTTGCCAGCGGCCTTGGCCTCTTCCATGGCGCGTTTGGCCCGTTCGACCTGATTGATCGGCACCGAAAAGGTCATATCCGTCACGGCGCCGGGGTGATCGTCGTAATCCTTTTCGGAAATGTTTTGCACGATCATGTCCACGTTCACGCCCGCATCGGCCAGAGGCGCAAAGATGGCTGCCGAAATGCCGGGGCGATCCTCGACCGTGACCAGCGTGATTTTGGCTTCGTCGCGCGAATAGGCGACGCCGTTGACGACTTTCGATTCCATGATCTCATCCTCTGCGCAGACCAGCGTGCCGGAATTTTCGTCGGTTTCCTCGAACGAGGACAGAACCCGCAGTTTCACATTATAGCGCATCGCCAGTTCGACAGAACGGGTTTGCAGCACCTTCGCGCCAAGGCTGGCCAGTTCCAGCATTTCCTCGAATGCGATCTTGTGCAGCTTGCGCGCCTTGCGGCTGATGCGCGGATCGGTGGTATAGACGCCATCCACATCGGTGTAGATGTCACAACGCTCGGCGTCAAAGGCGGCGGCAAAGGCGACGGCGGTGGTATCCGACCCGCCGCGGCCCAGCGTGGTGATGCGGCCATCGGGGCCAAGCCCCTGAAAGCCCGCGACAACGGCAACCTTGAACCCTTCGGCGAATTTCTGGTCGAGATTGGCGCGCGGAATATCCACGAATCGCGCCGCCGAATGCTGCGCTGTCGTGTTGATCGGCACCTGCCAGCCCTGCCAGCTGCGCGCCGGAACGCCCATTTCCTGCAAGGTCAGCGCCATCAGCCCGGCGGTCACATTCTCGCCCGAGGACACCACGGCGTCATATTCGCGCGCATCAAACAGCGGCGAGGTCTTTTCGACCCAGCCAACCAGTTCGTTCGTCTTGCCCGACATGGCGCTGACGATGACGATCACGTCATAGCCGCGTTCCACCTCGCGCTGCACCTTTTGGGCAGCGTTCTTGATGCGATCCAGATCAGCGACAGACGTGCCGCCGAATTTCATCACCAGAAGCGGCATTCAACGGCCCCCCGCCAGCGTGTTTCGATTATCCGCGCGGCTTTTATGGTCGGGGGGGCAAAAGGGCAAGGGGGAAAGCCTCCCGACCCTTTTGCCGACGGGCGGCCCTGCGTCAGTTGGTCTTTTGGCGCGGGATGAACGGCAGCGGCGCGACGGGCACGCCTTCCTCGATCAGCGCGCGGGCATCCTGCGCCGTGGCTTCGCCGTGGATGGCGCGATGCGGCGCGTCGCCGTGGTGCATGGCACGGGCCTCGGCCGCGAATTGCGGGCCGACATAATCCGAGTTCGCCTCGACATGCTGGCGCAGCCTGTCCAGCGGTGATTGCTCGTCATTGGTGATGCGGGCCTTTTCCGTCGGCACGGCGGGGGCCATCAGCGCCTTGTCCACGCGGGCTGATCCACAGATCGTGCAGGCGATCTGACCGGCGTCGCGCATCGCGTCAAACCCCTCGGACGAACGGAACCAGCCGTCGAAATCGTGGCCTTTGTCGCAGCGCAGATCATAGCGGATCATCGGAAAGCCGTCTCCTTTCCGTTATATATCGGGGCTGCGCGCGCCGTGTGCAAGCGCGCTGATCCGCGCCAGCAGCGGTTCGGGATCGCCCGCGTTTGCCGTCAGCAGATCGCGCGCCGCTGTCCCCATGGTGCGGGCGCGGGCCGGATCGTGGGCCAGCGCGGTCAGCGTGGCAGGCAGATCGCCAGCGGAAAGGGTCGCACCTGCGGCAGTCAGCGCCTCATAGGCATCGGTAAAGTTTGACACATGCGGTCCGTGCAGGATCGCGCAGCCATGCGCCGCCGGTTCCCACGGCGTATGCCCGCCCCGGTCGATCAGCGATCCGCCGACCAGCACGATCCCCGCACGATCATACCACAGCGCCATTTCACCCAAGGTATCGGCCAGCAGCAGATCGCCATCCTGCCCACGTGACCGCCGCGACAGCGCCAGCCCGCGTTCCGCCGCCAGTGCCGCGATGGCATCGGCGCGGTCGGGGTGACGCGGCGCCAGAATCAGCCGCAGCCCCGGCACCTGTGCACGCGCCGCCAGAAAAGCGTCCAGCACCGGCCCGTCCTCGCCGTCGTGGGTCGAGGCCGCCAGAAAGGTCCGGTCCCGATCCGGTGATGGCGCGGGTGGGGTGATGGCCGCCGGGCCAAGCAGTTTCAGATCCAGCCGTGGCATCAATGCCGCAGGCGGCAGACCCAGCGACAGCAGCCGTGCCTCGCTGGCGGCATCCTGTGCCGACAGGCCATCCAGCCGCGCCAGCACCGGCCCGATCAGCCCCGGCAGCCGCCCCCAGCGTGCCGCCGACCGTGCCGAGATCCGCGCCCCGGCCATGATCTGCGCCACGCCGCGCCGGGCCAGCAGGGCCGAGCGGTTGGGCCAGAACTCGCCCTCGATCGTCAATTGCACGGCGGGGCGCGCGGCGTCCAGAAACCGTATCACCGCACCAGGGGAATCAAACGGGGCCAGCCGCGCCGCCAGTCCGCGCCCGCGCGCCAGATCACGGCCCGTGATGCTGTTGGTGGTCACAATCACGCGATGATCCGCCGCCAGCTGTTCTGTCAGCACCCGGGCCGAATTCAGTTCTCCGACCGAAGCGGCGTGAATCCACACCGCTGCCGGGGCAGGGGGGGCATCCAGCATCAACCGTTCGCGCCAGATCGCATTGCCCGCCAGCACACGCAGGCGCAGCGCGGCTTCGGCGATGCGGGTTGTCGCGGCATAGATCATGGCAAAGCCCGGAGAATTTGGAGGTGGGTACCGGAATCGAACCGGTCTTCACGGATTTGCAATCCGGTGCGTAACCTCTCCGCCAACCCACCGTCCGTCGAGGTTCCGCACCGATAAAGGATCGCCGCGCAACCTGCAAGCCGACAATCGCCAAATTGCCTGCCGCGCGCCACCAAGAGGCGAACCGGCGTTGCCCGTCCGCGTGAATCGTGCCAATAACCGGATGATACGCCGTAGAAAGGTTTCCGCGATGCCCGATTTCGCCGCGCGCCGCTTGATGATGGTGGATAATCAGGTCCGCCCAAATGATGTCACGAAATTCCCGGTGATCGAAGCGATGCTGAACGTCCCGCGCGAGGAATTCGTGCCCGACACCCGCCGCGATATCGCCTATTCCGGTGAAAATGTGGATATCGGCCGTGGCCGCGTCCTGCTTGAGCCGCGGACCCTGGGCAAGATGGTCGACGCGCTGGACGTGCAGCCCACCGATCTGGTGCTGGATGTGGGCTGCGGCCTTGGCTATTCGACTGCCGTTCTGGCGCGTATGGCGCAGGCTGTGGTGGCGCTGGAACAGGACGAAGAACTGGTCGCCGAGGCCGAAGCCCGGCTGACGCAGGCGGGTGTCGATAACGCGGCGGTCGTTCAGGGCAGCCTGTCGGCGGGTTGGGCCGGGCAGGCCCCCTATGACGCGATTTTTGTCGGCGGCGCCGTCGAGGAAATTCCCGATGCGCTGAACGATCAGCTTAAGGAAGGGGGGCGCATCGTCGCCGTCTTTAACGAAGGCAATCTTGGTGTCGTCCGCATCGGTTATCGGCTGAATGGCCGGATCAACTGGCGCTTTGCGTTTAATGCCTACGCGCCGTTACTGCCGGGCTTTGGTTTGCCAAAAGGGTTTGCTCTGTGATCCATATTCGTCATTTTGCCGGGCTGGCGGTTGCTGGCCTGATCGCCGTTGCCGCCGCTGTGCCCGCGCGGGCTGAAACCCTGGCCGATGCCATGGTCGCGGCCTATCGCCATTCCGCGCTGATGGATCAGAACCGTGCCGTTCTGCGTGCCGCAGATGAGGACGTGGCAACAGCCATTTCCGCTTTGCGCCCGGTTGTTCAATGGGTTGCGTCACACACCTATAATTACGTCGAGGGCGGGACAGAACAAAACACCTCTGTTCTTAGCCTGTCTGCGCAGATGGTGCTGTTCGATTTCGGTCGCAGCCAGCTGGCGATCGACATTGCCAAGGAAACCGTTCTGGCCACGCGTGAGGCGCTGGTGGGCGTCGAACAAGATGTGTTGCTGGGCGCCGCGCAAGCCTATTTCGAGGTCTGGGCCGCACGGGAACAGGTCGCGCTGCAAGCGAACTCGGTCCGGGTTCTGGCGCAGGAACGGCAGGCCGCGCAGGATCGTTTCGATGTGGGTGAAATCACCGTGACCGATGTGTCGCTGGCCGATGCGCAACTGGCGGCGACCCGCGCCTCGCTTGCGTCGGCCGAAGGCGATCTGGCCACTGCCGAGGAACGCTATCGCACTGCAACGGGCCACGCCCCCGGCCGGTTCGGCGCGCCGCCCGCTGCGCCCAGACTGCCCGAATCGGTCGAAGCGGCACGCGCCATCGGGCAGCGCACCCATCCCACGATTCGCCAGCTTCAGCGGCAGGCGGCGGCGGCGGAACTGGGCGTCGCGGCGGCGGCGGCGGAACGGAACCCGACCGTAAGCGGCTCGGTCGGTCTGTCGTCTCAGAGCGCGCCCAATGTTTTTGGCAATAATACCACGACCAGCGGCGCCAATGTCGGCGTGCAAATGTCGCAGACGATCTATTCCGGTGGGCGTCTGTCGGCGGCGCATCGCAAGGCGATGGCACAGCGCGATCAAGTGCGGGCCGGTTTGCTGAACGGATCACGCACGGTCAACCAGGCCGTGGGCACGGCGTGGTCCTATATCGACGTGGCGCAAGCGCAGATTCGCGCTATCGACCAACAGATCGTCGCCGCGCAGCAGGCCTATGACGGCGTGCGCGAAGAAGCGATGCTGGGTGCGCGCACGACGCTGGACGTGCTGGATGCGGAACAATCGCTGCTGTCGGCGCGGGCCGACAGAATTTCTGCTCAGGCCAATCTTCAGTTAGCACATTATCAACTTTTGGCCGCTATGGGTTTGCTGACGGTAGAAAACCTTCAGCTAGGGATTCCGACATATGACCCATCCGCATATTACAAGGCCGTGCGCGAAGCGCCCTACACCAGCAGGCAAGGCGAAAATCTGGATCGCGTTTTGCGCGCCATCGGTCGCGACTGACCATCTGAAAACGGGGGTGGGTCATGAATGATATGACCCATCCCGATTCCGCCGCGCAGACTTCCGCAGATATTGGCGATGTGCTGTCCGCCATCCGCCGCCTGATTGCCGAGGATGAGGTGCCTGGCGATGTCGCGGCGCAGGATGCGGATGCAGGCGCTGTTGGTGATGGCGACCTGCTGGCGCACCGTTATGGCGGTAACGCCGCCTTGGCACGGCGTTTCGCAGCTCCGCTGAACCGCTGTGTAGAAGACGCCTTGGCGGCTTCGCCCGCTGGTCCTGCCCATGCACCGCACCAGGTTGAGGCAGAGGTGATGTCGGATTCGTCCACTGCTGCGCCGGTGTTTGCTGTTGTCGGGCCTGCTACTGTCGAGGATGCGCCCGACAGCACGCCCCTGCGGTTGAGCGAGGCGGATCGTATCGCCCCCAACAAAACTGAGGGCAGCAAAGATACCCCGGTCGCCGCGCCGCGTCGCAGCCGCTGGTCGCGTATAGGTCTACCTGTCAACCGCCGTGCCACCGCTCAGATCCGCGCCGAGTCGATGCACGAAACCCTGCCCCCTGAAACCCCGGCCCCCGAGACCGTCGCAAGCGAGCCGTCAGCAATGTTTGACGCTGCCTTGTCTGCTGCCGAAGCTCTTGCGGCTGACCTTGATCCTGTGATCGCGGATCAGGGCGGGGATGTTGAACAGGCGCCGCCTGCTGTTGCCCGGCCCGCGCTGTCTGATCTTGATCTTGCCTTCGGGAATGACACGGGTGACGCCGATCAGGCGCTGCGTGAAATGATCCGCGACATCGTGCAACAAGAATTGCACGGCGAGCTTGGCCAACGGTTTTCCCGCAACCTCCGCGCCGTCATCCGCCGCGAGGTTCTGGCTGCCATTGAGGACAATTTTGACCGCAACTGACCCGGTTTGCCGCAAGGTATAAGCCAGAAAAGCCAGTGCATTCATGCGGATGCGCTGGTTTCCGCGCCAAGCAATGCGTGGCGATAGGCCGAACGCATCCGGCACTCTCCGCCATCAGGCTGTCTGCGGCCGCAAAACATAGCAGCGCCTGCATCCGGCCAGATGTGCGATAGATGGTGCATTGGGTGATATGCGCGTGGCTTCTTTGCCGACCTACCCCAAGCGCAGGCTGATGAATGCAGCACAGCATGATGGGTGTCATGCAAGTATAGGTTGCTGTGGGAAAATGGCAGCCCGTAGGGTGGCCGCAATCGTTGAAAAACAAAGGGAAAACTCAGGCGATACCAACAAATATACCAACAAGTGGAAGCGCCGACCGGGAGTCACAGTCGATTTTCGGGGAAGTGTGGCGATACCAACACAGCATCGCCACAGCCCATTTTAGAAGCCGCTCAGCCGAACTTTGACGGTGCCGGTCGACGCGGCTGCGGCCTCA
>NZ_JAUNTO010000037.1 GCF_030538655.1 Paracoccus sp. (in: a-proteobacteria)
AGGGCCTCCTGGCACCTCCTGAATCATCGAACAAGGTTATAATCAATGGGTCCTGGACCTACGGCGCCAAGTATTGAGCCAGCTCACGCTTCCATGCTGGACAATCTCGTCGTCGCATCCTGGGGCATAGCGCTCGTTATACACCCGCGCCGCACGACCATCGCGAGCAAAGAGCTTGCTCGGAACGATTGCGGTTGGCTTGTCGTTGTCATCAAGGGGCATAGCGTGGGTTTCGAGGCCGTCCATTGCTCGCATTGAGATCCACGGTTGGGCGCGGCGGTTATAGACTTCATCACGAAACGCGGCATAGACGTAGCGTTCGCGTAATATGGCTGCTGCTACTCCGATTGGATCGATCCCGTCAGCAACCTCGTCATTTTCAATGATATCAAAGTCAACCAGCATCGCAGCCGCTTCGGCCTCACGCTCAGCAGTGGCAACGACATAGTAGATATGCGACAGATCGAATTTCTTTACTTCCAACTACGCGATCGCATCCGTTTTTTCCGCACCGAGGATTGCGGCTGCCACCTGTTCGGATTTAATTCCGACAGCCGCATAGCGAATTGTCTTTTCGACAATCTTCGACAGATTTGCCGGGCGGCGGGTCAGTGCCGGCAGTTTGATGTCTTGGATGCTTATATTAGTATTCCGTTCATAAATTTATTTTCCCTGGCCCTGGCCCTGAGGCACCCCCGGGGATCAACCCGGGGGCTTGTGCTCGTAGGGACGGAGCAGAGCCGTTTTTCGGCCCAAAAGGGAAATAGATCCCAGGAATAGGTTTATAAAAAAACATGACATTTTTTCGAAATTAGAAAAAGACACATAATATCCGTGCGTTTCTCCCCCCCCCGCCGTCACCATATCCGCCTGGAACACTGGAACAGACGATAGCACAGACGAAAAGTCCTGCATTCCAATCTAAGATACTGAAGTAAAAACAAAACAAGGCTTTGAAACACATGGAACAGAGGATTCCAACTCATTTCGGCAATACGTGCACATAGAGAGAATGCGTAACCTCCTTATCAATGAGCGTTTGAACGGCGTAATACCGGAAGCTGTGGAAAGTCTTTTTGCCGTCCGCCGGGATTCCCGCTTCCCGCATGGCCTTCCGCCAGCGGTAGTCGATTGAGTCGCCAAGCGTTGATAGTCGGCTTTTCCGTTTGAGCGGGAACAGGATGCCCGCCCGCCGCTCGGCCGCGTAGTCCACAAGCCCCATTTCGATTAGATGAGGATGGAAGGGGATGAACCTCGCACTTTGTCCCGTCTTGATGCCCCTATGTTCGTTGTTGTGGATGACGATGCCCGCGATGCCGTCGCGGCGCTCGATGTCGCCGCAATCAAGGCCCGCCAGTTCTTCACGTCTCGCCCCGGTGTATGCCGCCAGATGAGCAATCCACCAGAGCGGCCCCCGATCCCCGTCCGCGTTCAGGTAAGAGGTCCAAAAAAGGGCGGCGATGTCATCCGGGGTGAAGGCGTCCCGCTTGTCCTTTGCGGCCTCTTTATCGGTAATCCGCAGCAGGCCGGTATCAATCGCGGAATCAACGGGGATGCCCGCAGCCCTCGCATACCGCAGCACCTTCCCGATGTTCCTGAGGTTCTTGTTGACGGTCGCGGGCGAAAGGCCAACCGGAATCCCGGCCTTCTCGCCTCGCGGATGATGTCCTGAATCCGTTTCCGCCGGTCCGCTTCCCTTTTGCGATAGTTCGGCGGGATGTGTTCAAGAGTGTCGATGAACAACGCAAGCCCGGCTTGCGTGATGTCCTCAATCGTTTCGATGCCCGTGATTTCCGAAAACAGGGAAACGGTCCAGATGAGGTCGGCGGCGGATTCCTCGTTGATGCGTCCGCGTTTCCTGTCCTTGTCGATTCCGGTCTCCGCGATGTCCGCGATGAGAGTCCCGCCCCGCTTACGCTTGCGGGCCACGGGGGGCGCCTCTGGAGCCGTTTCAGGGGCCTCGGGGCCGGTCCGTGGGTAGAGAGGGGAGGGCCTCGGCACACGGGACACGGGGCGGCGTGGGCGTCCCGCGTTGATGATGTTGACGGTAATCGCGGGGGCGGCGATTGCGGTCGCCGCAGCCTTCGGGGCCGGGGTCACCACGGTCGCCGAGGTCGGGGCAGCCACAGCGGCCGGGGGCCGGGTAGTCGGGTTCATCAAGCGAGCAAGGTCCGCGATGTCGTCGGGCGTCCACCCGAAGCCGGGAAGGTCGGCGTCCGGGGGGCGGGGGGCGGGGGGCTTCCGCATACCATGCCCGTGCCTGTTCGTCCGTAAGCCCGTTATTTACCAGTTCTTTCGGCGTCCGGGGCCGATACCAGTAGTAAAACATTGTCCCTCCTCGCCGCAGCGCCCGCCGGGCGTTCTCTGTCCTGATGACTCGCCGGATAGCCTGACGGGCGGCGGGGATGTCCGCAAGCCCGGCCCTGACGGCCTCAAACGCCTGAACGCTCGCGGCCGTCGCGGCGGCGGAAAGGGCAAAGGCCTCGGCCCGGTCGGCGGTTGAGAGGCTGATTTGGATGAGGGTGCCGGAAACGGTTCGCCGCCACGAATAGACGCGATTCCGCCGGATGAGGTAGGAGTCCACGATGTCCATCTTAGGACATGCGGTCATAGGTCCGGGTTTGTCCGGCTATCTCATTGAAAAGAAATACTTGGCTGGGGCGGTAGGATTCGAACCTACGGTACACGGTACCAAAAACCGATGCCTTACCACTTGGCCACGCCCCAGCAGTGGAGGCGCTTTTAGCGGGGGTGATCGGGGGGTGCAAGCCCAAAATAGGACGAATTTGACAGGCTTGCTGCCACATCGTGCAAGGGCTATGCGCGGGCATGGCTGATTGGGATGTAGCGATACTGGGCGCGGGGGCCGCAGGGCTGTTTTGCGCCGGAACGGCGGTGCAACGCGGGTTGCGGGTGCTGGTGATCGACCATGCACGCGCGCCGGGGGAAAAGATTCGCATCTCGGGCGGGGGGCGGTGCAATTTCACCAATCTTGCCACTGTGCATGACAGGTTTTTGTCGGAAAACCGGCGATTCTGCGCCTCGGCACTGGCCGGGTTTCGCCCGCAGGAATTTGTCGCACTGGTGAACCGCGCCGGGATCGGCTGGCACGAAAAGACGCAGGGACAGCTTTTCTGCGACGGCAAGGCGACTCAGATCACCGATATGCTGCTGCACCGCGCGAGCGGGGTCGAGCTATGGCTGGATACCGGCATCGGCCCGGTCAACCACGGAACGGACGGGTTCCGCATCCAGACCACGCGCGGCACGGCCACTGCCGCGCGGCTGGTCGTCGCCACGGGCGGCAAATCCATCCCCAAGATGGGCGCGACCGGGCTGGCCTATGATCTGGCGCGGCAGTTCGGGTTGCGCGTGACGGAAACGCGCGCCGGGCTGGTGCCGCTGACCTTTGCCCAGCAGGATCTGGACGCCTGCCGGCCCTTGGCCGGGGTCGCAACCGAGGCGGCGATTCGCCACGGCAAGGGGGCGTTTCGGGATGCGCTGCTGTTCACGCATCGCGGGCTGTCGGGGCCGCTGATCCTGCAAATCTCGAACTATTGGCAGCCGGGGGAAAGCCTGACCATCGACCTGTCCCCCGGCCATGACATCGCCGCCGCGCTGCGCGATCAGCGCGGGCGGGCGGGCCGGATGCAGGTGGCGACGGCGCTGGCCCGCCACCTGCCCGAACGGCTGGCACAGGCTATCGCAACCGACACCGGCCTTGCCGCCGCCCGTCTGGCCGATCAGCCGAACACCGCGCTGGACCGTCTGGCCGCGCGCATCCACCGCTGGCAGATCACGCCGGTCGGGACCGAGGGCTATCGCACCGCCGAAGTCACCCTTGGCGGCATCGACACCCGCGATCTGGATGCGAAAACCATGCAGGCCCGCGCCGTGCCGGGGCTGTTTTTCATCGGCGAGGCGGTGGATGTCACCGGCTGGCTGGGCGGGTATAATTTTCAGTGGGCCTGGGCCTCGGGCCATGCCTGCGGACAAGCTTTGTAATCACAAATCCGCATCGGGCAGCGGGCGCACGCCATAGCTCCGATGCGCGTCGCGTATCAGATCAGCCTCACTGCGGTTCGGGAAAAAAGAATAGCTGGGCGCCAGGATCGGCGAGACGCGCGCGATCTGCACGCAGATCACATGCCGGATCGGGAACAGTCCGCCGGTCATTTCCTCCAGCGGCGCGGCCATGGTGGGAAAATCAGGGTCGCTGGCAGGGATGATGGTCACGGCTCCCTCCAGCTTTTGCCCGCGCTGACGAAAGATGTCGATCATGCTGACGCAGACCGCCGGGTTTTCCCGGATATTGCGGACGCTGCGGGCCGAGGCGATGTCGGCGATGACATACAGGTTCGGGTCCAGCCGGGCGTGAATTTCCTTGGGCGAGACATTCGGCCTGCCGCGACCATCCACGGTCGCCAGCCAGCACAGGATCAGCCGATCCGGGGCGTCATTCATCCGCCAGCGCCCGTTCCAGTTGCGGCAGGAAACGCTGGGTATAATCGTCGCGGATCAGCGGGCCGGCGTGGCGATACAGCACCCGGCCTTCGCCATCCAGAATAAAGGTCTCGGGCGGGGCGGTGACGCCCCATTCGATGGCCCCGCGCCCGTTCGGGTCGGTCGCCAAGGCGTGGAACGGATCGCCGTCCTGTTCCAGAAAACGCAGAGCGTTCGCCTGAGGGTCTTTCAGGTCGATGCCATAGACGGGGATGGTCTTGGCCAGTTCGGTCAGCGTCGGGTGTTCGGCACGGCACGGCGGGCACCAGCTGGCCCAGAAATTCACCAGCTTGACACCGGGTTGGCGCAGCATCTCATCCGTCAGTTGCACCTTGCCGGGCAAAGTCGTCTGCGGCACCTCAGGCGCGGGCTGGCCGATAAAGGTGGACGGCAGCGCATTGGGATCATCACGGCCCATCCCCCACAGAAACAAGGCCGCCAGCCCGGCAAAGATCGCGGGCGGCAACAGCATCATCGGCGAAACCTTAGCCATTGCGGTTCTCCTGCGCATCCAGTGCCGCACGGGCGCGGGCATTGGCGGCAACCGTCTGCCACACGATCCCGATCAACAGCGCGACGGACACACCATAAGCGGCCAGCACGGTGGTGGCATATTTGCCCAGTTCAATCATCAATAACGCGCCTCCCGCGCTTGCAGGGCCGCCAGACGGCGGCGGCGAATCTCGGTTCGGGTGCGGATCAGCAACAGGGTGACGAACAGCAGGAAAAAGCCCAGCATGGTCAGATACAAGGGGTAGCGGTAAACCGCGCTCATCCGCTCACCGGGGGCGACCGACAGGCTGGCCCCCTGATGCAGCCCCTGGTTCCAGAAGTTCACGGCATAGCGCGACAACAGCGCAAAGACCGAACCGACAAGGCACAGAACCCCGGTCAGATCGGCGGCGCTGTCGGGGTCTTCGACGGCGGACCACAGCGCCATATAGCCGACATAGAACAGGAACAGGATCAGGAACGAGGTCAGGCGCGGGTCCCATTCCCACCATGTCCCCCACATCGGCTGGCCCCAGATCGCCCCGGTGGCCAGCGCGATCAGCGTCATCACCGCGCCGATGGGGGCGGCAGCCTTGGCAGCCAGCGCGCTGACGTGATGGCGGCGGATAATCCAGATCAGCGAGGCGACCAGCATCATCACCCAGATATTGATCGCCATCATGGCTGCGGGGACATGCAGAAAGATGATCTTGACGGTCGAGCCTTGCTTGTAATCCTCGGGCGTCAGAAAGCCCCAGATCAGCCCGCCAGCCACCGAAACGGCGGCAGCGAGGGCAACCCATGGCAGCACCACATCGGATGTGCGCATGAACTTGACGGGGTTGGCGTATTCCCAGATCGACATGTCAATTCCCTACCGTGCGGACCGGGGCAGCTCAAGCCTCGCTCACTTCAGATTGACCCGCAGCGCGGCGGCTGCGGCGAAAGGTATCAGCGCCAGGCTGGCGGCGGTGATGCCACCCAGAAACGCCAGCGGCGTGGCGATCAGCCCGCCTTCGGCCCCGCGCCGGATCACCTCGGCACCAAAGATCAGCGTCGGGATATACAGCGGCAGGACCAGCAGTGACAACAGCAAGCCGCCGCGCCGCAGGCCCACCGTCACCGCCGCCCCGAACGCCCCCAGCATCGACAGGGCCGGGGTGCCGACCAGCATCGAAATCACCAGTGGCACCACCGCCTGCGCGGGCAGATGCAGCAGCACCCCGAACAGCGGCGCAGCCAGCACCAGCGGCAGGCCGGTGGTCAGCCAATGCGCCAAAGCCTTGATGGCCACGACTCCTTCCAGCGGGATCGGCGCGGTGGCCAGAAGATCAAGGCTGCCGTCTTCGTGATCCAGCGCAAAGATACGGTCCAGCGACAGCAGGCAGGCCAGCAGCGCACCGACCCACAGAATGCCTGGCGCAATCAGCGACAAGGTGCCGCCCTGCGGTCCGACACCAAAAGGAACCAGCGTGCAAAGGATCAGAAAGAAGGCCAGCCCAAGACCGAAACCGCCGCCAGCCCGCGTCGCAAGAATAAGGTCGCGACGTAAAAGGGCGATCATGGCGCTGCCTGCAAGGTCAAATGCGGATTTGGACAAACAGGAAACGGCAGGCGCTTGCTGTTTGCATAAATACGCATGAAAGCGGCCATCACGCAAACGCCTCGTTAAAGCCGGCGGGCGCGGCGGTGCGACCGGGGCGGGCGCGGAACGGGCCAAGGTCCAGCACGCGGGCATCGGGCAGGCCAAGGTCGATATGGGTCGCCATCAGCGCCGCCCCGCCCTGCCCCAGATGGCGGCGCACAGCATTGGCAAACAGCGCCACCGAATCGGCATCCAGCGATACGGTCGGTTCATCCAGAACCCATAGCGGGCGGCCGGTCACGATCAGCCGCGCCAGCCCCAGCCGCCGTTTTTGCCCGGCCGACAGGCTGCCTGCCGGACGGTCAGTCAGCCCGGACAGGTTCATCGCCGCCACAGCATCGTCGGTATAGCCGGACCCGAATGTCCGCGCCCAGAAAGACAGGTTCTCGTGGACCGTCAGCATTGATTTCAGCCCGTCGGAATGCGCGGCATAGGCCACGGCGTCGGGCGGCATCTCGATCGTGCCTTCGACCGGGGGCTGCAACCCGGCAACCGTCCGCAGCAGCGTGGTTTTGCCGATGCCGTTCGGGCCGCGCAGGATCAGCGCCTCGCCCGCTGACAGGGCAAAGTTGACGCCTTCGACCGCGCGCATCCCGCCACGGGCGACGGTCAGGCCGGTGACGCGCAGCACGCTCATACCGGGATCAGCGCGCAGGCGACACGGCGACCCTCGGACAGAGTGACGTTATAGGTGCGGGCGGCCGATGGCGTGATCATCGTTTCGACCATGACGCCCGCCGCCTCCAATCGTTGCACCAGATCACGCGGCGCGGCGGCGATCTGCGCACCGATGCCCAGAAACAGCACATCCACCTGTCCCGCCAGCCCCGTCAGCGGCGCGTCGTCATCCAGTCCGCCCCACGGCTGCACGCCGCCGCCTGTCACCAGAACCGGCCCGTTCAGCACCTGCCCATCGACACGAAAGAACCCCGGCCCATAGCCTTCGACCGGAACGGTTCCCTGATAGTCGGTGGGCTGGATCTGCATCAGGGCGCGTCCCTGAATTTGGCCGCGCCATCCTCGACCGGCTTTTTCGACCAGTCACGCTTGACGCCGGTCCACAGCACAATGTTCTTGGCGACATAGATGGTGGAATAGCACCCTACCGTCACCCCCCACAGCATCGCGAAGACAAAGCCACGGATCACGTCGCCCCCCAGCACGATCAGCGCGATCAGCGCGATTGCGGTTGTCACAGCCGTCATCACCGTGCGCGACAGGGTTTCGTTCACCGTCAGGTTCATCAGGTCGATCAGCGGCGTGGTTTTGTATTTAATCAGGTTTTCCCGCAGCCGATCGAACACCACCACAGTATCGTTCACCGAATAGCCCAGGATCGTCAGCAGCGCGGCGATGGTTGTCAGATCGAACCTGATCTGGAACAGCGAAAACAGCCCCACCGTCAACAGCACGTCATGGACCAGCGCCACCACAGCGCCGATGGCGAACTGCCATTCAAAGCGCATCCAGATATAGATCAGGATACCGATAGTCGCCGCGCCCACTGCCTTGAAGGCGGTCATGATCAGCTCATCCGAGACTTTGGGACCGACCGATTCCACGGCGGTAAAGCGCACATCCGGGTCCACCTCTTTCAGGGTGGCCTCGATGGTATTCAGTTCCTCGGGTGTGACCGATCCGGTCTCGTTCGTGGTGCCGATGCGGATCTGCGCCACATGGCGGTCGGGGCCAAAGGTGGGATCGAACACCTCGGTGATGGCGACATCGCCCAGATCCAGCCCGCTGAGCGCCTGCCGGTATTCCCCTATATCAAAGGCGGTGTTGCTTTCGGCGCGGATCGTGGTGCCGCCGCGAAAGTCGATGCCAAAGTTCAGCCCCATGGTCAGCGTCACGATCACCGAGGCAACCATCAGCACGGCAGACAGACCAAAGGTCAGCCACTGCCAACGGAAAAAGTTGATATGCGTGACTTCGGGGACAATCTTGAGACGAAAGGCCATCAGTGTTTCCCCTTACAGGATCAGTTCTTTGGGACGGCGGCGTTCCAGCCAGATCACGATCAGCAGGCGCGTCAGGAAGATCGCCGTAAAGACCGAGGTGGCAAGCCCGATGGTCAGCGTCACGGCAAAGCCCTTGACCGGACCGGACCCCAGGAAAAACATCACCATACCGGCAATGAACGTCGTGACGTTGGCGTCGATGATCGCGCTCATCGCCTCGCTGAAACCGTTGCTGATCGCACTGGCGACCCGTTTTCCGGCGCGTAACTCTTCGCGGATACGTTCAAAGATGATGACGTTGGCATCAACGGCCATACCCACGGTCAGCACGATCCCGGCGATCCCCGGCATGGTCAGCGTGGCCCCCATCAGCGACATCACCGCCAGGATCATCACCACGTTCACGACCAGCGCGACCGAGGCGAACACCCCGAACAGGCCATAGCTGGCAATCACATAGGCGATCACGCCGACGGTGCCGACGATGGCACCAAGGCGCCCGGCCTCGATACTGTCGCGGCCCAGTTCGGGGCCGATGGTGCGTTCTTCCAGAAAGGTCATCTGCGCGGGCAGCGCACCGGCACGCAGCAGCACGGCAAGGCGGTTGGCCTCGTCATAGTTCATGCTGCCGGAAATCTGCCCCGAACCGCCAGTAATCGCCTGCCGGATCACCGGCGCGGAAATCACCTGACCGTCCAGCACAATGGCGAAGGGCTGGCCGACATTGGCCGCCGTATAAGAGCCAAAGGCCCGCGCGCCCTGCGGGTTGAACCGGAAATCGACCGAAGGCGCGCCGTTCTGGTCAGTGCCCGGCATGGCGTCGGTCAACTGCTCACCCGTTACGACAGGTGTTTCTTCCAGCATATAGAAAAAGTTCGGATTTTCCGCATCCGGTGCGATCATATTGCCCGGACCGGGGCGGGCAGCAGGATCAACGCCGGTGCCGATCACCGGGTTGAAGGTCAGCTTGGCCGTGGTCCCGATCAGTGCCTTGAGTTCCTCGGCAGATCCGATGCCCGGCACCTGAATCACGATGCGGTTTTCGCCCTGCCGGGTGATGGTGGGTTCGCGGGTACCCACCTCGTCCACACGGCGGCGCACGATCTCAAGGCTTTGCTGGATGGTGCGGTCGTCGGTCAGCCGCTTTTCGGCATCGGACAGCTGCACGGTCAGGACATTGCCCTGCGCCGTGATCGCCAGATCGGTCTGCCCTGCCCCGGTCAGCGAGGCGACGGGGTTGGCCAGCGTCCGCGCCGCCGCGACTGCCGCCTGAATCTGTGCCGCATTTTCAACCTCGACACGCAGAATGCCATCGGGCGCGGGCACGCGGCGGATGCCGCCGATGGTGGCCCGCTGTTCGGTCAGGACACGCCGCAGTTCCGGCCACAGCGAATCCATGCGCGACTTATACACCTCGTCGGTGTGAACCTCGCCCAGCAGATGCGCCCCGCCGCGCAGGTCCAGCCCAAGGCTGACCAGCCCGCGCGGCAACCAGCGGGGCCAGCCCGCCAGCGCGGCCTGTTCTTCGGGTGTCGAGGCGCCCCCGGCCCGTTCAATCGCCACAGCGGCGTCGTTGCGCGCCTCGACCCGGCTGTAAAACAGGTTCGGCGCGGCAAAGAGAAACCCAAGCGCGCAAATGCCAAAAATGACGATGCGCTTCCAGCGGTCGATCTGAAGCATGACGGGCGGTGCCCCTTACCTGAATCAGCTGTTGGCAGCGACCGGAGCAGTCCGGTTCACGACCTGAGAAATCGTCGAGCGCACCACGCGCACCTTGACGCCGGTCGCGATCTCGACCTCAAGTTCGTCGTCGCGCACGGATGTAACCTTGCCGACCAGGCCGCCCGCAGTCACCACCTGATCGCCTTTTTTCAGCGTCGCCACCATGTCGCGATGTTCGCGCAGCCGCTTTTGCTGGGGGCGGATCATCAGGAAATACATGATGACAAAAATCAGGATCAGCGGAATGAACTGCGCGAAGGCAGCGCCGGCGCCGCCCTGACCTGCGGCCTGAGCATAAGCGGGGGTGACGAACATATACGGTCCTTTCGGTGTGGCTTGGGACGCGGCCCGCACGGCACGGCCCCCAACAGAATCCGCGCGGACCCTAAACGCGGCGCGCGGCAATGGCAAGGAAACCCCGCGTCTGTCACCCGGACGTGACAGATCGCGCATCCGGTGGACTTGGTGCGGGCGCTGTGGCAGGCATCAGGCGGGCAACAAGGGGCATCAGATGACCGAACAGACCGAAGCACAGCGCCAGATCCAGCGGCTGATCGGCATCATGGCCGATCTGCGCGACCCCGACCAAGGCTGCCCTTGGGACATCGAACAGGATTTCGCCTCGATCGCGCCCTATACCATCGAAGAAGCCTACGAGGTCGCCGACGCCATCGACCGGCAGGCATGGGACGAACTGCCCGGCGAGTTGGGCGATCTGCTGTTGCAGGTGGTGTTTCACGCACAGATGGCGGCAGAACAGAACATGTTCGACTTTGCCGATTGCGCACGGGCCATTTCAGACAAGCTGATCGCGCGGCACCCGCATATTTACGGCGATCAGTCACGCGACAAATCCGCCGCCCAGCAGGTCAAGGATTGGGAAACCATCAAGGCTGCTGAACGCGCCTCTGGCCCGGCCAAGGGGGTGCTTGACGGCGTGGCCATGGGCCTGCCCGCCCTGACCCGCGCGGTGAAATTGCAAAACCGCGCGGCGCGCGTGGGCTTTGACTGGCCCGGCGCGGCGGATGTGCTGGAAAAGATTTCAGAAGAAACCGCCGAGCTGGTCGAGGCGCGCGACAGCCTTGGCCCCGACGCGCTGGCCGAGGAATTCGGCGATTTGCTATTCGTGATGGCCAATCTGGCCCGGCATCTGGAGGTTGACCCCGAACAGGCCCTGCGGGCAGCGAATGCCAAATTCACCCGCCGCTTTGCCGCGATAGAATCGGCGCTTGCCGCACAGGGGCGCCGCCCTCAGGACAGTGATCTGGCCGAAATGGACGCGCTGTGGAACGCGGCCAAGGCAGCCGAGCGCGCCTAGATCAGCGCCTTGCGCAGCATGTTCAGCGCCACCAGCATCAGAAAGAACGCAAAATAGCGTTTCAGCCGCACCGGGTCGGTGCGATGCGCCAGTGCCGCCCCCCATGGCGCGGTGATCAGCGTCATGGCAATGGTCAGGCCAAAGGCCAGCAGGTTCACCGAGCCCAGCGTCAGCGGTGGCGCATGATCTATCGGCATGAACAGAAACAACAGCACCGAGGGCACCGCGATCAGCACACCAAAGCCCGCCGCCGTTGCCACCGCCTGATGGATCGCCCGCCCGTGCAAGGTCATCAGCGGCACACCGATCGACCCGCCACCGATCCCCAGCAGCACCGATGCAAAGCCGGTGAACAACCCGAATCCGGCGCGGGGCACCCCGACCGGCATCTGCGCGGCCAGCCGCCACCCCGGCCTGGACACCGCCATATAGGTCGCGATCACGAACACCAGCACCCCAAAGATCAGCACCAGTGTTTGCGTGCGCAGCGCCGATACCGTCAGCGCCCCGACCAGTGCGCCGATCACAATGCCTGGTGCCCAGCCCTTCAACACGCTCCAATCCACCGCCCCCTTGCGATCATGCGCCAGCACCGAGCGGATCGACGTAACGATGATCGTCGCCAGCGAGGTCGCCAGGCACATCTGCATCAGTTGCGGCCCGTCATAGCCCGCCTCGGTGAAGATATAGACATAGGCGGGCACCAGAATGATACCGCCACCCACACCCAGCAATCCGGCCAGCACGCCGGCAAAGGCGCCGGTCACGATCAGGGTCAGAACGGGCAGGATCAGGTCGGTCATTACGGTCTCCTTGAGGCTGGCGCTGTCCTAGACCCGTAGGGACGGCTTTGCCAGCCCTTGCCAGAGCCTTGCCGTTCCGGGTGAGCGGCTGCACCCCAGGCTGCGGATTTGTGCAAACAGGACGCACAGGGCGGTTTTCCGCAGACCACGGGGGCAGCTTTACAGCGTGGGCGCATCGGTTAGCGTGACGGCGGCCAGCGCGGCGTCATAGACCTCGATCCCGCCTTTCGACGCGCCTTCTGACAGGGTGCGCTTCCAGATGCGCGCGCCGGGCAGACCGTGGAACAGGCCCAGCATGTGCCGGGTGATCTGATGCAGCCGCCCGCCCGCCGTCAGATGCGCCGCAATCCGGGGCCGCATCGCCTGCGCCACCTGCGCGGGGCGGGCAAAGGGCGGCGCGTCGCCCCACAGCGCATCCGCCGCGCCCAGAATATCCCAGGGCTGATGATAGGCCGCGCGCCCGATCATCACCCCGTCCATCACCGCCAGATGAGCGCGCGCCTGATCCAGACTGCTGATCCCGCCGTTAACCGACAGATGCAGATCTGGAAATACCGCCTTCATCGCATGAACCAGCGGATAATCCAGCGGCGGGATCTCGCGGTTTTCGCGTGGCGACAGCCCTTGCAACCATGCTTTGCGGGCGTGGATCGTCAACCGCCGCACGCCCGCCGCCCGCATGGTTTCCAGAAATGCGGGCAGCACGTCATCGGGAATCTGGTCGTCCACACCGATGCGGCATTTCACGGTGATTTCGGCCCGGCTGACCGCCTGCATCGCCGCCACGCAATCAGCCACCAGCGCCGGGTCTTTCATCAGCACCGCGCCGAAACAGCCCGACTGCACCCGGTCGCTGGGGCAACCGACGTTCAGGTTAATTTCATCATAGCCCCAATCCTGCGCGATCCGCGCAGCCTCGCGCAGCTGCGCCGGGTCTGATCCGCCCAGTTGCAGCGCCAGAGGGTGTTCAGCGGCGTCGTAATCCAAGAGCCGCCCCCGATCACCATGAATCACCGCCGGGGCCGTGACCATTTCAGTATACAGCAAGACCCGGCGCGACATCAGCCGGTGAAAGCCACGGCACAGCCGGTCGGTCCAGTCCATCATCGGTGCAATGGCAAGGGGCAGCGGTTGATTTACATTCATTTTTTCATTACTTTCAATTCGTTGACACAGCTTGCCCCTGCCCCGGACTACGCCTTGGCATCCCCGAACTTTTCCTTCGACAACAACTCATTGCACATATAGAGCATACGAAAATGGCATCCATCACCCGCCTTCCATCCGGCACCTGCCAGGTCCAGATCACACAAAAGGGCCGCTACGCAAACGATACATTCTTGCGCCACGATGAGGCCTGACTGTTTAGTCCCAGCATGTGATGGGTTGGATCAACAGTGAATCTTTCTGGCTCTC
>NZ_JAUNTO010000048.1 GCF_030538655.1 Paracoccus sp. (in: a-proteobacteria)
TGCGGGAAGGTCTTGTCCCATTCTGTGGTCATGGTCTGTGCCTTTGCGGTAGAGGTGGTGATGATCGAACCCGCCCCAAGGGCAAGTGCGCTTGCGCCGGTCAGTTGCAGCAGGTTGCGGCGGTTGAGGGTGGTGCGGTCCATGGCAGGTCCTTTCAACAGGTTCCGCAGGATTGCGGTTCTGGGAAAGAAATAAGGCAAGGGCCTGCCGATGATTAGACATGGATTATTTCATACGCTTGTGAATAATTCTCAGCAATCAGCCCGCGAAAGGACCGCCGATGCCGCGCAACAATATCCACGATCTGCGCGCCTTTCTGGCCATCGCGCAAGAGCGCAGCTTTACCCGCGCGGCGGCGATCCTTGGCGTGTCGCCCTCGGCGCTCAGCCATGCGATGCGCCAGCTTGAGGAACGGCTGGGCCTGCGCCTGCTGATGCGGACCACGCGGTCTGTCTCGCTGACCGAGGCGGGGGAACGGCTGTTTGACGGCATCAGCCCGCATTTCGAGGGGATCGAGGCGCAGATCGAGGCGCTTGGCGATCTGCGCGATACGCCCGCCGGGACGATCCGCATCACCGCCTCGGACTATCCGATCCGGCATATCCTTTGGCCAAAGCTGGTGCCGTTTCTGCGCGACAACCCCGATATTCATGTCGATCTGGAATATAACAACAGCTTCGTGGACATCGTGGCCGAACGCTATGACGCAGGCGTGCGGCTGGGCGAGGCGCTGGCGCAGGATATGATCTCGGCCCGGATCAGCGCGGATCAGCGTTTTGCGGTGGTGGGCGCGCCGTCCTATCTTGCCGATCACCCCGCGCCGCAATGCCCCGCCGATCTGGCCGATCACCGCTGCATCAACCTGCGCCTGCCCACACATGGCGGGCTATGGGCCTGGGATTTCGAGGAAAATGGCAAAGACATCCGCGTCCGCGTCGAGGGGCAAGTAACCTTCAGCAGCGTTTACGAGATGCGCGACGCCGCCGTGGCCGGGTTCGGCCTGACCTATGTGCCGGAAGCCATCGTCGCCGACCATCTGGCCGACGGCCGCCTGATCCGCGTGCTGGAACCGTTCTGCGCCTATTGGGGCGGGTTTTACCTGTATTACCCCAGCCGAAGGCAATCCTCGCCCGCCTTTACCGCATTGGTCGAGGCGCTGCGGGAAAGGGGGTAGGAAAACGGCACATGATATGCGGAAATGTCCCTGCGCACTGTCATGGAGAACGGAATGAAGTGGTCACCTCAGGAGTTGCAGGCCATCGTCACTGCGGACGATCTGAAGATCGCGCCGCTGCGCGAAGATGGAACCACCTACGGCACGCCGACATGGATCTGGTGCGTCGCGGTGGATGGCGATCTTTATGTCCGCGCCTATAGTGGCCAGGCGTCACGCTGGTATCGGGCGGCGGTCGGGCAGAAGGCGGGCCAGATCATCGCAGCGGGCGAAACCCGTCAGGTCGGGTTCGAGACCGTGGATACCGCGCTGGACGACCTTATAGATGCGGCCTATCGAGCGAAATATGCGGGCAGCAGCTATCTTGCGCCGATGATCAGCCCCCGCACCCATGCGGCAACCATCAGGATCGTGCCGCGTTAAGATCTGCCGTCAGGAAAGGAGATGCACATGATCTTTCGCCGGGCTTTTCACGCAGCCGCGCTTGCCGCCGTGCTGGCATCTCCCGTCATCGGGCAGGGCCTGACCGAGACCCCGCTTGCCCGGATGACGACCGATGACTGGACGGTCGAGATCGTCACCGA
>NZ_JAUNTO010000016.1 GCF_030538655.1 Paracoccus sp. (in: a-proteobacteria)
CCGTGCGCGATGCCGGCCCGCTGATGGGTCTGAAACAGCCGTTCCAGATCCTGAAAATGGACCGCCGCCGTGGCAATATCGTCGTGTCGCGCCGCGCCATTCTGGAAGAATCGCGTGCTGAACAGCGTGCCGAAGTCATCAGCAACCTGACCGAAGGTCAGGTCGTCGACGGCGTGGTTAAAAACATCACCGAATACGGCGCCTTCGTCGATCTGGGCGGTGTGGACGGCCTGCTGCACGTCACCGACATGGCGTGGCGTCGCGTGAACCACCCGTCGGAAATCCTGAACATCGGCGAAACCGTCAAGGTTCAGGTGGTCAAGATCAACAAGGACAGCCACCGCATCAGCCTGGGCATGAAGCAGCTTCAGGCCGATCCGTGGGATACCGTTGGTTCGAAATTCCCGCTGGGCAGCGTCCATTCTGGCCGTGTGACCAACATCACCGACTATGGTGCCTTCGTGGAACTGGAAGCCGGTGTCGAAGGTCTGGTTCACGTTTCGGAAATGAGCTGGACCAAGAAGAACGTCCATCCCGGCAAGATCGTCTCTACCTCGCAAGAGGTTGACGTGATGGTTCTGGAAATCGACGAACAGAAACGCCGCGTGTCGCTGGGTCTGAAACAGACCATGCGCAACCCGTGGGAAGTGTTCAGCGAAACCCACCCGACCGGCACCGTCATCGAGGGCGAAGTCAAGAACATTACCGAATTCGGTCTGTTCGTTGGTCTGGACGGCGACATCGACGGCATGGTTCACCTGTCGGACATCAGCTGGGATACTCGCGGCGAAGACGCGATCCAGGACTTCCGCAAGGGCGATGTCGTTAAGGCCGTCGTTCAGGAAGTGGACATCGAGAAAGAGCGGATCAGCCTGTCGATCAAGGCGCTGGAAAACGATGCCATGGTCGAGGCGACTGATGGCGTCAAGCGCGGCTCGGTCGTTACCGTCGAAGTGACCGCCATCGAAGACGGCGGCATCGAGGTGGAATATAACGGCGTCAAGTCGTTCATCCGCCGCAGCGATCTGGCCCGCGACCGTCAGGACCAGCGCCCCGAGCGTTTCCAGGTCGGCGACAAGGTTGACGCGCGCGTGACCAACATCGACACCAAGACCCGCCGTCTGGGTCTGTCGATCAAGGCCCGCGAAATCGCCGAGGAAAAAGAAGCTGTTGAGCAATATGGCTCGTCCGACTCGGGCGCCTCGCTGGGCGATATTCTGGGGGCCGCGCTGAAAGGCCGGAACTGATTGATTCTTCGGAATAAATGATGACGCCGCCTCGTGATGGGGCGGCGTTTTTCGTTGCGGGGCAGCAGGGGGCGCTCGCGCCCCCTCTTGGCCTTGCGGCCAATTCACCCCCTGAGGATATTTTCAGACAGAAGATGCAGCCGGGCGGCGTGAACGCGGCATTTCTGGTGTATAACTGTGGCGGCGGGCCTGGGCTGGTCTTTATGCGCTGCGCGAGTCGGCACGATTCCGCGCCAGTCCATGCAACCAAATGAAGTCTTTTACGTTTCCTCTTTCAACACTGGTTAAAAATGCCTAAGATTGCCGTCGCACGGGGCGACGAGTCGGGCCAGCCGCAGGGGTAATGATGATCCGTTCTGAACTGATCCAGAAAATTTCTGATGAGAACCCGCATCTGTTCCGCCGGGATGTCGAGCGGATCGTGAATACCGTGTTCGAAGAAGTCATCGGCGCGATGGAGCGTGGGGATCGTGTCGAGCTGCGCGGTTTTGGCGCGTTTTCGGTAAAAAAGCGTGACGCGCGCACCGGGCGCAACCCGCGCACGGGTGAATCCGTTGAGGTCGAACAAAAGCATGTGCCGTTCTTCAAGACCGGCAAATTGCTTCGCGACAGGTTGAACGGCGAGGCCTGATCGGTCACAACAGACCCGTCTGTCGCCGAAAGGATTCCCGATGCGTCTGATCCGCCTGATCTTTGTTGTTTTGCTGGCTCTGATCCTGATCGCCGTGGCTTTGGCCAACCGGCAGGTGGTGACGCTGAACGCCTTTCCGGCGCAGTTCGGCCAGTATCTTGGCGGCACATGGTCGGTGCAACTGCCGCTGTTTCTGGTGATTCTGCTGGCGGTGCTGGTCGGCATGGTGGCCGGCCTGATCTGGGAATGGCTGCGCGAGGCGCATTTGCGCCGCGAATCCAGCTATCGTGCTGCTGAACTGGCGCGTCTGGAACAGTCGCCGGGCCAAAGCAAGGCGAACCTGCGCCCGCAGGATGAAATTCTGGCCATCGTGGACGCGCCCAAGCGGATGCCTGTGACCCCGCGACCCATTGCCTCGGCTGAACCGGCTCCGGGCACTACGCTGCCGTCGGCTCCGCGCGGCTGATATGGCGCAGGTCAAGATTTGCGGTCTGCGTCAGGCAGCGCATGTTGATGCTGCCGCACGGGCAGGTGCGCGCTATCTGGGCTTTGTGTTTTTCCCGAAATCGCCGCGTGCGGTGACACCGGATCAGGCGGCGGCGCTTGGTGCGGATGTGCCGCCCGGTGTGGCGCGTGTCGGGCTGTTCGTGAACCCCGATGATGCGCTGCTGACCGAGACGCTGGCGGTGGCGCCGCTGGACCTGATCCAGTTGCACGGCGGCGAATCCCCCTCGCGCGTGGTCGAGGTCAGGGCGCTGACCGGCCTGCCAATCATCAAGGCTGTGGGGGTTGCCGCCCCGCCTGATCTGGAACAGTTGTGGGATTACGGGCTGGTCGCCGACATGTTGCTGGTCGATGCCAAGGCGCCGCCGGGGGCCGATCTGCCGGGCGGCAACGGGCTGGCCTTTGACTGGCGGTTGATGGCCGGGCGGCGGTTGCTGAAACCGTGGCTGCTGGCGGGCGGGCTGACGCCGGGCATTGTGGCCGAGGCGATCCGGCTGACCGGCGCGCCGGGGGTGGATGTGTCCTCGGGGGTGGAAACCGCGCCGGGGCAGAAGGACGCTGGGCTGATCCGCGATTTCGTCGCAGCCGCATCATGATCTGGCGTCAGGCCACCCGTGCAGACATCCCGGCCGTGGCGGCCATGCTGGCCGATGACATGCTGGGCCGTGCCCGTGAAAGCGCCGATCTTGCCCCCTATCTGGCCGCCTTTGACGCCATGCGGGCCGAAGGGGCGAACCATCTGATCGTTGCTGAGGAGGCCGGGCAGGTCATCGCCTGCTATCAGATTACCTTTATCAGCGGCCTGTCCCTGACCGCTGCGCGGCGGGCGCAGATCGAGGCGGTGCGCGTCGCGCGCAGCCATCGCGGGCAGGGCGTGGGCGAGGCGATGATGGCCGATGCCGAAGCGCGCGCCCGTGCTGCCGGATGCCGCCTGATCCAGTTCACCACCAACAAAGCGCGGGTCGATGCGCATCGCTTCTATGACCGCATGGGCTTCACGGCCAGCCATATCGGCTATAAGAAGGCGCTCTGACCCCCAGCAAACAAAGGCAGCGCCATGGCCGACGATCTGATGAACAGCTTTATGAAAGGCCCCGACGAACAAGGCCGGTTCGGCATTTTCGGCGGGCGCTTTGTCAGCGAAACGCTGATGCCGCTGATTCTGGATTTGCAGGCGGAGTATGAAAAAGCCAAGACCGACCCGAGTTTCTGGGCGGAAATGGACGATCTGTGGAAGCACTATGTCGGGCGGCCCAGCCCTCTGTATCGTGCCGACCGGCTGACCGAACGGCTGGGTGGGGCGACGGTTTACCTCAAGCGCGAGGAACTGAACCACACCGGCAGCCACAAGATCAACAACGTCTTGGGGCAGATCCTGCTGGCGCGGCGTATGGGCAAGACGCGGATCATCGCCGAAACCGGCGCGGGGCAGCATGGCGTTGCGACGGCGACGGTCTGCGCGAAATTCGGGCTGAAGTGCATCGTTTACATGGGCGCGCATGACGTCGAACGGCAGCAGCCGAACGTGTTCCGGATGCGCCTTTTGGGGGCCGAGGTCGTGCCGGTCAGATCGGGGCGCGGCACGCTGAAAGACGCGATGAACGACGCGCTGCGCGATTGGGTGACGAATGTGCGCGACACGTTTTATTGCATCGGCACGGTCGCGGGGCCGCATCCCTACCCGGCGATGGTGCGCGATTTCCAGACCATCATCGGACGCGAAACCAAGGCGCAACTGGCCGAGGCCGAGGGGCGCTTGCCGGACACCGTGATCGCGGCGATTGGCGGCGGGTCCAATGCGATGGGCCTGTTCCACCCGTTCCTTGACGACCCGACCGTGAAGATCATCGGGGTCGAGGCGGGCGGCAAGGGCGTTGATGATCGCGTGGAACATTGCGCCAGCCTGTCGGGCGGTCGGCCCGGCGTGCTGCACGGCAACCGCACCTATCTGTTGCAGGATGCCGAGGGGCAGATTCTGGAAGGGCATTCGATCAGCGCGGGCCTCGATTACCCCGGCATCGGGCCGGAACATGCCTGGCTGCATGATGTGGGTCGGGCCGAATATGTCAGCGTCACCGACGACGAGGCGCTGGCCGCCTTTACCCTTTTGTGCGAGACCGAGGGCATTATTCCGGCGCTGGAACCCAGTCATGCGCTGGCCTATGTCGCCAAGATTGCGCCCGATCTGCCGCGCGATCACCTGATCGTGGTGAACCTGTCGGGGCGTGGCGACAAGGACATCTTCACCGTCGCCAAGCACCTTGGGGTTGATATTAGGACCTGAGATCATCGCAATTCGCCACCTGCGGTAGAAAAAAACCGCCGCCGGAAACCTGATCCGACGGCACGCGTTTCTGTCTCATACCGCAGATGACGGAGAACAAGATGCTTATCAAGAAACCATTGACCCTGACCCTGATCGCCGGCAAGGCTGCCGCGCTGTCGGTTCTGATGTCGGGTGCTGTGATGGCACAGGCCCCCACGGTTGTTGAAACCCCCGGTGCGCCGGTAGCGGTGATCCCACCCGCTGCTGCCACTGAAACCCCGCCGCAGCATGTCTATCCGCTGACCGTGGATCGCAGCGCCAATGATCAGGCAATTGCCGAAACCCTGATCGCGCAGGGGTTCAGCAATGTGCATATTCTTCGCGACGCCGCCAAGCTGACGGTGACGGCACAGCGTGACAATCAGCCGATTGAACTGGTCTATCATCTGGTGCGCGGCGAGCTGCTGACCGTGAATGGCCAGCCGGTGCCTGCGGAAACCCCGGTGGATACCACTGCGGGCGGGCAGGACAGCCATTCGGCCCATGCGGATGCTGTCAGTGATGACGCGGCGGGCGACGACAGCAATACCGATGACGCTGCTGCCGATGATTCCGGTGCGGATGACACCTCGCAGGATGGTGAATCCGGCGATAACGGTTCGTCTGACAGTGGCAGTGAGAACGACTCGGGCGAAGGCACCGACGGCGAAAGCTGATCCTGGTTTCGTAACGAGTTTTCAGCCGGGGTTCAGATGCCCCGGCTTTTTGCGTTCAACGTGTCAGCACCAGCACGTTCAGCACAGATTCGACATAAGGGCGCGGAAACAGAATGCGCCCGCTATCCGGCCCGGTCATCTCGATCACCCCGACATCCGGGGCTGTGACGCCCGGATCAGGCGGCGGCGCCTCTCCGAAATCGGCATAGCGCAGAGGCGTGCTGCCCTGCACATAGGCGGTGCCAACATACAGCGGCAGCCCCGAAAAAATCGTTGTCTGCCCTGTCGTTCGCTGAGATCCCGTCACCTTGTCAAAGCTGCCGTCCGGCCCCGCCTGACAGCGGAACGGCGGATACACCACCAGCGGCAGGCCCCCACCGACCTTGATTGTCTGGCAGGTCCATTCGCCCTGCAAAGCCGTCAAAGCCTCTTGCGGGGGCAGGGGCTGGCCTTGCATGGCTTTGGTCAGCGTGGCCAGATCGGCGGGTGCAGCCTCGGCCAGTGCCTGACGCAGCGCCTGTCCGGTGGCGGCATCCAGATCGTTCAGCCGCGCGGCATCATCGGCGCGCAGCAAGGTGCCGTCGGGCAGGGTTGCAGTGCGATCTTGCGCAGCGGCAGGCGCCGCCAGCAGCACAGCCAGCAGCAGTGTGCGTGAAAAAGACATTTTCGGCTCCTGTTCAGTTCTGTGCGGGAACGGCGTGGCGGCGCAACAGTTCCAGCGGCACAATATCAACAGCACGTGCATGGGTTGATTCCAGCACCACCTGCGGTGCGGCCAGCTCACCCGCTGCTTGCAGAAAGCGCGCCGCGCACAGGCACCAGCGGTCGCCGGGTTTCAGCCCCGGAAAGCGGAACTCGGGGCGTGGCGTGGTCAGATCGTTGCCAAGGTATCGCGACATGGCCAGAAACTCGGCATCGACGATCACGCAGACGGTATGGCTGCCGTGATCGTCGGGTCCGGTATTGCAACAGCCATCACGATAAAACCCGGTCATCGGGTCTGTCGAACAGGGCTGTAAAGGCCCGCCAAGGACATTCAACGAAGGTTCCATTCCCGCAGGCTAGCGCGCCTGTCGCCGCGCGCCAAGCCCCTAGCGAAACCGATCTGCCAGCGATTTCAGCCGCTCGGTCAGGCTGGGGGGGTGGTCGGCGGCGGGTTTGGGGGCAGGTTTGGGGGCGGGGCGCGTGTCGTCTGCCGGTCTGGTGCCACTGTTGCGTGCAGGTGCGGTGCGGGCGGCGACGGCGTTCTGAAACCGCGCCTCGTCGCCTGCGGCCAAGGCAGGTGCGCCGTCCGACAATCCGCGCAGCAGATCGTCCAGCCAGTCCGCATCTGCCTTGGCGAAATCCGACAGAACATAGCCCGCCACCCGGTCCTTGTCGCCGGGATGGCCGATTCCCAGACGGACACGCCTATAGTCAGCGCCGATATGCTGGTGAATCGAGCGCAGCCCGTTATGCCCGGCATGACCTCCGCCACGTTTGACCCGGCATTTGCCGGGGGCCAGATCCAGTTCGTCATGCAGGACGATGACATCAGCGGGCGTCAGTTTCAGATAACGCATCGCCTCGCCCACCGACTGGCCGGAAAGGTTCATGAAAGTATGTGGTTTCAACAGCATAACGCGGGTGTCATTCAGCCGCCCCTCGGCGGTCAGGGCCTGAAACCGGCTTTTCCAGGGCGAAAAACCGTGGTCAGAGGCGATGCGGTCCACCGCCATAAAGCCGATGTTGTGCCGGTTCGCGGCATATTTCGCGCCGGGATTTCCCAGCCCGACAATGATCTTTCCCATGGTGGCCCTCTGTTAGATCAGGCAAATTTTCTGCATCCCTTGCGGCGGGCGTCGCCGGTTACTAAGACTCTGTCAACCTTTCCCGTCTATCACAGGCCAACAGTCAGGGGCGAATCGTGCGCGACGGGGCAAACAGGCAAAGGAATAAGATGAGCGATCCGGCAGAATTCTATATGAACACGCTTGTCCCGATGGTGGTCGAACAGACCTCTCGCGGGGAACGGGCCTATGACATTTTCTCGCGCCTGCTGAAAGAACGGATCATTTTCGTGTCCGGCCCCGTCCATGACGGCATGTCCACGCTGATCTGTGCGCAACTGCTGTTTCTTGAGGCGGAAAACCCGTCCAAGGATATTTCCATGTATATCAACAGCCCCGGCGGCGTCGTGACCTCGGGCCTGTCGATCTATGACACGATGCAGTATATCCGGCCCCGCGTGTCCACGCTGGTGGTGGGGCAGGCGGCATCCATGGGGTCGCTGCTGCTGTGCGCGGGCGAAAAGGGGATGCGCTATTCGCTGCCCAACAGCCGGGTGATGGTGCATCAGCCCTCGGGCGGGTATCAGGGGCAGGCGACCGACATCCTGATCCACGCGCGCGAAACCGAAAAGCTCAAGCGGCGTTTGAACGAGATTTACGTTCAGCACACCGGTCGCACACTGGACGAGGTGGAGCAGGCGCTGGAACGCGACCGCTTCATGTCCCCGGAGGAGGCAAAAGACTGGGGCCTGATCGACGAGGTTCTGGCCCCGCGTGGCAAGGCAGAGGTCGAAAAGAAGTAACGTCGGCGGCTTGCTGCGGGGCGGCAACTTTGGGATTGTGACGGGGCGTTACCATCCTTAACATAAGCGGATAATGGGTGCCCTCGATCATCGTGGGTATCCGTCAACGAAACGCAGCCCGCCGCAGCAAAGCGGATGGACGGCGAAAGGGGAATGGACGATGGCAACTCAGTCCGGCAGTGACAGCAAGAATACACTCTATTGCAGCTTTTGCGGCAAAAGCCAGCACGAGGTGCGCAAGCTGATCGCTGGCCCGACCGTGTTCATCTGCGATGAATGCGTTGAACTGTGCATGGACATCATCCGCGAGGAAACCAAATCCTCCAGCCTGAAATCCGGCGATGGTGTGCCCACCCCGCGCGAAATCTGTGGCGTGCTAGATGATTACGTGATCGGTCAGGAACACGCCAAGCGGGTTCTGTCGGTGGCGGTGCACAACCACTACAAGCGGCTGAACCACGGATCGAAAACCGATATCGAACTGGCCAAATCCAACATCCTGCTGATCGGTCCGACCGGCTGCGGCAAGACCTTGCTGGCGCAAACGCTGGCTCGGATTCTGGATGTGCCGTTCACCATGGCCGACGCCACCACCCTGACCGAAGCCGGTTACGTGGGTGAGGATGTTGAAAACATCATCCTCAAGCTGTTGCAGGCCAGCGAATACAACGTCGAACGGGCGCAGCGCGGCATCGTCTATATTGACGAGGTGGACAAGATCACCCGCAAGTCCGACAACCCCTCGATCACCCGTGACGTGTCGGGCGAGGGGGTGCAGCAGGCGCTGCTGAAAATCATGGAAGGCACGGTCGCCAGCGTGCCGCCGCAGGGTGGGCGCAAGCATCCGCAGCAGGAATTTCTGCAAGTGGACACGACCAATATCCTGTTCATCTGCGGCGGTGCCTTCGCCGGGCTGGAACGGATCATCGCGCAGCGTAACAAGGGCACAGCGATGGGCTTTGGCGCTTCGGTCAAGGAAAACGATGATCGCGGCGTGGGCGAACTTTTCAAGGAGCTGGAGCCTGAGGACCTGCTGAAATTCGGTCTGATACCGGAATTCGTCGGTCGTTTGCCGGTTATCGCCACCCTGACCGATCTGGACGAAGAGGCCCTGATTATCATCCTGACCAAGCCCAAGAATGCGCTGGTCAAGCAGTATCAGCGCCTGTTCGAACTGGAAGACGTCAAGCTGACCTTTACCGAAGACGCGCTCAAAGCGATCGCCAAACGTGCTATCCAGCGCAAAACGGGGGCGCGTGGTCTGCGCTCGATCATGGAAGACATTCTGCTGGATACCATGTTCGAACTGCCGGGCTTGACCAGCGTTGATGAGGTTGTGGTGAACGAAGAAGCGGTCGAGACCGCTTCGGCCAAGCCGCTGCTGATCCATGCCGAGACGAAAAAGGAAACCGCCAGCGCCAGTTAACGGTGTGCTTTGGGGGGGGGCGCTGCGGTAAGCTGGCTTCGTCAGGTGCTTGCCGTGGCTATCATCGCGGCCATACTGTATGCGCCCGTGATGTGGTGGCGGTCTTCTCACGCGGCAGAAGATCGCGACTATGCCGCGACACTGTTTGCGGGGCGTCTGCCTGTTGACGAAGTTTTGGCGTCACGTCGCTGGAATCGGGCGTTGATCTGGGACTGCACCTTCGCCGTGGTTCGGCTGGACAACGATGCGCCGCACATCCCGGCGACATGGCGCACTGATCGTCGGGCCTTTGATTTCGGCGGCGATTGGCGGCGAACACCGGCTCCGCCTTTACCGCAGGCCACCCGCGATGCCGTGGCCAGTTGTGCCAACCAGATACCACCTGAGGTGGCGAGGGAACTTGCAGTGGCACTGGCTGCACCCGGCGGCTGGTTCACCCGCGAACCGCCCGGTGAGGTTGTGCAGGTTTATGCCCCCGGCATGCGCTTGGCCGCGAAAATTCGTTATGGTGATTGAGGCGGGGCGAATACTGGCGATGATTGTGCCGATGCACTGATCCGTCAGCATGACCATCTGGCGAGGCAAGTTGATCCACACGCTGATTGGCCGCCTTGTCGGAATGGTCGCAATCCCTCTTTTCGGTGTGCTGTGGCCGCCCGCCCGGCGCAGCAAACCTCGGTTCCGGCTGGACCTTGGGCCGAATTTACGCCATATCCCGACATATACGCCGCTGATCCGAGGTGCCGACCCATGTCGTTGAAATCTACGTTCATCCGCTTTCTGACCTGGTGGAACGGGCAGACCTTCAACACGCAGTTCTGGACCTGGCGCCATGGCAAAAAGGTCGGCGAGGACGATCAGGGCAACGTGTTTTACCAGACCGCAGATGGCAAGCGCCGCTGGGTGATCTATAATGGCGAGGCCGAGGCCAGCCGGATCAGCCCGGAATGGCATGGCTGGTTGCACCACACTTGGGACCAGCCTCCGACCAAGGAACCGCTGCCGCATCGCGCGTGGGAGGAACCGCACCTGCCGAACCGGACCGGAACGGCGCAGGCCTATCTGCCTGAAGGATCGTTGTATCGTGCCGATCCGGTTCAGCGGCGCGACTACGAATCCTGGAAACCCGAATGAAGCCTGTCTTTGCCGCGCTGGCTGTCACGCTGGTGCTTGCCTCAGGTGCCGCCGCGCAGCAGGTGTCGCGCGGTGGCGGTGCGTTGTTGCGCGGGTTGGACAAAATTTCCGGGCAAACCACGGATATGGTCGTCGTTGTCGGGCAATCGGTTGATTATGGGCGCCTGACCGTCCGGCTGGGTGAATGTCGTTTTCCGTCGGGCGATCCCAGTTCTGACGCGTTTGCCCAGATGACTATTACGGATCGCGATCAGAATGTGACGCTGTTCAGCGGCTGGATGATCGCCTCGTCGCCCGCGCTGTCGGCGCTCGACGATGCGCGTTATGATGTCTGGGTGATTTCCTGCCAAAGCTGATCGGCATCGGGCAGCGGTTCGGCGTGGAAATTTGCCGGGGTTTGCAGGGCCGTCACCAGCCTGCCGCGATAATCGGCGCGGGAAATTTCGACACCGCCCATGCTGGCCAGATGCGGGGTCAGGAATTGCGTATCAAACAGCGTAAAGCCACAGCGCGCCAGATGCGATGATAGCCAGATCAGCGCTATACGCGATCCGTTGCGCCGCTGCGAAACCATTGATTCGCCAAAGAACGCCCCACCCAAGGTGACACCGAAAATGCCGCCCGCCACTTTACCATTCTGGCGAATGGTCAGCGCCTCGGCATAACCCAGATCGTGCAATTCGTGGTAAAGATCGCGCAGAGGTGCGTTGATCCACGTTTCGTCGCGGTCCGCGCAGGCCGCCACCACAGCGCCGAAATCATCGTCCAGATGCGCGCTCCACCCGCCGCGGCGCAGGTCGCGCAGCAAGGACCCTGCGGCATGGACCCCGCCGATTGGCAGGATACCGCGACGGGGGGGATCGAACCAATAAAGCCGTGGGTCATCCGCCGATTCGGCCATGGGGAAAATCCCCTGCGCATAGGCGTTCAAAAGATGCGCAGGGGTCAGCACGTCAGCCGAAACGCTGCTCCAGCCAGCGTTCCAGCCAGTGGATTGAATAGTCGCCCGACAGAATGTCGGGTTCTTGCAGCAAATCACGGAACAGCGGAACGGTGGTATCCACGCCATCCACGATCAGTTCCGACAGCGCACGTGCCAGCCGGGCCAACGCTTCGGGTCGGTCACGGCCATGCACGATCAGCTTGCCGATCAGGCTGTCGTAATAGGGCGGGATCGAATAGCCGTCATACAGCGCCGAATCGATCCGCACGCCCAAGCCACCTGGCGCGTGATATTGCGTGATCCGACCGGGGCAGGGGGTAAAGCCGGGCACGCGTTCAGCGTTGATCCTCACCTCGATCGCGTGGCCGCGAATCGACAGATCATCCTGTTCCAGCTCCATCGGCAGGCCCGCCGCCACGCGGATTTGTTCACGCACCAGATCGACGCCAAAGATTGCCTCGGTCACGGGGTGTTCCACCTGAAGCCGGGTGTTCATTTCGATGAAATAGAACTGTCCGTCTTCGAACAGGAACTCGATGGTTCCGGCACCGCGATAGCCCATTTCGCCGATAGCACGGGCACAGATGCCACCGATTTCGGCGCGCTGTTCAGCAGTGATGACTGGGCCGGGTGCCTCTTCCAGCACCTTCTGGTGGCGGCGTTGCAGCGAACAGTCACGTTCGCCCAGATGAACGCCCTTGCCACGCCCGTCGCCAAAGACCTGAATTTCGATATGACGCGGTTTTTGCAGATATTTTTCGATATAAACTTCGTCGTTGCCAAAGGCTGCCTTGGCTTCGGCCCGCGCGGTGCGGAAGGCGGTTTCCAGCGCGGCGGCATCTTTGGCGACCTTCATGCCGCGCCCGCCGCCGCCCGCCGTTGCCTTGATGATGACGGGATAGCCCATGTCATCGGCGACCTTGCGCGCGGTTTCGATGTCGGGCACGCCGCCATCGGACCCCGGCACCACCGGAATACCCAGCGATTTCGCGGTTTCCTTGGCGGTGATCTTGTCGCCCATCAGGCGGATGTGTTCGCTGGTCGGGCCGATAAAGCTGATGCCGTGGTCCTCGAGCATCTGCACAAAGCCCGCGTTTTCCGACAGGAAGCCATAGCCGGGATGCACCGCCTGCGCGCCGGTGATTTCGCAGGCCGAGATGATGGCAGGCATCGACAAATAGCTGGCCGACGAGGACGGCGGCCCGATGCAGACCGATTCATCGGCCATACGCACATGCATGGCGTCGGTGTCGGCGGTCGAGTGCACTGCCACCGACTGAATGCCCATTTCGCGGCAGGCGCGGATCACCCGCAGCGCGATTTCGCCGCGATTGGCGATCAGGATCTTGTCGAACATGGCCGCCTCACTCGACGACCATCAGAGGGGCGCCGAATTCGACCGGGGTGCCGTCATCGACCAGAATTCGCCGCACCGTCCCTGCGCGTGGGGCCGGAATATGGTTCATGGTCTTCATCGCCTCGACGATCAGCAGGGTATCGCCCTCGGCCACGGTCTGACCGATGGTGACAAAGGGGGCCGCGCCGGGTTCGGGCGACAGATAGGCCGTGCCGACCATGGGCGAGGTGACGGCACCGGGCAGGCTGGCGGGGTCGTCGGTGGTTGCGCCCGGCGCTGCCGTCGGGGTCGAGGGGCTGACAGGTGCTGCGGCAACCGGCGCGGGCATGGAAGCCGGGGCTTGCATCATGATGGCCTTGCCGCCTTTGGACAGGCTGACAGTCAGGCGGTCATTTTCACCGTATTCGCGCTTGACCGACAGTTCGGTCAGGTCATTCCGGTTCAGCAATTCCGCCAAGGCCTGGATAAAGGCCACGTCGCCTGCGTTTTCCGGTTTCTTGTTATCGGAGTCCTTGCTCATGCCGTCCTCTGGCTTGTTGGGGTGGCCGCGTTCTGGTCGCGCGGGGATTTGTATCGGGTTATATGTGTTCCCCGACCCGAGGGAAAGCAATTTGGGCTGACAGTTCGCCGCAACCCCGCCGGGCAATAAAAAAAGCGCCCGCACAAGGCGGGCGCAAGTCATGAGGCAGGTTTCATACAGGCAAGAAACCTATCGAGCAGTGAGCATGTTATACGCCACCGGATGGGTGATTCCAAGGCGAACTTTGGCCGGGGCGTTGACGGCGCGCCGGTCTGGCGGTTGAAATCGCAGACAATCTTAGGAAAGGCAGGCTGGCAGCGATGAGAATCTTCAAATTCCTTGACATTTCCGCGATCCGCGGCGGTTTTTGGGCCGCCACGCTGGTCTGCGGGACTGTTGCAGCGATGCCGCTGGCAAGCCTTGCTGAACCCGCCCATGGCATTGCGATGTATGGCGAACCGGCCTTGCCGCCGGGCTTCGATCATCTGCCCTACGCCAACCCGGACGCGCCCAAGGGCGGGGCGATTCGTCTGGCCGAGCCGGGGGGATTCGATTCGCTTAAACCCTGGGTGCTGAAAGGCAATGCGGCCTGGGGCGTGGGCGTGCATGTGGCCGAAAGCCTGATGTATCGCAGTATTGATGAACCGTTTACTCTTTACGGCCTGCTGGCGGAGACGGTCGAGACAGGCCCCGATCACATGTGGGTCGAATTCACCCTTCGCCCTCAGGCGCGGTTTTCCGATGGATCGCCGGTTACGGTCGAAGATGTGATCTGGTCCTATGAAACGCTGGGGACAGTCGGGCATCCCCGTTATCTGGCGACCTGGGCCAAGATCGAGCGCATCGAACAGACCGGCGAACGCAGCCTGCGGTTGACCTTTACCGAACCCGATCGAGAGTTGCCATTGCTGATGGGCATGCGCCCGGTTCTGAAAAAGGCACAATGGGACGGCAAGGATTTCGCGGAATCAGGGTTGGAGGCGCCAATCGGTTCGGGCGCTTATGTGGTGGATCGTGTCGATCCGGGCCGCTCGATCACATTTCGCCGCAATCCTGATTACTGGGGCAAGGATCTGCCGCTGAATCGCGGCCTGCACAATCTGGATACGATCCGCTATGATTACTTTGCCGACGCCAACGCGATGTTCGAGGCGTTCAAGGCCGGTGAAGTCACCTTCTGGCGCGAGCTTTCGGCCCAGAAATGGGCGACCGAGTATAATTTTCCACTGCTGACGCAGGGGCGCGTGGTGCAGTCGGACATCCCGCATCAGCGTCCGTCGGGGATCATGGGGCTGGTGATGAACACCCGCAATCCGATCTTTGCCGACTGGCGGGTGCGGCAGGCGATGATCGAGGCGTTCAACTTTCGCTTTATCGACGGTGTGCTGAATGGCGGGCGAGAGCCGCGGATCACCAGCTATTTCGCCAACTCGCCGCTGGCCATGACACCGGGCGAGGCGGCGCAGGGGCGCGAGGCCGAGTTGCTGGCCCCCTTTGCCGCCGACCTGCCGCCCGGCACGATTGAGGGCTATGCGCTGCCCCAGGGCACTGACCGGGTGCTGGATCGCGCGGGTCTGCGCCGTGCGCTGGCCTTGCTGGAACAGGCAGGCTGGACGGTGCAGGATGGCGTGCTCAAGAACGCGCAAGGCCAACCGTTCCACTTTGAAATCCTGCTCAATCAGGCGGGGACGGCGATGCGCACCGCCTCGGAAACCAAGCAGATTGTCGATATTTATGTGCAGGCACTGGCCAATCTGGGTATCACGCCACGCGTCACCCTGCTGGATTCAGCGCAATATATCGAACGAACGGGTAACTATCAGTTCGATATGGCCTGGTTTGAGCGTGCGCTCAGCCTGTCACCGGGGAACGAACAGATGCTATATTGGGGGCACGAGGGCGTCACCCGCCCCGGCAGCCGCAACTGGATGGGCATGAACAGCCCTGCCGCCGAGGCGATGATCGTAACCATGCTGAACGCGGCAACCGCCGAGGATTACACCGCCGCCGTTCGCGCGCTGGACCGGGTGCTGACGGCAGGACGCTATGTCATTCCGGTCAGCTATTCACCGATTTCCCGCTTGGCCCATGGCGCCGATCTGCATTATCCTGAACATACCCCGCTTTATGGTGACTGGCCGGGCTTTATGCCCGAAGTCTGGTGGCAGGCGGCGCAGTAAGGGAGGCTGGCCAATGAAATGGCGTCATGTGCAGGACAACTGGAATGCCTTCTACGAGGCGATTCTGGATCGCTGGCCCGAAACGAGCGAGGCTGATCTGGATGAAATCGACGGCGATCAACGCGCCTTCATCGCCTATATCGCTCAGGTTACGGAACAGGACCCGGCCGAGGCCCGTGATGAAATCCGCGAATGGCTGGCCGGGGAAATTCCGTCCGATGTGGTGATGGACCCGGCGCATGATAACCATTCGATCGCGCTGTCATCGAAATACGTCGGCGACGGCGAGGACGAATACGCCGACGACGCTCGCTTTGGCGATGACGACGACGAGAACGACGACTTCGATAATCGCGACTGACCGCACTGTCGCACGGGGGGCTGTCTGCCCCCCCACGCCGCGTTCCGCGGCTCCCCCCGAGGATATTTATCAACGAAAGACGACGCGGCGTTTGTCTTTCGTTTAAAAATATCCTCAGGGGGTGAATTGGCCGCAAGGCCAAGAGGGGGCGCGAGCGCCCCCTTTGCGACCGCGCTGTTAACCGTCCCGTTCGCCGACTCCGAACAGGCGCCCGTGTTCGGCCATGGCATAGCGATCCGTCATGCCCGCGATGTAATCCAGCACCACCCGCGCGCGCCCGGTTTCGTCAGGTGTCGCTTTGGCGATACCGGCCCAGTCCTCGGGCAGTTGCGTCGGATCATGCAGGAACAGTGGGAACAAGTCGTTCAGCACCCTGGTCACATGGGCGCGTTCGTCCACCACGCAGGGCGCGCGATACATGCGGGTGAAGAGGAACGCCTTGATCGCCTTGATGTTCTGATAGAGCGGCTTGGAGAAGCGAATGATCGGCCCGTCCATGGCGCGGATGTTATCGGCGGATTGCGGTTGCAGGCCGGTCAGGCGGTTACGGGCAACGGCGATTACATCCTCGACCATGATGCCAAAGACGCGGCGCAGCGCCTCGTGGCGGCGGCGCATCGGATCGAGGCCGGGGTGCAGCCGGTCCACTTCGGCAAAGGCGGGGCCGACGACGGGCAGTTCGGCCAGATCATCCTCGGTGAACAGACCGGCGCGCAGCCCGTCATGCAGATCGTGATGATTATAGGCCACGTCATCGGCCACGGCGGCCACCTGCGCTTCGGCGCTGGCATTCGTGTGCAGTTCCAGATCCCACGCCGCGTTCACCTCGGCCAGCGCATAGGGCAGCGGGCCAGTGACTGGGCCATTGTGCTTGGCGATGCCTTCCAGCGATTCCCATGTCAGGTTCAGCCCGTCAAAGCCCGCATAATGCCGCTCCAGCCGGGTGACGATGCGCAGCGCCTGGGCATTGTGATCGAATCCGCCGTAAGGGGTCATCAATGCCGCCAGCGCATCCTCGCCCGTGTGACCGAATGGCGGGTGGCCCAGATCATGGGCCAGCGCCACGGTTTCGGCCAGATCCGTGTTCAGGCCCAAGGCCCCGGCGATGGTTCGGGCGACCTGCGCCACCTCGACCGTATGAGTCAGGCGGGTGCGGAAATAATCGCCGCGATAGGCGTCGCCTTCCAGTTCGACGAAAACCTGCGTCTTGTGTTTCAGCCGCCGGAACGCGCTGGAATGGATGATCCGGTCGCGATCTCGCTGCCACGGGCTGCGAAAGGTGGACAGCGCCTCGGAGAACAGGCGGCCTCGGCTGGCGTCGGGCTGGCTGGCATAGGGTGCTGCGGTCATGGGGCTTCCTTGCGGCAATGCAGGGGTAAGCCTATATTCGGGGGAACACGACGAAAACGGGAACGCCCCATGAACCTGCCACCGAAAGTCACCGACCGCGCCTTTGCCCGGCTGGCCGAGATCAACGCCGGTGCCGCGCCGCGCCCCTTGCGGGTGGCCGTGGCGGGGGGCGGCTGTTCGGGATTTCAGTATGATATCCGGCTGGACGATGCCGCCGCTGACGATCTGGTCCTGAACGGCGGCGGTCAGACGGTGGTGGTCGATCCCGTCTCGCTGCCGTTTCTGGCGGGCGCGGTGATTGATTTTAGCGAAGAACTGATCGGCGCGCGGTTCGTGATCGAGAATCCGAATGCCGCGTCCTCTTGCGGCTGTGGCACCTCGTTTTCCATCTGATGTGGCTGGAAATCGCCATTATCCTGGCGCTGACGCTGGTGAATGGCGCGCTGGCCATGGCGGAGCTGGCGGTGGTCTCGTCGCGCCCCATGCGCTTGCAGGCGATGGGTGGGCGCGGGGCGGATGCGGCGCTGCGGCTGGCGGAAAATCCGGGGCGCTTTCTGTCATCGGTGCAGATCGGGATCACGCTGGTCGGTATTCTGAACGGTGCCGTGTCCGGGGCGACGCTGGGGCTGCGCGCGGGGACGGCGCTGGCCGGACTGGGCCTGCCCGCCACGCTGGCCGCGCCTTTGGGTGTGGGGCTGGTGGTCGCCGCGATCACCTTTCTGTCGCTGATCGTGGGCGAGTTGGTGCCCAAACAGATCGCGCTGTCCAACCCCGAAAAGGTCGCGGCGCGCGTGGCCCCGCTGATGACCGCTATCGCCCGGATCGCCGCCCCGCTGGTCTGGCTGCTGGATAGCACCGGGCGCCTGGTGCTGGGCCTGCTGGGTATCCGCAAACAGAACGCCAGCACCATCACCGACGAGGAAATCCGCCTGACGCTGGCCGAAGCGGCGCAAGCCGGTGTGCTGCTGCCCGCCGAACAGGCGATGATCTCGGGGGTGATGCGCGTTGCCGACCGGACCGCACGGGCCATGATGACGCCGCGCCGCGATGTCACGGTGCTGGACCTGTCACGGGGCACTGATGTGGTGCTGACGACGGCACGACGCGCGACCGTTTCGCGGCTGCCGGTGATCGACGGTAATCCAGATGATGTCAAAGGCGTGATCGCCCTGCGCGATCTTTTGCCCGATGGCGGCGCGCAGCCCGATCCGGCCAGCGTGATCCGCGAAGCTCCGGTGGTGCTGGACGTGGCCAGCGCCGTCGATGTCATCGGCAAGCTGCGCACCACACCGGCCCGCATGGTGCTGGTTTATGACGAATACGGCCATTTCGAAGGTGTGGTGACAGCGATGGACCTGCTGGGCGCGATCACTGGCGATTTCATCGACATCGAGGGCGAAGAACCCGACATGATCCGGCGCGAGGATGGCAGCTGGCTTGTCTCGGGTGCGGAAAACGCGGATGAATTCGCAGGCGAGACGGGCTATAGCCTGCCGCGCGGCGAATTTGCCACCGTCGCCGGTCTGGTGCTGCACCTTTTGGGCCGTATCCCGCGCACGGGCGAAGTGTTCACCGACCGGGGCTGGTGCTTTGAGGTGGCCGATATGGACGGGCTGCGGATCGACAAACTGATCGTGACCGCGCCAAAGGGGGACGGATGAAGATTGCGACATTCAACATCAACGGCATCAAGGCGCGCATTAACGCGCTGACTGACTGGCTGTCCGAAACCGACGCCGATGTGGTGGTTCTGCAAGAGATCAAATCCGTGGACGAGGGTTTCCCCCGCGATCACTTCACCGACCTGGGTTGGAACGTGGAAACCCACGGCCAGAAAAGCTTTAACGGCGTCGCCATCCTGTCACGCCTGCCGCTTGAGGATGTGACGCGCGGTCTGCCCGGCGATGATGCCGATGAACAGGCCCGCTGGATCGAGGCGAGTGTGATCGGCGATACGGCAGTGCGCATCGCGGGCCTGTATCTGCCCAATGGCAACCCGGCACCGGGGCCGAAATACGACTATAAACTGGCCTGGATGAACCGCCTGCGCAGCCGCGCCCGCGCGTTGCTGGCATCCGAAATGCCGGTGGTGATGCTGGGCGATTACAACGTCATCCCCGAAGCCCGCGACGCGGCCCGCCCGCAGGCATGGGTGGATGATGCGCTGTTCCTGCCCGACAGCCGCGCCGCCCTGCGCCGGATCGTATGGGACGGCTGGACCGACGCCATCCGTATCCGCGATCCCTTTGCCCTGCGCGGCCCGTTCACCTTCTGGGACTATCAGGGCAGTTCGTGGGAACGGGATAACGGCATCCGCATCGACCACCTGTTGCTGTCACCACAGGCCGCCGACTTGATGCAGGATGCGGGCGTTGACCGCGATGCGCGGGGCAAGGAAAAACCCAGCGATCACGTCCCGGTCTGGGTGACGCTGGCGGCGTGACTGGCAAACCTGCCCCTATCTTTGGTCCGAAAATATCCTCAGGGGGTGAATTGGCCGCAAGGCCAAGAGGGGGCGCAAGCCCCCCTACCGCGCCGCCTTTTCAGCGATGCCTGACACACCCTCGCGCCGCTCCAGTTCCGCCAGCACGTCGGCCAGCGTCACATCCCGCGCCGCCAGCATCACCAGCAGGTGATAGATCACATCCGCCGCCTCGGCGGTCAGGCGCGCGCGGTCGCCACGCACGGCCTCGATCACGGCCTCGATCGCTTCTTCACCGAATTTTTCGGCGCATTTCTCGGGGCCTTTGGACAGCAGCTTGGCCGTCCAGCTTTCGTCGGGGTCCGCGCCCTTGCGTGCGGTGATGGTGGCGGCAAGGCGATCCAGCGCGCTCATGTCCGCCTCACCGGGATACCGGCGGCGGCCATATGGGCCTTGGCCTCGCCGATGGTGTAGGTGCCAAAGTGGAAAATGGATGCCGCCAGCACTGCCGAGGCCCCGCCCTGCGTCACACCCTCGACCAGATGATCTAGCGTGCCGACCCCGCCCGAGGCGATGACCGGGATGTTCACCGCATCCGCAATGGCGCGCGTCAGCGGGATGTTGAAGCCGGTCTTGGTGCCGTCGCGGTCCATGCTGGTCAACAATATCTCACCCGCGCCGCGCGCCTCGACCGTGCGGGCGAATTCCACCGCGTCGATTCCCGTCGGGCGGCGACCGCCGTGGGTGAAGATTTCCCATTTCCCCGGCGCGACCGTCTTGGCGTCGATGGCCACGACGATACACTGGCTGCCGAACCGATCTGCCGCCGCAGCCACCACATCCGGGTCAGCCACCGCAGCCGAGTTGAACGACACCTTGTCCGCCCCCGCCAGCAACAGCGCCCGCACATCGGTATGCGACCGCACGCCGCCGCCGACCGTCAGCGGCACAAAGCATTGTTCGGCCGTGCGCGTCACCAGATCGAACATGGTGCCACGGTTTTCATGTGTCGCATGAATGTCGAGAAAGCAGATCTCGTCCGCGCCCGCCGCATCATAGGCCTTGGCCGCCTCGACCGGATCACCGGCGTCGATCAGGTCAACGAAATTCACGCCCTTGACCACGCGGCCATCGGCGACATCAAGACAGGGAATGATCCGGGTTTTCAGCATGGCGGTGTGATAGCGCGGGTGGCGGCGCAGGAAAAGGGGGCAGGGTGCCCGGTCAGGCGTGCAAGAGGTGCCGAATGTCGCATTCTGGCCGCAACCTGTCGCCTGCCCCTGTCGCGCGCGCGGACTGTCTGACTAGAAAAAGACGACAGGCTGACAGGGGATTCGGGCTATGAAGACACATGTAAAGGCGTTGGTTGTGGGTGGCGGGGCCGTCGGCTGCGGGATCGCGCTGCATTTGGCGCGCGCGGGCTGGGATACCATGCTGCTCGAACGCGACGAACTGACCGCCGGGTCCACCTGGCACGCCGCCGGTTTGCTGCCGCTGTTCAACATGGGCTATGCGACCAGCCATATCCATGATTATTCGGTGAAACTCTATTCGGGGCTAGAGGCGGAAACCGGGTTGAACGCGGGTTTCGCGCGCGTGGGCAACCTGCGCATGGCGCAGACCGATGCACGGATGGATGAATACATGCTGTATTCCGCCACCGCTGAAACCGTCGGGGTCGAACACGAATTCCTGACGCCCGCGCAGATCAAGGACCGCTGGCCGCTGGTGCGCACCGAAGACCTGAAAGGCGCGCTGTTTCACCCGACTGACGGTTATATCAACCCTGCCGATGTGACGCAGGCGATGGCCCGCGCCGCCCGCATGGCCGGTGCTTCGATCGAGCGCAAGATTCAGGTGAATGCCTATAAATGGACCGGCGATGAATGGATCGTCACCTGCGATCGCATGGTGGAAAAGGGCGGCAACCTTGTGCCCGCCAATGAACCCTTTGAAATCCACGCCGAACATGTCGTGACCGCCACAGGCAACCATGCACAGCGCACCGCCCGCCTGCTGGGGATCAAGATCCCCGCGATCCCGGTGGAACATCAGTATATCGTCACCGAACCCGATCCCGCGCTGGTGAAATGGCGGGCCGAAGGCAACCCCGAACACCCCGTTCTGCGCGATGCCGATGCGAAATGGTATGTGCGCGAGGAACGCGGCGGCTGGATTCTTGGCCCCTATGAACGCAATGCGCCGGCGCGGTTCATATATGACGTGCCGGAAAGTTTCCGCGCCGATCTGTTTCCGCTGGATCTGGAACGCATCGAAGAAGAATACATGTCGATGATCCACCGGATTCCAACCTCGGAAACCGTGGGCCTCAAGGACGATTTCAACGGCCCGATCTGCTATACGCCCGATGGTAATCCGCTGGTCGGCCCGGCACCTGGTCTGCGCAATATGTGGCTGGCCGAAGGGTTCAGCTTTGGTATCACCGCCGCCGGGGGCACCGGCTATTATCTGGCGCAGATGATGACGCAGGGCGAGGCCGAAATCGACATGGCCAGCCTTGATCCGCGCCGTTTCGGGCGCTGGATGACCACCGATTACGCGGTGAAAAAGAACGAGGAATGCTACGAACACGTTTTCGTTCTGCACCACCCCGACGAAGAACGCGAAGCCGCGCGCCCGCTGCGCACCGCGCCCGCCTATGACCGCCAGATCGCGGCGGGGGCGCAGATGGGGCAGGTGAACGGCTGGGAACGTCCGAACTACTATGCGCCGCAGGGCTTTGACGATCATGCCGCGCGGTCGTTCCGTCGCGGCGGCTGGTGGCAATATGCGCTGGACGAGGCCAAGGCGGTGCGCGAAACCGCCGGGCTGATCGACGCATCGGCCTTTGCCAAGCATCGGGTCTATGGTCCCGGCGCGACAGCGTTTCTGGACTGGTTCACCACCAATAAACTGCCCAAGGTCGGGCGCATCAACCTGACCTATGCCCTGACCGAAGCCGGAACCACGCGCACCGAATACACCATCGTGCGGTTGGCCGAGGATGATTACTATGTCATCTCTGCCGGGGCCTGGGCCGATTACGACGGCGACAACCTGCGCAAGCTGGCCGAGGAAATGGGTGGCGAATTCGGCCCCGTCATCATTCAGGACATCACCACGCAATGGGGCGTCTATGCGCTGGCCGGGCCGAACAGCCGCGCGATCCTGCGCGAACTGGTGCGCGACGCCGACCCCGACACGGTGCTGGGCAACAAGCGATTCCCGTGGCTATCGGTGCGCGACATCGAACTGGGCATGTGCCCCGTCCGCGCCATTCGCGTCGCCTATACCGGCGAATTGGGCTGGGAACTGCACTATCCCATCGAATTCGGCCGTTACCTGTGGGATGAACTGATTAAGGCGGGCGAAAAGCACGGGCTGAAACTGGTCGGCGCGCGGGCGCAGAACTGGCTGCGGCAGGAAAAATCCTATCGCGCCTTTGGCACCGAACTGGGCCGCGATGCCACCCCGCTAGAGGCCGGGTTGGATCGCTTTGTCGATCTGTCGAAATCCTTCAACGGCAAAGACGCGATGCAGGCCAAGGGCATCCGGTCGAAATGCGTCACCCTGCTGATCGACGGGCCGGATGACGCCGACCCGTGGGGCCGCGAGGGGCTGTTCCTGGACGGGCAGCGCGTCGGGCGGTTGACCTCGGGCGGGTATTCGGTGGCCTTTGGCAAGCAGATCGGCATGGGCTATGTCCGACCTGATCTGGCGGTGCCGGGCACGAAACTGAAAGTGCGCATGTTCCGCGAGCTGTGGAACGCCCAAGTGACCGAGGACAGCCCCTTCGACCCCGAAAACGCCCGTATCCGCGTGGACGGTTAAGACGTCTGATCTGTTGCAGCCGGTTCCGCCGGCTGCAATATGTCCATAACGCTCATAGCCTGCATCAGATCGTCCAGCGAGGGCGCACCAAAGGGCGGGGGCAGGCCGTTCACCCGTTCGGCACAGCCCAGCACGGCATAGCCATGTGCAACACACCAGATTACCGTCTCGATCATGTTCCGGTCGCGGCCCTTGATAAAGGGGGCTGTGGCAGTGCGCAGCGGTTCATAGGCATATCCCATCGCACTGACCAAATCTGCGTTATCATGATCCACATCGGTCTTGAGGAACATCAGATCGAACAGTGCCCCTTGATGCTGGGCAAAGTGGCAATAGGCGCGGCCCAGATTGCGCAACCTTTCGCGCGCCGGTTCGGGGTGGTCGGCCGCCACCGGCTGGTTCAGCGCATCACGCAAGAGCTTGCCGAAATCGCGGAATGCCTTGGTGGCGATGGCGGTCTGCAACCCTGACAAGCCGTCAAAGTGATGCGCCGGTGCCCCGTGCGACACCCCCGCCCGCGCCGCAGCGCCACGCAGGGTCAGCGGCTCGCCTGACAGCAAGATTTCCATTCCGGCCTGGATCAGACGCTCTGACAGGGGAAGGGACAAATTTTTAATCGTCATCTTGTCCATCGTTGCTGATTTTCTTGACAGATGTAGCGGGATGCAGCAAAGGACGGGCGGAGGTTTACAGTGTCAGATTTGTCCGCATCCCGGTGGCAGGGGGATGTGAACCGGACTGTTGCCTTTTTAACCAGTCCTGCCAACCTTTTCCCGACCCGACCCGACCCGACCCGACCCGACCCGACCCGACGGTTGTATGTGTTCGCTGTCCGGCGGCATCTTACAGGTCATCGGATCGCCACAAATAAAAACGCCGCCCTTACAGGCGGCCTTTGCCGACTGGAGCGGGCGATGAGATTCGAACTCACGACCCTAACCTTGGCAAGGTTATGCTCTACCCCTGAGCTACGCCCGCACTCCGTTTCGGTGCGCAGGATGTAACGCCCGGCGCAGCGGGGTGCAAGGGGGGCGGCGCGAAAAAATCCGTGCCGCCCGTCCATGTCAGCGCGCCGCCAGAAATTCAGGCACATCCAGCAGGATGAACTCGTTCTGTGCCGCCTCGCCCAGCTTGCGCCCGGCGGAAAACGGCAGGTTGTTGTCGTTGGCGACCATGATCTGCGTGTTGCTGACCGCCATCACGTTTTCGATGGTAAAGAAGGGAAAGGTGAACGGCCCGTCCCCCATGCGCGAGGTGTCCAGCCGCGCCAGCCCGTCCGGGTCGGCGATGTTCATCAGGTCGATATGACCGATGCGGCGCATAAAGCCATCGGCGTCACGGTCGGCGGTATCGACCAGCACGATACGCTTGTGCAGCGCCGGGTTCGGGTAACAATCCTGCGCCGGTTCGCCCTGGCATTTCAGCGACGGGTCGCCCTCGCCATTGTCGCGCTCGATTACCAGCGCGCGGGTATTGTCGATAAAGTTGAAATCGCCGATGGCGGTGGCCCCTTCGGCCAGGGCAAAGCGCGCAGTCTCGCCGGTCCATTCACCCGCCGCCGGATCAAAGATCAGCACGCGCAGGAAATTGCCCTCTGGTTCGCCGCCTTCGGCCAGCAGCGGCTTTTCCAGCATCGCCCACAGCAGGTTGGTGCCGGGTTGCAGGGCCATCCCTTCGTAACCGCCGGACCGCTGGCTTTGATAATCCGTGCCCGCCGTGGCCGGAATGCGCAGGGCAGGGTGGTCGGGGCTGCGCAGCGGCTGGCCGTCGATCAGCGTCGGATAAACGTCGATGATGCGCCCGTCCAGCCCGGCGCGGATCAGCCACGGGCCGAATTCGTCGCCGATCCAGACCTCATCGTTCAGCACCTGAATGCTTTCGGGGTCGAAATCAGCCCCGGTCAGATAGCGGGAATCGCTGCCCTCATAGGCGATGCGGAACGGCACCTTGTGATCGGGGTCATGCAGAAACACGGTTTCGGTGATCGCGACCTTGCCCGATTCAAAATCCGGCGTCATGCGGTTGAACATCAGCAGCGCGTCGGGGCTGTTGGCTTTGGACCCAAAGCCGTTGTCGATCAGCACATAGACTGCGCCATCCTCGGCCCGGTTCATCGCAAAGCCGGAAAAGCCCTGAATCGGTTGCCCCAAAAACGGCAGGCTGATGCCGGTCGGATGGCTGCCATAGGCCGCGCCGGTATCGCCGGGCCTGGTCATCGGCTGGCGGTTTGGGGCTTCGCCGGTGAACTTGCCCGACACCCAGGCATCGCGAGGTGCGTCGGCGGGCGGGGCGGTCATGGTCATCGCCGGAACAAAGGTGTGCCCGGCCAGCGTGGCGGGAAAGCTGTCCTCGGCCAGTGCGGGGGCGGCGGCGGTCAGAATGGTTGCGGTCAGAAAAAGGTGGCGCATGACGATCCCATTGAGTTGTCGATGGGGCGGTTATGCGGCGCGATTATGACGAAAGCTGCGCGCTGTCGTGACAAGATGATGACAACCGGCGCATTGGCCGGTGATCGTCTGACAGCAATGGCTGGAAAGAAACTGGAGCGGGCGATGAGATTCGAACTCACGACCCTAACCTTGGCAAGGTTATGCTCTACCCCTGAGCTACGCCCGCACTCCGTTTCGGTTTGGCGCGTTTAATCGGAGGATGTGCCGGGCGCAAGAGGAAAAATACAAGCGCGGCATTTTTCCGTTCCGTAGTCCGTGCGGCGGGGCTGGGGCGCGCAAAAGGGGGCCGGATGAACACTGCCGATCATCTGCTGGATTTCCTGCGTCGCGGGCTGGCCACCGGTCATTCGCTCGACCAATTGCCCCACGGCCAGCCCGGCGACATGGCGATGGCCAGCGCCAGCGCGGCCAGGGCCATCAGCGCACCTTCGATCCGTTGCCAGATGACCGGCGTCACGCGGCGGCCTTGGCCAGCCATGCGGCCAGTGCGGCATCATCCAGCGCGGCCAGTTCCTGCGCCTCGGCCGGATCTTCCAGATGAATAAGTGCCACAGCCTCGCCCGCGCGGGTGATGATGATGAATTCCCCATCCTCGCTGCCCGCGCCGCCGAATTCGGCGCCATAGCCCTGCGCCGCGATGGCATGGATCAGCCGTTCTGCCTGCGCCTCATACGCGGGCGAAAACCGTTCCCAGATTTTCACCGGCACGTCGCCGGTCAGGCCCCACGCGCGGGGCAGGTCGTCAGGGGTGCGGGGAAAGGTCGGGGTCATGATCGGGCCTCTGGCTGGATGGATGCAGGATAGATCGGAAGGTTAAAGATTCAGTGAAATCGTGTGGCCAAGAGGTCAGGACGGCTTAGGTGGTCAGCATTACCCGCGCCGCTGTCGCCAGTTCGGCATTGTTCGCGGCACAGCCATCGGGTGCGGTCAGCACATCTTCCAGCCCGATGCGCGCGGCCTCGCACCCCCAGTTGCGGGCGCGGACGACGAAATCCCATGCGGTGCCGTCAACGCCGTGCAACAGCACCGGCAGATCGGGCAGATCGCGGCGGATGCGGGACAGCATGACCCGAGCCACCGGCTCGTTGCCGCTCAGGTCGCCCGTATCCATCTCGATCATGGCGCGGACGGCACCCGCCGCCGGGTCGGACAGGCCCAACAGCCGGTCTAGATCGGCAAGGCTGGCAAGGCCAAGCTCGATCCCGATACCCATGCGGCGCATCAGTGCCATGACCTCGGGCGCGTCCGGTTCGGAAAGATAACGTAATCGGGCTTGTCAATCCAGGCCGCCATGTCCTCCAGTCGCCCACGCGCGGGCGTGATCCAGTTTCCGGTGCTGATACCAGCCGCCATGCCGGGCGCGACGAGGCGGACGGCGCGCAGATGCGCCGCGACATGGTTGGGGGCCGGCGTTTCCTGTGCCGCATCATCGCGCGGATGCAGATGCAGGCAATCGGCCCCCGCCGCACGGCAGGCCGCAGCATCCGCCGCCACCTGATCCGGTGTCAGCGGCAGATGCAGGGTATCCGCTGATCGCGCACCGTTCAGGGCGGCTTGCAGGATCATTCCGCCGCCCGCACTCTGGCCCCCAGCATTGGCCCAAGATAACGGCCCGTGTGGCTTTCGCTGATGCGGGCCACGTCTTCGGGGGTGCCGGTCGCGACGATCCGACCGCCGCCGTCGCCGCCTTCGGGGCCGATGTCGATGATCCAGTCAGCGGTCTTGATAACGTCCAGATTGTGTTCGATCACCACCACTGTGTTGCCCTGATCGACCAGTTCGTGCAGCACCTCCAACAGTTTGCGCACGTCTTCAAAGTGCAGGCCGGTGGTGGGTTCGTCCAGAATATACAGCGTCCGCCCGGTGGATCGCCGCGACAGTTCCTTGGACAGCTTGACCCGCTGCGCCTCGCCCCCGGAAAGCGTCGTCGCCTGCTGGCCGACCTTGATATAACCAAGTCCCACCCGCATCAGCGCGTCCATTTTTTCGCGGATCGAGGGCACCGCCTTGAAAAATTCCTGCGCGTCCTCGACCGTCATATCCAGCACATCAGCGATGGATTTGCCCTTGAACTGAACCTCCAGCGTTTCGCGGTTATACCGCTTGCCCTTGCAGGTTTCGCATTCGACATAAACGTCAGGCAGAAAGTGCATCTCGATCTTGATGACGCCATCGCCCTGGCACGCCTCGCAGCGGCCGCCCTTGACGTTGAAACTGAACCGGCCGGGCTTATAGCCCCGCGCCTTCGATTCAGGCAGACCGGCGAACCAGTCGCGGATCGGGGTAAACGCGCCGGTATAGGTCGCCGGGTTCGACCGAGGCGTCCGCCCGATGGGCCGCTGGTCGATATCGATCACCTTGTCCAGCAGCTCAAGCCCCTTGATCGTTTCGCAGGGTGCCGGCGTCTGCCGCGCGCCGTTCAGACGCATGGATGCCGTCTTGAACAGTGTCTCAATCGTCAGCGTCGATTTGCCGCCGCCCGAAACGCCGGTGACGCAGACGAACTTGCCCAAGGGGAATTCAGCGCTGACGTTTTTCAGGTTGTTGCCGGTCGCGCCGACAACCTTGACCGCCTTGCCGTTCCCCTTGCGGCGCTGGCCGGGCACGGCAATCTCACGCTGGCCCGACAGATATTGCCCGGTCAGACTGGCCGGGTCGGCGGCGATTTCCTCGGGCGTGCCTTTGGAAACGACCGTGCCGCCATGCACCCCCGCGCCCGGTCCCATGTCAAAGACGTAATCCGCGTGGCGGATCGCGTCTTCGTCATGTTCCACCACAATGACCGAGTTGCCCGCGTCGCGCAGCCCTTTCAGCGTATCCAGCAGCCGGTCGTTGTCGCGCTGATGCAAGCCGATCGAGGGTTCGTCCAGCACATACAGCACCCCGGTCAGCCCGCTGCCGATCTGGCTGGCCAGCCGGATGCGTTGGCTTTCGCCGCCCGACAGCGTGCCCGCCGCGCGGCTAAGCGTCAGGTAATCCAGGCCGACATTCACAAGGAAACCAAGGCGTTCGCGGATTTCCTTTAAAATCGCGGTGGCGATTTCGTTTTTCTGTTTCGACAGGCTGGCGGGGGCGGCCTGCACCCAGTCCAGTGCCTCGCGGATCGACAGTTCGACGACCTGCCCGATATGGCTGCCGTTGATCTTGACCGCCAGCGCCTCGGGTTTCAGGCGATAGCCCTTGCAGGCACCGCAGGGACGGTTGTTCTGATATTTCTCGAATTCTTCGCGCACCCAGGCGGAATCGCTTTCGCGCAACCGGCGTTCCATGTTGGGGATTACCCCTTCAAAGGCGCGGCTGATCTGATAGACCCGACCCGCGTCGTCAAAGCGGAATTCGATTTCCTCTTTACCAGACCCGTGCAGGAACAGCCGCTGCACATCGGGCGACAGATCCTTCCAAGGGGTTTTCTTGTCGAAGCCGAAATGTTTCGCCAGCGCGTTGATGGTTTGCGTCAGATAGGCGGATTTCGACTTTGCCCATGGCGCAATCGCCCCCTTGTCCACCGACAGGGCGGCATCGGGCACGATCAGCCGTTCGTCAAAGAACAGTTCCACCCCCAGCCCGTCACAGACCGGGCAGGCCCCGAACGGCGCGTTGAACGAAAACAGCCGTGGTTCGATTTCGGGAATGGTGAAACCCGACACCGGACAGGCAAAGTTCTCGCTGAAGGTGATGCGCTCGGGTTCCTCGGTCGCGGTTTCCAGAATGGCGATGCCATCGGCCAGATCCAGCGCGGTGCGCAGGCTGTCGGCCAGCCGCGTCGCAATATCGCCGCCGGTCACGATCCGGTCTACCACTACGTCAATATTGTGGCGGAATTTCTTGTCCAGTACCGGCGGTTCGTCCAGCTCATAGAACTGGCCGTTTACCTTGACACGCTGGAAGCCCTGCTTGCGCAGTTCGATAAACTCTTTCTTATATTCGCCCTTGCGGTCGCGCACGATGGGGGCCAGCAGATAGGCGCGCGTGCCCTCGGGCATCGCCATGATGCGATCCACCATGTCCTGCACCTGCTGCGCCTCGATCGGCAGGCCGGTGGCGGGGGAATAAGGGGTGCCAGCGCGGGCGAACAGCAGCCGCAGATAGTCATAGATCTCGGTCACGGTGCCCACGGTGGACCGGGGGTTTTTCGAGGTGGTTTTCTGCTCGATGCTGATCGCCGGGGACAGGCCGCTGATGTGATCGACATCGGGCTTGCCCATCATGTCCAGAAACTGCCGCGCATAGGCCGACAGCGATTCGACATAGCGGCGTTGCCCCTCGGCATAGATGGTGTCAAAGGCCAGCGAGGACTTTCCCGACCCGGACAGCCCGGTAATCACCACCAGCTGATCGCGCGGAATATCCATGTCCACGCCTTTCAAGTTGTGTTCGCGCGCGCCGCGCACCTCGATGAACTTCTGTTCCATGGCGTGTTTCCTTTGGTTCAAGCGCATCAGATAATGCGCGCGTAGACAAAAGCAACTGAAAATCGGGAACGAAGGTAGAACAAAATCTGACTTTATTGATGGCACATTGCTGCGATATGGTAGAGTGAACATATCGAATCGAAAGGTGCCCGATGACCCGCCTTGCTGCGATCCTGCTGTCTGTCGCGATGCCCGTTGCTGCCACTGCCGATGTCGTGCTGACCGGGCCGGATGGGCTGAATGTCACGCTGACCGCCGAAACACTGGCTGCGATGCCGGTGCAAGAGGTCGATACCGTCCACGGCGGCAGCCGGGGCGAGATGCGCGGCCAGTATCGGGGTGTGCTGTTGTGGGATGTGCTTGCCGCCCACACCGATCTGGATGATGACGTGAAAACGGCGCTGCGCTATACCATCCTTGTCACGGCGACCGACGATCATCAGGTGGCTTTTTCGGTCGGAGAGATCGCCCCCGGTTTTGGCGCCCGCCCGATCATGGTCGGGTTTGAACTGGACGGCGCGCCGATCCCCGACGGGCTGCGCATGGTCGCGCCGGGCGACGAACGTGGCGCACGCTATGTCAAGGGCGTGGTCTCGCTGGACATCCGTTAAGACTGTCCCCGCCCACCAGCCTCCGCTTGCTTGATGCTGGCGATACCGCTGGTTTTTGATGCGCCCTTTCCGGCCTTTCCACAGGCAGGATCACACCGCCGCGTGATACCGGGGGAAACTGGCCGCGCTGGTTGTCGCAACGGCCTGCGATTGTAGCAAAATCCCCACCTGCGCGGCCTTGTTCTGACCATGCTGGTCAGGAATATCGACCATGCTACCCAGCCAAGGGTGCCGGACCCACCGCAGATGCCGGTCTCTGACCCCATGCTGTTCCGGTTCGCCTGGGCCGCCTTTGGGCTGATTGACACGCGGGGCGACTCAGCCAGGTGCGGACCCGAGCGGGGTTCGTTGGATCAGCGATGTGATCGCAGGGGAATGCGTGGGCTGCTGGCGGGGCATCGACCTGAGATGGCCCGCCTTGCGCGGTGCCTGCCGTAGCTGACCATGCACCACCATCGCGCCAGACAGCAGGCGCGGCAAGCCTTGGTTTCCCAAAGGCCGCGCCTGCAAGGCAGTCGGAGCGTCAGAACATCCCTTCGGGATCAACGCTGTCAAAGCCGCGCCGGATTTCGAAATGCAGCACGCCGCTTGATGTGGATTTCCCCAAAGCCTGCCCCCGGCTGACAGCATCACCGCGCGATACGGTCAGATCGTCCATCCCGGCATAGACCGACAGCATATCGTTTTCGTGGCGGACCACGACGATGGGCGTGCCCTCGGTGTCGCGGGTGATCGCGGCCACGCGCCCGCTTGCCGCCGCGTTGATCCGTGTGCCTGCGGGGGCGGCGATGTCGATGCCTTCGTTCCGGCCCTTGGCATAGGGGCGGATGATCGGGCCGTTCACCGGCATCGTGAACCTGCCGCGCGTGCTGGCCGCTGTGCGGGTCGCGCCCAGATCGGGGCCTGCGGGCGGCGGGGCCGGAGTTGCTGCGGCGGGCGTCCGTTCGGTCGGCAAGGCGCGCGACGCGGACGGAGGCTGGGGCGTGGGGCTGCCGGTGCCGGGGGCGGTCACGGCGACGGTGCGAGTTTCAGCCCCCGCCTGTGCGGCAGAGGCAGAGGCGGGGGCGGCCAGACCGGCAACCGGGATCAGCAGCCGCTGACCGGGCCGCAGGCTCATGTCCGAGGGCAAGCCGTTCCACGCCGCCAGATCGGCTACGCTGACGGAATAGCGCCGTGCAATGGACCACGCCGTTTCGCCCGCCGTCACCACATGCTGACGTGGCGCGGCAGAGGCAGGCGCCGCCCCCGCGCTTTGCTGCGCCGCGGGTGTGGGGGCAGCCGCGGTCCGGTTGCCGCCACCGCCCGCGCGTGCGGTGGGCTGACCGGGCAGGGCGACCACGGCCCCGGCGTGCAGCGGCACATTGGCGGCGATGGCGTTATAGCTGGCCAGTTGCGCCGCGTTCAGCCCCAGCCGGGCGGCGATGGCGGTGATCGTATCGCCCTGCCGCGCCACGGCGACGCGGGTGTTCTGAAAGGTGATGACGCCCTGTGCATCCGGGGCCGGGCGCGGCTGCGCTGCTTGTGCTGCGGGCGCGGTGTTCAGCGTGCCGGGGATCATCCCGCGCAGGTCTATATCCATGCCGCCGCTGCCCTGTCCGGTGCAGGACGCCAGAACCGCCAGCCCGGCTGACGCAGCCAAAGCCCTGAATGAATTGTGCATTTTATTGCCCTTTTCGCCTGTGTCGTGGCCGGGGGTCATGTCTGACCCAACCCCTCGACCAGCGGGACGAACCGCACCTGACGCAATTCGTCATAGTCGAACCCATCTTCGCCCCGGCGCACCCGGATCAGCGTTTGCACCGCATCCGACTGCCCCACCGGCACAACCATGATACCGCCGATCTTGAGCTGTGCCAACAGCGGCCCCGGAGGGTCTTCGGCGGCGGCGGTCACAAGGATGCGGTCAAAGGGCGCCTGATCCGGCAAGCCGCGCGATCCGTCGGCCACCTGCGCGGTGATATTGGTCAGCCCCAGCCGATCGAACAGCGCCTGCGCCTCGGTCACAAGGCGGCGGTGGCGGTCCACCGTATAGACGCGCCGCACCAGCCCCGACAGCACCGCCGCCTGATAGCCTGATCCGGTCCCCACCTCTAACACCGTGTCGCGCGGCCCGGTTTCCAGCGCCTGCGTCATCAGCCCCACGACCGAGGGCTGGCTGATCGTCTGCCCGCAGGGAATCGGCAGCGGCATGTCGTCATAGGCGCGTTCGGCGAACTGGCCGCGCACGAACTCGCCCCGGTCGATCCGCTCCATCGCGGCCAGAACACGCGGATCGGTCACCCCGCGCGAGCGAAGCTGGAACAAAAACCGCATCTTGCGTTCCGAGGCGTCGTCATCTTCCATCGCTCAGCCTTCGTTCAGGGCCGCCGCCACACCGGGCAGCGAATCGCGGCAGGTCAGATCGGCACGCATCGGCGTGACGGCGATATAGCCGTCCAGATTGGCCGCCACATCGCTGCCCGGTGTAGCACTGGCATTTTGCGGCCCGCCCGAAATCCACAGATACCGCCGCCCGTTCGGTGCGTCAAAAGGCTGCATCGCAAAGCGCGACCCGCCGCGCCGCCCCTGCGGCGTCACCCGGATGCCGCGCACGGCCGTGGCGGGCAGAGGCGGAAAGTTCACGTTATAGAACAGCGGGAAATCGGCCTCGCTGCTCCAGTCGCCGTGATCCAGAATGGCGCGGATCACGCGGGCGCCGTGCTGGCGTGCGGCCTGAAACGGATCGTCCAGAGCGGCGGTTTCGGGGCCAAGATATTGCGACAGCGCAATGGCGGGCACATCTTGCAGCGCCGCCTCCATCGCGCCACCGATGGTGCCGGAATACATGACGTTTTCGCCCGCGTTATTGCCCCGGTTCACCCCCGACAGCACCAGATCGGGCGGATTATCGGCCATCACATCCGAAATGGCGGCCATCACGCAATCGGCCGGGCTGCCCTCGGCGGCAAAGCGGCGCGGGCCAAGCTGCGCCACCATGGTCGGGCGGGAATAGCTGATACAATGGCCGACGCCCGATTGTTCAAAGGCAGGGGCGACGGTCCAGACCTCGCCATCCTTCCCGGCGATCTCGGCGGCGATTTCGGCCAGAACCTCCAGCCCCGGCGCGTTGATCCCGTCGTCATTGGTAATGAGAATGCGCATCGCCGCCCCGTTTCGCTGTCACTTTACGTCTGATTAACGGTGCATGGTGTAGTCATCAAGGCACAGCGGGCGCAAAGCCCTTTGACGCCGCCCCGCAGCACGGGCAGGATAGGGAAAGGGCACAACAGGCAGGCCATGCAGATCTACCTTCCTATCGCCGAAGTTTCGGTCAATGCGTTCACGCTGATCGGCCTTGGCGGCATTGTCGGATTGATGAGCGGGCTGTTCGGCGTCGGCGGCGGCTTTCTGATTACGCCACTGCTGTTCTTTATCGGTATCCCCCCCGCCATCGCGGTGGCGACCGGGGCCAATCAGGTCGTCGCCTCGTCGGTCAGCGGGGTGCTGGCGCATCTGAAGCGCAAGACGGTCGATTTCCGCATGGGCGGGGTCTTGCTGGCGGGGGGGATGGTCGGGTCGTGGCTGGGCGTCTGGGTCTTTACCCTGCTGCAACGGCTGGGGCAGGTCGATCTGGTGGTGCAGCTTTGCTATGTGGTGTTTCTGGGCCTGATCGGGGTGATGATGTTGCAGGAAAGCCTGCGCGCCCTGTCTGCCAGCCGCAAACCCGCCGTGCGCAAGCGGCTGCATCAGCATAATTGGGTGCATCGCCTGCCGCTGAAGGTGAAATTCCGGGCGTCGGGCCTGTATATCAGCGTTATCCCGCCGCTGGTGGTCGGGCTGCTGGTCGGGGTGCTGGCCGCGATCATGGGGGTGGGCGGCGGCTTTATCATGGTTCCGGCGATGATCTACCTGCTGGGAATGCCGACCAAGGTCGTCGTCGGCACCTCGCTGTTCCAGATCACCTTCGTCACCGCCTTTACCACGCTGATGCACGCGGTCAGCTATAATACCGTGGACATCATGCTGGCGGTGCTGCTGATTGTCGGTGGCGTGACCGGCGCGCAGCTTGGCACGCATCTGGGCGCCAAACTGCGGGCGGAACAGTTGCGTATCCTGCTGGCGCTGCTGGTGCTGGCCGTCTGCGGCAAGCTGGCGCTGGATCTGTTCCTGCGGCCCGACGATCTGTATTCCATTGCGGTGGGCCAGACATGAGGGCGTTTGTGCTGGCTGCATTGCTGTTCGCCCTGCCTGTTGCCGCCGCTGCGCAGCAGCCCGATGATACCTATCCCACCTATCGCGATTTCGGCCGCCCCGCCGATGAACCCGGCGTGCCCCCCCCGCAGGAAGAGGTGGTCGCGGGCCTGTCCAGCGATGCGGTGGCGATCACCGCCAGCTTTGACGGGTCCGACATCCTGATCTATGGCGCGGTCAAGCGTGAAACCCCGATCCCCCCCGGTCCGCCCTTGCAGGTGATCGTCACGGTCGAGGGGCCGGGGCAGGTGCTGACCATCCGCCGCAAATCGCGCAAGCTGGGCATCTGGTTGAACACCGAATCGCTGCATGTGGGTGCGGTGCCCAGTTTTTATGTGGTGACAACCTCGGCCCCGTTGTCGCAGATTTTGCTGCCGGAATACGACACCCGCTATCGCATCTCGGTGCCGCTGGCGATGCGCGCCTTTGCCGGGCCGGTTCAGGTCGAGGATACCGTGCCCTTTACCGAGGCGCTGGTCCGTCAGCGCCAGCAGGACGGGATCTATCGTCTGGACGAGGGCGATGTTCACATCGCCGAACAGACGCTGTTCCGCGCCGACGTGCGGCTGCCTGCCAATCTGATCGAGGGCGAATACCGCACCCGCATCTTTCTGTTGCGCGATGGCCGGATCATCGACGTCTATCGCGCCCCGATCGAGGTGCGAAAGGTCGGGCTGGAACGCTGGCTTTACCGCATGGCCTTTGACCAGCCGCTGCTTTACGGGTTGATGTCATTGGCGGTCGCCGTGATCGCGGGCTGGGGCGCGTCAGCGGCCTTCCGGCTGGTGCGGCGGAGCTGACTGCCGGTGCCAGCTTTCCCGACTTGAGACCGAAACCAACGCAAGGAACATCGAATGCTGACTGTCGATGCTGTCGATCATCTGGTTATCAACGTCACGAACGTCGAGGCGTCAGCGGCATGGTATGCGCGCGTTCTTGGCATGAAGCGCGTCGATAACCCGGCGAGCGGGGGCCATATCAGAACCAGCATGATGTTCGGGCAAAGCAAGATCAACCTGCGCCCCGCCGATTTCAGTCAGGATCTGTGGTTTACCGGGCTGGTGCCCGCGCCGGGCAGCGATGACATCTGTTTTCTGACCCAAAGCACACCGGACGAGGTGGTGCGGCATTTCCAGGACTGCGGGGTGGAGATTGTCGAAGGGCCGACAGATAAAAGCGGCGCCTTGGGGCGGCTTTGTTCGGTCTATATCCGCGACCCGGACGGGAACCTGATCGAAGTGTCGTCCTACATCGACTGCTGAGGCGCTGCGCCTGCCCAGAAGGCTGCGCAGCGCGCGTATGTGTCATCCTTTGGCGGCGATCTTGTTGGCCTGATCGACGATGACCTGTGCCTGTTTGATCGAGGCGATGTCCACCAGCCGCCCCTTGTAAACGGTCGCGCCTGCGCCGGTGCGGGTGGCCTCGGCCATGGCGGCCAGAATCTCATGTGCTTCGGTCACGGCCTTGTCGCTGGGCGAAAACACCTCATTTGCCAGCGCCACCTGACTGGGATGGATCGCCCATTTCCCGACCATCCCCAGCGTGGCCGAACGCAGCGCCTGCGCGCGAAAGCCCTCGGGGTCGCTGAAATCGCCGAACGGACCATCGACCGGCAAAACGCCATGCGTGCGGCAGGCGGCCACGATCTTGGCCTGCGCCCAGTGCCACGGATCGGACCAGTATTTCGCCCCCTCGCGGTGCATGTAATAGTTTTCCTGCGTCCCGCCGATGCCGGTCGTCGCCATGCCCATCGAGGCGGCGAAATCGGCCGCGCCAAGGCTGATCGCCTCCATCCGGGGGGATGCGGCCGCGATTTCTTCGACATGGCATATGCCGGCGGCGGTTTCGATAATCGCCTCAAACGCAATGGGCTTTGCCCGCCCCTTGGCCTTTTCCACCGCCGTCACCAGCGCATCGACGGCATAAATGTCGCTGGCGTTCCCGGCCTTGGGAATCATGATCTGGTCCAGCCGGTCCCCGGCCTGTTCCAGCAGGTCCACCACGTCGCGATACCAGAACGGCGTATCCAGCCCGTTGATCCGCACCGACAGCGTTTTGTCGCCCCAATCCACGTCACCGATGGCCTGAATGACGTTCTTGCGCGCCTGTTCCTTGTCGTCGGGCGCAACGGAATCTTCCAGATCAAGGTTGATGACATCCGCCGCCGAAGTCGCCATCTTTTCAAACAGCGCGGGGCGAGAGCCGGGGCCGAACAGCTGGCAGCGGTTCAGGCGGGCGGCGGGCAGAGGCTGGGTGCGAAAGCTCATCTTGGGCCTTTCGGAAAGTTGCGTGAAAATCTGCCTGATGGCTAGATTATTGCCACACCCCATGCAAGGCGCATCTCGCACCCGCAGCAAAAAGCCGCGCCAGCAAAACCGGCGCGGCTGAATTTTCAGTCAGGGCAGGGCGGTCAGTGACCGCCAGCCGCCGGTATCGGCAGGTTGCTGGCCGGTTGGTTCGGCTTGGTGCGGATCATCAGCGTCGCCAGTGCCGCAAGGATCAGCAGCACACCGGCAAAACTGATGGCCGTGCTGGGGTTCGATCCAAGGAAGGTTTTGTAGATAAACCCGAATGTCACCGTCTCGATCAGCATCGGGATCACGATCATCATATTGATGATGCCCATGTAAACGCCATAGCGTTCCTTGGGGATCTCGGTCACGGCGATCAGATAGGGCACGCCCATCATGCTGGCCCAGCCGATCCCGAACCCGATCATCGGCACGAACAGCATGTATTTGTTCGAAATATGCGGGAAGATCAGCAGTGCCGCACCTGCCAGCGTGACGGCAAAGGCATGGACCATCTTGGGTGCCCAGCGATGCGCCAGCCAGACCAGACCAAAGGCCGATGAAAAGGTGACGACGTTATAGAAACCGTTGACCAGCCCGGTCCAGCCCACCGCCTCTTGATACAGGGCATGGTCGGCGACGGTGGCGTTCCAGACAGATTTCGCAATGGAATGCGATACATACTGCCAATAGATGAACATCGCATACCACTGGAACAGATAGACCAGCGCCAGTTGCCACAATGCGTTGGGCATCACGCGGATGGCGTCAAAGATTTCCGTAATGGCGGCAAACAGCCCTTTGGGCTTGGCGCGCAATTCGGCCAGTTCGGCTTCGGTCGGCGGGTTTTCGGGCGTGGACAGCACCGAAACCAGCACCGAGCCAATCGAACAGATCGCGCCGACATAGAATGAACCGAACACCCAATAGGGAATGCCCGATTCCGTCACGCCGCCAATATATTTCTGGAACACATACAGCGAGACGTTCGCCAGCGTGATCCCAAGCCCTGTGAAAAAGCTCTGCATCAAAAAGCCGGTGGCGTGCTGACCAGCGGGCAGTTTGTCGGCGATAAAGGCGCGGTAAGGTTCCATCGCGGTATTGTTGCTGATGTCCAGCATCCACAGCAGCAGCACGGCCATCCAAAGCGCGGTGACATGCGGATAAAAGAACAGACAGATCGAACAACCGATAGCGCCGATCAGGAAATATGGCCGCCGGCGACCAAGACCCGGAATCCAGGTGCGGTCCGACAGTGCGCCGATGATCGGCTGCACGATCAGCCCCGTCACCGGCCCCGCCATGTTCAGCAGCGGCAGCTGTTCCGGGTTGGCGTTCAGAAAGCTGAACACCGGGTTGATTGCCGTTTGTTGCAGGCCAAAACTATATTGAATCCCGAAAAAGCCGAAATTCATCAACATGATCTGGCGAAATGTCATCGCCAGACGTGGATCGACTGCCATTCTTTCCCCCATTTGACAGACCGTATGAACGGCGGATTCGTAGACACCCCTTCCCGAATCACTTTTCCGTTGGCGGTAGCGATAGCGCAAACACAAGAATTTTATAGTCACAATATTGTCGCATGGCGCGGCGTTGGGCAGGATCGCTCCTGCACAGCAGTTTCTGCTTGATTTTTAGGCAAACCCGGCAAGCCTTGACGGGCGATCCCTTTCGGCGGAAACCCCCCATGTCAACAAGAGGATAGCGACATGACCCGCACCGTCTATGTGAACGGCGATTACCTGCCCGAAGATCAGGCCAGGGTTTCGGTTTTCGATCGGGGTTTTCTGATGGCAGACGCGGTGTATGAGGTGACCAGCGTGCTGGGCGGCAAGCTGATCGACTTTGCCGGGCATCTGACCCGGCTGAAACGCTCGCTGGCCGAGCTTGAGATGACCAATCCGCACAGCGATGACGAATGGCTGGCGATCCATCGCCGCATGGTGGCGGATAACGGCATCGACGAAGGGCTGATCTATCTTCAGGTCACGCGCGGCAACCCCGGCGACCGCGATTTCGCCTATCCGTCCGCCGACACCGCGCCGACCGTGGTTCTGTTCACGCAGGCCAAGACGCAACTGGCCGACAGTCCGGCGGCCAAGGTCGGCATCAGCGTTATTTCCGTGCCCGACCTGCGGTGGAGCCGCCGCGACATCAAGACGGTGCAGCTTTTGTATCCGTCGATGGCCAAGATGGCCGCCAAGGCGGCGGGTGCCGATGACGCGTGGTTCGTCGAGGATGGTTTCGTGACCGAGGGCAGCAGTAACAACACCTATATCGTCAAGGATGGCGTCATCGTCACCCGCGCGCTGTCGAACGATATTCTGCACGGTATCACCCGCGCCGCCGTCCTGCGCTTTGCAGCCGAGGCGCAGATGAAAATCGAAGAGCGCAACTTTACCATTGCCGAGGCTCAGGCGGCGGATGAGGCGTTCTATACCTCCGCGTCGTCCTTTGTGATGCCTGTGGTGTCGGTTGACGGGGCGTCGGTCGGTGACGGCAAACCCGGCCCGGTGGCGGCTCGCCTGCGCGACATTTACCTTGAGGAAAGCCGCAAATCGGCGGTCTGACCCGCCCCAGGGTGTGCATCGGGGCAAACAGCACGCCCTGACAGATCAGGCGAACCGTGCCTTGGTGCGGTTCGCAAACGCCACCAGTGACAGCATCACCGGCACTTCGACCAGAACGCCGACCACGGTGGCCAGTGCCGCGCCTGAATTCAGCCCGAACAGGCTGATCGCCACCGCCACCGCCAGTTCGAAAAAGTTCGAGGTGCCGATCAGCGCGCAAGGGGCCGCGATCTTGTGCGGCACGCGCCACGCCCATGCGGCGGCATAGGCCAGCGCAAAGATGCCATAGGACTGGATCAGGATCGGCACCGCGATCATGGCGATGACGGCGGGGCGATCCAGAATGGTGCCGCCTTGCAGGCCGAACAGGATCGTCACGGTCGCAATCAGCCCGATCATCGACCACGGCTTGATCCGGGCGGTAAAGGCGTCGATTGCCTGCGGGCTGCCAAGGGCGCGGCGGGTCGCCATCCCCGCGATCAGCGGCAGCACGATATACAGCACCGTCGCCAGAACCAGCGTTTGCCACGGCACCGAAATATCGGTCACGCCCAGCAAAAAGGCGACGATGGGCGCAAAGGCGAAAATCATGATGACATCGTTCACCGACACCTGCACCAGCGTATAGGTTTCGTCTCCGCGCGTCAGTTGTGACCAGACCAGCACCATCGCTGTGCAGGGCGCGGCGCCCAGCAGGATCAGCCCGGCGATATATTGCGCCGCGTCTGCGGGGGCGATCCATGGCGCAAACACATGGTCAAAGAACAGCACCGCCAGCAGCGCCATGGTAAAGGGCTTGATAAGCCAGTTCACCGTCAGCGTAATCAGCAGCCCGCGCGGCTGGCGGGCGACTACGGGCAGCGCCGCCGGATCGACGCCGATCATCATCGGATAGACCATCGCCCAGATCAGCAGGGCGACGACCAGATTGATGTTGGCCACCTCGGCTGCGGCGATGGCGGCGAACAGGCCGGGCATGACGACGCCAAGGGTCAGACCGGCAAGGATCGCCAGCCCGACCCAGATCGTCAGGTAACGTTCGAAACGGCTCATTCCGGGGTGTTTCCGATGTTTTCGACTTCGCTTTGCAAGGAATTGCGGCCAAGCGTTTCGACGGGCAGGGCGGCCAGCAGGCCGATGCGCGTGGCCAACAGGCGGTGCGCGCGGTTAAAGGCATGGGCGATTTCGGCCTCGGTGCCGGTTGCGGCGCCGGGATCGGGGATCGACCAATGCGCGCTGATCGGATGGCCGGGCCAGATCGGGCAGGTTTCGTTCGCGGCGCTGTCGCAGACGGTGAACACGAAATCCATCTGCGGTGCATCGGGTGCGGCGAATTCATCCCAGCTTTTGGACCGCAGCCCGGCGGTTGGATAACCCAGCCGTTCCAGCAACTGGATCGTGCACGGGTTCGGTGCCGCGGCGGGCTGCGAGCCTGCCGAAAACCCCCGAAACCGGCCCGAGGGGTCGGCATTCAGGATCGCTTCGCCGATCAACGAGCGGGCCGAATTGGCGGTGCACAGGAACAGCACATTGAAAGGACGTTCGGTCATCGCAGCCTCGCTTTGTGTGATAAGCCGGTCCAGCGACGGGCCGCACAGCCCCGGACGCCCGCCGCAACAATCGCGCAGCAAAAAGGCGGCCAGCGCGGCGATATGGTCGGGCCGGGCATGGTAACGAATACTGCGCCCCTGCCGTTCCGTCGTTACCAGCCCCGCCTGCGCCAGAACCGACAGGTTTGCGGACAGGCTGTTGGGCAGGGCATCCAGACGGGCGGCCAGTTCGCCTGCGACAAGGCCATGCGGATGGGCCGCGACCAGTTCGCGCAGCGCGGCAAGGCGCATCGGCTGGGCCAGCGCGGAAAATCCGGCGATGGCCATTTCGGGTGTCATCGACATTGATTCCATATTTCCAGAATAATGGAAATATAAACCGAGACAAGCCCCATCAGACCTCTGCCTGCACCAGAACCTGCGTCAGCACCGGGGCCAGCCGCGCCGCCCACTCGCGCTGGCCTGCCTCGTCGCGGATCAGATCGTTGCGCAATTCGATCAGAACATTCGGGCGCCCCGGTTTCAGCGCGTGGCGGTCGATGGAATCGCCGTCCAGATGCCCGGCGTAGGGTTCGTTGTCGCCGGTGATCCATCCCTGTTCCCGGCAGGCGGCAATCAGCGGCGGGCCAAGCCGTTCGTCGTCATGCGAATACAGCACCCCCACCTGCCAAGGCCGGGGCGCGCGGCCCTTCAGGCGCGGGGTGAACGAATGCACCGCGCAGATGCAGCGATCCGGGTGCCGCGCCGCCAGTGCCCCCAACGCCGCGTGATAGGGGCGATGCAGCCGTTCAAGCCGTTGCAGTTTGTCATCCGGTGTGGCGTGTTTGTTGGCGGGGATCACCGTGCCGTCATACAGCCGCATCAGCAGGGTCGGGTCGTCCTCGCCGCGATTCGGGTCGATCACCAGCCGCGAAAAATTGGAAAAGATCGCCGGGGCGTCCAGCAACCCGGCCAGATGCGCCGCCACGCCAGCCGCGCCCACGTCATAGGCGATATGGCGGGCCATATCTTCGGCTGCGATGCCCAGATCGCCGCCCCCAACCCAGCCGGGCACATGATTCGTCGCATGATCGCATGTCACCAGCCAGCGCGAGGGGCGGTCGGCCCCGGTGATCCAGAATGCTTCGTCCGTCATGATTCCGCCGTAATTGACCCGCAGGATTTAGGCCATCGAGGCGCGTAACACCAGTTGCCACCACAAGTTGAATCCGGCATAGATAGCGCAAACACGGTCAAAAGGACGGAACGGATGAGACGCCATCGCAATGTGAAAATCGTCGCCACGCTTGGCCCGGCCTCCAGCGACTATGAAACCATCCTTGCCCTGGCCGAGGCCGGGGCCGATGTGTTTCGCCTGAACATGAGCCACGGCAGCCATGACGATCACCGCGCCCGCCACGCCGCCATCCGCCGCGTCGAAGAGGAAACCGGCCGCCCCATTGCCATCCTGGCCGACCTGCAAGGCCCGAAACTGCGCGTCGGCCCCTTTGCCCACGGTCCCCATGATCTGGCCGAAGGCGACAGCTTCCGCTTTGATCTGGATGCCGTGCCCGGTGACGCCCAACGGGTGCAACTGCCTCACCCCGAGATTTTCGCCGCCCTGCAACCTGGATCGGAACTGCTGGTCAATGACGGCAAGATCCGTTTGCGCGTCGATGACTGCGGCCCGGATTTTGCCAATTGCACCGTGACGGTGGGCGGCACGATTTCCGACCGCAAGGGCGTGAACGTGCCCGATGTGGTGCTGCCGCTGGCCGCCCTGTCCGACAAGGATCGTGACGATCTGGAATTCGCCTGCGAACTGGGGGTGGACTGGCTGGCGCTGTCCTTTGTCCAGCGCCCCGAGGATGTCGAGGAGGCCAAGCAACTGGCGCGGGGCCGTGCCGCCATTCTCTCCAAGATCGAAAAACCCGCCGCGGTCAAGGCTTTCACTGAAATTCTGGCCGTATCCGATGGCATCATGGTGGCGCGCGGCGATCTGGGGGTGGAACTGCCGGTGCATTCGGTGCCGCCGATTCAGAAACGTCTGGTGCGCCATTGCCGCGCGGCGGCCAAGCCGGTGATCGTCGCCACGCAGATGCTGGAATCCATGATCGAAAGCCCGATGCCCACGCGGGCCGAGGTCAGCGACGTGGCCACCGCCATCTATGAGGGCACCGACGCCATCATGCTGTCCGCCGAAAGCGCGGCAGGCCAGTATCCGGTCGAGGCCGTCACCACGATGGACAGCGTGGCGCGCAGCGTCGAAAGCGACCCGACCTATCGCGAGATCATCGAATCCAGCCGCAAGGCCAAGCTGCACAGCATTGCCGACGGGATCGTGACCGCCGCGCGCGAGATTGCCGAAACCACCGACATCGCCGCGATCTGTGCCTTTACGCAATCCGGCGCGACCGCCCGCATCGCCGCGCGCGAACGCCCGCGTGTGCCGATCATCGCCATGTCCTCGCTGATGGGCACGCTGCGGCGGCTGTCGCTGTCCTGGGGGTGCCATTGCTTCAAGACGCCGGAACTGGTCCGTTTTAAACAGGCGGTGGTGAATGCGGCCCGCGTTGCCCGCGATCAGGGCTTTGCCGATGACGATGATCATATCGTCGTGGTGGCCGGGGTGCCCTTTAACGTGCCGGGCACGACGAACATCCTGCGCATCGCGCCTTGCGACGAACGCTTGATCTATCGGACCGACCCTGACTAAGTGGCGGTGAACGTTTCAATCTATCGCGTGACCTATATGACCGACCTTCTGCTTCTTGGCGGCATTGCCCTGTGCCTGCTGTCGGTGATCTTTGCCATCGTGCAACTGGCCCAGACCCGGCCGCCCCGTGCGGCGGCGATTTTGCTGGTGCTGGGCCTTGCCGCCATTCTGGCGGTGACGTTCCTGGATGGCCCGACCCGGATCAGCACTGATGGTATTGCCGAGGCATGGCACCGGGTGACGGGCGATGCCGCCCCGCAACCCGCGCAATAACCGCTTGCATTTACCCCCCCGCGCCTCTATACGGCGCGCTTCCACCCGCGTGGCCGGCCCCTTTTGGCATTGCCGAGCCGCGCGTTCACTCTGAAAGGAGACGAAAATGCCTAAGATGAAGACCAAAGCGGCCGCGAAAAAGCGGTTCTCGATGACGGCGACGGGCAAGGTCAAATCGGGTCAGGCCGGCAAACGCCACGGCATGATCAAACGCACGACCAAGTTCATCCGCGATGCGCGCGGCACGATGATCCTCAGCGAAGCTGATACCAAGATCGTCAAGAAATACATGCCCTACGACCGCTGAGGAGAGCTGAGATATGTCCCGCGTTAAATCCGGCAAAGTCACCCACGCCCGCCACAAAAAGGTTCTGGATCAGGCCAAGGGCTATTACGGCAACCGCTCGCGCAACTTCCGCACCGCGACCCAGGCCGTTGACAAAGCCAACCAATATGCGACCCGCGACCGTAAAAACCGCAAGCGCAACTTCCGCGCGCTGTGGATTCAGCGGATCAACGCCGCCGTTCGCGCCATCGACGCCGATCTGACCTATTCGCGCTTTATCAACCTGCTGGCGAAATCCGGCATCGAGGTTGACCGCAAGGTTCTGGCCGATCTGGCCGTTCATGAACCCGAGGCATTCGGCGCGATCGTCGAAAAAGCCCGCGCCGCCGCCTAAGCTGCGCCGCATCGGAGTGAAGGGCCGTCCCATTCGGGGCGGCTTTTTTTATGTCAAGATTGCCCCGCACAGCGTGCTGCGGGGGTATTGGGGGGACTGTCAAAGAGAGGCCCCTTCATAGATGCGGCCCTCGGCCACCCGCATTGCGGCACCGTGCAAAAGCCGGATCGACCTTCCGGAGTGCGTATATTCTTTTGCTGTCGCTTGATTGTTCCTGATCCGAGATGCCTTGCGGCATGTCGTGTGCTGATGGTTCTTGGTCCACGCAGGGGGGGCAGGCCGCGCATCCTGTGGATGCTTGAACGGATCGGGTGGAATGCGGAAAGCCGTGCCGCACGGGCTGCGGCAAAAATTAAAATCGAGACCAGCAAGAACAGGCGAAAGCCTGCGAAATTCACGTGCCGTTCCTGCTGTCGAAGATATTGTCGAAACATAAGCTACCTGACGAATCGCTTGAAGTTTCAGTTAAGCATGGTTTCGTAAAGAAAAGATTGACCGTTACCGGATGGTCAAAAAGATTCAGCAATATTTATCCCAAGGGGTCGTCCTGTCCGGTGGCGCATTGCAACGATAGATCAATATGAACCGCCGAATGTGGACGATTTAACGTAACCACAAACGACCGGCGATTTCGATCGCCACTAAATTTTCCCAGTCAACGCACGACCAGCGCAAAGCCGATGAACCGTCACTCGCCGCAGCAGATGGCGTCACCAAGCCCAATCCGCCCTGAAACGTGGCCCAGAGTGGTGGGCCATAGCACCGTCAAGAAAGGCAAAGCCCCTCACAGAATCGGGTGCCTTCGACTTGCTTCCGTCAGCCATCACAGAAATGCCCGCGCGCATGGCGGATGTCCGCTTCGGGAACGGCGATGGTCGTGGTTTCCTGTGTGCATAATCGGCCTTTTGTTGCCGCGGCCAAAAGGGTTGTTAGCCGGGATCGCGTGAAAATCTCTGTTTGAACACAGGGCGATTTTTATTGCGGAGTTCAAGTTGCGCCCGCGCATCCCTTAATTTTGGAAAGATCAGTTGGAATATTATAACTAAAAGGGCGTGCCGTTCGTTTGCCGGCTGACTCTCTCGGCTTATGCCCCGCACATGAGAATACATCACGCGCTCAGGTGGCTTTTCTGTTTATAAGCTGTTTTTCGGGCAGTTATACGCATCACCACCTGCTTTTATCACCCGGCAAACCCGTATGGATTCCACGTCATCCAGCCGACAAAGCCTGCCGCCGGGGCCGATCATGCGACCCCACCCGATCCGCCCACCCCTAATCATTTCCTGTTTACCCAAATACGCATCTTGAGGCGGGCCGTGCTGATGTGAAATGTCCGCGCAACGCGCGCAGCCTGTGCACAGGTTGTGCACGCCCTGTGCACAGGTTGTGCACGCCCTGTGCAGCCAAAAACCCAGCAAATGCTGGCTCAATTTGCCCCGCTGTTGCGCCGAAACCGCCACGCAACGCCCGCTGCCGTTGCGCATCCGCAGATGCTCACACAGCCGTTGTTGGCGGCCTGTCCGCTTTCGGTCTATGCTGGCACAGAACAGGGGGGCAGGATGGACAGCACAAGGCAAGAGCCGGTCAAGGTCCATCTGGCCACGCGCCCCCTGGGGATCATCGCCTCGGCCATGACGGCGCGGCGTAACCTGTTGGAACTTATCCCGGAACTGGCGCTGCGTCAGCCGATGGTGTCGGGCAAGCTGGGCATCCGCTGGCATATGGTGATGGACCCGGACGCGCTGGAACGGGTGCTCAAGGACCGGGTGGACGACTATCCCAAGTCCTCGGTCACGCGGATGCTGCTGGAACCTGCAATCGGCCAGTCTCTGTTCGTGGCCGAAGGTGCGCATTGGCGCTGGCAGCGCCGCGCCGCTGCCCCGGTTTTCGCCACCCGCAACGTGCAGGCTCTGGGCCCGGTGATGACGGCGGCAGCGCGGGCCAGTGCCGCGCGGATCGCGCGCGCGAACGACCAGTCCATTGATATGTTTCAGGAAACGGTCGCGGCGACCTTCGAGGTGATCTCGGATGTGACCTTTTCAGGCGATGACGTATTCGACCGCGACATCGTTCACGGCGCGATTGATGCCTATATCGCGCAAACGGCCAAAGTGTCGGTGCTGGATGTGCTGGGCCTGCCCGCCTGGGTGCCGCGTCCGGGGCGGCTGATCTCGGGGGCGTCGCTGAAACGGATGAAGTCCTTCGCCGACCGCGCCATTGCGGACCGCGCCACCCGCGGGCCGCGCCCGGTGCCTGATCTGCTGGACCTGCTGCTGGCCGGACAAGACCCGGAAACCGGCCGCCGGATGAGCCGCGACGAACTGCGTGACAACCTGCTGACCTTCATCGTCGCGGGCCATGAAACCACGGCGCTGACGCTGGCCTGGGCGCTGTATCTGTGCGCTTTTGATCCCGCGATTCAGGACCGCGCCGCAGCCGAGGCGCAGGCTGTTCTGGCGGGCCGCGACGCTGCCGAGGCGGCAGATCTGCCCGCGCTGCGCTTGCTGACGCGTATCGTCGATGAAACGCTGCGCCTGTATCCACCGGCCGCCTTTCTGTCGCGCACGGCCCGCAAGGCCGATACCCTTGGCGGGCGCGAGGTGCGGCCCGGCGATACCGTCATGCTGCCGATCTATGCGCTGCACCGGCACCGGATGTGGTGGCGCGACCCCGATGCCTTTGACCCCGACCGTTTCCTGACGCCACCCGCCAGAAACACCTTTTTACCCTTTGGGGCCGGGCCGCGTATCTGCATCGGCGCGAATTTCGCCGTGCAAGAGGCGGTCATCATCCTTGCCACGCTGCTGGCGCGGTTCCGGTTCCATCTTGCCCCTGACCACCCCTTGCCGCAGCCCCGCATGATCCTGACCCTTCGCCCGGCCCAAGGCGTATGGTTGCGCATAACGCCACGGGCGTGATATGCGCAGGCAGTCTTGTTCCTGAGTTTCAGTTTCCTGCCATGCGCCCGATTCCCGATCATCAGACCTTTCTGGAAACCCGCCATTTTGCCTCGCTTGACGGGTTGCGCTTTATCTGTATCGCGGCGGTGCTGTGGCATCATTCCGATGTGATGCGCACCGTGGACATGGCGCTGGCCAAGCGTGGCTTTACCGGGGTGGACTTTTTCTTTGTCATCAGCGGCTATCTGATTACCACGCTGCTGCTGCGGGAACGCGCGAACAAAGGGGCGGTGTCGCTGCGCGGGTTCTATTGGCGCCGGTTCCTGCGCATCGTTCCCATCTATTTTCTGGCCGTCACCGCCGTGTCCGCCTATTACATTCTGGTCAAGGGGCAGACGCAGTATCTTGAAATCCTGCCGTTTTATTACCTGTTCCTGTCCAACTATCTGACCGAGCACATCCCCACGCTGTCGATCACATGGTCGCTGTCGGTCGAGGAACAATACTATGTCGTCTGGCCCCTGCTGTTGATCCTGACACCGTGGCGGTGGGTGCCCGCGCTGCTGGTGGCGCTGATCGCGCTGAACATTGCCGGGGCGGTGGGTGCGCTGGCCCCCTTTGGCATCCACGCGTTCGAGCTTGGGCCGCTGTGGCTGCGGATCGGCACTTTTGGTTACTCGGCCATCCTGATGGGGTCGCTGGCCGCCGTTCTGCTGCACAGCACGCGTGGCTTCAACCTGATCGCGCCGCTTCTGGGGCGTCGCTGGATGCCGCTGGTGCTGTTTCCGGCGATCATTCTGCTGCTGCAATTCCTGCCGGATAATCTGGTCGGCTGGCCGAACCTGCTGCTGCACGTCACCATGACCGCCGCTCTGATCTCGATCGTCATGCGCGAGGATAACATCCTGCGCCCGGCCCTGACGCTGGCCCCTGTGGCGCGCGTTGGGCAGGTCAGCTATGGCATCTATATCTATCACCTGATCGCGCTGCATGTGGTGAATATGATCAGCCTGGGGCAGGGGATGGCGCAGTTCCTGATCTATTCTGCTTTGTCTTACCTTATCGCCGAGATCAGTTTCCGCACGCTTGAGGCATATTTTCAGCAGTTGCGACACAAACAGGTCGGGTCCGTCGGCAGAGCGCCGGAAACGGTCTGAAACGCTTGCATGGTTGCGCAAACAGGCAGACAGTCCCTCTAGGGTAGAAAAGAACGGGGGACATCATGGTCTGGATGATAGATCAACTGAATACGATCTTCTGGGGCTATATCCTGATCTATGGCTTGCTGGGCGTAGGTCTGTTTCTGACGATCCGGCTGGGTTTCTTGCAGTTCCGTCACTTTGGCGAGCTGTTTCGCTGTGTGATCGGGTCGGGATCATCCGACAAGGACGGTATTTCGCCCTTTCAGGCGCTGACCGTATCGCTGGCCAGCCGCGTCGGCACCGGCAACATCACCGGGGTTGCGGTGGCGCTGACCCAGGGCGGACCGGGGGCGATCTTCTGGATGTGGATGGTGGCGCTGGTCGGCATGGCGACGGCCTATGCCGAATCAATGCTGGCGCAGCTTTACAAGGTGCATGGTCCCGGCGGCATGTATCGCGGTGGCCCGGCCTATTACATCTCGAATGGCCTGGGGATGCCATGGCTGGGCGCGGTGTTTTCGGTCGCGCTGATTATCTGTTTCGGACTGATTTTCAACGCCGTGCAGGCCAATTCTATCGCCGAGGCCGTCACTGGCGTGACCGGCGTCAACAAGCTGTGGATCGGGTTGGGTGTCGCGGTTCTGTCTGGCATCATCATCTTTGGCGGTATTCCCAAAATCGCGCGTGTGGCTGAATTTGTGGTGCCCTTCATGGCGGGTGCCTATCTGCTGGCTGCTCTCTGGGTGCTGGTCACGAATTTCAGCGAAGTGCCCGGCGTTCTGGGCCATATCGTGAAAAACGCCTTTGGGATCGAACAGGCCGCATGGGGCACGGCCGGCGGCATCATGGCTGCGGCACTGAACGGCATCAAGCGTGGTCTGTTCTCGAACGAGGCGGGTATGGGGTCGGCCCCCAATATCGCCGCGGTTGCCACGCCGAACCCGCATCACCCCTCGAGCCAAGGTTTCGTGCAGGCGCTTGGGGTGTTCATCGACACGATACTGGTCTGCACCGCGACTGCTGTGATGATCCTGCTGTCGGGCGTGATCCCTTCGGAATCGCTGACCGGGGTGGCGCTGACGCAGGCCGCTTTGGGCGAACATTTCGGCGGTTTCGGGCATACGTTCGTTGCTGTGGCGATCTTCTTTTTCGCCTTTACCTCGATCATCGGGAACTATGCCTATGCTGAAAATGCCGTGATCTTTCTGGGCCATGGCAACCCGACGATTGTCACCGCTCTGCGTGTGGGCGTTATGGCCATGGTGGTCTGGGGTGCGATGCAGGCGGTAAAGACAGTGTTCGATTTCGCCGATGCCTCGATGGGGGTGATGGCGACGATCAACCTGATCGCCGTGGTGCTGCTGTCGGGCACCGTCGCCGCCGTCACGCGCGATTATCTGCGCCAGCGGGCCGACGGGCGCGAGCCGGAATTCCGCGTCAGCGATCATCCGGGGATCGCCCCCGGCGTGGATCGCGGCATCTGGGGCTGACCGGGGCCGCTGCGCCTTGATGCGGAACGAAATTGCGGGCGCGGCGGTCTTTTCGCCGCGCCCGCTGCATGATAACGCATCCTCCGACCGGAAAGGATGCTGACATGACCGACCTTGCCCCTCTGCGCCAGACCTGGCTGACCCGTATTGCCGACGCCACCGACCCTGCCGCGATCGAGGATGTGCGCGTCGCCGCCTTGGGCAAAAAGGGCGAAATCAGCCTGATGATGCGCGAGCTGGGCAAGATGACGCCCGAGGAACGGCAGATCGCCGGCGTGGCCCTGAACCAGTTGCGCGACGAGGTGGACACGGCCCTGCGCGCCCGCAAGGTAGCGCTTGAGGATGCGGCACTGGACGCCCGTCTGCGCGACGAATGGCTGGACGTGACCCTGCCGGGCCGCCCGCGCCCTGCCGGGACGATCCACCCGGTGTCGCAGGTGATGGAGGAAGTGACGGCGATCTTTGCCGATATGGGTTTCGCCGTGGCCGAAGGGCCGCAGGTTGAATCCGACTGGTATAACTTCGACGCGCTGAACATTGCCCCCGAACACCCCGCGCGGCAGGAACATGACACGTTTTTCATGGCGCGGGCGGCGGGGGATGATCGCCCGCCGCATGTGCTGCGCACCCATACCAGCCCGGTGCAGATCCGCGCGATGCAGGATCAGGGCGCGCCCATCCGTATCATCGCGCCGGGCCGCGTTTACCGGATGGACATGGACCAGACCCACACCCCTATGTTCCATCAGGTCGAGGGGCTGGCCATCGACCGCGACATTTCCATGGCGCAGTTGAAATGGACGCTGGAAGAATTCTGCCGCGCCTTTTTCGAGGTGGGTGAGGTTGAGTTGCGCTTCCGCGCGTCGCATTTTCCGTTTACTGAGCCTTCGGCCGAGGTGGACATTCGCTGTTCCTGGGAAGGCGGCACGCTGAAAATCGGGCAGGGGGATTCTTGGCTGGAGATTTTGGGCTCCGGCATGGTGCATCCCAAGGTTTTGCAGGCGGGCGGGATTGATCCGGCTGAATGGCAGGGGTTTGCCTTCGGCATGGGGATCGACCGGATTGCGATGTTGAAATATGGGATACCGGATTTGCGCGCGTTCTTTGAGAGTGATCTGCGGTGGCTGCGGCATTATGGATTTGCGGCGGGGGATGTGCCGTCGGTGAGCGGGGGGCTGAGTAGGTGAGTTATCGTATAGATGAAGGTATTAGCGTCACGACTGATCGGCTTGGGTTAAAGTCCGGGATATATCAAGAGGAGTCCTCCAACCCGTTCGGGCTTGAAAACATATGGCTGGATCAGGACAATCTAAGCCTTCGGTGTTCCCAGGAAGCTAGGGGCGTGACCGTTACCATCAGTATAAGTTTAGACAAATTAGAGCAGCTTTTTGGGAAAGCGATGAAAGAGTTTCCTGACCAGACTGAAGCTTTTGCATTCCGTTTGCTAGGCTTGGTCGGTAAAGAAAAGTCGATGAGAAAGCGTAAGTAAGATGCTCATCAATAGGGCCTTAATAGAGTTCAGGCGTCCGCTCTCAAAGCGTTTAGTTGCGAGTCTCCTACTGGGCTTAATGCCAGTGGTAGCCAATGCTGACTGCCGTTCGGACAAGGCGCAAAATGTGCTCTCGTATCTAGTTACTGAAAGTGAGGTACGAGCATTTGCTATGGCCAACTGCTCAGACGAAATGATCCGAGTTTTTATGCCCAAGGTGATTTCTAGGCAAAATCAGGAACGGATGTCCGGCGCTAGAAGGTCAAATGCTGTCCCAGCTGATTCTGTGACTGCCTATCAACTTCAGTTCAGAAGAAATGGGAGATGGTATGCTGGTCCCACCTATTTATCCGCTTGGCAATGTAGCGATGCGCAGTGGGCTCCGGGTATGATCGGCGCAAGATGCGTCGAAGTTAAAGTGCGACCCGTTGAATAAGTAATCAGCAAGCGCGCAATCCAAGGTTAGCAATGAAATTCACCCTCTCCTGGCTCAAAGAGCATCTCGATACCACCGCCACCACGTCGGAAATCGCCGAGGCGCTGACCGATCTTGGCCTTGAGGTCGAGGAGGTCTCGGACCCGGCGGCCAAACTGTCGAACTTCACCATCGCCCGCGTCACCCATGCCGAACAGCATGCTGACGCCGACCGGCTGCGCGTCTTGCGCGTCGAAACGGATGAGGGCGAAAAGCAGATCGTGTGCGGCGCGCCGAATGCGCGGGCGGGGCTGATTGGCGTTCTGGCCAAGCCCGGCGATTATGTGCCGGGGATCGACACCACCCTGTCGGTCGGCAAAATCCGCGGCGTGGAAAGCCACGGCATGATGGCCTCGGAACGCGAGCTGGAGCTGTCGGATGAGCATGACGGCATCATCGAACTGCCCTCGGGACAGGTCGGGCAGCGGTTTACCGATTGGCTTGCCGAAAACGCGCCCGAAAAGATCGACCCGATGATCCATATCAAGATCACCCCGAACCGCCCCGATGCGCTTGGCGTGCGTGGCATCGCGCGTGATCTTGCGGCGCGGGGGCTTGGCAGGCTGAAGCCGCTGAAAACCGCTGACATCAAAGGCGAGTTTCCCAGCCCCATCACTGTCACCATCGCGCCGGAAGTCGCGGAAAAGGCGCCGTTTTTCGCCGGCCGCGTGGTGCGCGGGGTCAAGAACGGACCGTCGCCGGATTGGCTGCAAGCTCGCCTGCGCGCTATCGGGTTGCGGCCGATCAGCGCGCTGGTCGATATAACCAACCTGTTCACCTATGACCTGAACAGGCCGCTGCATGTGTTTGATGTGGCGAAACTTTCCGGTGATCTGCACCTGCGCGGCGCAACGGCGGGCGAACAGATCACGGCGCTGGATGACAAGACTTACAGCCTGCCCGAAGGGGCGGTGGTGATTTGCGACGATCACGGCCCGGACAGTATTGCCGGGGTGATGGGCGGCGCACGCTCGGGCAGTCATGAGGACACGACCGATGTGTTCATCGAGGCCGCCTATTTCGACCCGATCAGCATTGCCGCGACGGGGCGGGCGCTGAAGATCAATTCAGACGCGCGCTATCGGTTTGAACGCGGGATTGACCCGGCGTTCACGCTACAAGGGCTTGATCTGGCGACGCAAATGATAATCGAGCTGTGCGGCGGCACCCCTTCGGATGTGGTGACGGCGGGCACCGTGCCAGATACCGCGCGCGCCTATCGGCTGGATCCGGCGCGCACCGCCAGCCTTGTCGGGCTGGATATTCCAGCAGATGTTCAGCACAAAACGCTGGAATCCCTTGGTTTTGTTATGAGTGGCGATATGGCGCAGGTGCCAAGCTGGCGGCCCGACATCTTGGGCGAGGCCGATCTGGTCGAGGAAATCGCCCGCATCGCCAGCCTGACAAAGCTGCAAGGCAAGCCACTGCCGCGCCCGCGCCCCGGCGTGCCGCGCCCGGTGCTGACACCGTTGCAGGTCCGCGAAAAGGCGGCGCGACGCATGGCGGCGAGCCTTGGCTATAACGAATGCGTCACCTACAGCTTTATCAGTGCGCATCAGGCTACGTTGTTCGGCGGTGGGACCGATGCGGTGCGGGTGGAAAACCCGATTTCGTCGGAAATGACGCATCTGCGCCCCGATCTTCTGCCCGGTCTTTTGGCAGCGGCGGCGCGCAATCAGGCGCGTGGCTTTGCCGATCTGGCGTTGTTCGAGGTTGGCCCGGTGTTTTCTGGCGGCGAGCCGGGCGATCAGGCGCTGCAACTCGCGGGCCTGCTGGTCGGGGCCACCGCGCCGCGCGATCCGTTCGCCAGCCGCCGCAAGGTCGATCTGTATGATGCCAAGGCTGATGTCGAGGCGCTGCTGTCGACCATCGGCGCACCGGCCAAGGCGCAGATCAATCGCAAGCTGGACGGCTGGTGGCATCCGGGCCGTGCCGGGAATATCGCTCTGGGTCCGAACGTTTTGGCGACGTTCGGGGAATTGCACCCGCGTGTGCTGAAGGCGATGGATGTAAAAGGTCCGGCCGTGGCCTTTACCCTGCATATCGCCGCCGTGCCCTTCCCGAAAACACGCACCCCGGCCCGGCCTGCGCTGGATGCCTCGGGGTTGCAGGCGGTCGAGCGGGACTTTGCCTTTGTCGTGGATGCGCGGATCGAGGCATTGACCTTGGTGAATGCTGCGGCGGGGGCGGATAAGGCACTGATTGAAAAGGTCAGCGTGTTCGACCAGTTCATCGGGCTGGACGGCGGCAAAAAGTCGATCGCGATCACCGCCCGATTGCAGCCGCGCGATAAGACCCTGACCGATGCCGAGATCGAGGCGGTCAGCGCCAAGATTATCGACAAGGTAACAAAAGCGACGGGCGGCACGCTGCGGGCGTGATGGGGGTAGGGGGCGCTCGCGCCCCCTCTTGGCCTTGCGGCCAATTCACCCCCTGAGGATATTTACAGACAAAAGATGCCGGTTCAGGACAGTAGCTTGTCCAGCGCCGAGTTCAGGGGGACGGGATCCGTCAGTTCCAATCGCACGGGCAGTGCCAGCACTTTGGGACGGAAACTGCGGGGCAGGCGCACGGCGTCTTTTTCTGTTGTCACCAGTTGTGCGCCCAGCAGACGCGATTCGGTTTCCAGACGGGTCAGTAGGGCGGGGGTGAAGGGCTGGTGATCGTCCAGCGCCTCGGCCCGTGTGATGTCGGCACCAAGGTGACGCAGCGTGGCAAAAAATTTTTCAGGGTGGCCAATTCCGGCAAAGGCCAGCACCCGGTGCCCTTGCCAGTTGATGCCAGTTTGAAGCGGCGTCAGCCGTCCGTGCAGCAATGGCGGGGACATTGGCGGCGGGATGAAGTCGCCGCCAATCGCCAGCAGCAGATCGGCGCGGGCCAGCCCGGTTTGAACCGGCTCGCGCAGGGGGCCGGCGGGCAGGCACATGCCGTTGCCGAACCCTTTGGTGGCATCGACCACGATCAATGACAGGTCATGTGCCAGCGTCCCATCCTGGAAACCGTCATCCAGAACAATCGCTTGGGCACCTGCCGCAACTGCGGCCTGTGCTGTCGCCAGCCGATCCTTGCCGACCCAGACCGGCCCGAAGGCTGCGATCAGCAAGGGTTCGTCGCCGGTCAGGGCTGCATCATGCAGGCGTTCATCGACATGCAGCGGAGTCGTTGCGCGTCCACCGTAACCGCGTGAGACGACGTGCGCGGCCACGCCGCGTGCCTGTAAAGCCTGTATCAGATGGATGACCGTGGGCGTTTTTCCGGTGCCGCCTGCGTTCAGGTTGCCAACACAGATCACCGGAATGTCCAGTCGGTGCCGCGCGCCTTGTGACAGCCTGCGCGACGTTCCGGCAGCGTAAATTGCGCCTAAAGGGGAAAGAAGACGTGCCGTCCAGGTTGGCGGCTTGCGATACCAAAAGCTGGGGGGGCGGGTCATGTGGGCACCCTTTCACGGATCAATTCCAGCACGGGTTGCGCGATTTGTCGTGCCACGACTGCGCCGCCGGTGCTGACCGTCCAGGCGTGGCCAGCCAGTCGCGCGGCCAGTTCGGGCTGAATGAGATCGGCCACCGCATCGGCCAGCCCGGCGGCATCGCGCACGATGCGGGTGGCCCCGGCGCCGTCCAACTGCCGCCATTCGGTTTCAAAGGCACCGATAGCAGGGCCGCGGATGATGGCTGATCCAAGTGCCGCAGGCTCGAACGGGTGGCGTGCCTCGCTGTCGCGGCCTGACAGGGTTCCGCCCATGAAACTGACCTGCGCCAGCCGATACCATAGGCCAATTTCCTGCATATCTTCAGCCACCAGCACCTGAACCTCGCTTGTCGGATCTTCTTCGTCGTTGCGACGGGCGACTGCAAGACCGGCTGATTCCAGTGCGGCGGCCAGCGATGCGGTGCGGTCGGGACGGTTTGGCATAAAGATGAGCAAGGCCCGGTGTGACTGACGCAGGGCGGCACGATGCGCCTCGATCACGGCCTGCTCCTCGGCCAAGGGGACCGATGTGGCCAGCCAGATCAGCCGCCCGCGCAGCATGGTGGCGAGGGCCATGCGTTCAGCTTCGACGCAGGACAGAGGATCGTGGATTTCGGCCACAGGTCCGGTCAGGCGCAGGCGGGAATCCGGCACCCCGAGGCGCGACGCCATATCGCGCGCGGTTTTGTCTGCGACCATGACCAGCGTCAGGGATGACATCAGCCGCCGTTGCATTCCACCCGCCAGGCTCCACCCCGAGGTTTCGGCACTGATCTGCGCTTCGATCAGCACGACAGGGATACCGGCGCGTGATGCCGCGTCGATCAGGGCCGGAGGTAACGCGTCACCAAACAGCAGCACGGCGGATGGCTGTGCCCGTGCGATGAATTGTGGCGCGGCCACCGAATCGTCGCTGAAATCAGGCACATCGTCTTGCCCCAGCGAAATCAGACGCAGATCCGGGTTCAGCAGGCGCATCGCCTGGACCACGCGGCGGACGGCCGGTCCTGTGCCGGTGCCGGGGCAGAGAACGATCAGCGGTCCATCGCCGGGGGGCAGGGCGTATTGGTCCAGCCGGGTGCCCGGACGGCTGCGCAGATGCAGCCATAACCCGAGGGCACCCAGACCCGCCCGAGACATCAGATACCCAGTTCTGCGGTCGGGCTGTTTTGCTGCGCCTCGTCGGTCAGGCGGTGCAGGTGGGCGATGAAATAGCGGGTCGAGGCACTGTCCACGGTTCGCTGTGCCTCGGCCTTCCAGGCATCGAAGGCCAGTGCGTAGTTGGGGTAAATCCCCACGACATGGATGTCTTTGGTGTCGCAGAATTCGGTGCTTTGCGTATCGACCAGTTCGCCGCCGAATACGAGGTGAAGTCTTTGAGTCATGATAATTCCTGTCTGGGTCGTGGCGTGACATTAACGCGCGGACGGTTCGAACCCAAGAGCTATGACCTGTGGCTTTGATTAAAATGCTGCGGGTAATTGCTTTGTTCCGAATCGCGATTTGCGCTAGATCGGTTTTGCGACGGCAGAAGGCCAGTCAACGAAATCTGATCTCCGGGATGCGTGTGGTGGTATGGGGCACGCTGGGGGCGAAGGGTTCCGGCTGAAACTGGGGCGGTCGGAACCCTTCGTTTTATAGCTGAAATAGCAGGCTGATGACGGTCGGTTGGATGATGGCGCACCAAGCGGACCGGGCGAATAGGGTGCCAGACGCCAATGGCCAGCGATTGCTGCAAGTGGATGGGCGCTTGACGATGACTGTGCAGGATTACGCCGCCTGCTGGTCTTGCTTGCACCGCCTGCTGGTGTGGCTTTCGATTTGGGCGTGGGTGGGCCTTTGTGCCGATCCGGGCGGGCCTTCGGCTCTGCCTATGGCAGCCCTTGGCTCTGCTTACGGCAACCCTTGGCAACTCGCGGGTTGCCATCTGGGGCGGTTTGCCGGCCGGGGCATGTCAGGCTTGGGGGCGGGTCAGCCTTCAGTGCCGGACAGTTCCATGATAATCGCCCATTCCGCCGCTGTCACAGGCTGCACAGAAAGGCGGCTGTTGTTGACCAGCACCATTTCGGACAGGCGCGGTTCCGATTTGGCCTGATCCAGAGTCACCGGATGCGACAGTGGTTTCACCGCCCGCACATCCACGCATTCCCATTTCGGATCGTCTGCGGTGGTGTCTGGGTGGGCCTCGGCACAGACTTCGACGATGCCGACCATCTCTTTGCCGATGTTTGAATGATAGAACAGTCCGCGATCACCCACAGCCATGGCGCGCATGTTGTTGCGCGCCTGGTAATTACGCACGCCGTCCCATTGTTCGCCTTTTGCCCCGCGCGTAACCAGATCGTCCCAGCTGAACACGTCGGGTTCGGATTTGAACAGCCAATAGTTCATCAGCCGATTACCTTTTTCCATTCGATCACCTCGGCGCTGGCGAACAGGCCCGCAGCCTTATACGGATCATCAGCTGCCCAGGCCGTGGCAGCGGCCAGATCGTCTGTTTCGATCACCAGCAGCGAACCACGCATTTCACCGTCTTCGATCAGTGGGCCGGCCATGCGCAATACCTCTGATCCGCGCAGAAAGGCCAGATGCGCATCGCGCGTATCCAGCCGGGTTTGCAGCATGTCGGGATTGTCGCGGCAGATGACGGCGAACAGGGGCATGGTTCATTCCTCTTTCAGGGGGCGGCTTAGCAGCAGGTCGATACAGGTGGCGATGGATATTTCGCCGGTGGACAGGCGGGCGACAGCGGCGGCTATCGGCATATCGACCCCCAGCCGGGGTGCCAGTTCGGTCACGGCGCGGGCGGTGGCTGCGCCTTCAACCGTGGTGGCGGCATCCCAATCCGCCCCGGACCCGAGCGCGTGGCCAAAGCGGAAGTTGCGTGACTGTTCCGATGTGCAGGTCAGCGCCAGATCCCCCAGCCCCGACAATCCGGCCAGCGTTTCGGGGCGAGCGTTCAAGGCCGGGGCCAGACGCATCATCTCGGCAAAGCCGCGGGTCAGGATCGCGGCGCGGGCAGAATCGCCCAAGCCCGCGCCGATGGCCGCACCCGCCGCGATGGCGACGACATTTTTCAGTGCGCCGCCCAGTTCGGCACCGGCAACATCAGTGGTGCGATACAGCCGCAAGACCGGAGTGGCCAGTTCGTGCTGCAACGCCTCGCCCGCTGACGGATCGGCGCAGGCCAGCGTCAGCGCCGTGGGCAGGCCGCGCGCGATGTCGGCGGCAAAGCTGGGACCCGTCAGAACCGCCGGGGTCGCGGCGGGGCAGGCGTCGGCGATCAGCGCCGATGGCCCCGTCAGTCGCCGCAGGTCGATACCTTTGGCGCAACTTACCAGATTGCGCCCGTTCAGATAGCCGGCATGGTCCGCCAGAAAACCGCCCAATACCTGCGCGGGCAGGGCCAGCAGGATGGTGTCTGACAGGGCATCGCTCAGCCGGTCGGTGATGCGCACCGTGTCGGGGATGGTGACGCCGGGCAGGTGCGGGTTGGTTCGCCCCCAATCGACGCGGCGGCCCCACAGCACCACCGGCCCATGCGCGGCCAGGGCCACCGCCAGCGCGGTGCCGAATGCGCCTGCGCCAAGAACCGAAACGCTCATGCCTCGTTATCCGCTGAAAGGGGGTGGCGGCGCAGGAACCAGCGCATCAGCGGATAGCCCATCGCCATCAGCGTGATGATCGAAAAAGCGGCCCAGCCGGTGGTCAGCCCCAGCAGCCAGAACTGCGTGCCGGTGCCCGCAAACATCGCGCCTGCCGTGGCGACGGCGGCCAGCGTTACCCCCAGATCGGCCAGTGCCAGCCGCAGCACGGTCTTGCGCCGGATCGAGGGGTAGATGCCCAGATAGCCCACCGCCAGACAAGCGGCGTTCAGGATCAGGATTTTCGCTTCGGGCGGCAGGTGGTCCATCATGCGGCCTTTATAGGTGGTGGCGCGGCAATGTCACGCCTTGGCGCCACGCTTGCCCGCGCCCAGCATCGGTGCGGCGGTCTGATCCAGCGGCCAGCGGGGCCGTGCGGCAAGGGTCATGTCGTCGCGACGGCCATTGCGGAACGCTTCGATCCCGGCCCATGCGATCATCGCGGCATTGTCGGTGCACAGTGGCAGTGGCGGCGCCACAAAACGCGCGCCCGCCTCTGCCGCAACCTGTTCCAGCGCGGCACGGATCGTGCGGTTGGCAGCCACCCCCCCGGCGACGGCCAGCACCGGAACAGGATTGGCGGCCAAAGCGCGGCGGGATTTTTCGGCCAGCACATCGGCAACAGCAGCCTGAAACGCGACACAAAGGTCGCGGCGGTCCTGTTCATACAACCCGCCTTGTGTGGCGGCCAGATCGTCACGCAGGCGCAGCGCGGCGGTTTTCAGCCCCGAAAACGACAGATCGCAGCCCGGCCTGTCCAACAGCGGGCGCGGCAAGGCAAAGCGGGCCGGATCGCCCTGCGCGGCCTCGGCCTCGACCGCGGGGCCACCGGGTTGCGGCAGGCCCAGCAGTTTGGCCACCTTGTCGAACGCCTCGCCGGGTGCGTCGTCGATGGTGCCGCCAAGGCGAGTAAAGACATCCGCGCCATCCACACGCAAAAACTGACAATGCCCGCCCGAAACCAGCAGCATGATATAGGGATAATCCAGCCCATCGGTCAGCCGTGGCGTCAGCGCGTGTCCGGCAAGGTGGTTCACGCCGACCAGTGGCAGGCCCGACCCGGCGGCAAGCCCCTTGGCCAGCATCACCCCCGCCATCACGCCGCCGATCAGCCCCGGCCCTGCGGTGACGGCGATGCCATCAAGATCGCTCAGGTTCAGCCCCGCCTGTTTCAGCGCGGCGCTGACGCACAGATCCAGCCGTTCGGCATGGGCGCGCGCGGCGATTTCGGGCACGACGCCGCCGAAATCGGCATGCAGCGCCGACTGACCGACCACCACCGACGACAGGATCATGCGGTCGCCCCGCACCACGGCGGCGGCGCTGTCGTCGCAACTGCTTTCGATGCCAAGAAAGGTCAGGTCGGTCATGCGTGGCTTGTGGCAAGGGGAAAGGCGATTTACCCCTTGGTCCGTAACACTCTTGCAGGGGGCTTGCCAATGCCGCTGCCAACTATCCTTTTATCCCGGCCTCAGGCCGACAGTGACCGTTTTGCCGCGCGGTTAGCCGCCGATCCGGGGCTGACACATCTGCCGGTGCTGATCGCGCCCCTGCTGCGGATCGAGCCGGTCCCGCATAATCCGTCGGTGCTGCAACAGGCGGATGCGCTGTTGTTCACTTCGGCGCAGGCCGTGCCCTTTGCGGGGGCAGGGCGGGGGCGGCGCGCGTGGTGCGTGGGCGGGCATACGGCGGCGGCGGCGCGGGCAGCCGGGTTTGACGTGATCGAGGGACCGGGCGATGCGGCGGGGCTGGCGCCGATGATAGCGCCCGTCGCGGCCCAGCTGATCCACCCGCGCGGTCGCCATATTGCCCGCGATCTGGGGGCGCGGGGCGTGGTGGTTTACGATCAGCTGCCGCAAGCGCCATCGCCGCAGGCGCTGGAGCTGCTGGCGGGGCAGGGGTCGGTCATTCTGCCGCTGTTTTCGCCCCGCTCGGCCCGGCTGGCGGCGGCTGTCGCGGCAGGGGCGAAGGCACCGTTGTGGATCGCTCCGATCAGCCATGCCGCCCGCATGGAGTGGGATGCCCCGGCGGCGCGCTGTGAAATAGCCGCATCACCGGACGCGACAGGGGTGCATGACGCGATCCGACGCCTGATCGCGCCGGAACAATCCTGACCAGCGCGGGTTGAGACGGGGGCGCGCGCCCTCTAGACTGCTGCTCAACGTGCTACGCCGCCCCTGTGCCGGGCGATTCTGATGGGGATTCAAGACGTGACCAATCCAGAGAATGACGCCGGGGCCAAGGATGCAAAGAAAAAAGCCGCTGAACCGGGGAAGGTGATCGAATCGCGTCCGGTCGCGGCAGGCGACCAGACCGGGGCCATGGCAAAAGGGGGCGACATCAGCCCCGCCGACAGCAATCTGTTGGGGCAACCGCAGGGCAAGCCCCGCCCCGCTGCCGCGAAAAAGCCCGGCGCCGGGGAAAAGCCCTTGCGGCTGACGCAGACCGCCCCCGCCGCAGCGGATGCGGTTAAAGATAAGGCCAAGTCGGTCAAGGCTGAATCTGACCTGACCGAGAGCAGCATTCCCAAAACCGCAAAGACCGAACCTGCCAAGGCAGAACTGCAAAAAACCGCGCCCGCATCGCCCCCCGCACCTGCGCCGGTTCCGGTGACGGTGCCACGACGCGGCGGCTTTTTGCCGCTGGCCTTTGGTGGTGCGGTTGCGGCAGGATTGGGTGCCGCCGCGACGATCTGGGCCTTGCCGCATCTGCCGCCCGGCTGGTTGCCGGAACAGCCGGGCGAGGTGGTGGAACAGGGCAGCGGCGTCACGCTGGAAGATGTGCGCGGCGAAATCTCGACCGCGCTGGAAACGCTGACTCCGCCCGATGCGCCGGATCTGTCGGCGCTGGAAACACGGCTGGACGGGATCGAAAACAGCGTTACGCAGATCGGGGAACAGGCCCGGCAGGCAGGCCAAGCCGCCGCGCAAGAGGCAATCGCCGCGCTGACACTGCCTGACGCGGGGGCCTCGCCGCAGGCGATGGCCGCGCTGGCGCGGCAGGTGCAGCAGCAGGCGGCGCAGATCGCGGAGCTGACGGCGCGTACCGCTGTTGACCCGGCGCTGGCGGAACGGATGCAGGCACTGGTCGCACAGGGCGAGACGCTGGAATCTCAGCTGGCTGCCGCAGCGGCGGATGCGGAATCCCGCATCTCTCAAGCGCAGTCCGAGGCCGAGCGTCTGCAACAGGCTGCCACTGAATCCACCCGCCGCGCCGAGGCGCTGGCCGCCATCGCGGCGCTGCAAGCCGCGCTGGATCAGGGCGTGTCCACCGACGCCGCCGCTGAACAGTTGCGCAGTGCCGGGGTCGAGCCGCCCACCGCAGTCACCGCAGGCGCACCCACGCTGGCCGGTTTGCAATCCGATTACCCTGCCGCCGCCCGCGCCGCCTTGCGCGCCGCGCTGCGCGAGGATGCCAGCGACGGCGGTGCCCTGAGTGCGGTCGGGAATTTTCTGCGTGTTCAGACAGGCGCCCGCTCGGTGACGCCGCGCGAAGGCGGTGACCCGGATGCGATTCTGTCGCGTGCGGGTGCGGCAGTCAGCGCAGGCGACATCGCGGCGGCGCTGTCGGAAATCGGCATGCTGCCCGAAGCCGCGCGCAACGTGCCACTGATGGCCGAATGGCTTGCTGGCGCACAATCGTGGCAGGCTGCGCATGACGCGCTGTCCGAGCTTTCCGGTCACTCCAATTAACGAGGAACATGATGCTTCTGTCCCTGCTGAAAATTCTGTTCTTCTTTGCTGTGGTGCTGGCTGTCGCGCTTGGTGCCGTGCATCTGTCGGAAAGCGGTCAATCGCTGCGGCTGGAATTTGCGGGCAGCGAATATATGCTTGGCCCGCTGCAAATGCTGGTCGCCGTGGTGCTGTTGATGATCGCGGGTTGGGTCGTGCTGCGCGCGTTGGGCCTGATAATCGCTTTTCTGCGTTTTCTTGCCGGCGATGAAACCGCGATCAACCGCTATTTCGCCCGCTCGCGCGAGCGTAAGGGATACGAAGCCCTTGGTGAAGGGATGCTGGCCGTCGCCTCGGGCGAGGGGCGTCTGGCGATGAGCAAGGCCGCCAAGGCGGAAAAATATCTGGACCGCCCGCATATCACCAACCTGCTGGCCGCGCAGGCGGCCGAGGTTGCGGGCGATTCCAGCCGCGCCGGGGAAATTTATCGCAAGCTGCTGGATGATGAACGCACCCGTTTTGTCGGTGTGCGGGGTCTGATGCGGCAAATGCTGGCCGAGGGGGACACCAAAACCGCGCTGCTGCTGGCGCAAAAGGCCTATGCGCTCAAGCCGCGCCACACCGAAATTCAGGATACGCTGCTGCAATTGCAGACGCAGGAAGGCGACTGGCACGGTGCCCGCGCGGTGCTGAAGGACAAGCGCAAGCGGGGCGATCTGCCCAAGGATGTCCATATCCGCCGTGACGCCGTTCTGGCGCTGCAAGAGGCGTCCGAGGTGCTGGCCCATGGCAGTTCCATCAGCGCGCGCGAGGCGGCCATTTCCGCCAACCGCGCCAGCCCGGATCTGATCCCGGCGGCGGTTCTGGCCGCACGCAGCTATATCGCGCAGAAAGATTTCCGTAATGCTGCGCGGGTGCTGGAAAAAACCTGGTCTGTGCGGCCGCACCCGGATGTTGCCGCCGCCTATGCCGAAATCGCGCCGGATGAAACGTCCGATGCGCGGCTCAAGCGGTTCCAGACGCTTATCCGCAAGAACCCCGATCATGAAGAATCGCGCCTGCTCAGCGCCGAATTGCTGCTGGCGACCGAGGATTTCCCCGCTGCTCGCCGCGCGCTTGGCGATCTGGCCGAGGTTCACCCGACGGTGCGCACCCTGTCGATCATGGCTGCGGTCGAGCGTGGCGAAGGTGCGGATGAGGCTGTCGTGCGGGGCTGGCTGGCCCGTGCTCTGACCGCCAGTCGTGGGCCGCAATGGTGCTGTGACAAGTGTCAGAATGTGATGCTGAACTGGTCGCCGGTCTGCGACAGTTGTGGCGGGTTCGACACGCTGACCTGGCGCGAGCCGGACGAGCGTCACAACGGCGCCGCCCCTGCCGGTGCCGAAATGCTGCCGCTGCTGATCGGTCCGGGGGCTGCCAAACCGCCCGCGCCGACACCACAGGACATTACCCCCGAACCCACGCCCATGGTGGTCCCCGAGGCGGCGGAACCCTCTGCCACGGTGAAAACCGCGCCCGAGCCGAAATCGCCCCCTGCCTCCACCGTCGAGTCGCAACCAAAACACGTCAAGGGCGAGGTGCCCAATGTCGCACCCGGCATGGTTCCGCGAGAAGACGATTACGTTCGTGTTGCACCTTCGGCCACGGTGACGACGCCCTCGCCGCAGCCGCAGCCGCAGCCGCGTCCGGCTGCACCCGCCGAACCTCTGACGACCGAGGCAGAGCCAGCCCCCGCCGCGGCGCCCACACCTCAGGCGCGTCCCGAGCCGACGCCTTCGAATGATGAAATGCGTGAGCCTCAACCGATCCGCACGGCTGAGTTCGACATTCCTGAACACGAATATCAGGCGCTGAGCCGTGGCGAAAAAGCTTCGCCGAACCTTGGCGCTACGACCTCTGACGGGCGCAGAGGTTAAACGCGTTCACCAAAACATCAGAAGGGGCGGAAAAATGCGCCGCCCCCTCTTTCCCCCGGTGATGGAACCTGCTATCCGCGCCGCCACCAGTGCCGGTGTAGCTCAGCTGGTAGAGCACGTCATTCGTAATGATGGGGTCGGGGGTTCGAGTCCCTTCACCGGCACCACTTCGCCCAAAAGGCGGGTTTCCCTGAAAAATTTGATTTTGAGACGCGGTTGTTGGGGTGTTTGCCACGACAGGGCTGTTGTTTGGGCCTGGAAACCTCATCTTAACCTGTGACTGCTACATCAGGCCGGAAAGCAGAATGCCGGTAAGCCTGATGATCCGACCCTTGATCCTTGTTATTGCCCGTGCGGGCCGTCTGGTTGTGCGGCGCGTGGTGTATTGGCTGATGCTGGTGCTGTGCTGGCCTGACCCGTCACAGGCGCGCTTGCGGCTGGATGACCCGGATGTGGCGGCGGCGGTCTGTGAACACGCTGCCATGCAGGTCGCTGCCGAAAGCGGGGTGCCCGCCGATATTCTGGCCGGTCTGACGCTGACCGAAACCGGTCGTCGCCGTAATGGCGTGGTCCGCCCTTGGGCGTGGAGCGCGAATGCCGATGGTGCGGGTTCCTGGTTTGACGATCCGGCCAGTGCGCTGGCCTATGTCGAGGATCGTATCGCGATGGGTCGGCCCAGTGTTGATGTTGGCTGCTTTCAGTTGAACTATCGCTGGCACGGTGAGAATTTCCCTTCGGTTGCCGCGATGCTGGACCCGATGACGAATGCCCGCTATGCCGCGCGCTTTGTGCGGCAGCTTTATCAGGAAACCGGCGATTGGCGGGCGGCAGCGGGGGCCTTTCATTCCCGCACGCCAGTTCATGCCAATCGCTATCTGAAACGCTTTGACGAATTGCGCGCGATGTATCAGTCGCGTGGGTTTCAGGGTATGACCGGATCGCCCGAGACCTATAACCAGTTTGCCGACGCCGCGCCGATGCCGGTGGAAAAGGTGCGCCGCGCGCGGGAAAAGTTGACCCTGCTGGGCGCGCCCATCGGCACCCCGCTGACGGGGCGCGCCGGATCGCTGGCCGTGATCGGCGATTCGCGCGGGGCCTTGCTGGTTGCGGGGGGCAGCGGGCCTCTGTTCGGACAGGGTGGGATGCTGGACAGGGGGGAACTGCCCTGATCTGCTGGCGCGTGGCGGCGCAACGCCTATAGTGCTGGCGGGTTCTACAAGAGGCGGCGGATGACTCCCAATGCGCGAATTGCTGCGGCGATAACGGTTCTGGATATGATTCTGGACGGTCAACCCGCCGAACAGGCGTTGCTGCGTTGGTCGCGCGGCGCGCGCTATGCCGGTTCGGGCGACCGTGCGGCGGTGCGCGATCTGGTCTTTGACAGCTTGCGGCGCCGCCGCTCGCGCGCGGCCTTGGGCGGGGGGCTGACGGGACGCGGGTTGATGCTGGGGATGTTGCGGGAAACTGGTGCTGACCCGGACACCGTGTTCACCGGGCAGGGTTTCGATCCGCAGCCCGTCACGCCGCAAGAGGTCGGCCACCCGCCTCAAGGGGGCGAGGTCAGCGATCTGCCCGACTGGATTTTGCCGCAATGGTCCGCCAGTCTGGGCGATGAGGCACAGGCTGTTGCGCTTGCGTTGCGGGACCGGGCGCCCATCTGGCTGCGTGTCAATCTGCTGAAGGCGACGCCCGATGATACTGTGACCGCACTGACCCGTGACGGCATCAGCGTCGAGCCATCTGACGGGCTGCCCACAGCCTTGCGCGTGACAGCGGGCGAGCGGCGTGTATCCGCATCCGCCGCCTATCAACAGGGCATGGTCGAGCTTCAGGATCTGTCGCCGCAACTGGCTTGCGCGGCTTTGCCGCTGCGCGATGGTGATCGGGTGCTGGATTATTGCGCGGGGGGTGGCGGCAAGGCACTGGCGCTGGCCGCGCGTGGGGGGGCGCAGATCACCGCCCATGATGCTGACCCGTCACGGATGCGCGATCTGCCGGTGCGTGCGGCGCGTGCGGGCGCGCGGATCACCGTGACCATCCGCCCGACGGGGCTGTTTGATCTGGTCGTCGCGGATGTGCCCTGTTCCGGCTCTGGCACCTGGCGTCGCACACCCGATCAGAAGTGGCGACTGACTGCGCAGGAACTGATGCGGCTCACTGCGCTGCAAGCGCAGATCATAACCGAGGCCGCCCGGCATGTGCGGCCCGGCGGGCATCTGGCCTATATGACCTGTTCGGTATTGCAGGCTGAAAATCAGGCGCAAATTTTGGCATTCCTCGGGCAGAATCCCGCGTTTTCTGAAACCTTTTCCCACTGTTATACCCCCCTGACCGCCAGTGACGGCTTTTTTCTGTCGCTGTTGTCGCGGTCAGCGCCATGACTGCGCCGGATTTCTTGCAGCGTGTTAACCGGGAATTAACCCGCATCCACGCAATCTGGCTGCGATTGATTCGAGAAGGAGCTTCATTCGTGGCTCATTGGGATGAAAAAATCGGCCTGCCGCGCGACGCGATCGCCTTTTTGCCGCTGCTGATGGCCCCGATGGCCATCGGGGCGTTGGCTCTGCTGGTCTTGCCCGGACATGCGGGCGGTATGGTTGCGGTGGTGGCTTCGACCATTGCTGTGGCGTGGTATCTGTTGGGCGGGGCGGTTTCGGTCGGGCATCTGGCGCGCGGAATCGTTGCTCGGCGCAGCCTGTCACGCATCCGGGCCGAGGTTCTGGCCAGTTCAGAGCCCGTATGGATCTGCGATCCGATGGGCGTTGTGCAGTTGCAAAACGATGCGGCTACGGTCGCACATGGCGACCTGACCGGGCAGCGCGTTCAGGCTCTGGCTGCGGGAACGCGGGCCGATGCAGATGGTGCGGTCGCCGATATGATCCTGCGCGCAGGTCGCATCGGCAGTTCGGAAATGACGCTGGCAGATGGCAATATCCTGTCTGTGACAGTGGGGCGGGATGCGCCTTTGCAGATCTGGACGATCAGTGGTGCGCAACCCGACATCGCGCCTCATGCGCCGGATCGGGTCAACCTTATGGCTGAGCCGTATTTCGACAATCTGCCCGTAGCCTTGCTCAAGCTGGATCGCGATGGCCGTGTGCATCGTGCGAATCAGGCGGCTTGCCGGCTGGTTCCAGAACTGGATCAGCACCCGTTGCTGGGCAGTCTGATGGAGGGGCCAGGACGCTCGGTTGGTGATTGGGTGGCCGATGTCTGCGAGGGGCGCACCAGCAGCAAGGCTGAAATGCTGCGCCTTCGCGAAGGCGCAGAGCGGTATTTTCAGGTTTCGCTGGCACCGGATTCCTCGGACCCTGCGTCGGTGCTGGCCGTTTTGCATGACGCCAGTGCCCTGAAAACGCTGGAGGCACAGTTTGTTCAAAGTCAGAAAATGCAGGCAATCGGCCAGTTGGCAGGCGGCGTTGCGCATGATTTCAACAATCTGCTGACCGCAATCACCGGGCACTGTGATCTGCTGATGCTACGGCATGACAAGGCCGATCCCGATTATGCCGATCTGGATCAGATCAGCCAGAACGCCAACCGTGCGGCTGCGCTGGTCAGCCAGTTGCTGGCATTTTCGCGCAAACAGACGTTGAAACCACAGATCATCGACCTGCGCGATACGCTGGCAGATCTGCGCCACCTGCTGAACCGTCTTGTCGGAGAGCGTATCGCGCTCAGCATTCATCATGCGCCGGATCTGCGCGCAATCCGTGCTGACAAGCGGCAATTGGAACAGGTCATCATGAATTTGGTCGTGAATGCCCGCGATGCGATGAAGGATGGCGGCGATATTCAGGTGCGCACCCGCAACCTGCATTATCCCCAAGGTCACGTTCAGGGCCGCGTCTCCTTGCCGCCGGGTCGCTATGTCGAGGTTCAGGTTCAGGACGAAGGCACCGGCATTGCCCCCGAGATCGCCGAAAAGATTTTCGAGCCGTTCTTTACCACCAAGCGCACCGGCGAGGGCACAGGGCTGGGTCTGTCCACCGCCTATGGCATTGTGAAACAGACCGGCGGCTATATTTTTTGCGACAGCACATTGGGCGAGGGAACGTGCTTTACGCTGCTGTTTCCCGCTTATGACCGCAGGGAAAGTCATACTCCTGCGGAACTGGCACGCCCGCTTGCGCCCGCGCCTGAACCGACGCGTCCGGCAACTGTTCTGCTGGTCGAAGACGAAGCGGCCGTGCGTGCCTTTGCTGCGCGCGCATTGCGGATGAAGGGCTACGAGGTGCTGGAGGCCGCCAGTGCCGAAGCGGCGCTGGAGCTTTTGGCAGATGACCGGCTGTCAGTGGATGTTTTCGTGACCGATGTGGTCATGCCCGGCATGGATGGGCCAAGCTGGGTGCGCACCGCGCTGGTTGACCGGCCACAGACCCGCGTGGTTTTCATGTCCGGCTATACCGAGGACATCTTCGGCGAGGGCCATGCCCCGGTGCCAAATTCAGTTTTTCTTGCCAAGCCCTTCACGTTGGCAGAACTGACCGAAGTCGTCGCCCGTCATCTGAGCGGTCAGGGACCGGTGCCGCACTGACAGATCAGAGACTGTCGTAAAGCCTCAGGTCTTGGGCCATGGCGGCGCGCAGGGTGTCTTCTTCGGTCGGAGTCAGTTCGACATCGACCGAAGGCGGCACGTTGACGCGCGGCAGCTCGATCACGCAATCCAGCATGTCTTCGAGATAGGCGATGAAGGCCGGCATGTCCTCATAACGGAAAATCCGGTCAGGACGCGCAGCACCATCGATCAGGAAGGCGGATTGCGTTCCGGTCATCTGCCGGACTACGCTGCTTTGATCGCCATAGGCGCGGGCAAACGCGGCAAAGCTGACGCCCTGCATGGCATGGGATGGATCGTCCAGATCATCGCGCAACCGGAACCGATACCAGCTTCGCAGCCAGTCTACGGGTTCGCGCATCAGTGCGACCGTGGTAAAGGGCGCGCCCGCCGTTTCGCTCAGCCACGGCCCGACATGAGAACGCCAGCGGCTCAGATCCGTGTGTTTGAGCTGCGGCGGACGCATCATCGCGGCACAGGCCAGCGGCTCCAGCGCGGCTTCGACGGCCGACGATCCCGCCTTGGGCGTGGCCAGAAAAGCCAGCCGCGGATTCCAGAATATAAGCATGATGCCCCGTTGATTTCGGGCCGTGTGAATAAAGGCGTCATGAGGCGCTGTAAACCGTTTGTTAACGGCTTTCGCGCCATCATGAGGGCGGCGAATCATCGCAGCCCGGTAAATCGCTTGCAAAGGCTGCGGAAATCGCGCAGGAAGATGAGAACAAGTGAAGAACATCGCTTGGGTCGGGCAGATTGCCCCCGCCGGGGGGCTGTGAAATAACAGGCAGGACAGAATGGCTACGGCGAGTCTCTTTGACATGAACGACAAAAAGTCGGCAGACAAACAAAAGGCGCTGGACAGCGCCCTGGCTCAGATTGAACGGCAGTTCGGCAAGGGGTCGATCATGCGGTTGGGGGTGGATAACCCCGTGGCCGAAATCGAAGCGACCTCGACCGGATCTCTGGGGCTGGATATTGCGCTGGGCATCGGTGGCTTGCCCAAGGGGCGGATCATTGAGATTTATGGCCCGGAAAGCAGCGGCAAAACCACGCTGACGCTGCATTGCGTGGCTGAGGAACAGAAAAAAGGCGGCGTCTGCGCCTTTGTTGACGCTGAACATGCGCTTGATCCGCAATATGCCAAAAAGCTGGGTGTCAATCTGGATGAGCTGCTGATCTCCCAGCCCGATACCGGCGAACAGGCGCTGGAAATCGTGGATACGTTGGTCCGGTCCGGTGCGGTCAGTATGGTGGTGGTCGATTCCGTCGCGGCGCTGACGCCGAAATCGGAAATCGAAGGGGACATGGGCGATGCGCAGGTTGGCGCTCAGGCCCGCCTGATGAGCCAGGCGATGCGCAAGCTGACGGCCAGCATCGGCCGCAGCAATTGCATGGTGATCTTTATCAACCAGATCCGCATGAAGATCGGTGTGATGTTCGGCAACCCGGAAACCACCTCGGGCGGGAACGCGCTGAAGTTCTATGCCTCGGTGCGTCTGGACATCCGCCGCACCGGCTCGATCAAGGATCGTGACGAGGTGATCGGTAACACGACCCGCGTTAAAGTCGTGAAAAACAAGGTCGCGCCGCCGTTCCGGCAGGTCGAATTCGACATCATGTATGGCGAGGGTATCAGCAAGGTCGGCGAACTGATTGATCTGGGCGTCAAGGCGGGCGTAGTGGAAAAATCCGGCGCGTGGTATTCCTATGGCGACGAACGCATCGGGCAAGGGCGTGAAAACGCCAAGCAATTCCTGCGCGACCGGCCCGAGGTGGCCTATGCCATCGAGGACAAGATCCGCGCCAGCCATGGTCTGGATTTCGGCGTCAACCCCGAGGAAGACGATGATCTGACCGAGGAATGACCGACGCGGGGGCGGGATAATCCCCCGCCCCGCTTGATGATCCGGGTTGCCCGATATCGGTTTTTGTTCGCCCGGCAGCAGCCCGAACAGACGACGGATGGCGCCCATAATAGCCCTAGGCGGCGTCTTCATTTAAGTGATCCATGCCATAGCGCATGCGAGATCGAC
>NZ_JAUNTO010000038.1 GCF_030538655.1 Paracoccus sp. (in: a-proteobacteria)
TCGCCCTCGGCCCGCGCGGCGGTCAGGATCTGATCGGCCAATGCGTCGTCATTGGAAAATACCCCTGCATTTTCATGGCCCAGCGCGATGATAACCGCGCCGGTCAGCGTGGCGAGGTCGGTGGCGATGGGCGGCAGGGCCACTCCGGCGGTGGCCGGGGGTAAGGCCGCAGTGGATCAGGGATGCGGTCCCCGGATCATTGCACTATGCCGATCCCGCGCGAGGCGGCTTGGATTTCGGCGATGTTTTCAGCCAGAAACTCCTGAAACGCCTCGCCCAGCAGGGTATAGGGCTCCAGCCCGTTTTCAGCCATCACGGTTTTCCATTGATCGCTGTCGGCAACGGCCTGCATCCGGCTGACCCATTCCGCGTAATCCTGATCGGAGATGTTTTGGGGCACATAGATACCGCGCCAGTTCATCGCCACCATGTCCACGCCCTGCTCCCGGGCCGTGGGCACGTCGGGATAGGTGGCGATCCGCTCTGCGGACAGCACGGCCAGCGGGCGCAGCTCGCCCGATGCGATGAATCCGGCGACTTCGGACATGTCGCCGGTCATCGCCTGCGCAAAGCCGCCGATCGTCTGGGTGATCGCATCACCGCCGCCGACAAGGCTGATGTATTTCACCGCACGGGGGTCATGGAACCCGGCCTTGTCCAGCATTATCAGCACTTTGAGATGGTCGAACCCGCCCACCGCAGAACTGCCGGCGAAGGTGACCCTGCTGGGATCGGCTTTCACCGCCTCGATCAGATCGGTCAGGTTCTGATAGCGGCTGTTGGCGGCGACCACGATCACGCCCGGATCGCCGCCGATGGACCCGACCCAGCGCACCTGATCCGCCGTCGCGCCCGCATAGGCGTTCTGCGCGAGACGGGTGGTGGTGGCGGCGCTGGCGGCCACGAACAGATCGGGGTCGCTGTCGCGCTTGCCGACCAGCTGCGCATAGGCCACGCCGCCGCCCGCACCGGCCAGGTTGGTCACCTGCACCGCATCCGGCACCAGCCCCAGTTCGGTCATGATGCGACCGATCTGGCGGCAGGTGAAATCCCACCCGCCGCCGGGGGTGGCCGGGGCGATACATTCGGTCGCCATCGCAGGCACGGTCATCAGCATGAATGTCAAAGCGGTGGTGCGCAGGGTCTTTTTCATGATGCTCTCCCAGACATGAGGCGGTCGCGGTGTGGTTGTTGCACCGGGTATGATTCGCTGAAAAGATTATACGAATCTGTCATGGCAGGTGGGATAAATCGGGCGGTGCGGTTGGTGCCGGTCGAACGTGGCCATGATCCGGCGGCTGTTGGTGGTCTGGTGGCTGCGCGCTGTGACCTTGTATTGCTGGGCATTGGCCTGCCGGGTCGGGCGGGTGCGACGTGTCGGCGCAGCCGATGGCGGGCGGGGTTGATCGGCGGGTGATTGTGGCAGACGGCCTGTGCCGCCTTGTCAGGACGGGGGGCCGGGAAAGAGGGTGGCCTTTGATTGCGCTGAATCCGGGGCGGGTTGCTGTGCCTGCGGGTGATGGGTGTATTGCTGCGCGAAAATCCGGACCGTTTGCGGGGTGGGATCGGCTGTTTTCTGCCCGAGCGGCAGGATGCGCGGTCAGAGGTTTGGGGCGGCTGGTGATGAGGGGCGAGGGTTATGGCAGATATATACCTGATAATGCTGATATATCCGTTTTGATTCTCTGGGAATGACAGGCAGGCAACCGCGCGCCGGACAGCCCCCCAAGGACGGCGCTGCCCTGCTGGCCTGACCTGCCGACGGCGAATGGCGGGTCGGGCTGATTTGGCACCGGCGGTTCGTCTGCGGTGGCTGTGGCGGGGTGCCGGGCTGCTGGCAGATCGCGCCACGCGGTGCTGATCGTGGTTGGGCTGGCGGCGCAGGCGCAGGTGGAACCGGCGGGATCAGGTTGACCGCCCATTGCCGCGGGATATTCCGGGCAGAGCGTCCGCACGATCCCGCCCATTGGGGGTGTCCGAGGGGACAAATGGACCGGCACCGGCCGCTTGTCCGTGGGGTTGCTCCACACGGCCTGTTCGGTCCCGCAGGTGCCTTGCGACCGGGGTTTTCGGCCCTGCCCTTCAGCCCTGCACGGTGCGGGCGCTCTGCTGACCCAGCCCGTCGATCCCCAGCCGCATCACCTGTCCGGGCCGCAAGAACACCGGGGGTTTTTGCCCCATGCCCACGCCCGGCGGGGTGCCGGTGGCGATGACATCGCCCGGTTGCAGTGACAGGAATTGTGACAGATAGGCGATGATCTGCGCCACGCCAAAGATCATCGTGGCCGTCGATCCGTCCTGATAGCGATGGCCATCGACATCGAGCCACAGGCGCAGGTTGCCGGGGTCGCCCGCCTGATCCGGCGTGACCAGCCACGGGCCGATGGGGCCAAAGCCGTCAAAGCCCTTGCCCTTGTCCCATGTGCCGCCGCGCGCGATCTGCCAGTCGCGTTCGGATATGTCGTTCACCACGCAGTAACCGGCGACATGCGACAGCGCATCGGCCGGGTCGATGTATTTGCCGGGCTTGCCGATGACGACGCCCAGTTCCACCTCCCAATCGGTTCTGGTTGATCCGCGCGGGATTTCCACATCGTCATCCGGCCCGGAAATGGCGCTGGTCCATTTGCTGAAGACGATGGGTTCGGATGGCACCGCCATCCCTGCCTCGGCGGCGTGGTCGGCGTAATTCAGGCCGATGCAGATGAACTTGCCTACCTGCCCGACACAGGGGCCGATGCGCGGCGTGCCCGCGACCAGCGGCAGATCGTCGGGGTTCAGCGCGGCCAGCCGGGCCAGCCCGTCGGGCGTCAGCACCGCGCCCGCGATGTCGGGGACATGAGCCGACAGGTCGCGGATGCGGCCCTGATCGTCCAGCAGACCGGGCTTTTCCTGCCCCTTGGGACCATAGCGCAGCAGTTTCATCGGTATCCTCCGTTTTCCCCGCGCCAGCTTAGGGCACAGCCTGCCGGGCTGTCGATGGGCGGACTTTCGCTTGGCCGCGCAATGGTATAGCTGCAAGAGCAGTCCGAACCACCAAGGGGTCAGCCATGTCCGATCCAGCCAGCGCAGGTTTCGTTTCTCTGGTCTCTGCCGGGCCGGGCGATCCCGAATTGCTGACGGTGCGCGCGGCCATGCGGCTGGCGCAGGCGGATGTGGTGCTGTTCGACGATCTGGCCTCTGGTCCGCTGCTGGATCTGGCGCCCGCGACCGCGCGGCGCATTCCGGTGGGCAAGCGCGCGGGCCGCCCCTCGGCCCGGCAGGACGAGGTGAACGCCCGGCTGATCGCCGAGGCGCGGGCGGGCCATCGCGTGGTGCGGCTGAAATCGGGTGACGCCGGCATCTTTGGCCGGCTTGAGGAAGAGCTCGACGCGCTTGCCGCCGCCGGGATCGGCTGGGAAATCATCCCCGGCGTGCCTTCGGCCTGCGCGGCGGCGGCGGCGGCCAACATGCCGCTGACCCGGCGGCTGACCGCGCGACGGCTGCAATTCGTGACCGGCGCGGATGTGACGGGCAAACTGCCCGGCGATCTGAACTGGGCCGCGCTGGCCGATGCGCATGCGCTGACCGTGGTGTTCATGGGCCAGCGCACCTTTGCCGCGCTGGCCGAAGGGCTGATCGCCCATGGCCTGCCCGCCGACACCCCCGCCATGCTGGCCGCCGAGGTCAGCAAACCCGGCCAGAGCCTGACCCGCAGCACCGTGGCCGGGCTGGCCGCCCTATTGCAAGGCACCGCCCCCGAGGCCCCGGCGCTGATCCTGTATGGCGCGCTTGCACCTGCGCGCGGTCGATAAAAATATAATAAAATCATAATGTAAAAGCCCGGCATTAACGATGTTGGGTAAGGAAATTGTTAGGCAGGTCGGCCTAATCTGATCTGGCACGGGGGTGCTTGAATCGGGGTTGGGGTCATGGTCGGCTTTCGCCATGTGGCCACTGTTACAGGGGCCGGATTTCTGTCGAATATCACCGACCTGTCCATTGCGACGGTTGACGGGCAGCATGTGCTGTATTCGGCCACACATGTCGGCGGTGGCATCACCGCGATGCGGATCGGCGGGGCCGATACGCAGATCCGGCTGATCGGGGCCACGGCCTATGACGGCACGGTATCCTATTTCCGCGAACCGCGCGTGAATGTCATGCAGATGGGCGACAGCACCATCGTCGCCATGTCGAACACCGGCGGCAATGCGATGATGGCGATGCCGGTCGCCCCGTCCGGGGCGGTATCGCGCGCGGCAGACAGCGGGGTCACCGCGCTGCGGCAGGTCGGCGCGGCGGTTGTCTCGGTCGGGCAGTTTTCCACCACGCAGGGCGATTTCGTCTATGCGACGCGCGAAAAATCCACGGCCTTTACCCTGTTCCGGGTCGAAACCGATGGCGCGCTGACGGCGCTGGCGCAATCATCCGCCCCGCCATCCGCCATCCGGCCCGAGGCGGGGCTGGATTTCGTCCTGCCGGTCAAGATTGGCACACAGCAGGTGTTGATTACCCTGTCGGCCCTGGGCAATTTCATCGCCAGCCACAGCATCGCCGCCAATGGCACGATCCGGCGCGCTGAATATATGGGCAGCGGGGAAATCACCGGCTTTGCCACCCCGCGTATCGCGACTGCGGCCACCATTTCTGACCAGACCTATGTGATCGTCGGGTCGTCTGATTCATCCTCGCTGACGGTGTTCCGGCTGGGGCGTGACGGTTCGATGACGGCGGTCGATCACGTCATCGACGAAGGATCGACCCGGTTTTTGCGCATCACGGCAATGGATTCGGTGGTGCTGGACGGGCGGGCCTATATCTTTGCCGGCGGGGCCGATGACGGCATCACCATGTTCATGCTGCGCCCCGACGGACGGCTGGTGCATCTGGAAACCCTGGCCGACGATCACATGCTGACCCTTGCGCGCGTCAGTGCGATCAAGGCGCAGGTAATCGACGGCAAGATCGTGCTGTTTGTATCCAGCGCGACCAAGGCCGGGATCACGCAACTGGTTGTCGAACCCGGCCCGGCGGGGATCACCGGCATCGTATCGGGCATCCGCCCGACCGGCACCGACCGCGACGATTACATGATCGCCGGGCCTGATGCGATCTGGATGCACGGCGGCGCGGGCAATGACACGCTGGTCGCCGGTGAAAACTCGATCGCGCTGCTGGGCGGTCCGGGGGCCGATACCTTTGTGCCCTCGAACATCAAGGGGCGCATCGCCATCCGCGATTTCGAGGTGGGGGTGGACCGGCTGGATTTTTCCAACCTGGGCATGGTGCGCAGCATCTATCAGCTGACCATCCTTCCGCAAAGCTGGGGGGCCAAGATCCGTTTCCACGAAGGGGTGATCGACATTTTCACCACCAGCGGCACCAGCCTGCCGGTCAGCTTTTTCACCAATGACATGTTCCCGATCACCAATTACGACCCCGCGAACCTGCCGACGACGATCACCGGATCGGCCGGGGCGGATACGCTGCGCGCGGCCGCCATCGGCTCGACCATTCATGGGCGCGGCGGGCATGACCTGATCTTTGGCAGTGACGAGCCTGACATCATCCATGGCGACAGCGGCAATGACACCATCCGGGGCGAAGGTGGCGATGACACCATTTACGGCGGCACCGGCGATGATCGCATCCGTGGCGGCGCGGGCGACGACCTGATTCTGGGGGGCAGCGGCAACGACATCCTGTGGGGTGGTAACGGCAATGATTCGCTGTCCGGTGATGCGGGCGATGACACGCTGTATGGCGACAATGGCGACGACACGCTGCGCGGCGGCGCGGGCAACGATCACCTGCTGGGCGGCAACGGCAACGATATTCTGCACGGCAACAACGGCCATGACCGGCTGGAGGGTGGGGCGGGCAATGACAGCCTGTATGGCGGCAACGGGCGCGACACGCTGACGGGCGGTGCGGGGAATGACTATCTGTCGGGGGGGGCGGGCAACGACCGTCTGTTTGGCGGCAATGGCCATGACACGCTGCATGGCGGCGCTGGCGATGACAGCCTGTCAGGTGGCCCCGGCAATGATGCCCTGCACGGCGACGATGGCAATGACACCCTGTCGGGCGGCAATGGCCATGACAGCCTGTGGGGCGGTCGCGGTCATGATCTGCTGTTGGGCGAAGGCGGCAATGACGTTTTGTTCGGCGGCCCCGGCAACGACACCCTGCGCGGCGGGCTGGGCGCCGACACGCTGAACGGCGGGGCCGGGCGGGATGTGTTCTTTTACGGCTCTGCCGCCGAATCCTCATCCCAACGCGGCATGGATGTGATCGAGGATTTCACCCGCGGGCAGGACAAGATCGACCTGTCCGCCATCGGCTTTGAGTTTATCGGCACCAGCCGGCCTTCTGCCGCGGGTCAGTTATGGGCGGAATACGGGGCCAACCGCACGGTGCTGCGCGGCGATGTGGATGGCGACGGTGTGGCGGATTTCGTGCTGATCCTGCTGGGCGCCGTGCCGGTCGATCACAGTGACCTGTTGCTTTAGCTTTGCGGCGGGGTGGCCTTGCGCTGGCGCGCACGCGCGATCCCCAGGCGGCGTTCGCGCCAGATAATCAGCACCCCGGCGGCGATGATGATGGCTGCACCGGCCAGCATGGCCGGGGCGGGCAGTTCATCGAACACGGCATAACCGATCACCAGCGCAAACAGCATCGAGGCATATTCGAACGGCGCCACCAGCGAGGCATCGGCATAACGATAGGCCGAGGTCAGCATGATCTGCGCCAGCCCGCCCAGCAGGCCCGCCACGATCAGCAGCCCGGCTACCCGCAGATCCGGCACAGCCCAGCCAAAGGGCAGCGTCGTCAGCGACAACAGCGCCCCGGTAACGGAAAACCAGAACACAATGGCCGAGGTGCGCTCACCCCGCACCAGCTTGCGGATAAAGATCTGCGCCAGGGCCGCCATAATCGCCCCGATCAGCGCAAAGACCGCGCCCAGGGTCTGCGTGGCGGACAGATCGTCGCCGCTCAGCGTCAGGCGCGGAGACAGAACGATCAGCACCCCGATCAACCCCAGCCCGACGGCGGACAGGCGGAACAGGCGCACGTCCTCGCCCAGAAACATTGCGGCAAAGATGACCACCAACAGCGGCGCGGCATAGCCGATGGCCGTCACCTCGGGCAGAGGCAGCAAACCCAGCGCGGCAAAGCCGAACCCCATGGCCGCCGTGCCGATCAGCCCGCGCCAGACATGCCCCATCGGATCGCGCACCCGCAGCCCGACCGACAGTTCACCGCGCCGGGCCAGCCAGATCAGGATCACGGGCACTGCAAAGGCCGACCGAAAGAATACCTGCTGCCCCGGTGGCACTGCCCCCGCCGTCGCCTTTATCAGCGCGGCCATGGCGATGAACAGCACGACACTACCCAGCTTCATCAGGATACCGCGCACCGGGTTCACGCCAGCCGCCCCACCGCCCAACGCGCGGCATCGGCCACCGCCGGGTCGGGATCGTCCATCAGGCCCGCCGCCACCTGACGCAGCACGGGCAGGCCGGAATTTCCAATGGCATACAAGACATTGCGCACAAAGCGGTCGCGTCCGATCCGCTTGACCGGGCTGCCGGAAAACCGCGCCCGGAAACCGGGATCGTCTAACTGCGCCAGTTCGGCCAGCAACGGCGGCCCGGCCCCCTCGGCCCGCAGATAGCGCATCTCGGCGGCCTCGGCCGCGAACTTGTTCCACGGGCAGACGGCCAGACAATCGTCGCAGCCATAGATCCGGTTGCCCATCCGCGCCCGCAGATCCAGGTCAACCGGGCCGCGATGCTCGATCGTCAGATAAGAAATACAGCGCCGCGCATCCAGTTGAAACGGCGCGGGAAAAGCGCCGGTGGGGCAGGCGTCCAGACAGGCGCGGCAGGCCCCGCAATGCTGCACCTCGGGTATATCGGGCGGCAGGTCCAAGGTGGTAAAGATCGCCCCCAGAAAAAACCAGCTGCCCAGATCGCGCGCCAGCAGATTGGTGTGCTTGCCCTGCCAGCCAAGACCCGCCGCCTGCGCCAACGGCTTTTCCATCACCGGGGCGGTATCGACGAAGACTTTGATCTCGCAGCCATATTCCGCCACGATCCAGCGCCCCAGCCGTTTCAGCCGTGCTTTTACGATGTCGTGATAATCGCGCCCCTGCGCATAAACACTGATCGCCCCGCGATCCGGCTGCGCCACCACCGCCATCGGATCATGGCGCGGGGTATATAACTCGGCCAGCATGATGACCGAACACGCCTCGGGCCACAGCGCCGCCGGATCGCCGCGCCAATGCATCCGCTCGGCCATCCAGCCCATCTGCCCATGCCGTCCCGCATCGACAAACTGCGCCAGCCGCGCGGCAATGTCGGGCACGCCAGCGGGCAAGGTCACCCGCATCTTGGCAAAACCTTCGGCCGCGGCCTGCGCGGCGATGCGCATCTTCTGTCTGGAAATATCCTCGGGGGGTTCGGGGGGCAGATGGCCCCCCGTCGTATCAGCCAAAGTCCAGCTCGGCATAATGCGGCGCGGGGTGAATGCCCGGCACCTGATCGGCCAGAATGCTGCGAAAGGCCGGGCGCGACTTGATCGTGGCATACCAGCCCGTCACTGCCTCGGACCGATCCCAGTCAACATCGGAAATGTAATCCAGACAGGACAGATGCGCCGCCGCCGTGAAATCAGCTAAAGACAGCGTGCTGCCCGCCAGCCAGCGGCGCTGTTCCAGCAGCCCGGCCAGATAATCCAGATGATCCTTGACCGCCTTCAATCCCGCCTTGACGGCGCGGGAATCGGGATAGCCCGACCGCATGATCTTTTTCCAGACCCGTTCTTCAAGGATCGGCTGCGTGACCTCGTGATAGAACTTGTCGTCGAACCAGGCGCATAACCGGCGCACCTCGTGCCGCCCGGCGGCATCCGCGGGCATCAGCGGCGGCTGCGGCACGGTTTCGTCCAGATATTCGCAGATCGCCTGACTTTCGGCCAGCATCCGCCCGTCGATGCGCAGCACCGGCACCTTGCCCGCCGGATTACGGCGCAGCAGTTCGGAATTGCCTTCCCAATAACGATCTTCGGCCAGTTCGACCTCGATCCGCTTTTCCGCCAGCACCAGCCGCACCTTGCGGCAGAACGGCGACAGGGCGGTGTGATACAGGCGGGGGGTCTGGCTGGGCGGGTTCATGGGCTGCTCGTCTGGAATGGCGCGGTGATACCCCCCGCCGCCGGGCAGATCAACCGTCCGGCGCGCTGACAGCTTATTGTCTGCTGGCGGTCATCGCCCCCTGAATGAGAAACGGGGTTTCCTCGGACAGCGGCATCACGCGATAGGCAAGCCCGGCTTCAGCCCCGCCGAGGCCATGAAACGCGCCGTTTGCGGTGTGAAAGTTATCGCCGTGGCGCGGCCCGTCGGCGGACATCTGAACAAAGGATGCGCCGTTGCATTCGTCCCCGATTGCGCCATCCTGAACGCTCAGCGATCCGCCCCGTCGGTGAAATGCTGCGTCCCCGCTGGCGGCTGATACATCCCGAATGACATAAGACCCGGTGCCGTCGGTCAGATTTGCGGTCATGGTGCGGGTGAATTTGGTTGTCACAACGCCCGTGACAAGGCCCGTGCCCTCGACATAGCTTTGCGAAAAACCGGCCGAGGTGCCGCTATAGCGCGCGGTCCCCGAGGTCGGCATCTGCGCCGCCCCACTGCCCAAGGCACCCGCATTAAGCGCGCCATCGGCGCCTGTCACCAGCACTTGACGCACGAATCTGCCCTCGCCCAGAACATGGATGCGGTTGCCCTTGTCGTCCGAAACCCAGCGATCCTTGAAAAAATTCCCTTTGTATCCAGGCGAATGTTCCGCATCAATCATACCATCGCCGGAATTCACCTGAACAGCGTTTGAACGGATGGTGGCATTTCGCCCGCTTGCCTCGTGGCCCAGGGCGGTCAGTTGCATCCGGGTTTGCTGCGGGCTGTCGAACGGGCTGACAACCGTGCCACCGCCACCGCCCTATCCCTGACCTGTTGCCAATGGCGGTCGTCAGATCTGGTTAATCAATCCCGCGCGGGCAGGGTAAAGCACGCCGCCCGGCCATCGCGCAGGATGGTCGCCGCCCCGTCGGCAATGGCGGCAGAGCGGCGCGACTGTCGCGGGTTGCGCAGCTTGGGGGCGGGCAGAACGGCAGCCAGCCGGGCCGATTGCGTGGCGGTCAGCCGGTCCGGGGTGGTGCCGAAATAATGCGCGGCGGCGGCGTGGATGCCGAACACCCCGTCACCGAATTCGGCGATGTTCAAATACACCTCCAGAATGCGGCGCTTGCTCCACAAGGCTTCGATCATCGGGGTCAGCAGGGTTTCCAGCGCCTTGCGGGTCCAGCTGCGGCTTTGCCACAGATACAGGTTCTTGGCGGTCTGCTGGGTGATGGTCGATGCGCCGCGACGCCCGCCGGAATCAATCACCCGGCGGATTTCGACCATATCAAAGCCCCAGTGATGGCAGAAATTCGCATCTTCGGCGGCGACGACGCTGCGCGCCAGCACGGGCGAGATGTCGGCAAGCCGGGTCCATTGCCGCGGCTCGGTCGCCTCGCGGGCGATGGTGATGGTGGTGGGCGGGTTGACCAGCGCGAACAGCCCGACCAGCACCAGCATGACAACCAGCGCGCGCAGCACCAGCCAGCGCAGCCAGCCAAGCCCGCGCCGCAGCAACGCACGCCGCCGGGTGGCGGGGGTAGGGTGATCGGTGCGGGCGGCTGTCTTGCGGAACATGGGCCGCGTGTGTCACGCGGCCCGGCCCTGCGTCAAGGCGATCAGGCGTCGCGCGGGTGAACCTTGGGCACGTCGCTGATGTCGGCGGGTTCGGGCGCCGGTTCCGCCGCAGCAGCATGTGGCGCGGCATGGCCCGACAGCGCATCGCGCAGCCGCGCCTCGTCTTCGTGCGACAGCGAGGTTTGCAGCACCCGGCCCCGGTGGTGAAAGCTTTCCAGCCGTTCCAGCACCTTGTCGGCGGTCATCTTGCGGACCAGCACAAAGACCGCCGATCCGCCGGGCTGCAAGGCATGGCCCGCCTGCCGCATGAAATCATCGTTGATGCCGACATCGCTGAACCGCCCGGCCAGCGCCCCCGCGCCTGCGCCAACCGCCGCGCCGACCAGCGGGTTCAGGAACAAAATCCCGACCAGTGCCCCCCAAAAGCCGCCACCGACGGCACCCGCCGCCGTCAGGTTCACCGCCTGATGCAGTTGAATATCATCGGCCGAGGGCCGGGTGACGACCACGGCGTCCTCAAGCTCGATCAGGTATTCCTGTTGCATCTTGACCAGTTCGGTGCGCAGCTCGAACCCGGTTGCTTCGTCATCAAAGGCAATCGCCAGCAAATCGGCCATCATGTTTCCTTTCGGGATTGAACCGCAAGGTCAATACATGATCCCGGACAAAGGTTCCGGATTAAAACTGCATTCGCGGTTCATTTTGCCAATAGCACATGGTGTCACCCCGGAAAGCATTGTTTTTTCTGGAAAGTGGGTTCATTAAACCAAGCTGCCCTTGCGTCATCGCATCAGTATGATGTTATAGGTCATAACGCAACCAAAGGGTGATTCAGGTCAGAGCTTTGGGGGTGTTTGCCGGGGATGGAGCCTGTTTTCCAGCAGGCGGCGCTGGTCACGCGCGGCCTGCCACATGCCCACCCTGGTCTGGCACACCGGCACCCGCAGCCAGTGGCTTGGCTTGGCTGGGGGCCGGGACAGCCGGGACAGCTGGTTCCTTTCTGGGGTGGGGACGGGCTGTAACGGGTCAGGG
>NZ_JAUNTO010000002.1 GCF_030538655.1 Paracoccus sp. (in: a-proteobacteria)
TCGATCTCGCATGCGCTATGGCATGGATCACTTAAATGAAGACGCCGCCTAGCCGCCAGATCTGACAAAACCGTGAATATGATGTGTTGATATGATGACAGATCAGAGGGTTGGCCCCGTGTGGGTGCTGCCCGTTATCCGCCCAGATAATCGCGCAGGCCGGGCGGCGGGTTATCCAGCAGCGGCGCGGTGGACATGGGCGGATGCGCGCGCCTGTCCTGCACCAGCAGCGTTTCCGGGGCAAAGGTGCGGGCATCGGCGGGGTCATGGGTGACCATCAGCACGGTGGCGCCGGTGTCGGTCGCGATTTCGGCCAGCAGCGCCAGCATTTCGGCCTTTAGCGCCGGGCCAAGTGCACCAAAGGGTTCGTCCAGCAACAGGATGGGCCGCGCCCGCAGCAGGACGCGGGCCAAGGCGACCCGGCTTTGCTGGCCGCCCGACAGTTGTGCCGGGCGGCGCGTTTCCATCCCTGACAGACCGACGCGGGCAAGGGCTGCGGCGACGGCGGCCTTTTGGTCGCGGTTCAGCCTCAGGTCGGGACGCAGGCCAAGGCCGGTGTTCTGCGCGACGGTCAGGTGTGGGAACAGGTTCTGGTCCTGAAACAGGATCGAAACCGGGCGCTGCCCCGGCGGCACCGGGGCCAGATCGCGCCCGTTCCAGCGGATCGCGCCCTGATCCGGGTGCAGGAACCCGGCGATCAGCGACAGCAGCGTGGATTTGCCCGACCCCGATGGCCCGATCACCGCCACGCGTGCGCCGGAGGAGATGCTGAAATCGGCGCTCAGCCGGAAATCGCCCAGTGTTAGCCGGACCCCCTGAAACTCAAGCATTCAGCCGCCCCCCTTGGTCAAAGGCCCAGAACAGCGCAAAGCTGATGCCCATAAGCAGCACCGCACAGGCCGCCGCATCGGTCAGCCGATAGGTGGACATCAACTGATATAACATCAGCGGCAGCGTGGCGCGCCCGGCATCGGCAAAAAGCGCGATGACCCCCAGATCACCCATTGCCAGCGCCGCCGCCAGCCCGCCCGAAAAGCCCAAAGGCCGGGCCAGACGCGGCAGCACCAACAGCCGCAGCCGCGCAATCCCGCGCAGGTTCAGCGATTCCGCCAGCCGCCCGTAATCGGCCTGCAAGGCCCGCGCCGCCGGGATCAGCGCGCGCAGGGCAAAGGGCAGCGCCATGATCGCGTTGATCGCTACCGTGACGGGCAGGGCGATCTGCCCCGGCGTCACATAGGGCCGCAGGATCAGGAACAGCCCCGTTCCCAGCACCAGGGGCGAGGCGACGATGGGCAGCATCCCCGCGCCCTCGACCCAGCGGCCTCCGCGACGGACGGCGGCCAGCGCGATCATCAGCGTCAGCGCCAGCGTGGCAAAGGCGGAAATCAGCGCCATCGTGACAGACCGCCCCGCCGCCGCCCAGACCTGATCCGGCAGGGCCGGGATACGCGGCAGGCCGGTTGTGATCACGCTGGCCATCGGCAGGATCAGAAAGCCCGCCGCAACTGTGATCACAAGCGCATCCGCCCCGCGCCGCCAACCGCCCGACCCGCTCATTTGTGCGCGCCCGTCCATCCCCGCGCCAAAGGCCGCCGGCATGGCGACAAAGGCAGCCAGCACCATCGCCCCGATGGACAGCACCACCTGCACCAGCCCCAAGGCAGCAGCGCGGCCAAGGTCGAAATCGAACCGGAACGCCTGATAGATGGCCAGTTCTACCGTGGTCGCCCTCGGCCCGCCGCCAAGCGCCAGCGCCACCGCGAACGAGGTCAGGCAGACAAGAAAAACCGCCAGCCAGACGCCGGGCAGCACTTCGCGCAGCATCGGGCGTTCCAGATGGCGGGCGATGTCGCGCGGGGTAAAGCCAAGGCTTTGCGCAAGGCGGAACCGCTCGGACGGGATCGCCTGCCAGCCGTGCAGCACCAGCCGCACCGACAGCGGCAGGTTAAAGAACACATGCGCCAGAATGACCCCCTGCCAGCCATAGATGCTGACGGTTGGCAGCCCGGCCCACGTCAGCGCCGCATTCGCCATGCCATTGCGCCCGAACACCGCGACCAGCCCCATGATCGCCACGATCACCGGCAGGATGAACGGCGCCCCCAGCAGCGTGACCAGCCCCGCGCGCCCCGGAAAATCGCGCCGCGCCAAAGCCTTGGCGACCGGCACTGCCAGCACTGCGGACAGCGTGGCCGACAGCGCCGCCTGCCACAGCGTGAACCGCACCGCCGCCCAGTCCCACGGGCCAAGCCGCGTCAGCCCGCCCGCCTGCCACGCAACAGCGGCCAGCGTGCCAAGGATCAGCGCGGTCAACCCGGCGGCGGCAATCGTGCCGGGCCAGCCCGGCCTTAGCGCGACAGCGCCGTCAGCCATTCGTTCAGCGTGGGTTGACGCAGCGCCTCGGCCTCGGTTTCGCTATAGAACAGCGTTTTTTCGGGCCGGGGCAGATCGCGCATCACCTGCGGCCATTCGTCCTGCGGCAGTTTCACCGGCAGCGACCAGTTGGCCAGCGGGATCACGCGCTGAAATTCGGGCGTCAGGATCCAGTCCATGAATTGCTGCGCCAGTTCCGGCTGATCGGTGCCAGCCACCTTGGCGGCCAGTTCGGCCATGAAATAATGCCCCTCGGGGAAGATGGCGGCGTGTTTCGTCGTGTCGTTTTCAGCCGCGATGTGATAGGCGGGCGAGGTGGTGTAGGACAGCACCATATCCGCCTCACCCTCGGAAAACATGCCGTAAGATTCCGACCAGTCGCGGGTCACGGTCAGGATTTTCGGGGCCAGCTTGCGCCAGGCGTCTTCGGCCTCGTCCCCGTAAACCGCCTTGACCCACAGCAGCAGCGCAAGGCCCGAAATCGAGGCGCGCGGGTCCTGGATCACGATCTTCAGATCATCGGGCGCGTCCAGCAATTCGGCAAAGCTGGCGGGCGGGTTGTCCAGCCGGGTTTCGTCATAGATGAACGCCGTCTCGCCCCAGTTATAGGGCAGGAAAATCTCGTCCGTCCATTCGATCGGCAGGTTCAGCGCGCTGGTATCCTGTCCGTGGGGGGCAAAAATCCCCGCTTCGCGCGCGCGGGCGGTGGTGTCGGTGTTCAGGCCGAACACGATGTCGGCCTGCGTGCGCGCACCCTCCATCAGAATGCGGGGCAGGATGTCGCCTGCGACGAATTGCAGATCGCATTCACAGAATTTCTCGAATTCTTCTTCGATCTTTGGCCCCGGCCCCCATTCCGAGGTGATGTAATCGCCTGCATAGACGGTCAGCACGGGGCGGTCTTGCGCCATTGCGGGGCTGGCCAGCACGGCGATCAAGGCAGCATATTTCATCGCTTGTCCTCCTGTCGTTAGGGTTCCGAAAGAAAGGGCAGCGAAACCTTCCCTCCGCCGGGGTGAGCCGGATCAGGTTCAACGGGTTCGCGGTTGCGTCTCAGCCATGTGGCACCCCGAGGTGAAATTGAATGTAGGGATTTCCCCGTGCGGCACAAGCGGATAGAACGCCGCCATGACCGATCAACCAACCCCCATGATGGCGCAATATCTGGCGATCCGGGATGCCAACCCCGGCGCGCTGCTGTTCTATCGTATGGGCGATTTCTACGAGATGTTCTTTGACGATGCCGTGGCGGCGGCGGCGGCGCTGGATATTGCGCTGACAAGCCGCGGCACGCATCAGGGCGCGCCGATCCCGATGTGCGGTGTGCCGGTTCATGCCGCCGAAGGATACCTGCTAACGCTGATCCGCAAGGGTTTTCGCGTCGCCATTGCTGAGCAACTGGAAGACCCGGCCGAGGCGAAAAAGCGCGGCTCGAAATCGGTCGTCGCCCGCGATGTGGTGCGGCTGGTCACGCCCGGCACCCTGACCGAAGAATCGCTGCTCGAGGCGCGGCGGCACAATTATCTGGCCGCCTTTGCGCAGGTGCGCGATGAATCGGCGCTGGCCTGGGTCGATATTTCTACCGGCGCGTTCCGGGTGATGGACTGCCCGCCCGCGCGGCTGGCCCCCGAACTGGCCCGTCTGGCCCCGCGTGAGGTGCTGGCGGCGGATCGTTCGGGTCTGGATGATCTGGCGGCGGATGCGGGGGCGGCTTTGACCGAACGCCCGGCGGGGGCGTTTGACAGCGGCGCGGGCGCGCGGCGGCTATGCGCGCTGTTCGGCGTTGAAACGCTGGATGGGTTCGGCAGCTTTGGCCGGGCGGAACTGGCCGCGATGGGCGCGATTGCCGATTATCTGGACCTGACGCAGCGCGGGCGCCTGCCCTTGATCCGCCCGCCCGTGCGCGAGGTGGCGGGCGGTTTGATGCAGATCGACGCGGCGACCCGGCGCAATCTGGAACTGACACAGGCTTTGTCCGGTGGGCGCGATGGCAGCTTGCTGGCGGCGATTGATCGCACGGTGACGGCGGCAGGCGCGCGGCTGCTGGAACGGCGGATCAGCGCGCCGTCGTGTGATCTGGCCGAGATTTCGGCGCGGCATGATGCGGTTGCGGCCTTGGCTGATGACGCGCGGCTCGCGGCGGATTTGCGCGCTGATCTGGCCCGCGTGCCGGACATCGACCGCGCGCTGTCGCGGCTGGCGCTGGACCGGGGCGGGCCGCGCGATCTGGCGGCGATCCGGGCCGGGCTGGCTCAGGCGGCGGCGATTGCGGCGCGGCTGCCGGGCGATGCGCCTCGGGTGCTGGCGGATGCGGCGCGCGATCTGCGCGGCCACGATGATCTGACCGCGCTATTGGACGATGCGCTGGTGGCCGAGCCGCCCTTGCTGGCGCGCGATGGCGGGTTTGTGGCGCAGGGCTATGACGGCGATCTGGACGAGACGCGCCGCCTGCGCGACGAAGGCCGGGGCGTCATCGCCGGGATGCAGGCGGATTATGCCGCCAAGGCCGGGGTCAGCAGTCTGAAGATCAAACATAACAACGTCTTGGGTTACTTTATCGAAACGACGGCCACCCATGCGGAAAAGATGCTGGCCCCGCCGCTGAATGAAATCTTTATCCACCGCCAGACCACCGCCAACCAGATCCGCTTTACCACGGTCGAGCTGTCCGAATTGGAAACCCGCATCCTGAACGCCCGCGACCGCGCCTTGCAGATCGAACAGGGCATCTTTGCGCTGCTTCGCGGGGCGGTGCTGGAACTGGCCGGGCCGATTGGCGCGGCGGCGCGGGCCTTGGCGGACATCGACCTGACCGCCGCCTTTGCCGATCTGGCCACGGGCGAGGGCTGGACCCGCCCCCGCGTCGATGACAGCCGCGCCTTTAAGGTGCAGGGCGGGCGGCATCCGGTCGTGGAACGTGCTCTGCGCCGCAAGGGCGAGGCGTTTGTGGCCAATGACTGCGACCTGACAGCGGGGACGACGCCTGCGATCTGGCTGCTGACCGGGCCGAATATGGCCGGGAAATCGACCTTTCTGCGGCAGAACGCGCTGATCGCGGTGCTGGCGCAGGCGGGGGCGTTTGTGCCTGCGCGCACGGCGCACATCGGGCTGGTCAGCCAGCTGTTCAGCCGCGTGGGGGCCGCCGATGATCTGGCGCGGGGGCGGTCCACCTTTATGGTCGAAATGGTCGAAACCGCTGCCATTCTGAATCAAGCCGACGACCGCGCCCTTGTTATCCTTGACGAAATCGGGCGCGGCACGGCGACCTGGGATGGCCTTTCCATCGCTTGGGCGGTGATGGAGCATCTGCACGGCGTCAACCGCTGCCGCGCGCTGTTCGCCACCCATTACCACGAGATGACGGCCCTGACGGCGCGGCTGGAGGGGGTGGAAAACGCCACCGTTACCGTGCGCGAATGGGACGGCGAGGTGATCTTTCTGCACGAGGTCCGCCGGGGTGCCGCCGACCGCAGCTATGGTGTGCAGGTGGCGCGGCTGGCCGGTCTGCCCGCCGCCGTTGTCGCCCGCGCGCGCGAGGTGCTGGACGCGCTGGAATCGGGCGAGCGAGAGGGGGCGGCCCGCCCCGCCGCGCTGATCGACGATCTGCCGCTGTTCCGCGCCGCGCCGCCTGCCGCGCTACCCGCACCCGCGCCCGCCAAGGCGTCGCCCTTGGATGCACGGATGAAAGACATTCACCCGGACAGCCTGACCCCGCGCGAGGCGCTGGACCTGATTTATGACCTGAAAGCCATGACCGAGGACACGCCATGAGCTATAATACCTTTGGCCGCGAATTTCGCGTGACGACATGGGGCGAAAGCCACGGTCCGGCGCTTGGCGCAACCGTCGATGGCACCCCCCCCGGCATTCCGCTGGACGAGGCGTTCATCCAGCAATTCCTGGACCGCCGCCGCCCCGGCACCAGCAAGCATACGACTCAGCGGCGTGAAGCCGACGCGGTGCGCATCCTGTCGGGCACCTTTGAAGGCCGCAGCACCGGCACGCCGATCCAGCTGATGATCGAGAACACCGACCAGCGCAGCAAGGATTACGGCGAAATCGCGCAGGCGTTTCGGCCCGGCCATGCCGACATCACCTATCATCAGAAATACGGGCTGCGTGATTATCGCGGCGGCGGGCGCTCATCCGCGCGGGAAACGGCGGCGCGGGTGGCGGCGGGGGGCGTCGCGCAGGCGGTGCTGGCGCAGCTGCTGCCCGATCTGCGCATCACCGGCTATATGGTGCAGATGGGGGTGAAACATCTGGACCGCGCGCGTTTCAACGCTGCGGACATCAATGAAAACCCGTTTTTCCTGCCCGATAGTGTCGCCGCGGCCGAATGGGGCGATTATCTGGATGCGATCCGCCGCGATCAGAACAGCGTCGGCGCCGTGATCGAGGTCTTGATCGAGGGCTGCCCCCCCGGCCTTGGTGCGCCGGTCTATGCCAAGCTGGACACCGATCTGGCTGCGGCTATGATGTCGATCAACGCCGTAAAAGGCGTCGAAATCGGCGAGGGCATGGCCGCCGCCACCCTGACCGGTGTCGATAACGCCGATGAAATTCGCATGGGGCCGAACGGGCCGGAATATCTGTCGAATCACGCGGGCGGAATCCTAGGTGGCATTTCCACCGGGCAGGACATCACGGTGCGATTCTCGGTCAAACCGACCAGTTCCATCACCACGCCGCGCCGGTCGATCACCCAAAAGGGCCAGGAAATCGACCTTATCACCAAGGGCCGTCACGATCCTTGTGTCGGGATTCGTGCCGTTCCCGTGGCCGAGGCGATGGCGGCCTGCGTGATTCTGGATCACCTACTGATGGACCGCGCCCAGACCGGCGGTGTGCGCGGCCACATCGGCTGATTTTCTGCAAAGACCCAAAAGGCGCGGAATATGTCGCGCCTTCCTGCGTTGTCACAAAAGCGTCACGCCTTTTTTGCATAAGCGTCACGCGCCCCCGATAGACGGGCGGCAGGCCGCGAAGGCCCTGTTAACGACTCAGGAGAGGTCAATGAAATCCGTGAAATTCACCGCCTCGGCAATCGCGCTGCTTGCTGCTTCGGCGACCGTGGCGACCGCACGCGATCAGGTTCAGGTTGCTGGCTCGTCCACCGTGCTGCCCTATGCGACCATCGTTGCTGAACTGTTTGGCGAAAACACCGACTTTGCCACGCCGGTTATCGAATCAGGTGGTTCGTCCACGGGTCTGCGCCGCTTCTGCGAAGGCGTGGGTGAAAACACCACCGACATCGCCAACAGCTCGCGCCCGATCCGTGACAGCGAAAAGCAGACCTGCCATGACAACGGCGTGACCGACATCATGGAAGTGCGCATCGGTTACGACGGTATCGTGTTTGCGAACCTGGCCTCGGGCAATGCCTTCCAGTTCACCCCGACTGAATGGTTCAACGCGATGGCGGCCCGCCGCGTGGTTGACGGCCAGATCGTGGACAACACCACCACCAACTGGAACGAGATCAACCCGGAACTGCCCAGTCAGGAAATCATGGCTTTTGTGCCCGGCACGCGTCACGGCACCCGTGAAGTGTTCGAAGAAAAAGTCATCATGGTCGGCTGCGAGGAATCCGGCGCGAAAGCCGTGTTCGAAGCCGAACTGAGCGAAGAAGACGCCAAAGAAGCCTGCCACGTTCTGCGCGCCGATGGCCGCGCCGTGGACATCGACGGCGATTACACCGAGACGCTGGCCCGCATCAACAGCTCGCCCAACGGGATCGGGGTATTCGGTCTGTCGTTCTATGAAAACAACACCGACACCCTGCAAGTGGCGACCATGGGCGGCGTCACCCCCTCGACCGAAACCATCGCTTCGGGCGAATACCCGGTGTCGCGTCCGCTGTTCATCTATGTGAAAAAAGCGCACATCGGCGAAATCGCCGGCCTGAAAGAGTTCGTCGAATTCTTTGTGTCGGATGACGTTGCCGGTCCGAATGGCCCGCTGGCGGAATATGGTCTGGTTTCCGACCCGGAACTGGCCGCAACCCAGCAGGCTGTCGCCGACGAAGCGACCATGAACTGATAACGACGGGGTGGTGCGGGCACAGCCCCGCGCCACCTGTTTCTTTTTGCAATTTTCCGCATCAATCCGCCCCTTTGCGAGGATTTGACCGATGCCAATGTCCTGGGCTTTGCTGGCCAGTCTGCTGCTGGCGATCGCCGGTTACGTCGTCGCGCGCAGCCGCGCGCTTGCCTCTGTCGGCCACGACATCCGCCAGTTGCACAGCCGCCCCACCTATCACGGCATGAATGCCGCGCTGAACGCCTTTCTGCCGCCGATCATCATCATGGCGCTTGCCTCGCTGCTGCGTATGGCCGGGGTGCTGACTGCCGGAGCCATGCCGATTGTCGCGGTGATCGCACTGGCCGCGGGGATCGCCGGGCTGGGCTGGGGCCTGACCCGTGTCAACGCCGCCTTTCGCGCCCGCAACACGGTTGAAAAAATCATCCTTGGCATTCTGATCTTTTGTTCGTCGATCGCCATCGCCACCACCATTGGTATCGTGCTGTCGCTGATCTTTGAAACCGGACGGTTCTTCCAGTTGCATTCATGGCAGGATTTCCTGTTCGGCACGCAATTCGCTCCACGCCCCGAAGGCATTTCCCGCCTGGGGATGCTGCCGCTGCTGTGGGGGACGCTGTATATCTCGCTTATCGCGCTGCTGTTTTCGGTGCCCATCGGGCTGTTGGCCGCGATCTATCTGTCGGAATACGCCAGCCCCCGGATGCGCAGTATCGCCAAGCCGGTGGTCGAAGTTCTGGCCGGTATCCCGACCATCGTTTACGGCTTGTTCGCGCTGGTGACGGTTGGCCCGATGCTGCGCGATTACTTTGCCGCGCCACTGGGGCTGGGTAATTCGGCATCTTCGGTGATGACCGCCGGTCTGGTCATGGGCATCATGCTGATCCCCTTTGTCAGCTCGCTGTCCGATGACATCATCAACGCCGTGCCGCAAAGCCTGCGCGACGGTGCGCTTGGCCTTGGCTCGACGCCTTCGGAAACGGTGAAGCAGGTGGTGCTGCCCGCCGCCCTGCCGGGCATCGTCGGTGCCGTTCTGCTGGCGGCCAGCCGCGCCATCGGTGAAACGATGATCGTGGTGCTGGGGGCTGGTGCCGCCGCCACCATGAGCCTGAACCCGTTCGAGGCGATGACGACGATCACTGTGAAAATCGTGGGTCAGTTGACCGGCGATAACGACTTTTCCTCGCCCGAGATGCTGGTGGCCTTTGCCCTTGGCCTGACCCTGTTCATCATCACGCTGGGGCTGAACATTGTCGCGCTGTATATCGTGCGCAAATATCGCGAGCAGTACGAATGACCGATATGCCCGTTGAAAACAACCGCTCCGCACAGCCCCGCGGCACCAGTTCGCTGTTGGCCAAGGATGTGCGCACCCGCCGCCGCAATGCCGCCGAAAGCCGGTTCCGCAGCTATGGTCTGGCCGCCATCGGTATCGCCGTGCTGGCGCTGATTATTCTGGTCTCGACCATCCTGCGCGACGGTTCGTCCGCCTTTCGGCAGACCTATCTGGACCTGCCGGTTTACCTGAACCCCGAGGTCGTGGACCCGCAGGGCAACCGTGATCCGGCCGAAATGTCGCGCGTGCTGACGCTGGCCTACAGCCGGGTTCTGGACGCCTCGCTGGATGCCGCAGTGGCCGGGATGAACCTGAATATCGAAGGTCTGACCGAACGCGACATTCAGGGGATCATCTCGCGCGAGGCGGCGGCGCAACTGCGTTCCAGGGTGCTGAACGACCCGGAACTGGTGGGCCAGACCGTCGATGTGAACGTGCTGGTGAATGGCCGCGTGGACGGTTATTTCAAGGGCCGCGTGACCATGGCCAGTGCCGAACGCGACAGCAACACCTCGCCCGCGCAGCTGATGCTGGCTGACGAGCTAAAGCGTCAGGGCCTGCTGGTCACGCGCTTTAACCGCGAATTCATCACCAATCCCGACGCATCCGACCAGCGCCCCGAAGCGGCGGGTCTGGGCGTGGCCATTCTTGGTTCGCTCTACATGATGCTGGTGGTGCTGTTTTTGTCGGTTCCCATCGGGGTTGCCGCCAGCATCTATCTGGAAGAATTCGCCCCCAAGAACCGTTGGACCGACGTGATCGAGGTGAACATCGCCAATCTGGCCGCCGTGCCGTCCATCGTTTACGGTATCCTTGGTCTGGCCGCCTTCATCAGCTTTGCCGGCCTGCCGCAATCGGCGCCCATCGTTGGCGGTCTGGTGCTGACGCTGATGACCCTGCCCACGATCATTATCGCTACCCGCGCGTCGCTGAAATCGGTGCCGCCGTCGATCCGTGATGCCGCTCTTGGGATCGGTGCCAGCCGGATGCAGACGGTGTTTCACCATGTTCTGCCGCTGGCCATGCCCGGTATCCTGACCGGCACCATCATCGGTCTGGCGCAGGCCCTGGGTGAAACCGCGCCGCTGCTGCTGATCGGGATGGTTGCCTTTGTGCGGACCTACCCTGACGCACCCTGGGCGGGCGGTCTGATGGACCCGGCCTCGGCCCTGCCGGTGCAGGTCTATAACTGGACCCAGCGGTCTGACCCGGCCTTTATCGAGCGCGCCTCGGGGGCCATTATCATCCTTCTTATCTTCCTGCTGTGCATGAACGTGCTGGCCATCTATCTGCGCCGCAAGTTCGAGCGTCGCTGGTAAGCGCGGCGCAAGGAGTATTATCATGTATGACGCCAATCGCGCGGAGACCAACGTGACCAACGACGACATCAAGATCGCTGCCCGCAAAGTGCAGGTCTATTATGGCGATAAACATGCCATCAAGGACGTGGACGTTGATATTCTGGACAAGACCGTGACGGCCTTTATCGGCCCGTCTGGTTGCGGCAAGTCCACCTTTTTGCGCTGTATCAACCGCATGAACGATACGATCGACATCTGCCGGGTCGAAGGCTCGATCACGCTGGATGGCGAAGACATCTATGACAAGCGCGTCGATCCGGTGCAATTGCGCGCCAAGGTAGGGATGGTGTTTCAGAAACCCAACCCCTTCCCCAAATCGATCTATGACAACGTGGCCTATGGCCCGCGCATTCACGGTCTGGCCCGTGGCAAGGCCGAACTGGATGAAATCGTCGAAAAGGCGCTGCGCGGCGCCGCGCTGTGGGAAGAGGTCAAGGACCGCCTGAACGAAACCGGCACCGGCCTGTCGGGCGGTCAGCAACAGCGCCTGTGCATCGCCCGCGCCGTCGCCACCGCACCCGAAGTCCTGCTGATGGACGAACCCTGTTCGGCGCTGGACCCCATCGCCACCAGCCAGGTCGAGGAACTGATCGACCAGCTTCGGCAAAAGTTTTCGGTGGTGATCGTGACCCACTCGATGCAGCAGGCCGCGCGTGTCAGTCAGAAAACCGCGTTTTTCCACCTGGGCAACCTTGTGGAATACGGCAACACTGACGAGATCTTTACCAATCCGCGCGACCCGCGCACCGAGAGCTATATCTCGGGCCGGATCGGCTAAGTCAAAGGGCAGATGAATATGAATCGTGACAAACACATCTCCAGCGCCTTTGACCGGGATTTGGAAACCGCGCAGGCTCTGGTCGTCAAGATGGGTGGTCTGGTCGAACAGGCCATTATCGACGCTGCCGCCGCACTGGAAACCCGCGACGCCGAACTGGCCGAGGAAGTGCGCCTGCGCGACCGCACCATCGACGCGCTGGACCAGCAGATCAACGAAGAAGCGGCGCGTCTGATCGCCTTGCGCGCGCCGACCGCCACCGATCTGCGTCTGGTGCTGTCGGTCATCAAAATCGCGGCCTCGCTGGAACGGGTCGGGGATTACGCCAAGAATATCGCCAAGCGCAGCAATGTGTTGCTGGCGATGAGCCAGGTCAACGGCTCGGCTGCGGCGTTGCGCCGGATGGCCGGCACGGTCGAGGCGATGCTGAAAGATGCGCTGGACAGCTATATCCGCCGCGATGTCCAGCTGGCCGCCGATGTGCGGTCGCGCGACATCGAGGTGGACCAGATGTATAACGCGCTGTTCCGTGAATTCCTGACCTATATGATGGAAGACCCGCGCAATATAACCGCCTGTATGCATCTGCATTTCATCGCCAAGAATATCGAGCGCATGGGCGACCACGCCACCTCGATTGCAGAACAGGTGATTTATCTGGTCACGGGCGACATGCCCGATGAAAGCCGCCCCAAAAGTGACAGCGTGACCAAGGCCGGTGTGGCCGAGGCCCTGAACCAGCAACCGCAGGAATAAGCAGATGAGCGCGCGTCAGGTCTCGAAAGTGTTGGTGGTCGAAGACGAAAGTGCGCAGCGCGAGGTTTTGCAATACAATCTTGAGGCCGAGGGTTTCGGCGTCGTCATGGCCGAAAACGGTGATGAGGCGCTGTTGCTGGTGGCCGAAGAACAGCCCGACCTGGTGGTTCTGGATTGGATGCTGCCGAACGTTTCCGGGATCGAGGTGTGCCGTCGGCTCAAGGCTGATCCGATGACCCGCCCGATCCCGATCATCATGCTGTCCGCCCGTGGTGATGAAGGCGACCGTGTGCGGGGGCTGGAAACCGGGGCTGATGATTACATGGTCAAGCCCTATTCCGTGGTCGAACTGATGGCACGGTTGCGCACGCAGCTGCGCCGCACCCGTCCCGCCAGCATGGGCGAGCGGCTGTCTTTTAACGACATCGTTCTGGATGCCGCCGAACACCGCGTCTTTCGCGGCGGCCAACCGCTGCATCTTGGTCCCACCGAATTCCGGTTACTGTCTACGCTGATGGAAAAGCCGGGCCGGGTCTGGACGCGCGAACAACTGCTGGATCGCGTCTGGGGGCGCGATATTTACGTGGATACCCGCACCATTGACGTGCATGTCGGGCGTCTGCGCAAGGCGCTGATGGCCAATGGCGGCGACAATCCGGTGCGCACGGTGCGCGGCACCGGCTATGCTTTGGGCTGATCTATCGGTCTGGTTGCGCGGTTGCCGGGGTATTCGGGCAGGCAAGATAGCTAGGTGATATGGGCGGTCAGCGCGGGCAGGCCGTCCACTTCAGCCCGGATCGTGTCGCCGCGCTGCAAGGGGCCGACGCCGGCGGGCGTGCCGGTCATCACCAGATCGCCGGGCTGAAGGTGATACAGCGTGGACAGATAGGCGATCAGCGCCGCTTCGGGAAAGATCATATCGGTCAGTTTGCCATTTTGCCGTTCCGTGCCGTTAACCGACAGACGGATGCCCGGTCCGGGCGTGGCGGATGACAGCGGTGCCATGACCGCACTGGCGTCGAAATCCTTGGCGGCGTCCCAGGGGCGGCGCTTGTCCTTGGCTTCGGCCTGAAGGTCGCGGCGCGTCAGGTCCAGCCCGACGGCGCGGGCGATAATGGCGGCGGCGGCCTGTTGTTCGGTGGCGTTCGACAGCGGCACGCCGATGGCCAGCACCAGTTCGACTTCGTGGTGCAGATCGGCGGTGCCTGGCGGATAGGGGATCGCGCCGGGACGGGCCAGCGCATGGGCGGATTTGGTAAAGAAAAACGGCTTTTCGCAGTCGGCTGTCGTGCCCATTTCTGCGGCGTGATCGGCATAGTTGCGCCCGATGCAGAAAATGCGGCGCACTGGAAAGCTGGCACCCTCCAGCGGCAGGGTGGGGCAGGGCAGGCTGAACATGGCGGTCACGGCTGATCCTTTAGAAAGCGGTCCACTTGGGCGGTGTCGGGCATGGCGTCGCTGGCACCGGGGCGTGTGACCTGAATGGCGGCAGCGGCCGATGCGCGACGCAGGGCGGCGGCGATGTCGTGCCCGGCGTCCAGCCCGGCGGCGAACCAGCCCGCAAAGCAATCGCCCGCGCCCGTGGTATCGACCGGACGAACCGGAAAGGCCGGGCAATGCGTAATAGTGCCGCTGCGCAGATTGCGGTAATCCGCACCATCGGCCCCGCGTGTCACCAGCATCCCCTCGACCGGCAGATCCTGACCCAAGGCGGCAAAAACGGCCTTGGCTTCGCCCGCATTCATGGCCAGAATTGTGGTCAGGCCCAGCATCTTGCGCACGGCATCCACATCGAACGGCGCGGCGGAATAGATCACGCGCAGCCCCTTGTCGCGGGCAATAGCGGCGGTTTCTGCCTGAAGATTGGTCTCGTTCTGGATCAACAGCGTGTCGCCAGCGCGCATCGCATCGACCACAGCCTGAGGCAGAGACAGCGCGCGGTTGGCACCGGGGTGGATGATAATGGCGTTTTCGCCCGCTGCATCCAGTTGGATGATCGCATGGCCGGTGGCGTGATCGGGCAGGCGAGCAATATGTGTGGTGTCGATTCCGGCCCCCTGCAACTGATGGATCACCCAATCATCGCCAGTGCCTGTCGCACCGATATGGCGCACGGCCGCGCCTGCCCGTGCCGCCGCGACCGACTGGTTTGCGCCTTTACCGCCCAGCCCCTGCGCAAAGCTGTGTGCGGCGATGGTTTCGCCGGGCTGAACCAGATGGTCCAGCCGATACACATGGTCGATGTTGATCGAGCCGAGATTCCAGATCGTCATAGCGCCCCCTTGGCGGCATCAGACGCCGGGCAGGCGTGATTGTCCAGAAACGAAAACGCGCCCCGAAGGGCGCGCTCGTAACATGATGTCAGGATCAGCTCTGATTTTCGGGCAGATGCTTGTGCTTGTAGGGCGCCCACAGCCGCTTGTTCGTCAGATACAGCAGCGCGGTCAGCAGGATCAGGAACAGAACCGAGATAAAGCCAACCTGCTTGCGCTCCATCATCTTGGGTTCCGCCGTCCAGGTCAGGAAAGCGGCCACATCACGGGCCATCTGATCGACGGTCGCGGGAGTGCCATCCTCGTAGGTGACCTGATCGGGGTTCAGCGGGGGTGGCATACCGATCAACCCGCCGGGAAAGGCCGTGTTGTGATAGAAGATGCTACCGGCCTGTTCGGTGTCTTCGCCGGTGTAATCCACCAGAATGGCGTGGATATATTCCGGCCCGCCGATGCCCCGGAACAGCTGGTTCAGGCCAGTGCCATAAGGGCCGTGGAACCCGGCGCGTGCCTTGGCCATCAACGACAGGTCAGGCCCCATGCCGTCGGTGTGCGGGATGGTCGGGAAGTGGTCGGTCAGAATGCGCGGACGCTCTTCGCCGGTTTCCTCGTCCATGATCGGTGCCAGATTGGCGGCATAAGCGCGCACCTGATCTTCGGGCAGGCCCGGCCCGTTGGGGTCGGACAGCGTGCGGATCGGCACATACTGAAGCCCGTGGCAGGCCGAGCAGACCTCGGTATAGACCTGAAGCCCACGCTGAAGCTGGTGCTGGTCATATTTGCCGAACGGACCTTCAAAGCTGAATGTGATGTCCTGAACGTGACCTTCGGCCCCCGCCGCATGGGACACAACCGGCATCGACAGCAGCGACAGCGCCGCAACAGCCGAGAGCGTAAGTTTTCTCAGTGTCATTGCAGCCTCTCCTTATTCGGCCGGGTGGGCTTTGGGACCATAATGGTCGTTGAAATCTTCCTCGATCGTGGCCGGCATCGGTTCCGGTTTTTCGATCACGCCAAGGATCGGCAAAATCACGAGGAAATAGGCGAACCAGTAAGCCGCGCCGACCAGCGAGATATAGGGGTAGATTCCCTCGGCAGGCATGGCACCGGCCCAGGTCAGGATGATGAAGTTCGCGGCGAACAGCCAGAACCACCACTTGAACTGCGGACGATAACGGCCCGAACGGACGCGGCTGGTATCCAGCCACGGCACCAGCGCCATGACCAGAATGGCCCCGAACATCGCGATCACACCAAAAAACTTGGCGTCGATGATGCCAAAGGTCAAAAAGCTGACCAGTTGCACCAGCCAGACATCGGCGGTGAAGGCACGCAGGATCGCATAGAAGGGCAGGAAATACCATTCAGGCACGATATGCGCAGGCGTCGCCAGCGGGTTCGCCTCGATATAGTTGTCGGGGTGGCCCAGATAGTTCGGCATAAAGCCGACGATGGCAAAGAACACCACCAGAATCAGCGCCAGTGCGAACAGGTCTTTGATGACGAAATAGGGCCAGAAGGGCAGGGTGTCCCGCTCGGCCTCTTCTTTCGAAGTGCGGCGCACTTCGATGCCGGTCGGGTTGTTGTTGCCGGTGTGGTGGAAGGCCCAGATGTGGACGATCACCAGCGCCGCGATCACGAAGGGCAGCAGATAGTGCAGCGAGAAGAAGCGGTTCAGCGTCGCGTTATCCACCGCCGGGCCACCCAGCAGCCAGGTCTGGATATCGGGACCGATGCCGGGGATGGCGCCGAACAGGCCGGTAATCACGGTCGCACCCCAGAAGGACATCTGCCCCCAGGGCAGCACATAGCCCATGAATGCGGTGCCCATCATGCACAGATAGATCAGCATGCCCACGATCCAGGTCACTTCGCGCGGGGCCTTGTAGGAACCGTAATACAGGCCGCGGAAGATGTGGATATAGACCGCCACAAAGAACAGCGAGGCACCGTTGGCGTGCAGGTAACGCAGCATATAGCCGCCGTTCACGTTCCGCATGATATGTTCGACGCTGGCAAAGGCCAGATCGACATGCGGGGTATAGTGCATGGCCAGCACGATGCCGGTCGCGATTTGCAGGACAAGGCAGAACGCCAGAACGATACCCCAGATCCACCACCAGTTGAGGTTTTTCGGGGTGGGGATCATCAGCGTGTCATAGACCAGCCCAACGATGGGCAGGCGGCGGTGCAGCCACCGCTCGATGCCCGTCTTGGGCTCATAATGGTCGTGCGGAATTCCCGACATTGGTGTCCCCCTCAGCCCAATTGGATCGTTGTGTCGTTGATGAATTCGGCCACCGGAACGTGCATGTTCTCGGGGGCCGGGCCACGGCGGATGCGGCCAGACGTGTCATAGTGGCTGCCGTGGCAGGGGCAGAACCAGCCGCCGAAATCACCGGCGCCATCACCGATCGGAACGCAACCCAGATGGGTGCAGACGCCGATCTGCACCAGCCATTCGCCCGCCTCGTCCAGAGAACGGTTCACGTCGTCGGAATTGGTGCCGGGTTTGTTGGCGTTCTGCGAGGTCGGGTCGATCATCGGATCGCTGTCGGCGGCGCGGGCCGCGTCGATTTCCTCTTGCGTGCGGCGACGGATGAACACCGGTTTGCCCAGCCATTTCACGGTCAGTTGCGTGCCTTCGGCCACGCCGCTGATATCGACCTGGATCGAGGACAGGGCCTGCACATCGGCCGAGGGGTTCATTTGGTTAATCAGCGTCCAGCCGGCGGCACCGGCGGCCACCGCACCAGCGCCCGCGGTGGCATAGTAGAGGAAATCCCTCCGGGTGCCTGCGTGATCTTCTGCGTGGGACACGGCTTTTTCTCCAATTCAGGCCGCGTTTGCAGGGCGGCCGATACGACAATCCGGGCCGCCAGATCGCAGCCTTCGCCCGGCGTTTCTAGCGATCAATTCCCCGTCAGTCCAGCGGGTTCGCGCCCGCGCGTATGGGCAAAAGGCCGCATGTGGCGCAAATGACCCGGCCCCGTGACAGCGGCAAAATGCGTCCGTGTCGGGACAGCCGAACGGCCCGGACGCACAATGAACTCACCTACAGATAGCCTGATGATCTGAGGCTCACCTCCTGCGATTTGCCGATAATCAGGTGATCGTGCAGCGTGATTCCCAAGGGTGCGCAGGCATCCTGAACCTGAAGCGTCATCGTAATATCGGATTGCGAGGGGGTCGGGTCGCCGGATGGATGATTATGCACCAAAATTAATGCTGAAGCATTCAGCTCAAGCGCGCGGCGGACGATCTCGCGCGGATAGACAGGAACGTGATCGACGGTGCCGCGGCCTTGTTCCTCGTCTTCGATCAGGACGTTTTTGCGATCCAGATACAGCACGCGAAACTGTTCGGTTTCACGATGCGACATGGCGGTGTGGCAATAATCCAGCAAGGCGTCCCAGCCTGACAGAACCGGACGGTTCATCACACGGGCGCGGGACAGGCGCTGTGCTGCGGCCTCGACGATTTTCAGTTCGGTCACAACGGCAGGGCCAACGCCGGATAGTGCAGTCAGCCGTGCGGGCGGGGCAGACAGAACGCGGTTGAAATCGCCGAAATGTTCGATCAGTCGCCGCGCCAGAGGTTTGACATCCTGACGCGGAATGGCGCGAAACAGCACCAGTTCCAGCATTTCGTAATCGGGCATGGCAGCCGCTCCGCCCGCCATGAAACGTTCGCGCAACCGGGCGCGGTGATCGGCCAGATAGGACGGCGCTGCCCGCGCCGCGCCCGGCTGAACCGGGATCATCGCCTCATCCGTGGCGGGCGCGAACAGAGGCATCGGTGCCTCGGCAAAGTGGTTGGGACGATTCGCTTCCATACCGACAGGGTGGCATGGAAGCGATGAATAAAGCGTTAAGACCCGGCGACCCTAGCTGCGCATTCCGTCCCAGAAGCCTTTCACCTTGTCGAAAAAGCTGGCGGATTGCGGACTGTTATCGGCCTTGATCGATTCGAATTCGCGCAGCAATTCGCGCTGGCGATGGGTCAGGTTGACCGGCGTCTCCACGGTGAGTTCGATCAGCAGATCGCCTGCCTCGCCGTTCATGCCGGCTCCATGACGCAGCGGGGGCATCCCCTTGCCGCGCAGGCGCATCTGCCGGCCCGACTGGCTACCCGGCGGAACCTTGACGCGCGACCGCCCACCGTCGATGGTGGGCACCTCGACTTCGCCGCCCAAGGCAGCCGTGACCATGCTGACCGGCACCTGACAGGCCAAAGCCTTGCCGTCGCGCATGAAAATCTCGTGCTCGCGCACGTCGATAAAGATATACAGGTCGCCCGGATGGCCGCCGCGCATTCCGGCCTCGCCCTCGCCGGCCAGACGGATGCGAGTGCCGGTTTCAACCCCGGCGGGGATGTTGACCGACAAGGTGCGTTCGCGTTCGGTGTGGCCTGCGCCGCCACAGGCCTTGCACGGGTTCTTGACGATCTGACCCTGCCCGCCACAGGTGGGGCAGGTGCGTTCGACAGTGAAAAAGCCCTGCTGCGCCCGCACCTTGCCCATGCCTGCACAGGTCGGGCAGGTGGCCGGTTGGGTTGCACCCTCGGCCCCGGTGCCGTTGCAATCGTCACAGGCGGCCGAGCCGGGGACAGTGATGGTTTTCTGAATGCCGGTATAGGCTTCTTCCAGGGAAACCCGCAGGTTATAGCGCAGATCCTGCCCGCGCTGTGCCCGGTTGCGACCGCCGCCGCCACCGGCCCGACGACCCATCATATCGCCGAACAGATCCTCGAACACATCGGCAAATGCCGTGCCAAAATCGCCCGGATGGCCGCCGCGCGCGCCGCTGAAGCCGTTGCCACCTTCAAACGCGGCATGGCCAAAGCGGTCATAAGCCGCCTTGCGCTGATCGTCTTTCAGGCAATCATAAGCCTCGTTCACCTCTTTGAAGGCGGATTCGGCGTGTTTGTCATCCTTGTTGCGATCAGGATGCAGTTCTTTTGCCTTCTGGCGGTAGGCGCGCTTGATTTCATCGCCCGACGACCCGCGCGTTACCCCCAGAACTTCGTAATAACAGCGTTTTGCCATGTCGTTCCCACCGGCCCTTTACGCAGTGGGCCGGCCCGCAGGGTCGCGGACCGGCCCGGTTGATGACAGTCCAGATCAGTTGCGCTTTTTGTCTTCGCCCAGATCTTCGAAGTCGGCGTCCACGATGTCGTCATCGACACCACGAGGGCCGGGTTCGCCCGCGTCGTCGCCACCGGGGCCTTCGGACTGCGCCTTATAGATCGCCTCGCCCAGCTTCATCGAGGCATCCATGACGTTCTGGATTCCGCCGCGGATCTTGCCCGCGTCGTCACCTTTGAGCGTGTCTTCCAGCGCGCCGATGGCCAGTTCGATCGCCTCGACCGTCGAGCCGTCCACCTTGTCGCCATGCTCGTCCAGCGATTTCTTGGTCGTATGGATCAGGCTTTCGGCCTGGTTCCGGGCTTCGACCAGTTCGCGGCGGGATTTGTCGGCCTCGGCGTTGGCTTCGGCGTCTTTCACCATCTTTTCAATGTCTTCGTCGGACAAGCCACCCGAAGCCTGAATGGTGATGTTCTGCGTCTTGCCGGTGCCTTTGTCCTTGGCCCCGACCGAGACGATGCCGTTGGCGTCGATGTCGAACGTCACCTCGATCTGCGGCAGGCCGCGCGGCGCGGGCGGGATGTCTTCCAGATTGAACTGGCCCAGCAACTTGTTGTCAGCGGCCATTTCACGCTCGCCCTGGAACACCCGGATCGTCACCGCGTTCTGGTTATCCTCGGCGGTCGAGAAGATCTGGCTTTTCTTGGTCGGAATCGTGGTGTTGCGGTCGATCAGGCGGGTAAAGACGCCGCCCAGCGTTTCGATGCCCAGCGACAGCGGGGTCACGTCCAGCAGCACAACATCCTTGACGTCGCCTTGCAGAACGCCGCCCTGAATGGCCGCGCCAAGCGCCACAACTTCATCAGGGTTGACGCCCTTGTGCGGCTCCTTGCCAAAGAATTTGGTCACTTCCTCGATGACCATCGGCATCCGGGTCTGACCGCCGACAAGGATCACCTCGTCGATTTCATCCTTGCTGACACCGGCGTCTTTCAGCGCGTCCTGACAGGGCTTCATTGTCCGCTTGACCAGATCGCCGACCAGCGATTCCAGTTTCGCGCGGGTCAGTTTCACCACCATGTGCAGCGGGGTGCCGCTGTTTTTATCCATGCTGATGAACGGCTGGTTGATCTCGGTCTGGCTGGCCGAGGACAGTTCGATCTTGGCCTTTTCCGCCGCCTCTTTCAGACGTTGCAGCGCCATCTTGTCCTTGGTCAGATCGACGCCGTGTTCTTTTTTGAACTCTTCCGCCAGATAGTTGACGATGCGCATGTCGAAATCTTCACCGCCAAGGAACGTGTCCCCGTTGGTCGATTTCACCTCGAACAGACCGTCGTCGATTTCCAGAATGGTGATATCGAACGTCCCGCCGCCAAGGTCATAGACGGCGATGGTTTTCGATTCTTTTTTGTCCAGACCATAGGCCAGTGCGGCGGCGGTCGGTTCGTTGATGATGCGCAGCACCTCAAGGCCCGCGATCTTGCCGGCGTCCTTGGTCGCCTGACGCTGCGCGTCGTTGAAATAGGCCGGAACGGTGATGACGGCCTGCGTCACCGGCTCACCCAGATAGGATTCGGCGGTATCCTTCATCTTTTGCAGGATCATCGCGCTGATCTGGGCGGGGGAATATTTCTCGCCATGCGCTTCGACCCAGGCGTCGCCGTTGCCGCCGTCAACGATGGCATAGGGGACAAGGTTCTTGTCCTTTTCCACCTCGGCGTCGGTGACGCGGCGGCCGATCAGGCGCTTGACCGCGAAAATGGTGTTGGCGGGGTTGGTGACGGCCTGACGCTTTGCCGGCTGGCCGACCAGACGTTCGCTGTCGGTAAAGGCGACGATCGAGGGGGTGGTGCGCGCACCTTCGCTGTTTTCGATGACCTTGGGCTGGCTGCCGTCCATGATGGCGACGCAGCTGTTGGTGGTGCCGAGGTCAATTCCGATGACTTTGGACATGAATAAGAGCCTTTCTTGCGGCGATCTGCGGGCGTTCGGGTCCGTTACGGCCCCCGCCGCCCGATCCCTTGGGTTGTTCCGACAGCCGGCTGGCGGGCTTGCGCTGTCAACCGGCTTCGGCGTCTATATAGGAAGCGATTTGCGCGCCGCAAGCGCGGGCGGCGATCCGTTGCAACGTGCGGGCGCGACGGATGCAATACCTGATGCGCTGCGCCCGGTCATTTCCCCATCGACCAGCTAAGCGAGACGCGGTTGCGGGTCACGAATTCCGCCATCAGCCCGAACATGATGATGGCGGCCGTCAACCACAGCACATATTCCAGCGAGGTGCGCTGCGGGCTGTAGTTGATAAAGGCGAAACCGCGCGCCTGATCTATGATGTGAAAGAGTGGGTTCCAGTAAAACCACGGCAGCATGAAGCCGGGAATGGTGTTGGCCAGAAACATCTTGCCCGACGCGATCATGTTGATGCGCTGATACACCATGGTGATGATCCCCGCCGCCTTGGGCCACCAGGGTCGCATCGCCAGAAACACCATGCCGACGCCACAGCCCGACAACCAGCCCAGCATCAGCATGGCAAGGCAGCCGCGCCAGTTTTCAATCTCGATCGGGGTGATGAGGGCGTGATACAGCCACATGATGACGATGCACGCCAGCATCTGTTTATACAGTGTCGCCAGTGCCGCGCCGGAAATCAGAACGGCCGTATTCAGGGGCGCGTGTTTTATCATGTTCGATGTCAGCGCGCCCGACCCGGACACGGCCCCCACGGCCTGAATATGGGTCATGAAGATGAAGATGCCCGACATGATGAACAGCATGAAATCGCCGCGCACCAGCGACCCCCGGATGCCTAAAACATAATACATGACGTAAAATGCCAGCACCATCAGCGAGCTTTGCAGGATCGCGGTCAGCAGGCCCACGACCGCATTCCGGTCGCCCATGCGCATATTATAGACTGTCTGATGGTGAATCAGCGCCAGCGTGGTGAATGCGGCCTGAAGCAGATTACGGTTCTTGCGCTGAACGAACATGGTTGGCCAGATGGTCGGGGCAGGCGCGGTGCTTGCCCATTGCGGATCGTCGGATCATAAGGACACAAAGGTTTCGATTCAATGAACGCCGCCGTATCTTTGCTGGCCGCGACGGGATGAAAACGATGGATTTTGAACGACTGACCACGGAAATGCGCCGCCTTGCGCTGCAAGCCGGTGAAAAGATCATGGAAATCTATGGTTCCGATGATTTCGAGGTGCGGGCGAAATCCGATACTTCGCCGGTGACGGCAGCAGACGAAGCGGCGGATGCGCTGATTGCCGCCGGGCTGCGCGCGGCCTTTCCCGATGTCGCGCTGGTGACAGAGGAACAGGCCGAAACCCATGGGCAGTCGGCCAATACCTTTCTGATCGTTGATCCGCTGGACGGAACCAAGGAATTCGTTCAGCGCCGCGGCGATTTTACGGTGAACATCGCCTATGTCGAAAACGGCCTGCCTGTGCGCGGGGTGGTGTATGCCCCTGCCAAGGGGCGGCTGTTCTATACCACCGCCGATGGCCGCTCGGTCGAGGAAACCGGGCCGTTCGGGCCGGAACCCGGCGAGATTGCCTCGATTGGCGTCAACGCGACCCCCGACAATCGCGGGCTGATGGTGGTTGCCTCGAAATCGCACCGGGATGCGGCGACGGACAATTATATCGGTTGTTATGGCGTGCGCGACATGACCTCGGCCGGGTCGTCGCTGAAATTTTGCCTGGTCGCCACTGGCGAGGCGGATCTTTACCCCCGGCTTGGCCGCACGATGGAATGGGACACGGCAGCCGGTGACGCCGTGCTGCGCGGCGCGGGCGGCGAGGTGGTCCGCTTTGACGATCACACCCCGCTGGCCTATGGCAAGCCGGGGTTCGAGAACCCGTTCTTCATCGCCTACGCCCCCGGCGTTCTACTGTTGAAAGACTGAATATGAGCGTGGTCATCGTTATCCCGGCGCGCTTTGCCTCGTCGCGCTATCCGGGCAAGCCGCTGGTCGAATTGCGCGGTGCGCAGGGCGAGGCGCGCAGCCTGATCCGCCGCAGTTGGGATGCCGCGATGCAGGTGCCGGGCATCGACCGGGTGATCGTCGCCACCGACGATTCGCGCATCGCCGATCACGCCGTGGGCTTTGGGGCCGAGGTGGCGATGACCGCAACCACCTGCCGCAATGGCACTGAACGCTGCGCCGAAGCGATGGCCAATCTGGGCCTTTCGCCGGAAATCGTGGTGAATTTACAGGGCGATGCGCCCTTGACGCCCGCCTGGTTCATCAGCGATCTGGTGGCCGGTCTGCGCGCCGATCCGCTGGCCGAAGTGGCGACGCCGGTTCTGCGCTGCACCGGACAGATGCGCGCCGATCTGATCGCCGACCGCCATGCCGGGCGCGTGGGCGGCACCACCGCTGTGTTCGGGGCGACCGGACATGCGCTGTATTTTTCCAAGGAAGTCATCCCCTTTGTTCCCGGCGATGTGGCGCCTGATGCGCCCAGCCCGGTGTTCCATCATGTCGGCGTCTATGCCTATCGGCCTGCCGCGCTGGCCGCCTATGCGACTTGGGACGAGGGCACACTGGAAAAGCTGGAAGGGTTAGAGCAGTTGCGCTTTCTTGAACGCGGCCGTCCGGTTTTGTGCGTCGAGGTTGATTCGCGCGGGCGCGAGTTCTGGGAGCTGAACAATCCGCAGGACGTGCCCCGGATCGAGGCGATGATGGCGCGCATGGGGTTGACCTGACCGAAAAGACAGGCATCCTGTTACCTTGTCTGCGAAAAACCGCCTGTTTCGTGTGAGTAACGGCGAATTTTAGGCAGAATCCTGTTCGTTTGGGTGCGCGCTCTTGATAGTGTAACCCGATGTTATCATAACGCCGCTGCGGCGGGCGTTGTCCGGTTGTGCGTATTATGTTGAGCAGGAGCTTCTGAATGAGTCGCAAAGTCACCAAGGCCATTTTTCCGGTCGCCGGTTTGGGAACGCGCTTCCTGCCTGCCACGAAAAGCATCCCGAAAGAGATCATGACGCTGGTTGACCGGCCCCTGATCCAATACGCCATCGACGAGGCGCGGGCCGCCGGCATCAAGGAATTCATCTTTGTGACCTCGCGCGGCAAGGGCGCGCTTGAGGATTATTTCGACCATGCGCACGAGCTTGAGGCAAGCCTGCGTGAAAAAGGCAAGAAAGACCTGCTGGATACCCTGCGCGCCACCAATATGGAATCGGGTGCGATCGCCTATATCCGCCAACACAAGGCGCTTGGGCTGGGTCATGCGGTCTGGTGTGCGCGCCGTCTGCTGGCCGACGAACCCTTTGCCGTTATTCTGACCGATGACGTCATTCTGGGCGAACCGCCCTGCCTGCAACAAATGATCGAGGCGCATGAGGAAACCGGTGGCAGCATGGTCGCCACGATGGAGGTCGCGGCAGACAAGGCGTCGTCCTATGGTGTGCTGGACGTGGCTGAAGATATGGGGGCCATTGTTCGCGCCAGAGGTATGGTCGAAAAACCCGCCCCCGGCACCGCGCCGTCGAACCTTGCCGTGATCGGGCGCTATATTCTGGCACCGACGGTGATGCAGAACCTGAACAAGCTGCGCGCCGGTTCGGGCGGGGAAATTCAGTTGACCGACGCCATTGCCGACGAAATCACCGAAGGCCGCGACGTGTTTGGCCTGCGCTTCCGCGGGCAGCGCTTTGATTGCGGCAGCAAGATCGGCTTTTTGCAGGCGACTGTCGCTTTTGGTCTGGAACGGGATGAGCTGAAGGGTGAATTCTCGGACTATCTGTCCAATCTGATGTCGGTTCGCCGCGCGGCGGAATAACGGCAGACAAGCATGGCAGACAAGGTTCTGGTGACGGGTGGTGCGGGCTATATCGGTTCGCACGCATGCAAGGCGTTGGCGGCGGCGGGCTATGTGCCGGTGACGTTTGACAGTCTGGTGACGGGCTGGCGCGATGCGGTGAAATTCGGCCCGTTTGTGCATGGCGATCTGGCGGATCGTGTGGCGCTGGATGCGGCATTTGCCGAACACCGCCCGGTGGCCGTGATGCACTTTGCCGCGCTCAGCCAGGTGGGCGAGGCCATGGCCAAGCCCGGCCTTTATTGGCGTGCCAATGTCGCCTGCTCCCTGAACCTGATCGAAGCGACGCTGGCCGCCGGGGTGCGGGATTTCGTGTTCAGTTCGACCTGCGCTACCTATGGCGACCATGATGGCGTCGTGCTGGACGAAAACACCCCGCAACAGCCGCTGAACGCCTATGGCGCCAGCAAGCGCGCGATCGAGGATATGTTGCGTGATTTCGGGGCGTCGGATGGGCTGCGCAGCGTGATTTTTCGCTATTTCAACGTCGCCGGTGCCGACCCGGATGCCGAGGTGGGCGAATTTCACCAGCCCGAAACCCATCTGATTCCGCTGATCCTTGATGCGGTGGATGGGCGGCGTCCGGCGCTGACCATTCATGGCACTGATTACCCGACGCCCGACGGCACCTGCATCCGTGACTATGTGCATGTCAGCGATCTGGTCGATGCACATGTTCTGGGCCTGAAATGGCTGCGGGACGGGCGCGACAGCCGGGTGTTCTGCCTTGGCACCGGCACTGGCTTTTCCGTGCGCGAGGTGGTGGACGAAACCCGCCATGTCACCAACCGCCCCGTGCCGATGACCGAGGGGCCGCGCCGTGCTGGTGATGCCGTGCAACTGGTCTGCGGCAGCGCGCGCGCCCGTGATGAGCTGGGCTGGTCGCCGGATCGCTCAACCATGCGGCAGATGATCGGTGATGCCTGGCGCTGGCATCAGAACGGGCATTATCAGGGGTGAACGTCACTCTGCCGCCACCGCCCGTGCATCCTGTGCGCGATCTGTGGTCGGCTTGGCGGGCGCGCTGGAAACGGCGCGAACTGCTGTGGCGGATCATCCGCGCCCGCCGCGCGCTGACCTGTCTGCGCGATCAGACCCAGGCGATCCGCCCCGGTGATCTGCTGGCATTTGCGGTGATCCGCGATGAATCGCTGCGCCTGCCGGGCTGGCTGGATCATTACCGCGCCATGGGGGTGCGGCATTTCCTGATCGTCGATCACGACAGTCGCGATGACAGCGCCGATCTGCTGACCGCTGCGCCCGATGTATCGCTGTGGCGGGCGCAGGGTGGATACCGGGCGTCGCGCTTTGGCATGGACTGGCTGGGTTGGCTGTTGGCGCGTTACGGACACGGGCACTGGTGCCTGACGGTCGATGCCGATGAACTGCTGGTCTATCCCGGCTGGCCGGATCTCCCGCTGCCCGAGGTGACTGCCGCGCTGGAAAGCGTGGGGCGCAGCGCCATGGGTGCGCTGATGCTGGACCTGTTCCCCAAAGGCCCGCTGGATACGCCGATTGCACCGGGGCAAGGGCTGCTGGATCACCTGTGCTGGTTCGACGCTGGCCCGTATCAGACGCAGATTCAGCGCCCGCGTCTGAACCGCTGGACGCAGGGCGGCACGCGCCTTCGTGCCTTTTTCGCAGATCAGCCCCAGCGCGGGCCAACGCTGAACAAGCTGCCCTTGGTGCGCTGGAATCGGCGGTGGGTTTACGTCGTCTCGACCCATTCGATGCTGCCGCGCGGGCTGAACGCCGCCTATGACGGGCCGGGCGATCCGCGCCTGTCAGGCGTTCTGCTGCACACGAAATTCCTGCCCGACGCCCCTGCCAACGCACTGCGCGAGGCCGCGCGGGGCGAACATTTTTCCGAACCCGAGGCGTTTGGCCCCTATTACGCCGCTGTCGCGGCGGCCCCCGATCTGTGGCACCCTGGGGCGCATCGCTGGTCGGGGGATTGGCGACAATTGGCCGAATTGGGGCTGATGGGGAAAGATGATCGTCTTATGCGTGTGTGAAGTCTCTTGCATCGGGGTGATTTAGACAGCACTGCACAAGAGTCCTCCAGAAACCCTGGCGCATAGGCTGAATGTTTTCGTCTCAATGGTTTCAGCAACAATGGCGCGGGATGCGCAAGCGGGCCGAGCGGCAATGGCTGCTGGGACGCGCTATTCGCCGCCGTCACGCGCTGTCGCCGGTGGCGGTGCGGGCGGCGCAGATCAGACCCGATGACATCTTGCTGTTTTCCGCCATGCGCAACGAACGTATCCGGCTGCCCTATTTCATGGATTATTATCGCCGGATGGGGATTTCGCATTTCCTGATCGTCGATAATGACAGCACGGATGACAGCCGCGACTGGCTGGCGGATCAGCCAGATGTATCGCTGTGGCAGACGCAGGCCAGCTATAAGACCGCGCGCTTTGGGATGGATTGGATCAACTGGCTGCTGATGCGTTACGGCAACGGGCATTGGTGCCTGACCGTCGATCCCGATGAATTTCTGGTCTATCCGCATTGCGACCGCCGCCCGCTGGCGGCGCTGACCGATTGGCTGGATACGGCGGGCCTGCGGTCCTTTCCTGCGATGCTGCTGGATATGTACCCCAAAGGTCCGGTTGATGCCCAGCCTTATACCGAGGGTGCCGACCCGTTCACCATCGCCCGCTGGTTCGATCCCGCGAATTACTCTATCCGCAAGGATCGCCGCTATGGCAATCTGTGGATTCAGGGCGGTCCGCGTGCCCGCGCCTTTTTTGCCAACAATCCGCTGTCCGGCCCGGCGCTGAACAAGATTCCGCTGGTGAAATGGCACTGGCGCTATGCCTATGCCAGTTCGATGCATATGCTGCTGCCGCGCGCATTGAATCTGGTCTATGACGAAGACGGCGGCGAGGCGGTCTCGGGCTGTTTGCTGCACGCGAAATTCCTGTCCACGCTGGCTGAAAAAGCCTCCGAGGAACTGGATCGGCGACAGCATTATGCCGGCGGTCAGGAATACCGCGCCTATCACCGCGCGGTCGGGCGGGGCATTGATCTGTGGTGCCCGGCATCGCAGGAATACCGCGACTGGCAGCAGTTAGAGGATCTGGGCCTGATGTCGCGTGGGGGCTGGGCATGAGCGGGGACCATGTGCGCCTGGGCGTGATTCTGCTGTGCCATCAGCGGCTGGATCTGGCGGCGCGGATGGCCCGGCTGTGGGCAGAAGGCGGTGCGGCGGTGTCGGTTCACATCGACGGCAAAACTCCGATCATCGAGGCGCAGAAGATGCGCTATGATCTGGCCGATCTGCCGCAGGTGCGGTTCTGCCGCCGTCGCCGATGCGAATGGGGTCACTTCAGTCTGGTGCAGGCCACGCAGGATGCCGCTGAACTGTTGCTGGATCAGTTCCCCGATCTGACGCATGTGCTGCTGGCGTCGGGTTCATGCCTGCCGCTGCGCCCGGTCGTCGAACTTTGCGCCTTTCTGGGCCGCGACCCCACGCGGGACCATATCGAAAGCACGAACGCGACTGACGTGAACTGGGCTGTCGGGGGCTTAGACAGTGAACGCTTCACGCTGTTTTTCCCCTTTGACTGGCGCCGCCATCCCAAGATGTTCGATGGCGCTGTGCGGCTTCAGCTATGGCTGGGTATAACCCGCCGGATGCCCGCCGGGATTGCGCCGCACCTGGGGTCGCAATGGTGGTGTCTGACCGCGCGGACACTGCGTGCCATCCTCTCTGATCCCCGGCGCGAGGAATTTGACCGCTATTTTCGCGGCACCTGGATTCCTGACGAATGCTATTTCCAGACCCTGGCACGCCGCCATTCTGCCCGCATCGAAAGCAGGTCGCTGACGCTGGCGAAATTTGACGATCTGGGCCGCCCCTATCAGTTCTACGACGACCAGCAGGATATGTTGCAGGCGTCGGGCTGTTTCGTCGCGCGCAAGATCTGGCCGCGCGCCGCCGGTCTGTATGCGCATTTCCCGCAACCCGCGCCCGATGCCGCGCAGCCCGATCCGGGCGGCATTTCCCGTCTGATCGACCGCGCGGTGGAACGGCGCAAGCTGGGGCGACCGGGCCTGTATATGCAAAGCCGTTTTCCCCGCAAGGATCGCGAAAATGGCAAGACATCGGCCCCCTATGCGGTGTTTCAAGGCTTTACCGACCTGTTCCCCGATTTCGAGGCATGGCTGGCCCCGCGGATCAGCGCCGATGTGCATGGCCATCTTTTCAGCCCCGATCAGGTCGAATTTGCCGGGCGTCCTGCCATCGGGCCGGGGGCCATTCCCGACAGCCCGGCCCTGCGCGATCACGATCCCAAGGGGTTTCTGACCTCGCTGATCCGTATCAGCCCGCGAATGCAGGTGTTTCAATATGCCCCCCGCGACAGTCAGAAACTGAACTGGTTCATGGCGACCGACCCGAATGCGCGGCTGTTTGTCATCACCGGCGCATGGGCGGTGCCGCTGATCGGGTCAGAGATGCCCTTTGACGACATCCGTCGTGCCGCTGCGCTGTTTCAGCGGGCAGAACAGGCGCATCTTCAGATTCTGCGCTCGGTCTGGGTCAAGGCGCAGGTGGGGATCTGGGATCTGGCCGCGTTTCTGGATCGGCCCGATGCGGTGCTGGATGCGGCTCTGCGCCAGTTCGACGGTTCTGCCGCAGGTGCCGCGCCGTTGCCGCCGATGCGATCACTGGATGGCCTGCCTGATTTGCTGCGGCGGTTGCGCAATGCCGGGCTTCAGTCCTACCTGACGGGGAATATCAACCCCGCCGACGAATCCGAGGCCGCCGATGTTTGATCCCGCCTATCGCAGCTATGTCATCTTTGCCGGGATGCGCACCGGGTCCAATCTGCTGGAAGCGACCCTGAACCGGATTCGTCGCGTTACCTGCTTTGGCGAGGCGTTCAACCCTTATATGATGGGATGGCCCGACAAAGACGAATTGCAGGGCGTCACCCGCGCCGAACGCGAGGTCGATCCGCATCTGCTGCTGCGCAAGATTCTGGACAAGCCGAACCATCTGCCGGGGTTCCGTTATTTTCCGGGGCATGATCCGCGTGTGCTGGATGCGATCTTTGCCGACCGCGGCTGCGCCAAGGTTGTGCTGACCCGCAACCCGCTGGACAGCTATGTGTCCACCCGGCTGGCGCAAGAGACGAACCAATGGAAGCTGAACGAAACCGAAACTCCGATCCCGGCCAGCATCACCTTTGACCCCGCCGGCTTCCGCGAGATGCTGTCCGAAACCGAAGGGTTTCTGGCCGACATCATGCAGCGTTTGCAGGTCAGCGGGCAGTCGGCCTTTTGGCTGGGCTATGACGATCTGCGCGACGGTGATGTGATGACGGGGCTGCTGCACTGGCTGGGACGTCGTGATCTGGAACGGGTCGAGCCTGCCACCGATCAGGTGCCGCAAAACCCGCGCCCGATGGCGGAAAAGGTCAGCAATCTGACGGTGATGCGCGATGCGCTGGCGGCGATGGACCCGTTCGGCCTGACTCGCATTCCGGGGTTCGAGCCGCGCCGCGGCCCCGCCGTGCCGTCTTTCCTGACCACCGATGCCGGGCGCGGCCTGCTGTTCATGCCGGTGCGCGGCGGCCCGACCGAAGCGGTGCGCGACTGGATGGCCGGACTGGGGCAACTGGGGCGCGATTACACCCAGTCCAGCCTGCGGGGCTGGCGGCGCGACCACCCCGGCCACCGTGCCTTTACCGTGCTGCGCCACCCTTTACTGCGCGCATGGGGGGCGTTTCAGCATGTGCTGGCCGCGGCCAAGCCTGACCTGCGCCGCACCCTGCGCGATGTTCACCGCGTCGCGCTGCCCCCGGATCACGAACTGGCGCTGATGGATGACGCCGCGCTGGCCCGACACTTTGGCGAATTTTTGCTGTTCCTGCGCCGTAATCTGAACGGCCAAAGCAGTCTGCCCACGCATCCCGGCTGGGCCAGCCAGTCCGAGGTGATCGCCGGCTTTTCCCGTTTCGGCAGCCCCGACCTGATCGCGCGCGAGGATGATCTGACCGACGAACTGGCCATGCTGACACGCCGCACCGACATTTCCCCCGTGCCCAATCCACCCGCATCCGAAACATGGCCCGCATTTCTGGCCGACCCGGATCTCGCCAACGCCGCCCGCAACGCCTATGCGCGCGACTTCGCGGCGTTTGGTTTCGAAAGCGCGCCGCACCTCAGGGGCTGAACGTCACTAATTCATCAACGCAGCGGTATATTGCGGGCAGAGCCCCCAATATCCGGTTCGTTAAAAAAGCGAGAATAGCCAGACAAAGCCGCATGAACCGCCAGACCACGGCGCATCATCCCCGCGCGTCTGGAGCGATCCATCTGGCCATTCATACGCGCTTTGACCGCACGGTCACTGGCTCTGCTCCCTGCGCTTGGACCGACCGCGCCAGTCGCCAAGGGTGCAGATCATCTGCCAGCCAAGGCCCGGTTCGATCTTCACCCGTCAGACAATCCGTTACAGGGCCGACACCGGCCTCATGTCTTTCGTTTTCAAATATCCTCGGGGGTCCGGGGGCGGAAAGCCCCCGGTTGCGACGCTTCAGCCCTGCAAGACAGCGACGATTTCAGCCTGTTTTTCCTGAACCAGATCGCTGTCACCATCCGATTCCAGATTCAGACGAACCACAGGTTCGGTGTTCGACTTGCGCAGGTTGAACCGCCAGTTGCCGAAATCCAGCGAAACCCCGTCCATATCGTCGCGGCCTTTGGCTGCCGGGCCAAAGGTTTCGATGACGCGGGCGATGGATTCGTCAGGGTTGCTCAGACGATAGTTGCTTTCGCCCGACGACGGGTAAAGCCGCATCCGTTCCGACAACAGATCCGCCAGCGATTTCCCTTTGCGCGACAGCAGCTCCACCACCAGTAGCCACGGAATCATGCCGCTGTCGCAATAGAAAAAGTCGCGGAAATAATGATGAGCCGACATCTCGCCGCCATAGATCGCGCCGACATCGCGCATCTTGCGCTTGATAAAGGCGTGGCCGGTCTTGGATTGCACGGCCTCGCCCCCGGCCTCGGCGATCATGGCGCGGGTGTTCATCACGACGCGGGGATCGTGCACCACCTTTTCGCCCGGTGATTTTTCCAGAAATGCCGCGCCTAGCAGACCGACGATGTATTCGCCCGGAATGAACCGCCCGGTTTCGTCAAAGAAGAAGCAGCGGTCAAAGTCGCCATCCCAGGCCACGCCCAGATCCGCCCTTTCGGCCCGCACCGCATCCGAGGTGCGCGGCTGGTTTTCGGGCAGCAGCGGGTTGGGGATGCCATTGGGGAAGCTGGAATCGACATTGTGATGCATCCGCACAAATGTCAGCGGGGCGCCGCGGCGCTCCAGTTCGGCGGCGATGGCATCAAATGTCGGGCCTGCGGTGCCGTTTCCGGCGTTGACCAGAATTCTCATCGGGCGCAGTGCGGCCACATCGACGAAATCGGCCATGGCCTTGGCATAGGTGTCGCGCGCCTCGCGGAAATCGATGACGCTGCCGACCGGCGCGGCGGCAAATTCGCCATTCTGCGCCAGTTCGATGATCGGCGGCAGTTCGGTCGCCGGGTCCAGGGGTGCAGACCCCTGACCGACGATCTTCATGCCATTATAGCTGATCGGGTTGTGCGAGGCCGTGACCTCGATCCCGCCGTCAGCACCGAAATGGCCTGTGGCAAAATACACTTCCTCGGTGCCGGCCAGCCCAAGATCCAGCACATCGGCCCCGCCTTCGGTCAGGCCACGGATCAGCGCTGCCGCCAGTTCGGGCGAAGATTCGCGGCTGTCGCGACCGACCACGACCTTTTTAGCGCCGCGTGCCTGCGCAAAAGCGCGGCCCACGCGATAGGCAACATCGGCGTCCAGATCGACGCCCAGTTCGCCGCGCACGTCATAAGCCTTGAAGCAGGTGATCGGGCGATGGCCCATGGAAAGTGGCGTCGTCATCTTGGAACCCTCGAATCCAGTAATACTGTGCTCTCGCTAACAAATCCGTGCCTGATTGCAAACAGGCCGCGAACCGTCATCATGCCGCTGCGCCATGATCTGCCGGCAGGGGCGGGCGTGCATCGGCTGGCGCATGGCGGACAAGCTGTTCGGTTAGCGCAGCGCGGCGCACCGGCTTGGTCAGCACCTCGTCAATGCCCGAGGCCAGCACCTCGGCCTGGTCCTCGTCACTGACGGCGGCCGTGACGGCGACGATGCGGGTGCGGGGCAGGCCAGAGGCCTGTTCGATGCGGCGGATGGCTTGCGCGGCCTGTTTGCCATCCATGACCGGCATCGACACATCCATCAGGATCAGGTCGGGCCGATTCTGCTGCCAGATCGTCACCGCCTGCTGCCCGTCTTCGGCCGGCAGCAAGATACAGTCGCAATGCCGCAGCATCTTTTCGACGACCAGCCGGTTGGTGGCATTGTCATCGGCGACCAACACTTTCATCTGCCGCAACTCGTCCGGCGGGGGCGGGTTCTCGGTCGTCAGAGATGCCGACACCTGCGCGATCATGGGTGTCAGCAACGCCTCGCGGATCACGGGCAGGGTAACAACGCGGTCGAATTTCTGCGAGGCCGGATGCTGCTGGCTGGCACTGACCATCAGCCAGATCTTGGTGTCGGGCGCGCGGCTGCGCAGCAGATTCAGACGCTGTATGATCCGGTCGCGGTCTCCGGTGCAGAACAGCAGAGTCAGCGCGGGTTGCAAACCGCCATCCAGCGCATCCTGCAAACCTTCGTCATCGTTGCGGATGTCCATGCGCAGGCCAGTTCCGGCGATCATCCGGCGCAGATGCCGCGACAGGGCGCGATCATCCTGCACGGCCAGAACCGTGCCTGCCTGTGGCGACACTGGCGGCAACGGATGCTGGACACCGCTTACGGGGACCAGCGGCAGGCTGACCCCAAAGGTCGAGCCGGTGCCCGGATGGCTGTCCAGCCACAGCCTGCCGCCCATGGCCTGCACCAGTTGCGCCGTGATCGCCAGCCCCAGCCCGCTGCCGCTGATCCCGGTCAGGCCCGGTTCGGCCAATTGGCTGAATTCCTCGAAGATCGAATCGACCCGTTCATCCGGGATGCCGGGGCCGCTGTCATAGATCAGCACATTCGGGCCGTCGCTGCCCGGCGTCACGATCAGCCGGACAAAGCCTGTCTGCGTATATTTCACAGCATTACCCAACAGGTTAACGACAACCTGCCGCACACGCCCCTCGTCGCCTTGCCAGCGTGTTGGCATCATCGGATCGCACATCACCCGCAGATCCAACCCCTTGGCGCGGGCGGCGGGTTGCAGCAGGGTCGCCACCTCGACCACGACCTTTTCCAGATCAAAGCTGGCTTGGGTCAGGCGGATGCCGTCACTGCGCCCGCGCGAGAAATCCAGCACGTCATTGATGATGGTCAGCAGCGCCTCGGCCGAATTGCGGATTGTTTCGGCATAACGCTGGCGTTCGGGGTCAAGCCCGCTGTCGCACAGCATTTCCGCCATGCCGATGACACCGTTCATCGGTGTGCGCAGTTCGTGGCTCATATGCGCCAGGAAGGTTGTCTTGGCGTCACTGGCGCGGCTGGCCTCGGCCATGAGATGTTCCAGTTCGGACTGGCGGGTCATCTCGCGCGAGATGTCGCTGGCGATCATCACAAGATTGTTGAACGGATCGCGGCGGATCGACCAGCGAAATATCGCGCCCGAGGCAAGGCGCACGATCAGCGGTTCGGCATCGTCCGTGACGGCGCGCATGACCCATTCCGTCATCTGGGTGCCGGACAGGTCGGTCATCTGATGCCGGTCAATTGCATCGCACAGCAGTTGCAGATGCACCCCGGTGTCGATCCGCACCTTTTGTCTGAAAAATGTGCGGAACGAATTGTTGGCAAAGATCAGCCGCTGATCGCTGCCAAAAATCGCAAACCCGTCGCGCAGCGTTTCCAGCCCGTGCATCAGGCTGAGGTTTTTGGCCTTGATCCGCCCGGTGACGTGCAGAAACTCGGTTGCAATGGCCTGACTGGTGGGCGGCAGCAGGCTGACATCAGCCTCTGGCACCCGCCCCAGCCGCAACTGAGTCAGGCATTCGGTCATCAGATTGTGCAGTTGCGTCACCTCATCCGGGCTGCTGTCTGGTTCCATCCGCGCCATGTCCGATTCGCTGTTCCGTCCCCGGTTTTTATCCGCCGAGGGATGAAGATCGGGTTAAACTGGTCCCAAGGGCTGGGGTGACGGCGGCATTTGCCCGCGCTATGCCAAAGGGGCCGACAAGGAGAAGATGATGGACGCCAAAGCCCTGATCGCCGCCTATTACGATGCTTTCAACGCCGGTCGCACGGACGAGATGATGGACCTGCTGCATGATGAAGTGGAACACCACGTCAACGAAGGCAAAATCCGCAAGGGCAAGGCTCTGTTTGCCGAATTTAACGCCCATATGACCGTCAGCTATCGCGAGAACCTGACGGATATGGTGATCTTTGCCAATGACACCGGCGACCGTGCGGCGGCGGAATTCGTGGTGAACGGCACCTATCTGAAAACCGACCCCGGTCTGCCCGAGGCGCGCGGTCAGACCTATCGTCTGCCCGCCGGGTCGTTCTTTACCATCCGCGACGGCCAGATCGCCCGCGTCACCACCTATTATAACCTTGCCGACTGGGTGGCGCAGGTTTCGGCATGATCGAAACCCGCGTCCTGACCGGGGATGATCTGACTGCCGCGCTGGATGATGTGGCGCGGCTGCGCATTACGGTGTTCCGCGACTGGCCGTATCTTTACGATGGCGATCTGGCGTATGAGCGGGACTATCTGCGCGCCTATCAATCGCCTGGCGCGGTGGTCGTGGCGGCGCTGGACGCTGGGCGCGTGGTGGGCGCGGCCACCGGCGCGCCGATGACGGATCACGCCGCAGATTTCGCCGCCGCCTTTGCCCACCGCCCCGAACCGCTGGAGCAGATATTTTACTGCGCCGAATCGGTGCTGCTGCCTGAATATCGCGGCCACGGCCTGGGCCATGCCTTTTTTGACGCGCGCGAAGGCCACGCCCGCGCCTTGGGCCACCGCTATTGCGCCTTTTGCAGCGTGATCCGCCCGGTTGACCACCCCGCACGCCCGGCCGACTATCGCTCTTTGGACGGGTTTTGGCGCAAGCGCGGATACGAAAAGCTGCCCGGCGCAATCGCCTCGTTCACATGGCGGGATGTGGGTGATGCCGCCGAGACCCGTAAAGACCTGCAATTCTGGATGCGCCCGCTATGAAAATTGCCGCTGCCGCCTATCCGCTGGACTGGTTCGACAGCTTTGCCGATTATCAGACCAAACTGACCGCTTGGGTCGATGACGCCGACGATGCCGATCTGCTGGTTTTCCCCGAATATGGCGCGATGGAGCTGGCCAGCCTTGGCGGGCGGTCGGTGGCCGGTGATCTGGAACAATCGCTGCACGAGGTGGCGCGGCACATGCCCGCAGCCGCCGCGCTGCATGAACGGCTGGCGCGGGAACGTGGTTGCCACATCCTTGCGGCCTCGGGGCCGGTGTTTCAGGGTGCGCGCCCGGTGAACCGCGCGGTTCTGTTTGGCCCGGATGGCGTGATCGGCCATCAGGACAAACAGGTGATGACCCGGTTCGAGCGCGAAAGCTGGAATGTTGTCGGCGCGCCGGGCTTGCGGCTGTTCGACACCGCCTTGGGTCGGATCGGGGTGCTGATCTGCTATGACAGCGAATTTCCCTTGCTGGCGCGGGCATTGGCGGATGCGGGGGCCGAACTGCTGCTGGTGCCGTCCTGCACCGATACGGTTGCGGGCTTTAACCGGGTGCGGATCGGGGCGATGGCGCGGGCGCTGGAAAATCAATGCATTGTCGTGCAATCGCCCACGGTCGGCCTGTGCGACTGGTCGCCTGCCGTGGATGAAAACCGGGGCAGGGCAGCCATTTATGGTCCGCCGGATGGGCTGTGGCCTGAAACCGGGATCGTGGCCCAAGGTGCGATGGACGTGCCCGGCTGGGTGTTTGCGCAGGCCGATCTGGCGCGTGTCCGGCAAAGCCGTGAGGGGGGCGCGGTTCTGCCATTCCGTGATTGGCCTGAATCAAGTCACGGGAAAGTGACCTGAAATCTGCGACCATTCTGCGTCAGATTTCACTTTAAATTAATCAACATGTCTTTTCATGCAGGCATAACGCGCCGTAAAAAGGCCAAATGCTCTATGTGTCAGACACTATCTCGCTCCATGAATGGGAGCTGTCGGAACATTTCACCCGGTCGCAGGGGCCGGGGGGGCAAAATGTGAACAAGGTTTCGACCGCCGTTGAACTGCGCTTCGAGGCTGAACGCTCGCCCAGCCTGACCGATTCGGTCAAACGGCGGTTGCGGCGGCTGGCCGGGCGACGCTGGACGCAGGATGGTGCCGTGGTGATCCTGGCGCAGGAAACCCGCAGTCAGGCGCGCAACCGCGAATTGGCGCGTGAACGGCTGGCGGAACTGATCCGGGCGGCAACCGTTGTGCCAAAAAGGCGCATTGCCACACGCCCGACCCTGGGCAGCCAGCGCAGGCGGCTGAAGGCCAAGACGGAACGTGGTGCGATCAAGCTATTGCGCGGCAAGATTGACGAGAGGCAGGACGATTGACTGAAATGAGCGCCAATATCACGGCGGCTGTCGCCGTGCCCTCTGCTGTGATGCCCACTTTGAAAATTCAGGTGGGGGCGCTGTGCCGCGATCCGGCCAGCGGTAAGGTGCTGTTGATTACCAGTCGCGGCACCGGGCGCTGGATCATTCCCAAAGGCTGGCCGATGACAGACCGCAGCGATGCCGATGCCGCCATGCAGGAGGCGTGGGAAGAAGCGGGTGTCAAAGGCAATATCAGCCGGGACGAAATTGGCCGCTATGACTATGACAAGCTGAACGATTCCACTGGCGGCATCATCCCGGTTCAGGTGCGGGTCTTTACCGTCGAAGTGTCCGAGCTTGCTGACAGCTATCCCGAAGCAGGTCAGCGCACCCGCCGCTGGGTGTCGCCGGGCAAGGCTGCGCGGATGGTTGACGAAAAGGGCCTGAAAAAGATCCTGCGCAATCTGCCCAAAATCGAAGCCCGCTCTGGTAAGAGGAAATAATCCGGCCAAAGCGCGGCAGTCGTCAGTGCACGGGCTGCCGCGCAGCCATATCTGCGGATATTCGGCCTTGGCCTGATGCCGGTCGCGCAAAACACATGCACGGGCAATTCCCGCGCGGACGATCACCCCAAAAGCACACCCAGCACAGGCATTCAGCCCTGTTCGATTACGCCGAATCCCTCAGCCTGTCGCCGCCGCATCCCAATCAGACGGCGTGCAATGCCCGCCCAAGGCGAAAAAGCGACGCTCTGCCGTTAGACGATGACCTGCTGCGCCTGCTGATCGCCGACCCCGAACACGCGGCGATAACGGGTGATTTCATCCTCGGGTCCGGTGGCTTTGGCGGGGTTGTCGGACAGTTTGACGGTGGGCCGCCCGTTCGCCGCCACCGCCTTGCAGACCAGCGAAAACGGCGCCAGACCATCGCCCGCGACAAGGCCGCGGAAATCGTTGGTCAGCAGCGTGCCCCAGCCAAAGCTGACCTTCACCCGGTTGTGGAACTGCTGATACAGGTTGTTGATCTGCTCAACATCCAGCCCGTCGGAAAAGATTATCAGCTTTTGCCGGGGGTCTTCGCCGCGGTCCTGCCACCAGCGGATTGCGGTTTCCGCACCCGTCGCCGGATCGCCGCTGTCGATGCGCACCCCGGTCCAGCCCGCCAGCCAGTCGGGTGCGCCGTCCAGAAAGCCTTTGGTGCCATAGGTGTCGGGCAGGATCACGCGCAGATTGCCGTCATGTTCCTCGTGCCAGTCGGCCAGAACGCGATAGGGGGCCTGCCGCAGATCATCGTCCGTATCGGCCAGCGCGGCATAGACCATCGGCAATTCGTGGGCATTGGTGCCGATGGCCTCGATGTCGCGGCGCATGGCGATCAGGCAGTTCGAGGTGCCGATAAAGCGGTTGCCCAGACCTTCGATCATGGCCTGCACGCACCAGTCCTGCCACAGAAACGAGTGACGGCGGCGGGTGCCGAAATCGGCGATACGCAGCCGGTCCAGATGCCGCAGGTTCTGGATCTTTTCCCAGATCCGGGTCATGGCGCGGGCATAGAGCACCTGCAATTCGAACCGCCCCATCTCGCCCAGCACCGCGCGTGAACGCAGCTCCATCAGGATGGCCAGCGCGGGAATTTCCCACAGCATCACCTCGGGCCAGCGGCCTTCGAAGGTCAATTCATACTGGTCGCCCCTGCGTTCCAGATGGTAGGGCGGCAGGCGCAGGTTTTCCAGAAACTCCATGAAATCAGGGCGAAACATTTGGCGTTTGCCATAGAAGGTATTGCCGCGCAGCCATGTGCTTTCGCCGCGCGTCAGTGACAGGCCGCGCACATGGTCAAGCTGTTCGCGCAATTCGCCCTCGTCGATCAGCCGGGCCAGCGGCACATTGCGGGATCGGTTAATCAGGCTGAATGTCACCTGCGTATCAGGCCGGTTACGGAACACCGACTGGCACATCAGCAGTTTATAGAAATCGGTGTCGATCAGCGATCGCACGATCGGGTCGATCTTCCATTTGTGGTTATAGACGCGGGTGGCAATATCGACCATCTGATTACTCCTGCATCACGCCGGCGGCGGCCATGTCGGCGCGGGCACGGCCCAGCGACCCGTCAAGGTCGATGGCGCGGGTTGCGGATTCGATCACGCGGGCGCGAAAGCCCAGTCGGGCCGCGTCAATCGCCGACCATGCGACGCAGAAATCATGCGCCAGCCCGACAAAGGTCAGATCATCCAGCCCACGGTCACGCAAATATCCCGCCAGCCCGGTCGGCGTCGTGCGGTCGTTTTCAAAGAACGCGGAATAGCTGTCGATGGCCGGGCGAAATCCCTTGCGGATCACCAGATCGGCGACATCCACGGCCAGCGCGGGGTGAAACCCGGCCCCCTCGGTCGCGATCACGCAATGGTCGGGCCACAGCACCTGCGGGCCATAGGGCATCTGCGCCACGCTGAACGGCGCTGCGCCGGGGTGGTTGCTGGCAAAGCTGGCGTGATCCTGCGGGTGCCAGTCCTGCGTCAGCACGACTGCATCATAATCAGCCATCAGATCGTTGATCCCTGCCACGATTTCATCACCGCCAGCCACAGCCAGACGCCCACCGGGGCAGAAATCCAGCTGCATGTCGATAACGATCAAGGCGCTTGCCACAGCGGTTCCCCCCACGATTACGCTGAACGACACTGGTAACATCTGACGGGGGCGCGTCAATGGCGGCGATTCCCGGCGATAAATGCGGCCCAAAGTCGCATGATGCTTGACCCTTACGGCGGGTGCATCGCAGTAAGAGAAGATGATACGGGAAAATTGATGGAAATGAGCAAGGGGGGAAACTCATTATGGATGAACCACGCCATCAGGGGCAATACGAAGAATATCCTGACGGGCCGGGTGCCGGCAGTCAGTGGATCTGGATTTTCCGTGCTGGCGGGATCATTGCGGCGCTGATCGTTTACATGCTGTTGGGCAACGCGGCAGAGCTGTCGCATGATGCCCGTGTGGTCGCATCCATCGGCACGCTGATGGCGATCTGGTGGATGTCCGAGGCGATCCCGCTGTCGGCCACATCGCTGCTGCCGGTGGTGTTGATCCCGGCGCTGACCGAGCGGACGGTGGGGCAAACGACTTCGGCCTATGCCAATTCCATCGTATTCCTGTTTCTGGGCGGTTTCCTGATCGCCATCGCGATGGAGAAATGGAACCTGCATCGCCGTATCGCACTGTTGACGCTGCGCAAGGTCGGCGTTGAACCCAAGCGGATCGTGCTGGGGCTGATGCTGGCCACCGGTTTCCTGTCGATGTGGGTGTCGAACACGGCCACTACGCTGATGATGCTGCCGATTGCGCTGTCAGTGCTCAAGCTGGTGATCGCAAGCAAGGCCACTGCGCAAAGCGCCGATAGCGTGGGCGATGCGCTGGATGAAGGCGCCACCCTGTCGGATGCGATCCGCGATCCTGAAATCCGTGCCTTTGGCGTCTGTCTGGTGCTGGCGATTGCATGGTCGGCCAGCATGGGCGGGCTTGGCACGCTGCTGGGCAGCCCGCCCAACGCCATCGTTGCCGGCTATGTCCGCGATGAACTGGGGCGCGAGATCGGCTTTCTTCAGTGGATGATGGTTGGCACGCCGCTGGCCTTTACCTTTATTTTCATCGCGTGGTTCCTGATGACCAACGTGCTGTATCGGTTCAACCTGACCGAGATTCCGGGCGGGCGTCAGATGATCGACCGTGAAATCGCCGGTCTTGGCCCTGTGTCGCAGGGCGAACGGATGGTGATGCTGGTGTTTGGCGGCGCGGCGTTTTTCTGGGTCGTGCCTGGTCTGCTGAAAAGCCTGCTGGGGTTGGATCTTGGACCGCTGGGCAATCTGGATGACACGGCTATCGCCATTGCGGCGGGGATCATCCTGTTCATCCTGCCGGGCCAGGGCACACAGCGCATGGTTCTGGAATGGAAGGATGCCGAGGACGGGCTGCCTTGGGGTGTGCTGCTGTTGTTCGGCGGTGGTCTGGCACTGGCGGGCGCGGTTGCGGCCTCGGGGCTGGACCAGTGGTTCGGCGCGCAGGTCACAGGTCTTGGCGCGCTGCCGATTCTTGCGCTGGCGGGTGTTGTCACCCTGCTGATCCTGTTCCTGACCGAGATCACCTCGAACACCGCGACGGCGGCGACCTTTATCCCGATTCTGGGCGGGGTTGCGCTGGGTATCGGGGCCGATCCGATGACGCTGCTGATCCCGGCGGCATTCGCGGCGACCTGTGCTTTCATGCTGCCGGTCGGCACGCCGCCGAACGCCATCGTGTTCGGTTCGGGTTATGTGACCATCGGCCAGATGGCGCGGGGTGGTCTGGTGCTGAACATTGTCGGTGTCGTGCTGATTACGCTGTTCTGCTATTTGCTGGGCGGCATGGCGCTGGGCCTGCGGTTCTAGGTTGCGACCAGGCAGCGCGGCGGCTAAGGGCAGCATATGCTGACTGTCGCCGCGCTGTATCACTTTACCCGATTTGACGATCCGGCGGCCCTTCACGGGCCGCTGTTGTCTGAGTGCACCAGCCATGGCGTGCGTGGCACGCTGTTGCTGGCGCGTGAAGGCATCAACGGCACCATTGCCGGACCGGCGGCGGGCATTGCCGCTGTGCTGGATCACATCCGCGCCCTGCCGGGTTGTGACGGTCTGGTCTGGAAGGAAAGCCGGGCCGACACCATGCCTTTTGCTCGCATGAAGGTGCGGCTGAAACGTGAAATCGTCACCATGGGCCAGCCTGACGTGGACCCGACAGCGGCCGTCGGGCGCTATGTCGCGCCGGGCGACTGGAACACGCTGATTTCGGCCAATGATGTGGTGGTGATCGACACCCGCAACGATTACGAATACGCCATCGGCAGCTTTGCCCGCGCCATCGACCCCGGCACCCGCAGCTTTCGCGATTTTCCGGCGTGGTGGCGGGCGAATGCCGATCAGTTCGCGGGCAAGCGGGTGGCGATGTTCTGCACCGGCGGCATCCGCTGCGAAAAATCCACCAATTTTCTGCTGGGCGAAGGCGTGCCCGAGGTGTTTCACCTGCAAGGCGGCATCCTGAAATACCTTGAGGATGTGCCCGAAAGCGAAAGCCTGTGGCACGGCGATTGCTTTGTGTTCGATCAGCGGGTCAGCCTGACGCACGGGCTGGCGCAGGGTGCGCATGACGGGCTGTGTCACGCCTGCCGCCGACCTTTGTCGCCCGGAGATCGTGCCCGTCCCGAATACGAAACCGGGGTCCAGTGCCACCACTGCGCCGGTGAATACAGCGATGCCGACCGCACCCGCTTTCGCGAGCGTCAGCGTCAGGTCGAACTGGCCGAGGCGCGCGGGACGACGCATCTGGGCGGATAGGCCGTTGCCCCGCGCCCTGACTGCGGTTAAATCGGGGCGATTTGCATCAGCACGGGGGCGCGCGGGATGAGCGATACGGCAAAGGACGATCCGCAGGTTCTGGTTTCAACCGGGTGGCTGGCTGATCACATCAAAGACCCCGATCTGCGCATTATCGACGCCAGCTGGCACATGCCCGCGCTGGGACGCGATGCCCGCGCCGAATACGAACAGGCGCATATCCCCGGCGCGCGCTTTTTCGACATCGACGAGATTGCCGACAAACGCAGCGGCCTGCCGCATATGGCGCCGCAGCCGGAAATGTTCATCAGCCGGATGCGCGCCATGGGCATCGGTGATGGGCATCAGGTGGTGGTCTATGACAATTCCGACGTGCGCAGCGCCGCGCGGGTCTGGTGGACCTTTCGCCTGATGGGCAAGAATGATGTGGCGGTTCTGGACGGCGGTTTCCAGAAATGGCAGGCCGAAGGCCGCGAGGTCGAGGACATGCCCCCGATCCTGCGCGACCGTCACATGACGGTGCAGCGGCAGGCGCATCTGGTGCGCGACGTGACGCAGGTGGCGGCGGCATCCAAGTTGGGCGATTACCAGATCATCGACGCGCGCAGCCCCGAACGCTTTCGCGGCGATGTGCCCGAACCGCGCCCCGGCCTGCGCTCGGGCCATATTCCGGGCGCGCGCAACCTGCCGTTCGGGCAGGTGCTGAACGCCGATGGCACGATGAAATCGCCAGATGAGCTGCGCGCGGCCTTTCAGGCGGCGGGCGTCGATCTGACCCGCCCGGCCATCACCACCTGCGGCAGCGGCATCACCGCCGCCGTGCTGTTGCTGGCGCTGGAACGCGCCGGACACCGCGACCATTCGCTTTATGACGGAAGCTGGACCGAATGGGGCAGCTTTGACGACCTCAAGATCGCAACCGGAGACGCCTGAGATGCTGTCCAATCTGAAAGCCCAAGCCCCTGACAAAATCCTGATGCTGATCGAGGAATTCAAGGCCGATACCCGTCAGGGCAAGATCGACCTGGGTGTTGGCGTCTATAAGGATGCGCAGGGTCTGACCCCGGTCATGCGCGCGGTCAAGGCCGCCGAACAGCAGATCTGGGAAAGTCAGACCACGAAAACCTATACCGGGCTGGCGGGCGAGGCGGATTACCGCAACGCGCTGACCACGATGATTCTGGGCGAGGGTTGGCCCGCCGACCGAGTGGCCAGCGTTGCTTCGGTGGGGGGCACAGGTGCGGTGCGTCAGGCGCTGGAACTGGCGCGGCTGGCGAACCCCGGTGTCACTATCTATGTATCTGACCCGACCTGGCCGAACCACAACTCGATCCTGAAATTCATGGGGCTGCCCTCGGTCGAATACCGTTACTTCGACCCGGAAACCCGTGGCGTCGATTTCGAGGGGATGAAGGCCGATCTGGCCCGCGCCCGCAAGGATGACGTGGTGTTGCTGCACGGTTGCTGCCACAACCCCACCGGCGCCAACCTGACGCTGGATCAATGGGCCGAAGTTGCCGATATTCTGGAAAAGAGCGGCGCCATCCCGTTGATCGACCTGGCCTATCAGGGCTTTGGCGACGGGTTGGAGGAAGACGCGGCAGGCACCCGGCTGATCGTGTCACGCCTGCCGCAGGTGCTGATCGCCGCCTCGTGCAGCAAGAACTTTGGCATCTACCGCGAACGCACCGGCCTGCTGCTGGCGGTCTGCGATAACTCTGTTATCCGCGATCTGACGCAGGGGTCGATGGCCTTTCTGAACCGGCAGAACTTTTCCTTCCCGCCCGATCATGGCGCGCGCATCGTGTCCACCATCCTGACCAGCGACGCCCTGCGCGCCGATTGGGCCGCCGAGCTAGAGGACGTGCGCAAGGGGATGCTGGCCTTGCGCGAACAGCTGGCTGGCGAATTGCGCGACCTGACCGGCTCGGACCGTTTCGATTTCATTGCCCGGCATCGCGGCATGTTCTCGCGGCTTGGGGCCACGCCGGAACAGGTGCAGCGGCTGAAACAGGACGCGGCGATCTATATGGTCGGCGATTCGCGGCTGAACATCGCCGGACTGAACCAGCAAACGGTCCCGGTGCTGGCCCGCGCTATTGTGGACGCCGGGATCTGAGAAAAGGGGCCGGGGGCCGCACAGACGCGCGCCCGGCCCTGTTTGGTCGTTACGTGAAAACGGCGGCGGGCTTGATGTTTGCCCGAATACGCACCGCAGAGGCAGCCTAGCCAAAGATATGCGCCGCGCGCCCCAACAGCATAAAGGCGCGTGCCGAGCGGGTCTGCGCCAGTTCGGCGATGTCGTCATCGCTCATCCCCGAAATCACCCGCGTCAGTGCCAGATCGAAATGCCGCAGAAAATGATGGGCGCTGTCGCGGAAAATCTCGTCGTTTTTCAGCAGGGCAGAGGCGATCTCCAGCGCGGTTTCGTCATGGATGCCGCCAATCGCCGCGACCGCACTGCCACGCGCGCCATCGGCAAAGCGGCGCCATAATTCAGGCGGGGCCGGGTCGGGGCGCAGGCTGTCCATATACAGGTCCGCTTCGGCCAGCAGCGTCACCACATCCTGCGCGGCGCGGATCAGCCGGGCGGTGTCATGGTCGCGCAGCGCGGCGCGAAGGGCGTCGATGGCGCGCAGATCGTCGGGACCATCGGGAAAGTTCAGCGCCAGAATAAGGTCGGTCGTGTCGATAGGCACGGATTCCGGCGCGTCAAAGCGCATTGCGGTCTGACGTGTATCCGCAGGCCGCACCCGCGCGAGGGCGGCGGACGGCGGCGGGGCAGGGGTGACGGGGGCCGCGGCAGCGGGTGTCGCCGTTGCCGCTGGGGCAGGGGGCGTTGCCGGTGCGGTGGCGGGGCGGATCGTATCCCCCCCGGCGGCGCGCATCTGCGCCAGCCTTGCGCGCAGATCATCGGCCTCGGCGCGCAGGGTGGCGATGGACCGCGCCAGCCCGACCGCCAGCCAGATCAGCGCCAGCGGCATCACCACACCGATGGCCGACACCAGCCGCGCCAGACCGCTGGCCGTTCCGTCACCCGCCGGGCCGAACAGCCAGAACACCAGCACCATCAGCAGCCAGACGGCGCTCAGGGCAAAGCCGACGGTCAGCGCGCCGTCGCGCTGACGCAGCAGTTCGATCCTGTCGCGCAACCCGTTCATTCGTAGCGGATCGACAGGATTTCGTAATCTTTCTGCCCGCCCGGCGTCACCACCTCGACGGAATCACCTTCCTCTTTGCCGATCAGGGCACGGGCCAGCGGTGATTTCATGTTCAGCAGACCACGTTCCAGATCGGCCTCGGCCTCGCCGACGATCTGAAAGGTTTTTTCTTCGTCGGTGTCTTGGTCCAGCAATGTCACCTTGGCGCCGAATTTCACCGCCCCCGACAGGCGCGAGGTGTCGATCACCTCGGCCCGCGACAGGATCATTTCCAGTTCCTTGATCCGGCCCTCGATAAAGCTCTGCTTTTCGCGGGCGGCGTGGTATTCGGCGTTTTCAGACAGATCGCCATGTTCGCGCGCTTCGGCGATCTGGCGGATCACCGCCGGGCGATCATTCGCCTTGAGATCGCGCAACTCGTTTTCCAGCGCGTGATGGCCCGCGCGCGTCATCGGTATCTTTTCCATCGCAACCTCTCCGGCTGTGGTGTTAATCGAACGCCCCCGCCAATCTGGTGGCAGGGGCGCAGCTGTTGCGGCAAGCCTGACCCCAAGCGGGGGGGATTTGCAACCCCACCGGACAGGTTCGGCACGATTCTTCCCACCGTCACGATTGCCCTGCGCAGACAGGCGGGTTACTGATTCTGCCGAACAAAGGGGAAGGACGCAGCCATGAGCGACGAGAGCCTCATCGAACGCGAATCGATGGATTATGACGTTGTGATCGTGGGGGGCGGCCCGTCCGGGCTGTCGGCCGCGATCCGGCTGAAACAGATCGACTCTGATCTGAATGTGGTCGTTCTGGAAAAAGGGTCCGAGGTGGGGGCGCATATCCTGTCGGGCGCGGTGCTGGATACGTCCGGCCTTGATCGGCTGATCCCCGACTGGCGCGAAAAGGGCGCGCCGGTCACCACCGAGGTGACGGACGACAATTTCTATATTCTGGGCGAGGCGGGCCAGATCCGTGTGCCGAACTGGCCAATGCCGCCCCTGATGTCGAACCATGGCAAATACATCGTGTCCATGGGCAATGTCTGCCGCTGGTTGGCCGAACAGGCCGAGGCGCTGGGCGTGGAAATCTTCCCCGGCATGGCCGCCAGCCAGGTGGTCTGGGACGGCGACCGTGTGGCGGGCGTGGTCGCGGGCGAATTTGGCCGCAACCCCGACGGCAGCATCGGCGACGGATACGAACCGGGCATGGAGCTGCGCGGCAAATATGTGTTCATCGCCGAGGGTGTGCGCGGCTCGCTGGCCAAGGTCATCATGTCGCGGCTGAACCTGTCAGAAGGGCATGATCCGCAGAAATTCGGCATTGGCATGAAGGAAATCTGGGAGGTCAGTCCCGAGAAATTTCATAAAGGCCGCGTCGTGCATACGATGGGCTGGCCGCTGGGCAAGAATGCGGGCGGTGGCGGCTTTATCTATCACCTTGAGAACAATCAGGTTCTGGTCGGGTTCGTGGTCCATCTGAACTATCAGAACCCGCATCTGTATCCCTATATGGAATTCCAGCGGCTCAAGCATCATCCGATGATCGCTGAACTGTTAGAGGGCGGCAAACGGGTTGCTTATGGCGCCCGCGCGATCAGTGAGGGCGGCTGGCAGTCGATCCCGCGCATCGCCTTTGACGGTGGCGTGCTGCTGGGCTGTTCGGCCGGTCTGGTGAACGTGCCGCGCATCAAGGGCAACCACAACGCCATGCTGTCGGGCATCGCCGCGGCCGAGGCCGCCGCTGCCGCCATTGCCGCCGGGCGCGAAGGGGACCGCCTGACCACCTATGAAGACGAAGTGCGCAGTGGTCCGATCGCCAAGGATCTGAAACGGGTGCGCAACGTCAAGCCGATCTGGTCAAGGCTGGGCCTGTGGGCCAGCCTGGGTCTGGGCGGGTTTGACATGTGGGTGGCCAATATCACCGGCTGGAACCCGCTGGGCACCTGGCGCCATGGCAAAACCGACGCTGCCGCGACCGGCAAGGCAGCCGATTTCCCGGTCATCGACTATCCCCGTCCTGACGGCAAGTTAAGCTTTGACCGCCTGACCAACGTCGCCTTCAGCTTTACCAACCACGAAGAATCGCAGCCCTGTCACCTGCGGCTGCGTGATCCTTCGGTGCCGATTGCGGTGAACCTGCCCGAATATGACGAACCGGCGCAGCGGTATTGCCCGGCGGGCGTGTATGAGGTGATCCGCGATGATTCCGGCCCGCGTTTCGTCATCAACTTTCAGAACTGTGTGCATTGCAAAACCTGCGACATCAAAGACCCGTCGCAGAACATCGACTGGGCGACTCCGCAGGGTGGCGACGGGCCGAACTACCCGAATATGTGATCTGGCCGGGCCGGGGTGGCGTTGCCCGCCGCCCGGCCTGCCATTAGGGTATCGCCGCAGATGCGACACTACCGACAGGACGGATGATTTGACCCGCAGCACCCGCAGACACGCCGCCTTGATCGTAACCCTGATTGCCGCCATGGCGGGCCAGACGGTCGCGGCGCAGGATGATGCCGCCCCGGCAGAAGCCGCCGAACAGGCTGAAACCGCGTCATCGGCCCCGCTGACGCGCGGTCTGGCCGGGCCGTATCTGGCGGGGCGTATGGCGGCGACCGACAATGATTTCCGCGCCGCCGCCGATTATTTCCTGCGCACCGTCTCGCAAGATCCCGGCAATGCTTACCTTGAGGATTCGGCCCTGATCGCGCTGGTGTCTTCGGGGCGGTTCGATCAGGCGGCGACTGTGGCGCACCGCATTGCGGATCAGCAGGAACATCCCTCGGAATTGTCGGGTCTGGTCCGCCGTGCGGATCTGGCGCGGGCGGGCGACTGGCCCGGCCTGATCGCGCTGCTGGATGCCGCCCCGCCGCTGGCGCAGGGTGAGCCTCCGGGCCGGGTTTTGCTGGACGAGATGCTGCGTGGCTGGGCGCAGATGGGGGCCGGACAGGCGACCGAGGCGCTGGCCACGTTCGAAGACCTGACCCGGATTCCCGGTGCGCAGGGGATGGTTAACTATCACCTTGCACTGGCCCGTGCGATGGCTGGTGATTACGAAGGTGCCGCGGATTTGCTGGCCGATCCGCAGACCGGGGCACATATTCTGGGCTTTATCGCCCGCGCGCAGATTCTGGCGCAGCTTGACCGCCACGAAGATGCGATTGACATGCTGGACGCCATTCAGGGCATCGAATCCGAACCGATGCTGCTGGCGCTGCGCGCGCAGCTTGTGACCGGGATGCCCGTGGCCTTTGACGTGATCCGCTCGCCTCAGGACGGGATGGCGCAGGTGTTCCTGACTTTTGGCATGGCGATGGCGCAGGCCCCCGGACCCGACCCTGACCCGCTGGCGCTGATCCATGCCCGGCTGGCAAGCTGGCTGGCCCCGGAACTGGGCGAAGCGCGGCTGATGGTCGCTCAGCTTTTGCAGTCGCAGGGGCAGTTTGATCTGGCTGAACAGGAATTCGATGCGCTGGCCGGGTTGGGTGCGGTGCGCCCTGTGGCCGAACTGGCGCGCATCGACGCGTTGTCCCGCGCCGAACGCAAGGACGAGGCCGAAAAGGCCGCGCTGGCCCTGACTGCCGCTTATCCTGATCTGCCGCAGGCGTGGATCGCACTGGGTGATCTGCTGCGCCAGCAGGCCAAGCACGCCGCCGCTGTGCCCGCCTATGACAAGGCGCTGACACTGCTGGCCGATGCCCCGGACGAAGCGCGCTGGTTCCCGCTTTATGCGCGGGGGATCGCGCTGGAACGGTCAGCCCAGTTCGACCGGGCCGAGGCTGATTTTCTGGCCGCCATCGAGATTCGCCCTGATCAGGCCAGCCTGCTGAATTATCTGGGCTATTCCTGGATTGACCGGAACATGAACCTGGAACGCGGGCTGGACATGATTAAGCAGGCCGTCGAACTGGCGCCGAATGACGGTTATATTCAGGATTCGCTGGCATGGGCCTATTACCGACTGGGCCGTTATGACGAAGCGGTTGCGCCGATGGAAAACGCCGCGCGCAGCATGTCGAATGATCCGCTGATTAACGATCACCTTGGCGACATCTACTGGATGGTCGGGCGCAAACGCGAGGCCGAAATCCAATGGCGCCGGGCCTTGTCCTTGCTGGGCAGCGGTGCCCAGACCGAGGAAGACATGGACCCTGACCGCCTGCGCGCCAAGCTGGATCGTGGGCTGGATGCGGTGCTGGCTGATGAACCGGCGGGCAACGGTGGTGCGCGGTCCCCCGCAGGCGACGCCGATCCACAGCCGTAATGCCAACCGAACCCGCGCCAGCCAAGCTGAACCTGACGCTGCATGTCACCGGGCGGCGTCAGGACGGCTATCATCTGCTGGATTCGCTGGTGGTGTTTGGCGATGTGGGCGATGTGATCGACCTGTCGCCCGGCCCGCTGTCGCTGACCATCGACGGCCCCTTTGCTGCGGGGTTGAGCGCGGGCGATGACAACCTGTGCCTGCACGCGGCCCGCGCCATCGGCGGGCAGGCGGCGATCCGGCTGACCAAGAACCTGCCGGTCGCCAGCGGCATCGGCGGTGGCTCGGCCGATGCGGCGGCGGTGCTGCGCGGCTTTGCCCGGCAGGGGCTGGCGCTGCCCGATGCGCTGGAACGGTTGGGCGCGGATGTGCCGGTTTGTCTGGCCGGTCGCCCCGCCCGGATGCGCGGCGTGGGCGAGGTGCTGGACCCGGTTCCCGCCATTCCGCCCGTGCCGGTGGTGTTGGTCAATCCGGGGGTGGCGGTGGCAACCCCTGCTGTCTTTGCCGCGCTGGATCGCCGCGACAACCCGCCCATGCCGGTGCCGGAATGGCGCGATGCCGATGGGCTGATCCGCTTTGCCGCGGCCTGCCGCAACGATCTGCAAGCGCCCGCGCGGCGTCTGGTTCCGGCGATCGGCGATGTGCTGGATGCGCTGGCGGCAACGGGGGCACGACTGGCGCGCATGTCGGGGTCGGGGGCCACCTGCTTTGGTCTGTTCGACACGCCGGCGCAGGCGCGGGCGGCGGCGGATGCGCTGCGCCGCCCCGGCTGGTGGGTGGCGCAGACCGAACTTCACGGCTAATCTGCCCGCAGATCAGGGAAAAGGTAATCTTATGCTGCGTCTTGGCGTCAATATCGACCACGTTGCCACGATCCGCAATGCGCGCGGCACACCTTGGCCTGACCCCTTGCGGGCCGCAAGGCTGGCCGAACAGGCGGGCGCGGATGGCATCACCGCCCATCTGCGCGAGGATCGCCGCCACATCACCGATGCCGATATTGACGCGCTGATGCGAGAACTGCGCCTGCCGCTGAACCTGGAAATGGCGGCGACGGCGGAAATGCAGGCCATTGCGCTGCGCCACCGCCCTCATGCCGTCTGCATCGTTCCCGAAAAGCGTGAGGAGCGCACGACCGAGGGCGGGCTTGACGTGGCCGGGCAGGAATCGCGCATGGCCGATTTCATCGCACCGCTGCGGGATGCGGGCTGCCGGATGTCGCTGTTCATCGGGCATGAACCGGCGCAAATTCAGGCGGCGGCCCGGATTGGCGCGGCAGTGGTGGAACTGCACACCGGCGCTTATTGCGACTTTGACACCGAGGGGCGGCTGGCCGAACGCGACGCTGAACTGACCGGCCTGCGCGAAGGCGCGGAACTGGCCGCATCGCTGGGGCTAGAGGTTCACGCAGGCCACGGCCTGACCTTTGCCACCGTCGGGCCCATCGCCGCGATCCCGCAGATTGCGGAACTGAACATCGGCCATTTCCTGATCGCGGAATCGGTGTTCATCGGGCTGGACGCGGCGATCCGCGAGATGCGCCGCTGTATGGAGGAGGCGCGCCTATGATCCGTTTCGCTGTGGTCTTGACCCTGACCGCCGCCCCCGCCGCCGCGCAAGCCGTTAACCCCTGCGGCGACTGGACGCGGGCCGATTCGATTGCCGAACCCTGGGAACAGATGTCCGCCAGCTATGCCAATGGCGAGGTGCGGCTGGCGCAGATTGACAGCATCGAACCGGCGGCGGCCTCGGTGCATCTGCTGATCCTGTCACCGCCCTATGACGAGGCGCAGGCCCGGCAGTGCCGCGTCGTGTCGCTGCACGAGGCGGTGCGGGGCGGCTGGCCCTCGGGCTTTTACGCACTGGATTTTCCGGCGCGCACCGCGACCTATGACCCGGCCAAAGGGCTGGTGGTGACGATGCCGGCGGAAACCTTTGTGCCGGAAACCGGCGGTGGCGCCCCGGCGACGCTGACCGTCACGATCAATCAGGCGAGCGGGCAGATTACCGCGCGGCTGGTCGAGTAAGTCCGGCCATGATCCTCGGTATCGGCACTGACCTGTGCAACATCGACCGCATCGCTGCTGTGCTGGGCCGTCACGGTGATCGGTTCCGCAACCGCGTGTTCACCGAACGCGAACTGGCCCGTGCGCGGTCGCGCCCGCACGAGGCCGCGACGCTGGCGAAACGTTGGGCGGCGAAAGAGGCGTGCTCCAAGGCGCTTGGCACCGGGCTGCGTATGGGAATCGCGTGGCGGGATATGGCGGTTGGCAATCTGGATACCGGACAGCCGGTCATGGCGTTGACCGGATGGGCGGCGCAGCGGCTGGCCGATATGACCCCGCCCGGCCACCGGGCCGTGGTTCACGTTACCCTGACCGACGATCACCCCTGGGCGCAGGCTTTCGTCGTGATCGAGGCGCTGCCGTTGCCCGGCGCTTGACTTTGCCCGCCCCGCCGCCCCATGACGGTTGCGAACCGGAAAGGACCGCAGCACATGGTAGACCGCAGCACCGCCCGCAAAGAGGGCGGCATCATCGAAACGATCCGCACCATCTTTTGGGCGCTGGTAATCGCCGGGATCTTTCGCACGCTGTTCTTTCAGCCGTTCTGGATTCCCTCGGGCAGCATGAAAGACACGCTGCTGATCGGGGATTTCCTGTTTGTGAACAAGATGGCCTACGGCTATTCTCGGCATTCTTGCCCGTTCAGCATGTGCCCGATTTCCGGTCGGATTCTGGCCAGCGAACCTGTGCGCGGCGATGTGGTGGTGTTCCGGCATCCGACGCGTAACGTCGATTTCATCAAGCGGCTGATCGGGATGCCCGGCGATACCGTGCAGATGCGCGGCGGGCGGCTGTTCATCAACGGGCAAGAGGTGCCGCAGGTGCCCGACGGCATATTCTCGGAACCCAAAGAGCCGCAGGGGCCGCAGCGTCTGGTGCCTGCCTGCGCCAATGATCCCGTGCCGCCGGGCGGGGTCTGCGAATATCCGCGCTTTACCGAAACCCTGCCCAATGGCGTGTCCTATGATGTGCTGAACATCCGTGACGGCTGGATCGCCGATGATACGCCGGTCTTTACCGTCCCCGAAGGGCAGTATTTCTTTATGGGCGACAACCGCGACAATTCCGAGGATTCGCGTTTTGGCGCCATCACCGGCGGTCTGGGCTTTGTTCCAGCTGAATATCTGATCGGTCGTGCCGACCGGATCATGTTTTCGTCCGCGGGGAACTCGCTGCTGTATTTCTGGACCTGGCGGGCGGATCGTTTCTTCAAGGCGGTGCATTGAAGGTCGCGGCTGACACACGGGCCTTTATGGCGCGGCTGGGGCATGATTTTTCCCGGCCCGAATTGCTGGCACGTGCGCTGACGCATGGGTCCATTTCCAGCGTCAGCCGCCCCGATAACCAGCGGCTGGAATTTCTGGGCGACCGGGTGCTGGGGCTGGTGATCGCGGAAACGCTGATCGCCGCCGACCGTCAGGCCAGCGAGGGCCAGCTTGCGCCGCGCCTGAATGCGCTGGTGCGCGGCGAAACCTGCGCCGAGATTGCCCGCCAGATCGGTCTTGGCGATGTGTTAAAGCTGGGCCGGTCGGAACAGCTGTCGGGCGGACGGCGCAAAGATGCCTTGCTGGCCGACGCGATGGAGGCGGTGCTGGCCGCTGTTTATCTGGATGCGGGGCTGGATGCGGCGCGCGACGTGATCCTGACGCTGTGGGCGGAACGGCTGGCGAATGTGGCGGCGGATGCCCGCGATGCCAAGACCGCCTTGCAGGAATGGGCGCAGGCGCAAGGAATGCCGCCGCCGGTTTATGAGCAAACCGGGCGCGAGGGGCCGGACCACGCGCCGGTGTTTCAGGTGACGGTGCGGCTGGCGGATGGTCGCAGTGCCGAGGCGTCGGGCAGCGGCGCCAAGCGCGGGGTCGAGCAGGCGGCGGCGGCGGTTCTGCTGGCGCAGGTGTCGGGTTAGGCGGCGGCGTTGCTGCCGGGGGGTTTTGCACCCCCCGGACCCCCGCAGGATATTTAGAAACGAAAGACGGGCAGGATGGCTGAGAATATGGAAACGCGCGCGGGTTTCGTCGCCCTGATCGGCGAGCCGAATGCGGGAAAATCGACATTGCTGAACCGGATGGTCGGGGCCAAGGTCTCGATCGTGACCCACAAGGTTCAGACCACACGCGCGCGCATCCGTGGCATCGCCATCGAGGGGCGCGCGCAGATCGTGTTCGTGGATACGCCGGGGATTTTCCGGCCACGGCGGCGGCTGGATCGGTCGATGGTTGCGGCGGCCTGGGGTGGGACAGATGATGCCGATGTCGTTTGCCTGCTGATCGAGGCGCATCGTGGTCTGACCGACGGGGTCGAGCGGATTCTGGATGCGCTGATGGAACGCGGCAAGGGTCGCACCGTTGCGCTGGTCATCAACAAGATCGACCGGGTCAAGGCCGAGGCGCTGTTGGCTTTGGCGGACAAGATGAATGCGGCTTTTCCCTTTACTCGCACCTTTATGGTGTCGGCGGAACGTGGGCATGGCTGTGACGATCTGCGCGAATGGCTGGCCGAACAGATGCCGGCGGGGCCGTGGCTTTACCCCGAGGATCAGATCGCCGATCTGCCCATGCGCATGATCGCCGCCGAAATGACCCGCGAAAAGCTGACCCTGCGTCTGCACGAGGAAATTCCCTATCAATTGACGGTCGAGACCGAAGCCTGGGAAGAGCGGCAGGACGGGTCGGCCCGTGTCGATCAGGTGATCTATGTCGCCCGTCCCGGTCACAAGGGGATTGTGCTGGGCAAGGGCGGCGAGACGATCAAGGCCGTCAGTCAGGCTGCCCGCGCCGAGCTGGAGGAGTTCATGGGCCGACGCGTTCATCTGTTCCTTCAGGTCCGGGTGCGCGAAAACTGGCTGGACGAGGCCGAGCGGTATTCCGAAATGGGGCTGGATTTCCGCGACGGCGATGGCTGAGGCGCGGCTGGCATCCGGCCTGTGGGTGTCGGCCTATCTGGCGCGGCTGGGGCAGGCGCATATCCCGGCCTATGTGCTGGCACGCGGTGACGGCACGGCGGGGGCGGTTCTGGTGAAATGCGCCCGGCTGGACGGCAGCGCCGATCTGTGGGCGCGCGAATATGATCTGGACAGCGGCGCGCGCATCTGGTCGCAGATCGCCGGTGGCCCGGAACGCGATGTGGATGCCGCCATCGCCCGCCAGCGCGGTTTTGACCCCGACCTGTGGGTGATCGAGATCGAAAGTCGCGATGGCACGACTTTGCTGGATCATGATGGGCTGGGCTGAGTTTTGGCCATGGCACCTGCCACACCCTGCCGCTAGCGTGCCGGAATGAGCACTGCCCTTGACCAAAGCGATTCCCCTTCGGGGCTGACCCTTGCGGTCGGCACCTATGTCTTTTGGGGGTTTCTGCCGCTGTTCATGAAACAGTTGGCCCATATCCCCCCGGCCGAGGTGATCGCGCATCGGATCATCTGGTCGCTGCCGATTGCGCTGGCCGTGCTGCTGGCGCAGCGCAAGGGGGCACATGTCTGGCAGGCGCTGCGCAACCCGCGGCTGCTGGCGATGGCGGCGATTTGTGCGACGCTGATCTCGGTGAACTGGCTGATCTATGTCTGGTCGATTGCCAATGACCGCGCGATCGAGGCCGCCCTTGGCTATTACATCAACCCGCTGTTCAGCGTTTTTCTGGGCGCCACCCTGTTGGGCGAGCGGCTGAACCGGATGCAGATTGTGGCCATTGTGCTGGCGGCGGCGGCGGTTCTGGTGCTGACGGTTTCGGCGGGGCGTCTGCCCTTGGTTGCATTGGGGCTGACCTTCAGTTGGGGTTTTTACGCCTATTTCAAGCGTCGCCTGCCGCTTGGCCCCAATCAGGGCTTTACGATGGAGGTCTTGCTGCTGTTGCCGCTGGCCTTGGGCTATGTGATCTGGCTGACGGGGCAGGGGCAGGCGCATTTTGCTACGACCGGCTGGCATGATACGCTGTTCCTGCTGGGCTGCGGCCCGGTGACGGCGATTCCGCTGTTGATGTATGCCAATGCGGCCAAACAGGTGCGCCTGTCCACGATGGGCGTTCTGCAATATATCGCACCGACGATGATCTTTCTGACGGCTGTCTTTGTCTTTGGCGAAACCTTCCGCGGCGCGCAGATGATTGCCTTTCCGATGATCTGGGCCTCGCTGGTGATCTATTCCGTTGTGCTGGTCCGGCAGGCGGGGGCACGGCGGCGGATGCAGCGGCAAAGCCCCACCAGGCGGATGCAGTAAGCGGGTGGCTTTCCTGCGGGGCGACATCCGTCTATAGTCCGGCGCGTTAAGCAGGTCGCCGTCGCGCTGTCATGTTCCGGCGGAATATTACGTTTGATAGAAGGTAAAACTGAATGTCCATATTCGGGGATGTTTATCGCGCCATGGTCGAGGCGCGCCGCCGCCACCACGTGCGCAAGACCTTTCGTCATATATCTGGCCCAAAACAGGTTACGCTGGGTGAAGACCAGATTGGTCTTGTTCTTCTGGGGCGTAATAACGCCTATTTTCTTGAAGAATGCGTTCGGCACCATCGCCAGATGGGGGTTGATCATGTGGTTTATGTGGATAACGGATCGACTGATGGTTCCGTCGAGATCGCATCATCCCTGCCGAATACCACGGTTGTGACCTGTTCCGCCTCTTTTCGCGACAATCAGAAATATATCCGGCGACTGGCCGTGACGGATTATCTGAAAGGTGGTTGGCGGCTGGCGATAGATTGTGACGAAATTTTTGATTATCCGCATTCCGACAAGGTTTCACTGAAAGATCTGGTCAAGCGGCTGGATGCGGGCGGATATACCGGGATGATTTCCTATATGCTGGAAATGGTTCCATCAGATCCGGTCAAGAATTACGATGAAACGGTGTCGTTCTCGCAGGTGCGGAAGGAATTTTCCGGCTATAGCCTCGACGGCATCGAAAGCTTTGACTATACGTCCGCTGACGCGCCCTTGGCGTATTTCCTGCAACAGAACCAGATTGCCGGAGGCGGTGTGCCAATCCTGTTTGGCGGCATCAGAAGGCTGGTATTCAATGAAAATTGTTGCCTGATAAAGCATCCGTTGTTCAAGATGTCGCGCCATGTCGATCCGATGGTCCATCCGCATGTGACGACCGGTCTGCGCTGCCCCAGTTTCACCGGGGTTCTGTATCACTATAAATTCGCCGGTGGTGTGGTTCAGCGCGAACAAAAGCTGATCGAACAAAAACGGCTGAGCCATAACGAAGCCGAAAGCCGCGCCAGGGTCTTTGCCGATAACAGCGATTTCAGTTTTCAGCCGTTTATTTCCGGGCATAATCCTGATCCGACGGTCATGCTGGAACAGGGTATCGTAAACGGGTGCCCCGAGGCTGAAAAGCTGATCGGTTATCCCCTTCCCGGCATGTCCGAGACCAGCAGATCCACAAGCTGAAACCGCGTTACATCGACGATGCCCTTGTCGGAAATACGCAGGTCCGGGATCACCACCAGCGCCAGCAGTGAATGCTGCATGAAGGCGTTGTTCAGCGTGCAGCCGCAGTCCTTCATTGCGGCTGTCAGGGCCTGTGCCGCGGTCGCCACCTGATCCGCTGGCGCATCCGACATCAGCCCGGCAATCGGCAGCGGCACGGTTGCCAGTTCCGCACCGTCGCGCCAGATCGTGACACCGCCTTGCAGATCGGCCAGATGCGTCACGGCTGCCGCCATCGTCTCGCGGCAGGTGCCGGCGACGATGATGTGATGACTGTCATGCGCCACGGTCGAGGCCAGCGCCATCCGCCCCTGCCAGCCAAAGCCCGAGACAAAGCCGTTCGTCACGCCTCCGGTGCCATGGTGTCGTTCGACAAGCGACAGGCAGGCCACATCGCCCTTTGGTTCGATCACGCCGTCCCTGACCGGCAGATCCAGCGTCAGCGCGCGCGTGGGCGCTTGATTTTCGACAACGCCGATCACGCGAACCCGCGCGCTGTTCCCTTTTGCGTAGGCGGCGAAATCGGCGGCGGTCAGGGCGCGCCCCAGCCGCACCGATTGCCGCGCCGCATCAGGCCAGTCGATGCGCGGGCAATCGACCAGCAGCGCGCCATCCTGCGCGACCACTTGGCCTTGCGCGATCACCAGTTCCACCGGCAGGGTTGTCAGATCGCTGGACAGGATCACATCCGCCCGCCGCCCCGGTGTGATCGAGCCGATCTCTTGCGCCAGCCCGAAATGCGTGGCCGGGTTGATCGTCGCCATCTGAATCGCGATCAGCGGATCGCAGCCACAATTGATTGCGTGGCGCACCACCCGGTTCATATGTCCGTCATGCACCAGGGTGCCAGAATGGCTGTCATCGGTGCAAAGGATGAATCCACGCGGATCAAGGCCGCGCTCGGTTATCGCGGTGATCTGCGACTGCACATCATACCACGCCGACCCCAGCCGCATCATACAGGCCATGCCTTGCCGGACGCGCGCGATCCCCTGCGCCTCGGTCGTGGTTTCGTGGTCGTCCTGCGCCCCACCCGCGACATAGGCGGCAAAGGGGCGGCCCAGATCGGGGCTGGCGTAATGCCCGCCGACCACCTTACCCGCCGCCCGCGTCGCGGCAATTTCGGCCAGCATCTGCGGATCGCCCGCAGCCACGGCGGGAAAGTTCATCATCTCGCCCAGGCCCACGATCCCGTCCCAGCCCATGGCCTGCGCCACATCGCCTTCGGTGATCGGCTGGCCGGTGGTTTCCAACGCCGGGGCCGAGGGGGCGCAACTGGGCATCTGGGTAAAGATGCTGATCGGCTGGATCACGCTTTCATCGCGCATCAGCCGCACGCCCTTGGGGCCAAGCACATTGGCGATTTCATGCGGGTCGTGGAAAATGCTGGTGGTGCCATGCGGGATGACGGCGGCGGCGAAACCGGCAGGCGTCAGCATCCCCGATTCGATGTGCATATGCGCATCAATCAGGCCCGGCACCATGAAACGCCCGGCGGCATCAATCACTTGCGTATCCGGCCCGATATTTTCCGACGCATCGGGCAGCACGCAGGCGATGCGCCCGTCGGCGATGGCGACATCCTGGCCCTCGACCACCTCGCGCGTGTGGACGTTGGCCCATCGCCCGCCCCGGATCACCAGATCGGCGGGTGCGCGCCCCGCCGCCACCTCGACCAGCCGCGCCTGCGCTTGGAGCCATGGTTTCAGCATCGCGCCCTCCTTTTCGTTCCGTGCAGGATGGTGCAGGCTGCGGCGAAAGGAAAGGGCAGCGGATGGAGTGGCAGGCCGAAGGCACCGTGATCGCGCGCCGGATGCACGGCGAAACGGCTGCCATCATCGAGGTGATGACCGCCGAATATGGCCGCCATGCCGGACTGGTGCCGGGCGGGGCCTCGTCGCGCCGGGCGGCGCTGTTGCAGCCGGGGTCGCGGCTGGCGCTGCGCTGGCGGGCACGGCAGGCGGATGCTTTGGGTCATTTCGCGGCGCAGCCGGTGCGCGCGCGGGCCGGGCTGCTGTCTGATCCGCTGGGGCTGGCCGGGCTGAATGCGGTCTGCGCGCTGCTGTCTTTTGCGCTGCCAGAACGTGACCCGCACCCGCACCTGGCGTTGATGACCGAAACCTTGCTGGATCAGATGGACAGCGGCGGGGATTGGGCGCAGGATTACCTGATCTGGGAAATGCGCCTGCTGGACGAGATGGGCTTTGGCCTTGACCTGAGCAGCTGCGCCGTGACCGGCGTGCCCGAGGGGCTGGCCTATGTCAGCCCGAAATCAGGCCGCGCGGTCAGCCGGGCCGGGGCAGGGGAATGGGCTGACCGCCTGCTGCCACTGCCCGCGATCATGGGCGGTGCGGGCGACAATCGCGGCAATGGTCTGGCCGAGGGGCTGGCCATCACCGGGCATTTTCTGGATTCGCGGCTGGCGGGCGAACTGGTCGGCCGCCCCTTGCCCGCCGCCAGGGACCGGCTGGTGCTGCGCCTGATCCGAAAGGAAAAAGAATGAGCTATAAACCACAGGGTTATACCGATCTCGCCCCCTATCTGCTGGTGTCTGACGCGAATGCGGTGCTGAGTTTTTGCGAGACCGTGTTCGGCGCGACCCGGCTGCGGATTATCCACCGCGAAGAGGGCGGCGTCATGCACGCTGAATGCCGCATCGGCGATACCGTGCTGATGATGGGCGAGGCCGAGGCGCCGCCCGTCATGCTGCATCTTTACCTGCCCGATCCTGACGCGGCGATGGAACGCGCCGCCGCCGCAGGGGCCGAGATCATCCAGCCGATTGCCGAAAAAGGCGACGGCGACCGCAGGGGAGGCTTTCGCGCCCCCGACGGCACAGAATGGTTTGTCTCAAGGCAGGTTTAGCCGCGCTTATTGCGCCAGCGTCCCGGCCTCGTATGTGATCCAGACCGGACCTTTGACCACCAGAACGCCGCCGTTGTATTCGGCGCTGCTTGCCTGTTGCAGCGCCGAGAAATAACGGCTTTCCATCGCGGAATCACGGCAGGTCGATTGCCCGGCCTGGAACGCGGTGATCTGAATCGCCGGCAGCGTGGCGGCATTGGTGGCGACAAAGGTATTGCACGGACCTTGCCCGGTGATCTGGCCGGGGGCCAAATTCAGCGTGGCATTCCGGGTTGGAACGGCGTCGCGGCCCAGACCGACGATGTAATAGGGGCCAAGCGGAACCCCACCTTCCTGTGTGGCCGGCGTTTTCGGCGTGGGCGTGCAAGCGGCCAAGGCGGCAGCGGCTGTCATGGCAAGGGCAACGGGACGGAACATGCTGGCGTCTCCTCAGGGCATTTGAGTTGTCATAAATCCGGCAACCCCCTAGCCCGGATTTCAGTTCCCGTCCACATCACGCCTGCGCGACCACCGGCAGGGGTTTCCTGTTTGCAACAAATACGCCGCAGGGGGGGCAAGCCCCCGCCTCTGGGCACGGCCTTAACCCAGCAGGCGGCGGGCGATCACCTGTGCCTGAATTTCCGCCGCGCCCTCGAAAATATTCAGGATTCGCGCGTCGCACAGCACCCGGCTGATCTGATATTCCAGCGCAAAGCCGTTTCCGCCGTGGATTTGCAGGGCATTATCCGCCGCAGCCCAAGCCACCCGCGCGCCCAGCAGCTTCGCCATCCCCGCCTCAAGATCGCAGCGGTTGCCGTGGTCTTTCTGCCAGGCGCTGAAATAGGTCAGCTGCCGCGCGATCATGATTTCCACCGCAGACAGCGCCAGCTTGTCGGCCACACGGGGAAAGTTCACCAGCGCCTTGCCGAATTGCTTGCGGTCCAGCGCGTATTGCAGCCCCAGTTCCAGCGCGTTCTGCGCCACGCCAATCGCCCGCGCCGCCGTCTGAATCCGCGCCGATTCAAAGGTCTGCATCAACTGTTTGAAGCCCTGGCCGGTGACGCCACCCAGCAGGTTGTCGCCCTTGACCTCGAACCCGTCAAAGCCAAGCTCGTATTCCTTCATGCCGCGATAGCCCAGAACCTCGATCTCGCCGCCGGTCATGCCGGGGGTGGGGAAAGGCTCGGTATCGGTGCCGGGGGTCTTTTCGGCCAGAAACATCGACAAGCCGCGCCAATCGTCTGTCTCTGGCTCGGTCCGGGCCAGCAGCGTCATCACATGGGTGCGCGCGGCATGGGTGATCCAGGTTTTGTTGCCGGTGATCTTCCAGTTGTCGCCATCGCGCACCGCGCGGGTGCGCAGGCTGCCAAGGTCAGACCCGGTGTTCGGTTCGGTGAACACTGCCGTGGGCAGAATTTCCCCGCTGGCCAGTTTCGGCAGCCACTGTTTCTTTTGCGCCTCGGTGCCGCCGCAGATGATCAGTTCGGCGGCGATTTCGCTGCGGGTGCCAAGGCTACCAACGCCGATATAGGCGCGCGACAGTTCTTCGCTGACGACGACCATGCTGGCTTTGGACAGGCCAAGCCCGCCAAATTCCTCGGGGATGGTCAGGCCGAACACGCCCAGTTCCGCCAGTTCGGAAATGATTTCCATCGGGATCAGTTCGTCCTGCATATGCCAGTCATGGGCATGCGGCACCACCTTGTCATCGGCCCAACGGCGGAACTGATCGCGGATCATTTCCAGATCCTCGTCCAGCCCGGTCTTGCCAAAGGTGGCCGCGCCCTGATTGTCCGCCAGAATCGCCGCCAGTTGCGCCCGCGCCTGCGCCGTATTGCCCGCCATCAGCGCCCGTGCCGCATCCGAGGGCTGCCATTCGACGCCCATATCCGACAGGCGGGCGAATTCCGTCTGGCTCATCGGGATGCCGCCCGCGATTTGCGACAGATATTCGCCAAAACCGATCTGAAGGATCAGCCCTTCGGTTTCCCCCTGCACGCGCCCGGCCCAAGCGGCCAGTTGCCGCAGCGATTCCACATACGTCGCCAGCCATGACAGAGCATGGGCGGCGCGCTGATGTACCTCCAGCGCCACCGCATCGACCTTGCCATCGGGGGCGACCAGCGCCAGCACAGCGGCTTTGGCGCGGGATTGCAAATCTTCCAGTTCGGCGATGACGGCGGCTGTATCTGCGGGCATGTCTTTCATCGAATCCATCCGTTTCGGCGTTGCAGCATGTCTAGGGCTTTCGCATGTGCAGCGCAATGATAATGCGCGGCAAGGCTTAATAAAGACTGAAAATGTCGCGCAGATTGCGCGGTTCCATGCGTGTTTTGGCAAACAGGAGGCGTATTTTCTTTTGTTTTTCGCAGCGATAGGGTGACGGCATGTTCGGGCTTGATCCTGTGGTTTTCTGGGCGGCGATGGCCGTCACTCTGTTTGCGGGCTTTGTCAAAGGCGCGGTCGGCTTTGCCATGCCGATGATTATGATGTCGGTTTTCGGGTCGATGATGCCTGCGACCATGGCGCTGGCCGGGCTGATCCTGCCGACTTTGGTCACGAATATCGGGCAGGCGTTCCGCTGGGGGCCGGCGGAGGCATGGGCCGCGACCGCCTGCTATCGCTGGCATATCGGCGCGGTGGCGCTGTTCATTCTGGTCTCGGCGCCCTTTGCCGCGATGATTCCGCAAGGTGCGATGTATCTGATGCTTGGCGCCCCGATCACCGCTTTCGCGCTGTGGCAATTGTCGGGGCGGCCCTTGGCGCTGCCGATCCGCCACCAGCGGCGGGCCGAGGTGGTCAGCGGCGTGATTGGTGGGCTGTATGGTGGGATTTCGGGCATCTGGGGGCCGCCGCTGATCGTCTATCTGCTGTCGGTCGGCGTGCCAAAGCGCGAACAGGTGCTGGTGCAGGGCGTCGTGTTCCTGCTGGGCGCGGTGGTGCTGAGCGTGGCGCATCTGTTCACCGGCATTCTGTCCGGGCCGGGGCTGGCGTTTTCCGCCGCGCTGATCGTGCCTGCGGTGATCGGGCTGCGCTTGGGCTTTGCCTTGCAAGACAGGTTGGATGTGGTGCAGTTTCGGCGCTGGACCTTGGTTCTGCTGGTGCTGACTGGCGCCAACCTGATCCGCCGCGCTGTGCAATTGGGGATATGATGACCGACGCTGCCGACCTGACCGCCCGCCTGATCCGCTGCCCCTCGGTCACGCCCGAGGAAGGCGGCGCGCTGGTTCTGCTGGCTGACCTGCTGAGCGCGGGGGGCTTCACCTGCACCCGCGTGGATCGAAACGGTGTGTCGAACCTGTTTGCCCGCTGGGGCGCGCGGGGGGCGCGGACATTCGGGTTCAACGGCCATACTGATGTCGTGCCGCCCGGCGATCTGGGGTCGTGGACGCATCCGCCCTTTTCCGGCCATGTCGAGGACGGCATGATCTGGGGCCGGGGCGCGACCGATATGAAGTCGGGCGTCGCCGCCTTTGTCTGCGCCGCGATGGATTTCGTGCGCGAAACGCCGCCCGATGGCGCGGTGATCCTGACCATCACCGGCGACGAAGAGGGGCCGGGCCGCGACGGCACCCGCGCTTTGCTGGACTGGATGAATGAAAACGGCGAACGCATGGATGTCTGCATCGTGGGCGAGCCGTCGAACCCCGACACCTTTGGCGAGATGATCAAGATCGGGCGGCGCGGGTCGGTCACGTTTCGCATCACGGCCACCGGAGTGCAGGGGCACGCCGCCTATCCGCATCGCGCGCGCAATCCCCTGCACGCGCTGACCCGCTATCTGACCGATCTGATCGCCAGTCCGCTGGATCAGGGAACGGCGCATTTCGACCCCTCGGGGTTGCAAATCACCAGCATCGACTGCGGCAATCCGGCATCCAACGTGATCCCGCAAACGGCGACGGCGGTGGTCAATATCCGCTTTAACGACCTGCATACAGCCGACAGTCTGACTGCCGACCTGACCGACCGTGCGCAGGCACTGGCGACCGAAACCGGCGTCGCGCTGCACCTGTCTGCCGAGGTTACGGGCGATGCCTTTCTGACCGCGCCCGGCCCCTTCGTCGATCTGGTGCGCGGCGTGATCCGCGCGGAGACCGGGCTTGACCCGGTGTTGTCCACCACGGGCGGCACCTCGGATGCGCGCTTCATCAAGGACCACTGCCCGGTGGTGGAATTCGGCCTTGTCGGCCGTTTCATGCACCAGGTGGACGAGCGTGTGCCGGCGGGTGAAATCCACGCGCTGACCCGCGTATATCGCCGCATCCTGACCGAGTATTTCGTATGAACATCACCATCACCGACGATCTTGCCGCCTGCCACGCGCTGCGCCGCACCGTGTTCATCGAAGAACAGAACGTCTCGGAATCCGACGAGATGGACGATCTGGACGGTGCCGCCATCCACCTGCTTGCGACCGATGACCACGGCCCCGTCGGCACTGCCCGCCTGCTGATCGACGGCGAGACCGGCAAGATCGGGCGCGTCTGCGTGCTGCCTCGGGCGCGCGGCACGGGGCTTGGGGCGGCGCTGATCCGCGCTTCGATGGACCATCTGCGCACCATCCCCGGTGTGACCCGCGCAAAGCTGGGTGCGCAGACCCATGCGCTTGGCTTTTACGAAAAGCTTGGTTTTACCGCCTACGGCCCTATCTATGACGACGCAGGCATCCCGCACCGCGACCTGGCGCGGGATCTGTAGGAAACGGCGGGTGAGACCTTCACGCGCGCAAAAAAGGATGCGGGCATGAGCGATCTTCCCTCGAAACAGCAAATCATGGCCTGGCTGGCCGACCACCCCGAGGCCAATTCCAAGCGTGACATCGCCAAGGCGTTCGGCGTCAAGGGTGCCGCGCGCATCGACCTGAAACGCCTGCTGAAAGAGCTTGAGGCCGAGGGCCAGCTTGAGCGCAAACGCCGCCATTACCGCGACGGCCATACCCTGCCGCCGGTCTCGGTCATCCAGATCATCGGGCCGGACGCTGCGGGCGATCTCTTCGCGCGCCCGATGGAATGGCAGGGCGAAGGGCCGGAACCGCGCATCCTGTTCATGCCCCGCGACGCCGATACGGCGGTCGGCGCGGGCGAACGGGTGCTGGCCCGGCTGATCCCGATCACGGGCGAGGATCACCATTATCAGGCCCGGCTGATCCGCCGCATCGGCACCGCGCCGCATAAGATTGTCGGCATTTTCCGCAAGGAAACCGAGGGCGGGCGCATCGTTCCCATCGACAAGGGCGCCGACAAGGAATGGCGCGTGCGCGCCGACGCGACCCTTGGCGCCAAGGGCGGCGAGCTGGTCGAGGCGGAACAGATCGGTCCCAAGGGCCGCCTTGGCCTGCCGCTCGCGCGCGTGACCGAGGTGCTGGGCGATCCCTCCGCCCCCCGCGCCGTCAGCCTGATCGCGATTCACCAGCACGGCATCCCCGACGATTTCCCCGACGAAGTGATTGCTCAGGCTGATGCCGCGCAGCCCGCGCCGATGGCGGGGCGGATGGACCTGCGCGACCTGCCCTTGGTCACGATCGACCCCGCCGATGCGCGCGATCATGACGATGCCGTGGCCGCCGTGACCGAAGCCGATGGCGGCGCGACCATCTGGGTCGCCATCGCCGATGTGGCCCATTATGTCCGCCCCGGCACCGCCCTTGACCGCGAGGCGTGGAAGCGGGGCAATTCCACCTATTTCCCCGACCGCGTGGTGCCGATGCTGCCTGACATTCTGTCGGGGGATCTGTGCAGCCTGCACGAAGGCGTTGACCGCCCGGTGATCGCCGTGAAAATGCGGCTGGACGCGCAGGGCAACAAGACCGGCCACAGCTTTCATCGCGGCATGATGAACAGCCGCGCCAGCCTGTCTTACGAACAGGCGCAGGCGGCGGCGGATGGTGCGCCCGATGATCAGGCCGCGGCGCTGATGGATGACGTGATCGGCCCTCTGTGGCACGCTTACGGCCTGCTGAAATCGGCGCGCGACCGCCGCCAACCGCTGGAGCTCGACCTGCCCGAACGCCGGATCGAGCTGACCCCCGATGGCCGGGTCAAATCGGTGAACTTCCGCGACCGGCTGGACGCGCACCGGCTGATCGAGGAATTCATGGTGCTGGCCAATGTCGCCGCCGCCGAAGAACTGACCCGCCGCAGCCGCCCGCTGCTGTTCCGCGTTCACGAGGAACCCAGCCCCGCGAAACTGGACGCGCTGCGCGAGGTGGCGCAGGCGTCTGGTTTCGTGCTGGCCAAGGGGCAGGTTTTGCAGACCAGCCACTTGAACCGGCTGCTGGCGCAGGCCGAAGGGTCTGACTTTGACGAACTCATCAATATCAGCACCTTGCGGTCGATGACGCAGGCTTACTATGCGCCGGAAAACTTTGGCCATTTCGGGCTGGCGCTGACCCATTACGCGCATTTCACCTCGCCCATCCGCCGCTATGCCGATCTGATCGTGCATCGCGCGCTGATTACCGGCCATGGCTGGGGCGATGACGGGCTGTCGGGCGGCGATACCGACCGGCTGGCCGAGACCGCCGAACACATCAGCGCCACCGAACGCCGCAGCATGGAGGCCGAGCGTGACACCACCGACCGCTATCTGGCCGCCTATCTGGCCGATCGCGTTGGCACGGAAATGTCCGGGCGGATCAGCGGCATCCAGCGTTTCGGTGCGTTTGTGAAACTGGACGAGACCGGGGCCGACGGCCTGTTGCCGATCCGCGAAATCGGCGCCGAATATTTCCACTTTGACCCCGACGCGCAGGTGCTGATGGGGTCGGAAACCGGCGTCGAAATCGGCATCGGCCAGCGCGTCACCGTCCGCCTGACCGAAGCCGTGCCGACCACCGGCGGGTTGATGCTGGAACTGCTGGAACTGGACGGCAAGCCCGTCCCGCAAGGCCCCAAGGGCCGCCGCAAGGGTGGCCCGATGCGCCGCAAATCCACGCAGGCCCGTCTGGCCGAGGTGAAACGGGCGACGAAACGCCGCCGCAAGCGCGGCTGAGCCTGCGCGCGTTGCGGTTTTGTATATTGGCGCAAACAGGTGGCGGCCTGCGGTGGTTACATCGGGCGGCGCATGGTTATTGCTGGTCCTTGGACAATGCCTCTGGCCATCCAGGCGGATTGCCGAGCCAGAACCAATCGGCCCATAACTGGCCATCTGCCGTATCAGAACGAAACGAGACAAGCTCGATCACATCGTCCTGTTCAGCCACTGGCCTTGCGTTAAACCTTTGCAGGACCGGAAAATCAAACCCGACAAAGCCAAGTATCGCCTGATGTGCCATTAATTGCGCAAGCCTGGTATCAAGCTCGATCCCTGCAACTTCGCCTTCATGGCTCAGGTGCATCAGATGATCGGCTCCGTCGCGCATGTCGATGGCCAGCAGATCGCCGTTGGGGGCAATGGCAAAGGGAAAGCCCGCATCATAGAAATCGAGGATCTGTTGAAAATGGTCGCGTTCGACGTTGTTGGCTGCGCGCTCCGGATCGTAAAAGTCGCGCCAGCTTTCCCGGTGACGAAAGGCGGCGGCCACCCCGGACGGGCCGCTCAATGCCAGCACCAGAGCTGCGCCTTCAATCTCGGGTGATTTGTAATTATCCGGTCCGGGATCGCCGTCCGGGCCGGGGGCATAGGCCCATTGCATGAAAGCTTCGGGCGGCTCCTCGGGGTATATACGTCGCCCCCATTCATCGGCGAGGTTGGCTGGCCGCGATGGCAGGCCCCAGCGGATAACGATTTCTTTGCTGACATACAGAAAGAAATTTTGCAGCTCTTGCGGCATCGCTGTGCCGATTTCATCTTCGACTGCGGTGATTTCGGCTTGGGTCGCGGGCGCGTCAAAGATGATCTGTCGATAAGAACTGGAATCTGTGCGGAGCAAACTCATCTCGGGTGTCAAAAGGCGTTTGACGGTTTCCAGAAGGTAAGCCCGGAAAACCTGATACTGGGCAATGGTCGGCATGTGTCACCCTTTGTCACTGCATCTTCGCTATATCTTGAAAGTGAGAGATATGCGTGACCAGCACAAGCACCAGAAAAGTCTGGCGTTAAAACCGCTCCAGCAACCGGCCCAGATAGTCGCGCTCATCCTCGGGCCGGGTCAGCTGCCCACTGCGGCGGCGGATTTCATCCAGCAGATCGCGGGCGCGGCGGGTCGGGTCGGCCCCTTCGGATAAAGGATCGCCGGTGGTGATATTGCGTCCGCCGCCCGACAGGTTGCGGCCCAGAGGGTCCAGCATCCGCTGCCCCGGCGGAATGGCACCGCGCTGATCGCCGGGACGGGTGCCTGCGGGGCCGTCGGGTTGCTGACCGTCGGCCCCCTCGCCCTGTTGGCCCTGCTGCGCCTGCTGGCCTTCGGGGCGCAGCAGATCGCCCAGGGCGCGCATCCCTTCGCGCATAGACTGGATGGCGTCGGCCTGCCGCTCCATCGCGCCGGACATGTCGCCATCGCGCAGCGCCTGTTCGGCCTGCTCCATCGCCCGGCCCGCCTGATCCAGCGCCTCGCGCGCGGCGTCGCCCTGTGGTGATCCCTGACCGGGCATCAATCCGCGCTGCTGGCCCAGTTCATCGCGCAGGCTTTGCTGCCGATCGGCCATCTCACCGGCATCGCCCGGCTGCCCCGGCTGGCCATTGAACCGGCGTTGCATTTCACGAAACGCCTGATCCGACAGTTCCTGCTGCTGGCGCAGCGTATCGGCCAGACGGTTCATCGGCTGACCACCGGGCTGCCCGTCCTGCCCCTCGCCGCCCTGTGACTGACGGACCTGCAAATTCTCCATCATCCGGTTGAATTGTTCCAGCAATTGCTGGGCCTCAGCCATCCGTCCCTCGTTCATCAGACGCTGGATTTCGTCCATCATCTGCTGAATCTGGTCGCCGGTGATCTGCTGCCCTTGTTGCGGGCTGCGGTCGAATCGCGCTGCCGGATCTTCGCCCTGTTCGGCCAGCATCTGCGTATAGGCGTCGGTCGCCTCTTTCAACTCGTCCATCAGCCGCTGAATTTCGTCGGGGCTGGCGCCTTGGCGGATCGCCTCGGACAGCCGTTCCTGCGCACGGCGCATCCGGTCCAGCGCGTCGGCCAGCCCACCATCCTCAAGCTGAACAGCGGCCTGCCACAAGGCTTCCGCCAGCTTGTCACGCGCATCGGGTGACAAGGGACCACCATCCAGCAGACCAGCCGCCCCGCGCAGTTCCTGATACAGTTCGGGCGCGACAAAGTCTTCGGGCTGCCATGTCACCGCCCGCAGAATTTCCGCGCTACGCCCGGCATTCGCGCGCGACCACAGCAGATCGCGGCGGGTTTCGATCAGCGCCGCCGCCAGCGGATCGAAAAAGCGCCGCCCCGGCAGGATCACCTGCGCCGGACCACTGTCGCCGGTCTGGCCGATGCCATCCGTGGCGCGCAGAGTGATGGTGACGGGCATATTAGCCCATGGATGGCGGGCCAGATCCTCGGTCAGCGTGCCGGTGATCTGCCGGGTGTCGCCGCGCGGAATCGGCAGGGGCAGCGCCAGAGGATCGCGTGGTTCGGGCGTCAGGGTCAGGCCATAACGGCGGTCCACGGCAGCCAGATCCAGCGCGATCTCCGCCGCGCCTTCGGTGATGCCAAAGTCATCCTCGGCCTGAAATTCCTGTGCCATGCGACCATCGGCACGCCGCAGTGGCTGCGCGCCCGCCCGGATCACCGGCGCATCGTCGGGCTGCACGATCACGTCAAAACGCCGCCCGGATACGGTGATGCTGCCCGATTCCTCGGCGCGGAAAGCAGGGGCCAGAGGGTCATCGCCGCTGGCCGGACCAATGTCCTGATCCATCGCAATGCCGTCGCCATAAAAGCGGAACGTCACCTCGCTACCCTTGGGCAGAACCAGCGGATCGCCCTCGGGCAGTGCATTCAGATACAGCGCCGGGCGACGGGTATAAGTAGGCGGCTCGGCCCAGCCTTCCCATGATGGCGCGACCGTAGCCGTATCGCCGCGCTCATCCGGCAAGCGCAAGGTCGCGGCGATGGCCGACATGCCCTGACCAATCTGCCCCGCACCCCCAAACAGCAGTGCCATGACCAGCGCCACAAGGGCCGTCAGCCGCAGGGCAAAGGGATCACGGTGCCGCAGCCCGGTATCGGGTGGCACCGCCCGCGCCTGTGCCGCCCGCCCCGCCATCTGCGCCAGATGCGCGCGCCATAAATCACCCTCGCCCCCCAGGGCCGCATGATCGGCCAGCGCAGCCAAAGGCCGCCCCGGCAGAGCAGCATCCACCCGCGCTGCAACCTCGGCCCCTGAAATCCGCCGCCAGCGCATTCCGCCGCGCACCGCCGCCACCAGCGCCGCAATCATCACGGCCCCGGACAGCCACGGTAAAATCGGCGCAGGAACCAGAGTCACCACCCCAAGCGCCAGCAGTGCCAGCCACAGCGACACAATCACGAACAGCGGCCAAAATGCCCGCGCCGCCTGCTCCCACGCCATCCCCCAGCGGGTCAGAACCAGTGCACGGGCTATCTTCTGTCCGGAAATATCCTCGGGGGTCCGGGGGTGGAAAACCCCCGGTTCTGACCGCGCCGCCCGGAACCGTCCTATAACCATTCAGGGATGGTATCGCGGTTCAGGATTTCCTCAACCGTTGGCCGCGCCCGGATGACGGCGAAGTGATCGCCTTGGACCAGCACTTCCGGCACCAAGGGCCGGGTGTTGTATTCGCTGGCCATCACCGCGCCATAGGCCCCCGCCGACCGGAAGGCGACCAGATCGCCCGTCGCAAGCCCCGGCAGATCGGCACCCTTCTGAAAGGTGTCGCCCGTCTCGCAGACCGGGCCGACCACATCAAAGGGCCGCACATCGGCGGCGACCATCGGCTGGATCACCGGCACGATGTCGTGATGCGCGCCATACATCGCCGGGCGCAGCAGATCGTTCATCGCCGCATCAAGAATCAGGAAATCGCGCCCCTCGCCCTGTTTCACATAGATGACCGAGGCCAGCAGCACCCCGGCATTCCCGACGATATTTCGCCCCGGCTCGATCTCGATCTCGCAGCCCAGATCGCCCACAGTATCGCGGATCACCTGACCATATTCGATCGGCAAGGGCGGGGCGTTATTGTCGCGCCGGTAGGGGATTCCCAGCCCGCCGCCCATATCCAGCCGGGTGATCTGATGCCCGTCAGCGCGCAAAGCCCGCACCAGCTCGGCCATCTTGGTATAGGCTTGCCGGTAAGGCTCCAGATCGGTCAACTGGCTGCCGATGTGCATATCGACGCCCACGACGGCCAGACCGGGCAGACGCGCCGCCTCGGCATACACCTCGCGCGCGCGGGCGATGGGGATGCCGAACTTGTTTTCCGACTTGCCGGTGGCGATCTTCTCATGCGTTTTCGCATCGACATCGGGGTTCACGCGAATGGCAATCGGCGCGACGACGCCCATGGAATCAGCCAGTTGCGACAGGGCGCGCAGTTCGGGTTCGCTTTCCACGTTGAACTGCCGGATATCGCCCTCCAGCGCCTGCCGCATCTCGGCCAGCGTCTTGCCAACACCGGAAAACACGATCCGTTCGCCCGGCACACCTGCCGCCCGCGCCCGCGCATATTCGCCGCCAGACACCACATCCATGCCCGCGCCCATATCGCCCAGCAGTTTCAACACCGCCAGATTGCTGTTCGCCTTGACGGCAAAGCAGACGAGGTGATCGGTCCAATCCAGCGCCTGCTGGAACAGCCCGAAATGGCGGCGCAGCGTGGCGGCGGAATAGACATAAACAGGCGTGCCAACCTCTGCCGCGATGCGGGTCAGCGGGACATCTTCGGCGTGCAGGACGCTGCCGTGATAGTTGAAATGATCCATCAGCCGCCCGTGACGATGCCCACCCGCGCCTCGCCGTCCAGATGGACACCCGGCGCGGGCCGTTCAGGCGCGCCATCGACGCCGCAGGCGGACAGGATCAGGGCAGTGGTCAGGAAAAACACGATACGCATCAGGGGAACCCTTTCAGATGTGGCCGCGACTATGCGCCAAGGCGTCCGCGCGGGCAATATCGCCGCTGCCCCCAAAGATGAGTATTTATGCAAACAGGAAGCAGCCGGGTTTCCTGTTTGCCCAAATATTCAATCAACCGTGTGGGTCAGGCCAACGCCTGCCGCCAGCGCGCGATCTGTTCGCGCACCCGTTTCGGCGCGGTGCCGCCATAGCTTTGCCGCGAGGCGACAGAGTTCTGCACCCCCAACACCTCGAAAATCGCTTGGGTGATGGCGGGGTGAACCGATTGCATCTCGGCCAGCGTCAGATCGGGCAGATCGATGCCGGCCTTTTCCGCGCGTGCGACCAGCGCGCCGGTGACGTGATGAGCGTCGCGGAAGGGCAGCCCCGCCTCGCGCACCAGCCAGTCGGCCAGATCGGTGGCGGTGGAAAAGCCGCTGGATGCCGCGGCTTCCAGCACGTCGGGGCGGGCGGATAAGTCGGCCATCATCCCGGTCATCGCCGCCAGTGCCAGCATCAGCGAATCGGCGGCGTCAAAGACCTGTTCCTTGTCCTCCTGCATGTCCTTGGAATAGGCCAGCGGCAGGCCCTTCATCACCGTGAACAGCGCCACGGTCGCGCCCAGAATCCGCCCGATTTTCGCCCGGATCAGTTCCGCCGCATCGGGGTTTTTCTTTTGCGGCATGATTGACGAGCCGGTCGAGAACCGATCCGACATTGCCACGAACCGGAACTGGGCCGAGGACCAGATCACCAGTTCTTCGGCCAGCCGCGACAGGTGGACGGCGCAGATGCTGGCGGCGGACAGAAACTCCAGCGCGAAATCGCGGTCGCTGACGGCATCAAGGCTGTTCGCCATCGGGCGGTCGAAATCCAGCGCCTTGGCCGTCGCCTGACGGTCAATGGGGAAGCCGGTGCCAGCCAAAGCCGCCGCGCCAAGGGGCGATTCGTTCATCCGGCGGCGGGCATCCCCGAACCGCCCCAGATCGCGGCCGAACATTTCCACATAGGCCATCATGTGATGCCCCCATGTCACCGGCTGCGCGGTTTGCAGATGGGTGAACCCAGGCATGACCCAATCGGCCCCCGCCTGCGCCTGATCCAGCAGCGCGGCGATCAGCGAGCGCAGCCCCGCATCCGCCGCATCGCATTGATCGCGCACCCAAAGCCGGAAATCCGTCGCCACCTGATCGTTGCGCGACCGTGCCGTGTGCAGACGCCCCGCCGCATCGCCGATAAGATCTTTCAGCCGCGCCTCGACATTCATGTGAATGTCCTCAAGATCGGTGCGGAAGGTGAAATTCCCGGCCTCGATCTCTGACAAGACCGTGTTCAGCCCTTCCCGGATCGCCTCGGCATCGTTACTGCTGATGATGCCTGTCGCGGCCAACATGGCGGCATGGGCCCGGCTGCCCCGGATGTCCTGGGCGTAAAGCCGCCGGTCGAAACTGATCGAGGCGTTGATCGCCTCCATGATCGCATCCGGCCCGGCGGCAAAGCGCCCGCCCCACATTGCGTTGGCGGTCTTGGGCTGGTCGGTCATCGGCGTTCCCTGTGCGGAGGATTTCATGCTGCGATCCCTTTATCTGGCCGTTGCTTTCGGCGCAATCGCGCTGCCTGCCCTCGCGGGCGAGGGCAACCCCGTGGATGTGCCCGCCGCGCAGGCGGCAGGTCTGGTGCGGCTGGCCGACACCTTTCCGGCCCAGATTGCGGATGCCACATTTGGCGATCTGGATGGCGGGGAACACCAGCTTTCCGATTGGCAGGGGCAGGCGCTGCTGGTGAATTTCTGGGCGACCTGGTGCGCGCCCTGCCGCGAAGAAATGCCCTCGCTGGATGCCTTGCAGCAGGAAATGGGCGGCGATGATTTTCAGGTGCTGACCATCGCCGCAGGCCGCAACCCGCCCGAGGCGATGCGCAAATTCTTTGCTGAAACGGGCATTGAAACCCTGCCTCTGCTGACCGATCCGCGGATGGAGCTGGCCCGCGCGATGGGCGTTGTCGGCCTGCCGGTGACGGTGCTGATCGACCGCGAGGGCCGCGAGGTAGCGCGTCTGAACGGCGAAGCAGATTGGGCGTCGGATGCCGCGCTGGAGGTGGTCAGGGCGCTGAAAGCCGACTGACCGGGCCGTGCCGGTGGCAGGTAGTGATGTGGTCGTTCACGATCCCCACCGCCTGCATGAAGGCATAACAGATCACCGGCCCGCAAAAATTGAACCCCTGCTTTTTCAACGCCTTGGACATGGCCTGCGATTCGGGCGTCTGCGTGGGAACCTGCGCCAGCGAGGACCATTTGTTCTGCACGGTTTTTCCGCCGGTGAAGCCCCAGATGAAAGGCGCGAATCCCTCGCCCGTTTCCATGTCCAGAAAGATGCGCGCGCTGCGCACGGTTGATTCGATTTTGCCGCGGTGGCGGATGATTCCGGGGTTGGACAGCGCCTTTTCGATGCGGGCGGTGTCCCAGCTTGCCATGCTTTCGGGGTTGAAATCGTCAAATTCCTCGCGAAAGGCATCGCGCTTGCGCAGGATAGTGATCCAGCTGAGACCGGCCTGAAACCCGTCCAGAATCAGCTTTTCCCACAAGGCGCGCGGATCACGTTCCGGCACGCCCCATTCGGTGTCGTGATAGTCTTGATACAGCGGATCAGTGCCGCACCAGCCACAGCGGGATATATCGTTCATTAACCGGGAATCCAGAAAGCAGTCATCATTTACGTGAAATTAGGCAATCATGGCGATAGTGCAAAGACAACCGTGCAAGAGGTGAATCGTGTCCGCCGGAACCCAGCAGAGCGCATCCCCGCTCGATTACGCCATCGACCAGCAAAGCCGGGTTACGCTACCCACCGTGCGACTGGCGGTTGAACGTGGCAATGGCGTGCTGGCTTTTCAGCCCGTCGTTCAGTCGGGCCGGACCGAACGCCCCGCCTTTTATGAGGGGCTGATCCGCATCATCGACGAATCTGGGCGTATCGTGCCGCTGCGCGACTTTATGCCCGTGGCCGAAACCACCGAACTGGGGCGGCGGATCGACTGTCTGTCGCTGGCTCTGGGGCTGCAATCATTGCGCGAAGATCCCTCGCTGCGGTTGTCGATCAACATGTCGGCCCGCTCGATCGGTTATCCTGACTGGATCACTACGTTGCGCGATGGCCTGATTGCCGAACCGCAGGTCGCCGAACGACTGATTCTGGAAATTACCGAAAGCAGCGCGATGGAAATGCCCGATGTCGTGCATCAGTTCATGCGTGAGGTGCAGGGATATGGCGTCAGTCTGGCGCTGGATGATTTCGGTGCGGGCTATACCTCGTTCCGCTATCTGCGCGATTTCTGCTTCGACATGATAAAGATCGACGGGCAGTTCATCCGCAACATCGCCAACCACCCCGACAATCAGGTGCTGACCCGCGCCTTGCAGTCCATCGCGCATCATTTCGACATGTTCACGGTCGCGGAATCGGTGGAAACTGCGGATGAGGCGGCATTCCTGATCGACATGGGGATTGACTGTATGCAGGGCTATTACTTTGGCGCGCCGACCATTGCCCCGCCGTGGAAAAGCCCGCCGACGATGGTGCAGCGGTAATATGATACGGCTTCCAGCCCTTGCCGGGGTCATTGGCGTGAAAATGCCTGCAAAATGCCCGGTAAGGGTTGACGGCTGATCGTCAACTCGCAACCTTTCCTCTGAAATCCGGACCAGAGTGTTCCTTTGGCATTGCTGATTGCAGGCAGGGCGGAGGTAACAATGGGGATGTTCTGGCCCGGTCGGTCCATGTTGCGCGAAACCATATTGCGTGGCGAGGGCCGTTTGGGTAGCAAGATTTCAAGACTATGACCTAAAGGGGGGATACCATGTCGAAAGTTGCTCTCGTTACCGGTGGTTCGCGCGGGATCGGTGCTGCCATTTCCAAGGCGTTGCTTGATGCGGGCTATACCGTTGCCGCAAACTACGCTGGCAACGACGATGCCGCCAAGGCCTTCACCGAGGAAACCGGCATTCAGACCTATAAATGGTCGGTCGCCGATTACGATGCCTGCGTCGAAGGCATCAAGAAGGTCGAGGACGAACTCGGTCCTGTTGCCGTGCTGGTTAACAACGCTGGGATCACCCGTGATTCCATGTTCCACAAGATGACTGCCCAGCAGTGGAAAGAGGTGATCGACACCAACCTGACCGGCCTGTTCAACATGACCCATCCGGTCTGGGGGGGGATGCGTGATCGCAAGTTTGGCCGCATCATCAACATTTCCTCGGTCAATGGCCAAAAGGGGCAGGCCGGGCAGGCCAACTATTCCGCCGCCAAGGCCGGTGACATCGGCTTTACCCGCGCGCTGGCGCAGGAAGGGGCGCGTGCGGGTATCACGGTAAACGCCGTGGCACCTGGCTATATCGGCACGGAAATGGTGCGTGCGATTGATGAAAAGGTGCTGAACGAACGGATCATCCCGCAGATCCCGGTGGGGCGTCTGGGTGAACCCGAAGAAATCGCCCGCGCTGTGGTCTTCCTTGCTTCGGATGAGGCTGGTTTCATAACCGGATCGACCATCTCGGCCAACGGCGGCCAGTTTTTCGGCTGACCCAAGCGCCGACACGAAAAGGCCCGCCAGGCGCGGGCCTTTTCCTTTGGCGCCGCCCCCGGTTGGGTCAGACTGGACACCATCGGCCCTGAACGTTCCGTCAGTGCTGGCGCAACATGTGACCCGGACTTTTCAGAGTTAAATCCGCTCAAGACTGCCCGATGAAGCAAGTGTATCGGGTGTGATAACTGCGATATTTCCCACCGCTTGCCAGCAGTCCTTTGCCGATAACGCTGTAACGCAATAAGGATGGTCGTGCCAATTCGACAGGATTGCCTGGGTATCGGGCGGTTCATGTCGGCGAAATTCCTGATTTTCCTGGCTTGGCATTGGCATACCTTCGCTCATCCTGACGCTAGTCACAGATGAAGGAAAATCCGGTGGCAGGTCAGTGCAGACCCAAAAGTATGCTGCGGAAATGAGGGCTTGCGGATGCTCGACCGTATCGTGCAACTTTCGATCAAAAGCCGGATTCTTGCTGATCCGCCCGCCAGCCCCCGCTATATTCCTCGCTGTTGGCGCGATCGCCGCTTAAACGGGTTGGATGGGCAGAATTGCTTATTGTGTGACGGGGCATGGATGGGGTTGATCCCCCCGCTGGCTCGCCTTGGCGGCAGATGAAGCGGAGTTGCTGGGCTGGCAAGGTGCCGTATGGGTGCGATGGTCGAAGCCATGGTGTTTGTCATATAATCGCGCTTGGTCACCGTGGCGCAGGACCGTAGGGCAGCGATATGGCGGTGGCCAAGGAACTGCTGGTCGGCTTCTCGGGCGTATCCCGCGTCTCCTCCATAATGATCCCTGACCCGTGCCATCGTCCTGGGCGTCTCTTACCGCACCGTTGCCGTCATTACCGGCGAACCGTGCAAGTTCGGCCACAGCCTTGGCATGGCCGCCGGATTGATGAATGCCAGCAGTATCGGCCCATAGACTCTGCATTGGCCGCAACGCTTATCATCATGATCGTTAATAGCGACAGTTTCACTGCGGTGCGATGCGGCTCAGTATCCATTACGTCGCCTGCATCCCTAAGGATAGGATAGTAGCCACCATCAGCACGGGCGCTGTCACCAATAGCCACACCAACGCCTCGGTCCCGTCGTCACTGAAAAGCTGCCTCTAACCCCGGAAGCGCCGGGCTGATGGTGGCGTTTGACAGGGCCGTCAGCATGGGGGCAAGGATCAGCACCCATGCCCTCGGGGCGCCCGCCAAAGGGCGTTCGATTGTCTGTTGCATGGTTTGTCCATTTAAGGTCGGCGCGGGCGGGCCAAGCAAGGCCCCGCCCGCGCAGGGTTATCCAAGTTCCGGATCAACCCGTGCGCGTTCCAGTAGCAGCGGGATGACGATATCCTCCTCATCCGCCAGATGCTGACGCAGCAGCGGCGCGATGCGGTTCACCACCCTGGCCAGTTCATCGACCGCGAACCGCTGGTCGCTGGTCATCACGCCTTCAGCCGTGCCAAGGCGGCGTAGGCTGCCTTGCGTCACCGCCGTCAATTCGTCGATGGCGTCGTGGATCATGTCGTGATCCGCATCCAGCAGTTCGAACCCCCGGAGCAGGCGTGGCTCGGCGCGGCTGAACATCGGGAAATAGTGGTTATCCTCGATCCGGTGATGGCCGTCCAGACTGCCCAGCAGACTGCCGATATGGCGGCGCAGGCCGGGGGCGCTGTCGTAACTGGTCGTGGCCTCTTCGCGCAGGCGGGTCAGTTGTTCGGCGATTTTTGCCGTGATGGCGCGGAAATAATCGTGATTGGCCAGCCAGATTTCCCCGGTCCCGGCCAAGGCGGATTGTCCGCGCCACGTCCCGCGTGGGTGTTTTTCGGCCAGAAACAGCCATTCAGAGGGCAGCCCCGTGCGGGCGCCAAGCTTGAGCGAATCGTCCATGATTTACCCTTCCGGAAAAGGGGCGGCGGTGGTGCCCGCCGCCCGTGTCGTTTACAGCCGACCGAATTTGCCAGAGTTGAAGTCAGTGATCGCCTGCCGGATCTCGGCCTCGGTGTTCATCACGAAGGGACCATAGGCCACGATCGGTTCGTCGATCGGCTCACCCGCAAGGATCAGCAGCTTGGCATCGGTTGTGGCCTCGATCACCACATTGCCGCCTTCGCGCGACAGCCGGGCAGATGCGGGGCCGGTCAGCTTTGCCTCGGCATTCACGGTCACATTGCCGGACAACGCCACGACGATGACGTTATACCCTTCGGGCGGGGTCAGCCTGGTGGTGGCCCCGGCGTTCAGCCGCAGATCCAGCACATCCATCGGGGTAAAGGTCCGCGCCGGGCCTGTCGCATCGCCATAGCTGCCCGCGATCACCCGCACCCGGCCCGCGCCGTCCGGCAGATCGACCACCGGAATATCGGCGTCGGTGATGCCCTGGTAACCCGGCGTGGCGGATTTGTCCCGCGCAGGCAGGTTCACCCAAAGCTGCACCATCTCGAACGCGCCGCCCTTGGCGGTAAAGTCGTGGCTGTGGAATTCCTTGTGCAGAATGCCCTCGCCCGCTGTCATCCACTGCACATCGCCGCGCCCGATGACGCCGCCGCGCCCAGTGCTGTCGCCGTGCTCGACCTCGCCTTCATAGACGATGGTGACGGTTTCAAAGCCCTTATGCGGGTGAACGTCCACACCGCGCGGGCGGCTGGCCGGTTCAAAGTCATAAGGCCCGCCGTAATCCAGCATCAGGAAGGGCGTCGTCTCAGACCGGCCCGACATGTGCGAGAACAGCGAACGGACGGGAAAGCCGTCGCCGACCCAGTGACCTTGCGGTGCGGTGGTGGTTTCAATGATCTTGCGCATCTTGTTCTCCGTTCTGGCGGGTATTTCCGCCGGTTGAGGCAAAGATGGGGCCGGTTGTGGTGTGCGCCAAGGACTGCGCTGTTCGCTCTGAGCGAACGCCGAATTTTCGGTCAGGGGACTGGCAGGACACAATGCTGCGTCGCATTGAGACCGGCACAGGGGGCCAACTGCCCGAAAGGGCATGGTTATAAGCAAGCTGAACATCTCTGTTCGCATCGGCTCGACCCGCAAGGCGCATTTCGCCGACAAATCCGTGCCTGGCTGTTGGAACAAGGGGCCAAGCGCGACGCTAGGATGTTCGAGATTGGTCAATCTGCGCGATTTCGGCCTGCTGCCGTTGGGCGCTGCTGATCTCGATTGCGGAGGCCCCCCAGCGATTTTCGCTTGGTGGCGTGGCAGGGCAGGATCAGGCGTATAAGGAAAAGAACAGCAATCCGATGGCCGCCTTTGGTTATGGTGGCGTTGGCGTGGTGCGCGCCATCGAGTATCTGCGCGGTATATCACCATCGAATTACAGATGGTGCCGGTGCAGAGTGCTGTGCGTTTTCTTCAAGGCCTCGCCTCTGGGCCAGAACGTTGGCATGGACAGGGTGGCCGTCGTGCTGAAACCCGGCTTGAATGCGATACTGGGCGAACTGGCCTGTTGGGCGAAAACATCTAAAGCCACGCGTAAGACATGACATCCGAGAGGGCAGCCCATGTTGCGACGGGAGGCGCAGATGAGCGTGCCTGACACAGAACTGATCCTGCCTGTCATGAGGCCGGTGCGACCACATCGCAAAGCCGCTTGCCCATGTGGGGCTGCGGCTTGCGGAATGCTGGCAACCCAGAGCTGAGCCGGGATCGTCGCACTTTTTGTGATGGCGGGTTTTACCGAAAGCAGCGGCATGTGTCGTGGTTGCTTCTGGTCGGCAGGGCGGGCGGTGCTATAATTCGTGGGCCGTCTGATGATCTTGGCGAGCGCTCTGATCCGGCCAGCCGCCTTGGCCAGCGGGGTGATGCTGGCCGTGACCTGTTGGCTCTACGCCACGCACCCTTAAGGCAGTGTAATCCTGACGCCTGCGCGCATGGCCGCGCTGACGGATCATGCGGCATTGTTTGTCGCAGACGATATACGTAATCTGGATGCAAATGGCGGCGCGATGTTCCCGTATATGGCGCAACTCAGGGCTGAGGGGTTGTCGGCGCTCTGGTCCCTGGCTGTGCGGCCCCTTGCCGCCTGAGGCGCGGCCTGCTCTTGATTAACCGCAGCATCTGCAATGGGAGTTCTGACATGACCACCATCACCAAAGAAGACGGCACCCGCCATGGTCGCTATGTCGCCCGCATCGACGGCATTGATGCCGAGGGCGAAATTACCTTCACCCATCGCGGCCCCGGCATCATCAGCGCCGATCACACCGGCGTGCCCGAGGCGATGAACGGCAAGGGCGTGGCCAAGGCGCTGCTGAATTTTATGCTGGAGGATGCGCGGGCGTCCGGGTTCCGCATTATCCCCATTTGCCCCTTCGTGCGCGGCCAATATGCCCACCACCCCGAATGGGCGGATCTGTTCACCACCAAACCCGGCGAAGACCCCTGAAGGGGAACTTCATGGCCAAGATCCAGCCCGAACCGATCCGTGATCCGGTCAGCGATCGGCTTTTGACGCCGGAAAACTGCGCTATTGCGCTGATCGACTATCAGCCCGAGCAATATCGCACCGTGACATCTTCCACGCCTGATGAGATCAACCTGAACGTCATCGCACTGTGTAAATTCGCGCGCGCCTATGATGTGCCGGTGATCGTCTCGACCGTTGGCGTTGATATGGGCGTGAACACCGGCACGGCCGAGGAAATCATGGCCGAACTGCCCGGCGTCAAGGAAATCGACCGCACCGGCGTCAATTCCTGGGAGGACGAGGAGTTTCGCACCGCCATTCTGGCAACGGGGCGCAAGAATATCGTCATCGCGGGCCTGTGGACCGAGGTTTGCCTGACCTTCCCGGTCATCGACATGCAGGCCGAGGGGCTGCACTGTTACCCCGTGGCCGATGCGGTGGGTGGCATCTCGCCGGTCGCGCATGATGCCGCACTGGACCGGATGCGGCAGGCCGGCGCCACGCCGATCACTGCGATTCAGTTCGGCTCGGAATTGATGCGCAACTGGGCGCGACCGGATTCGGGCAAGTTCCGCGAGGTCCTGCAATGGTATTTCCCGCGCCGCTTTGGCCTGATGAGGGACGGCAAGATCGGCTGATCTCGCGCAGGCTGTCGGCAAGACCCGCTGCGCAAGCTGGTCGCGGGGTAGATTGCCGTCATCCTCGAACGGCCCGCCCGTGAGCGACAGCAATAACCGCCCCAGCCCGGCGCGCCGCGCAGCATACGCAACAGCCAGTGAATCTGCGCCAGCCCTGTGCCGAACCCGCCCGGCGAGGCTGAAATAACCCCTGACCCTTGAGGGCTGGCAGGTCTGGGATCTGGCCGGCCGGTTGACCGGGCAGATCCGCGCTATCCCCGGCGCGGTCATTGGCTGGGATATTGGCGTCGCGCTGGCCATCGGACAGGCGCTGGACGTGCCTGCCATTGCTATCGCGCAATTACTGCCGGTGATTGAGGCGGGAATGGTGCGGAAGCTGAACGAACAGATCGGGAAGGATCAGCCGTAGCCCTGCGACCTACTCCAATCGTCGCTGCAACTGCGCAAAAAAGTGCATCCGCTCATGCAGGACGGCAATAATGACCGGGCGATCACCGGACATCCAGACAACATAATGATGTTCGCAGCGATGCAGCGATACGGCCTCGGGCAGACCGTCTATGCGTTTGGCACGCGCTTTACCCAGCGCAATTGCTTCACATCCCGCCTCGATCTGGTCGAGATAGCGTTCGGCCTGATCAGCCCCCCATTTGTCGTAGGTATAGCGCCAGATGTCCTTCAGGTCCGCCTCGGCGGCGAGCGTCAGATCATAGCGCCGCATCGGTGGCTCAGCGCCCGACCTGCGCGCGAGCTTCGCGGCGGATTTCAGCGAAGGACTTTTGTGACAGCTCGCCCCGCTGCGCCTGTTCGATCCGAGGGGCAAGAAAATCCGACAGCGCGGCCACGGCGTCCGTGTCGCTCATCCCATGCACGGCGGGTGCATCGCCCAAAGTCCGGTTCAGGACATAGTCCTTGATGCTTTGCCCCTTGAGGGCAGCGAGGGCCTTCAGGCGCTGGTGGTCTTCCTGGGTGATGTCGATCGAGAGTCTGGGCATGGGCGCAGGCTAACACAACAGAATGCACAAAACAACATTTGAGCGCATACAAAGATCATGGTGAGAACAATCCCTTACCCTCAAACCTTGATCTTCTCGATCACCTTCACGCCCGGCAGACCGTCAAAATGCGCATCGCAAGTGATCAGCGTGGCGTCGTGGGCGCGGGCCGTTGCATAGACGATGGCATTCGCCGTTGCCAGCTTGTGGCTTCGGCACGCCTCGGCAGCGGCTAGCGCAGTTTCGGTATCCAGCGGCACGACGGCGCAAAGCTGGGTGAAGGCGATCACCTGATCGGCCTTGTCCTCACCCACCTCGCGGGTCAGCCATTTCGCCAGCTCCAGCTGCACCATGGTCGGCACCAGCCATTCGTCCTGTTCGGGCAGATGCGGGGCGACCGCCTGCCCGGTCGGGGAATCAATCAGCCATTCGATCCAGGCCGAGGTATCGACCAACCGCATCAGGCGCGATTCGCGCGGTCGCGATAATTCTGCGCGGACGCACCCTTGGCGATCCCGGCCAGCGTCTCGCGTTTGGGGACGGGGACAAGCAGCACCCCGGTTCCCTTCGGGATGAAGGCAAAGGTCAGCCCGGCCTCCCAATGTTGGGCCGTGCGGATCGCCTTGGGGATCGAGATCTGGAACTTCGAGGACAGTGTCGCGGTCTGCGGCATGATCCTACCCTTTTTCGTTCGATAATATAAACGTAAGACGCCGCCGGCCCAAAATCAAGGAACCTCGCTGCCATCGCCCGTCAGATGCTGGACTGGACCATTTAACGTTCCACCTGCCCATGGGCTTCGCGCAGGATACCGACGACGGATTCGTGCGCGATCTCCGTTCCGGTCAGGCGCAGGACTTGCGCAACCAGGCGATCCGGCAGACGTCCCGATACGCGGATGGGTGCGTTTGCGCGATTGGCGAGTGCCGGGCCTCCGTCCGGGCGGAGCCGTACACGCCACTTGTGCACGGTCTGCGGCGAGACGCCGAATGTGACCGTCCTCTGTCCGGCAACGATGCACGCGATGGTCTGCTCTCGACTGTAAAGCGGAAGGTGTGCCCTTTGGTGTGGCTTGTTCATCCGATAAAGTTCTCGGCTGAAGTTTGGCAATTGCAGCCTAACCCCGACTCGGGGAAAAACTGATGACAGTTAATCGTTCGAGACCCGAACAACGATATACGCCCTTGCCAGCGATCAAGCCCGCGCGCATCCCTTGCAGACAGGTGACAAGATGAACCAGACGACCAGCCACGATCACGATCACGATCATCACCACGCCGGGCACAGCCACGCGCCGCAGGTGACAGGGGCGAATGAACGGCGCATTGCGATCGTGTTTGCGATGACTGCCGGATATGCGCTGGTGCAGGCCGTTGGCGGTTGGCTGTCGGGGTCTTTGGCGCTGATTGCCGATTCCGGGCATATGGTGTCGGATGCGGCGGCGCTGTTGCTGGCGCTGATTGCCTATCGCGTGGCACGGCGGGCGGCGACGCCTCGGGTCAGCTATGGCTTTCACCGGGTGCGGGTGCTGGCGGCGTTGGCCAATGGCGCCACGCTGTTGCTGCTGGTGGCGTGGATCGCGTGGGAGGCGGTGGCCCGGTTCCGCCAGCCCATCGAGGTTCTGGCCGGGCCGATGCTGATCGTCGCCGCCATCGGGCTGGCGGTGAACATCGCCGGGTTTGCGATCCTGCGCGCGGGCGACAGCGGCGACGGCAATCTGCGCGGTGCCATGCTGCATGTGCTGGGCGATCTGCTGGGGTCGGTGGGGGCCATCGCCGCAGCCATTGGTATCATGCTGACCGGCTGGACGGTGCTGGACCCGATCCTGTCGGTGCTGGTGGCGCTGCTGGTGGTGCGCTCGGCATGGGGGTTGGTGCGCGCTTCGGTCTTCACGCTGATTCAGGGCACGCCCACGCATATCGACCCGGATGCGGTGCTGGCCGATCTGGTCGGCCTGCCCGGCGTGGCCGAAGCGCGGCATTTTCACGCATGGGCGCTGGCCGACAGCCGCGCGGTGGCCACTGTCCATGTCAGCCCCGCACCCGGCACCGATCCGCTGAGTCTGCCGCCCGTCGTTGCCGCATGGCTGGCCGAGCGCCACGGCGTAGCACATGCCACGGTCGAGGTGAACGCCCCCGGTGCCATCCGCGACGCCGAGCAACCGCCAAGCCATGAGCACGGGGCATAGCTGATCGCCATTACCCGTCCGGGCAGGTCATGGCTTGTTGGCGGCAACGGCAGAATCGCCTGCATCCGGCAGCGGCGGCGCGGCCATTCTGGCCCCGCCCGCCCGGCATCAGGAGATCGCCATGACCACGCCCGACCTGTCCCGTATCCGCAATGCCGCCCTGCGCGACCGGATCATGACCGCAGATGAGACGGCGGCGATTCCGGCTTTACCCGCGCGGGCGAGGCCAAGGCGGTGCCGATGGCACTGGCCGAACGGGCACGGCAGCATCCGTTGCAGATCACGCTGATGACCGGGGCCAGTCTTGGCAATGATCTGGACAAGACGCTGACCGAAGCTCATGTCACCGCGCGCCGCATCCCGTTTCAGTCCGACCCGGCACTGCGTCGGGCGATCAACGCGGGCGAGGTGATGTTCATCGACCAGCACTTGTCGGAAACCGTCGAAATGCTGCGCACGCGGCAATTGCCGCCGGTGGATATTGCCGTGATCGAGGCGGTGGCGATCACCGAAGGCGGTGGCATCGTGCCCACTACATCGGTTGGCAATTCGGCCAGCTTTGCGATTCTGGCGGATAAGGTGATCGTGGAAATCAACCTCAGCCAGCCCGAGGCGCTGGAGGGGCTGCACGACATCTATATCCCCACCTGGCGCCCGAACCGGATGCCGATTCCGGTGGTCGCCCCCGAAAGCCGGATCGGCCTGCCGTTCATCCCCGTGCCGCCCGAAAGGATCGCCGGTATCGTTCTGACGCAAAAGCAGGACAGTTCCGCGACCATTCTGGACCCCGATGATGAGACCCGCGCCATCGCCCGGCATCTGTCGGATTTTCTGCTGAACGAGGTGGCGCAGGGGCGGATGACGAACCGGCTGCAACCGCTTCAGGCCGGGATCGGGACCATCGCCAATGCAGTGCTGCACGGCTTTATCGACACGCCCTTCCACGATCTGAAGCTGTATTCCGAGGTTTTGCAGGATTCGACCTTCGATCTGTTCGACGCGGGCAAGCTGGATTTCGCATCCGGGTCGTCGATCACATTATCGGCGGGGCGCTATCACGATTTTCTGGCGCGTCTGCCGGAATATAAATCCCGGCTGATCCTGCGCCCGCAGGAAATTTCCAACCACCCCGAGGTCGTGCGCCGTCTGGGCTTGATCGCCATCAACACGGCGCTGGAGTTCGATATTTACGGCAACGTGAACTCTACCCATGTGCGTGGCAGTCAGATGATGAACGGCATCGGCGGATCGGGCGATTTCGCGCGCAATGCCTATTTGTCGGTGTTCGTGACCAAATCCATCGCCAAGGGCGGGGCGATTTCATCGGTCGTGCCGATGGTGTCGCATGTCGATCATACCGAACATGACGTGGATATTCTGGTGACGGAACAGGGGCTGGCCGATCTGCGCGGACTGGCCCCGCGCGAACGGGCGCGGCTGGTGATCGACAACTGCGCCCACCCCGACTGGCGCGACGATCTGAACGATTATGTGCAGCGCGCCAATGCCCGTGGCGGCCATACCCCGCATTTGCTGGACCAAGCCTGCACATGGCATGAGAATTTGCGCCTGATCGGGCGGATGCGCGATTAAGGCCCGCGCCTTGCCGATCCGGCCCGGTGCGCTATGACTGGCGGGCCAGAGGGAGGCGAGGATGCCCGAACCAGCCGATGAACACCCGCCCGTGACGGGTTGGATGGCGCGCTTGCGCTATGCCGCGCCCTGGGTGGTGGCGGGGGTGCTGTTTCTGCTGGGCCTGTTCGCGCTGCAACGGCTGCTGGCGCCGGTCGATCTGGATCAGATCACCGCGCAGATTGCGGCAACGCCGTTGCATATCACCGGGCTGGCGTTGCTGACCACGCTGGCGGGCTATCTGTGCCTTGCCGGATATGACTGGTCGGCGCTGCGCTATATCGGCAAGCCGCTGCCGCTGCCGGTGGTGATGACGGGCGGGCTGATGGCCTATGCGTTCGGCAATACCATCGGACTGACGGCGATTTCGGGCGGAGCGGTGCGCTGGCGGGTGTATGCGGGCTTGGGCCTGGGCGGTTATGACATCGCCGCGATTTCCACCTTTGCGGCGGTGTCCTATGGCGTGGCGGCCACGCTGGTCGGGCTGGCGGCGCTGGCGCTGTATCCGACGGCGCTGGCGATGCTGCTGCCCCTGCCGCCTGCGTCGATCCGTCTGCTGGCGCTGGCGGTGATCGCGGCCATGGTGCTGCCGCTGATCTGGGCCTCGGCCACAGGGCGGGCGTTGCGCATCCGGCGGCTGGAACTGCGTGCACCCTCGTTGCCGATTCTGGGCGGGCAGGTGGCGATCAGCATCGGTGACATGTGCTTTTCGGCGCTGACGCTGTATCTGTTTCTGCCGGTGACGGATTACGGTTTTTTCACCTTTCTGGCGGTTTTCGCCGCCGCCACCATGGCGGGGATCATCAGCCATGTGCCCGGCGGCATCGGCGTCTTTGAAACGATCATCATCGCCGCCATGCCCGCAGGCACGCCCGTTGGCCCGGTGGCGGCGGCGCTGCTGTTGTATCGGCTGGTTTACTATCTGGTGCCCTTCGCGCTGGCCCTGATCCTGCTGTCGGGATACGAGGCATGGCGGGCCTTGGGCCGGGGCGCGCCCGACAGCCGTCTGGGCCGGCTGCTGTCCGCGATGGAACCGGCGCTGCGCGCGGTGGCCCCCTTGGCCCCGCTGGTGCTGGGGGCGATGATCTTTGGCTCGGGCCTGTGGATGAGCATCGCCGCCGTCCTGCCCCCCATGACCGAGGCCGCCGAGGCCGCCGAAACCCTGTTCCCGCTGGCCTTTGTCGAAGGGTCGGCGCTGTTGTCCAGTGCGCTGGGGGCGGCGCTGATTGTGCTGTCGCTGGCGGTGGTGCGCCGCTCGCTGGGGGCGTTCTGGCTGGCGGTGGCGGCGATGGCGGCGGGGGCTGTGGTGGCGCTGATACACGCCGACCGGCAGCAGATGATGGCGTTGGTGCTGGGCATCGTGATCCTGCTGCCCTTCCGCCGGGCGTTTCGCCGCCGCGCCATCCTGACCCATGCCGCGCTGACGCCGGGCTGGGTGGCGATGCTGTTGGCGGCGGGGGCGGGGTTCGGCTTTGCGCTGTTCTTTGCGCATAAGGGCACGGTCTATGCCAACGAACTATGGTGGCAATTCGCCGTCGATGAACGTGCGCCGCGCGCGCTGCGGGCCGGTCTGCTGGCCAGCCTGATGCTGGGCGTCGCCGGTCTGGTGATGCTGCTGCGCGCGCCGCGTATCCGCCCCGAACCGCCCGCGCCGCAGGATCTGGATGCCGCCGCCGCGATCATCGCGGATTGGGGCAGCCCGGAAACGTCGCTGGCGTTGACCGGGGATAAATCGCTGATGTTTTCCGATGACCGCCGGGCATTTGTGATGTTTGCGGCCGCGGGCCGTTCGTGGCTGTCCTATGGCGGTCCCGTCGGCCCGCATGACGCGGCCGAGGAGGTCGCCTTCAGCTTTGCCGATGCGGCGCGTCGGGCCGGAGCCTCGCCCGTGTTCTATGAGATCGGCCCACAGGCGGTGCCGCAGATGCTGGAACTGGGGATGACCCTGCACAAGATGGGCGAGGAAGCCGTGGTCAGCCTGCCCGAATTCTCGCTCGACGGGGCGGCGCGCAAAAGATTGCGTGCGGCTTATGCGCGGGCCGGGCGCGAGGGGATGGTGCTGGACCTGATGCCGCCGCCGCATGACCCGGCGCTGATCGCGGACCTGCGCGCGGTGTCGGATGACTGGCTGGCGACGCGGCGGGCACGGGAAAAGGGCTTTTCGGTCGGGCGGTTCGATGCTGGCTGGCTGAACCGCTGGCCTCTGGCGGTCGTGCGGCATCAGGGGCGGATCGTCGCCTTTGCCAATATCCTGACCAGCGGTGGCAAGGCGGCGGGGATCGACCTGATGCGCCACTCTGCCAGCGCCCCGCCCGACACGATGGAATTTCTGTTCACGGCCCTGATGTTGCGCCTGCGCGATCAGGGTTATGCCGAATTTTCGCTGGGGATGGCGCCGCTGTCGGGCTTGATGCCGGAACGGACGGGGCGGCTGTGGGACAGGTTCGGCGCGGTCATCTATCGTCACGGCGGCAGCTTTTACAATTTCGCCGGGCTGCGGGCATTCAAGGAAAAATTCGCCCCCGACTGGCGCCCGCATTATCTGGCCGCCCCCGGTGCCCTGCCGCCGCTGATCGCGCTGGCCGATGCGGCACGGCTGATTTCGGACAACGCTCAGCCCAGCAGCAAGGCAAAGCCCACGGCATAGCCAATTGCCAGCAGGATCAGCGCGGCAGCCAGACATCGGGCAAGCAAGGGGCGCATGGTCACACCATCTCGAATATTTCGCTGTCGATCCGCGCGACGGGAACGCCCAGCTTTTGCAGATCGGCCTTTAGCGCCTTCAGCATCGGCGGCGGCCCGCACAACATATGCGGCCAGTCGCGCGAGGTTTGCGGTAAAAGGCGTGACAGCATGTCGCCGTCAATCCGCCCGGTTTCCACGATAAAGCCCTCGGGCGGCCAGTCGTCGTCGGGCGGGTCCTGGATGACATGGATCACGGTCAGGCGGATCTGTTCCGCCATCTGGGTCAGTTCGTCGCGAAAGGCCACGTCATCCCAGCTTTCGTTGGCATAAAGCACGAAAACCGACCGGGGATCGCGGCGTTCCTGCATCGCGTGAAGATTGGCGATGATCGGTGTGATGCCCACGCCACCCGCGATCATGACAAAGCCATCGGACCCGGCCTCGCGGTCGATCGAAAACTGACCATATGGTCCGTCGATATAGGCGATCGTGCCGGGTTCGGTCTGCGACAGGCGGGCGCTGTCATCGCCAAGCGGCTTGATCGAAAAGGAAACTTCTGGTCCCTTTTCCGGCGCGGTGGAAATCGTGAACGGGTGTTCGCGCAGGCTGAAGGGCGAGGTGCCGACTGTCAGCCACGCGAACTGCCCCGGTCGCCAGCCCGACAGCGGCTGCCCTTGGGGTCGCAGGGTCAGGGTTCGGATACCGTCACCCTCGTCGCGATTGTCGATAACGCGCCACGGATTGCGCCATTGCCGCCACGGGCGCAGCAGCCGGGTATAGGCGATCAGCCCCAGCCAGATCAGCGTCACCGCCAGCCACAGCGCGCGGGTGCCATCCGCCCCGGTGAAATGCCCCGCCCCCAGCACATGCCAGATGGCACAGCCGAACCCGGTCAGCGCCAGTGCCACATGCAGCCGTCGCCAATTCAGATACCCCAGCCCGATCCGCTGACGCAGTTCTGAGCTGAGGATCAGCGCGACAAAACACAGCAAGGCAACCCGCCCGGCGGTCATATGTGGCGGTGCGACCAACGGGTTCAGCGCCCCCAGATCATCGTGATGCCACAGATACAGGATGCCGAAATGCCCCAGCATCAGCGCGACCGCCCCCCAACTGACAAAGCGGTGGAACAAAAACACCACATCGGCACCGAACGGATGCAGCAAGGGCTTTAACCGCCCGGTCAGCGCGAATTGTAACCCCGCCAGCGCAAGTGCCGAAAACCCCAGCCCCAACGCAAAATCGCGCGAAAACCCTATGGCGGGCCGGGGATCGCCTGACAGGATGACGATAAACGGCAGGGCAAGCGTAAGCGCCGCCAGCAACAGCCAGAACGCCGCCCAGGCCCAGACCGCCCAAGGCCGATCGGTGGCGCGGATATGCGCCTTGGGATTTGCGCTTGGCTGGGCTGTTCTGTGGGCCATGTCGGACCAACGTCGCCCAAACGGTCGGGGTTCCGACAGGGTGCCCCTGTCTTGGGCGTCGTGTTCGTGGGGCCGGTGTAATTTGGGCATTTACACCAGTAAACAACGTTCCGGGCACGACCGCCGGGTCTCTAGGTAAAGACCCCGCAAGGTTTTGGCCGGGTGCGGCGGTTGTTCGGGGAACCGATGTCGGGCCGGGTGGTTAGGTTACAGCGCCGGTCGTCATCAGGGGCACCGGATCGTGTGGAACCGTCAGCGGGGACAAGACATGCCGATGAGAGTTCAGCCGACGCCCTATTGTGGTCCTGCGCCCCTGCCGGGCGAGTTGTGGCAATCGTGGAATTTCGATCCGACCCTGCTGATCGCGCTGGCGGTCTTTGGGGTGTTGTTGGCATGGGGGGCGCAAAGTCGTGTGGCGGCGGCGGTTGGCTGGGGGGCGCTGGTGGTGGCCTTTGTCTCACCGCTATGTGCGCTGACGGTCGCGCTGTTTTCGGCGCGGGCGGCGCATCATCTGCTGTTGGTGACGGTCGCCGCGCCTGCGCTGGCTTTGGCCTGGCCTTTGATGCGGCAGATGCCTGCGGCGCTGTCGCTGGCCGTGCTGTCGGCGGCGATGGTGGCGTGGAACCTGCCGCGTGTTTACGATGCGGTCTGGATTTCGGATGTGGTTTACTGGGGAATGCAGGCCGCCATGCTGTTGCCTGCATGGGTGTTCTGGTCGGCAGTGCTGGCCCCCAATGGCCCGGCCGAGGATATGATGCGCCGCGCCTTGCTGACCGGCGGGCTGGCCGGGATCATGGGGCTGATCGGTGCGGTGCTGACCTTTGCCCCGCAGCCGCTGTTCTTTCAGCATATCGAGGGCGCTGCGCTGTGGGGCGTGTCGCCGCTGAGCGATCAGCAACTGGCCGGGCTGGTCATGTGGGTGCCGGGCTTTGTGCCGGTTGCCATCCTGACGGCGCTGATGCTGCGGCGCGTCTGGCGGCAGGGGTTCGCCGCATGATCGCGGCACTGAAGTTTCTGCATATCGCCACGATGCTGGCATGGTGTGCCGCGCTGGTGGCATTGCCGGTTTTGCTGGCGGTGTATGGCGATACATGGCGCAACCGCGCGGGAGGGCAGGCACAGGCGCGCTATGCCGAATTCCGGCTGATAACGCATTACGGCTATATCGGTTTTGCTACCCCGGCGGCGATCATCAGCATCGCGGCGGGCACAGCGCTGATCTTTGCGGCGGGGGTGTTTGACCTGTGGTTCGCGGCCAAGCTGGCGCTGGTATCCGGCATGGCGCTGGTGCACGCGTGGATCGGTCAACTGATCCTGATTTCCGGCGAACAGCAGGGCCGTGCGCGATTGCCGCATCCGCTGATCGCACTGGCGTTGGGCCTGCCGCTGATGGCGGGGGTGCTGTGGCTGGTGCTGGCCAAACCAGATCTGTCGGGGGTCAGTGCATGGATGCCCGCCTTCATGCTGTCACCAAGGGGGGCGCTGTGATCCGCCTAGTCCGATTGATGCGTGCCGATCTGGTAATCGAACACCAGCTTGCCGCCATGCCAGCCGGTGATGCCGGTCATTCCGGCGGCCAGCAGCGACAAGAGCGCGCCCCATGGCAAAACCGCGCCCACCGGGTCATCCAGCCGGAAGCCCCAGTTCAGCCCCAGAACCGACAGCAGCATCACGGCCAGAATGAAATGCGTCCAACTGGCCGAGCGGATGCGGATGCCCGGCACCAGCAGCAGTTCAACCGTTCCCGCGATCCCGGCCAGCACGCCGATGGCAAAGGCCACGCCTGCGGCCCAGATGGCGACGCGCGGCCAGAAACTGTCGCCGGTCAGCCAATACATCGCATCGGCCCCCAGCGTGCAAAAGCACAGTGCAATCGGAAAGGCGACCATCATCGCATGGATCGGATGGCCTGCGACCGCGATCCTGGATTCGGTATCGCCAAAGGACGTGCGCTCTTCGATCGGATCGGACAGGCGGCGGCGCTGGCTGAGGCTGCGTTTCGGACGCATGGGCGATCCTTTCTGATGACGGGTTCCAAGACAAAGGCCATGGCGCTGCTATTGGTTCCCTTGGCGGGCTGCTCTGGCCCGCTCAGCACGTTGACGCCGGCAGGTCCGGTCGCGCGTGATATTGCGCTGCTGTGGTGGGCGATGCTGGCGGGGGCGGCGGCGATTACGGCGCTGGTGCTGGCGCTGGTCTGGTCGGCGCTGCGCCGCGCGCCCGCGCCGCAATCGGAACGGCGCTGGATCATGGGTTGGGGTCTGGGCTTTAGCCTGACGGTGCTGGCGCTGGTGCTGGGCTTTGCACTGTGGATCGGCGAACGGATGCTGGCGCGCGATGACGGTGCGGTGCAGGTGTCGGCCCATGCCTATCAATGGGGCTGGACCTTTACTCAGCCCGGACCCGACGGCGCGCCGGTCGAAACGCAGGGGGTGCTGTATGTGCCCGCGGGGCTGCCCTTTGACGTGACCCTGACCGCCGCCGATGTGATCCACAGCTTTTGGGTGCCGCAACTGGGCGGCAAGATGGACGCGATTCCCGGCCACGCCAACCGCCACCGGCTGATCGCCGACATCCCCGGCACGTATCAGGGGTTGTGCGCCGAATTCTGCGGCCTTGGCCATTCGGCGATGCGGTTCAGCGTGGTCGCCTATGATCCGGCGGGGCCGCTGCCCGATTTCGCCGATGCGCCGCCCGAAGCCGACCCGCCGCTGCCGTTCGATACGACCCAAGCCCCCGAGGATCAGCCATGACCGCCCCTCCTCAATCACCCCAGGGTCAGGCCGATACCGCCGCCATCGCGTCCAACCCGGCCCAACGCGCCATCCGCCTACACCGGGAAATGGATCGCGTCTGGCGCGATTTGCCCGGCTGGCGCGGGTTCTTTACCTCGGTGAACCACACAACCATCGGGCTGCGGTTCATGATGACCGCCTTTGTGTTCTTTGCCATCGGCGGCGTGCTGGCCATGCTGATCCGGGCGCAGCTGGCCACGCGGCAGGGCGCGTTTCTGGACACGGACCTGTATAACCAGATCTTCACGATGCACGGCAGCATCATGATGTTTCTGTTCGCCATCCCCATGCTAGAGGGGCTGGCGCTGTGGCTTTTGCCGAAAATCCTTGGCACGCGGGACATGGCCTTTCCGCGCCTGTCCACACTGGGGTATTTCTGTTACCTGTTTGGCGGCTCGGTCATTGTCCTGTCGCTGCTGTTCGGGGCTGCGCCCGATGGCGGCTGGTTCATGTATGTGCCGCTGTCGGGCCGCACCTATACGCCGGGGATCAACGCTGATGTCTGGCTGCTGGGCGTGACCTTTGTCGAAATCAGCGCCGTGGCGGCGGCGGTGGAAATCACCGTCACCATTCTGCGGTGCCGCGCGCCGGGCATGGCGCTGACGAAAATGCCGCTGATGGGCTGGTATCTGCTGGGAACCAGCGTGATGATGCTGGTCGGCTTTCCGCCGCTGATCCTCGGGTCCATTCTGCTAGAGGTCGAGCGCGCCTTTGACTGGCCCTTCTTCGATGTCGCGCGGGGTGGAGACCCCCTACTGTGGCAGCACCTGTTCTGGCTGTTCGGCCACCCCGAGGTCTATATCATCTTTCTGCCCGCCGCAGGGGCGCTGTCCACCATCATTCCAGTGCTGTCGCGCACAACGATTCTTGGCTATGGCGCGATTGTGGCGGCGGTGATCGGGCTGGTGTTCCTGTCCTTTGGCCTCTGGGTCCACCATATGTTCACGGTCGGCATTCCGCATATGGCGCTGGCGTTTTTCAGCGCCGCCTCGGCGCTGGTGGCGGTGCCGACGGCGGTGCAGATTTTCGCCTGGATCGGCACGATGTATGAAGGCCGGGTGCAGTTCCGCCTACCGATGCTGTATATCATGGGGTTTTTCGCCACCTTCGTCCTGGGCGGGCTGACGGGCGTCATGCTGGCGATGGTGCCGTTCAACTGGCAGGCCCATGACACCGCCTTTGTCACCGCGCATCTGCATTATGTGCTGGTCGGCGGATTCGTGTTTCCGATGCTGGCCGCCGTCACATGGTGGATGCCGCTGATCTGCGGCCGCTGGCGCGTGCGCGGCATGGGCGAGGCGGCGTTCTGGCTGATCTTCATCGGCTTTCACGGCACGTTTTTCCTGATGCACCTGACCGGGTTGCTGGGGATGCCGCGCCGGATCGACGTTTATCCGGGTAACCCGGAATGGGAATGGCTGAACCTGATCTCGTCCATCTTCGGGATGGTGCAGGCGGCGGGCTTTGCGCTGTTGGTGTTTGATCTGGGGATGCAGGCGCTGTTCGGGCGGCGCAGCTGGCGCAACCCGTGGGATGCACCGACGCTGGATTGGGCGATGCCCTTGCCCGCGCCCTCGTATAACTTTGCCTCGCTGCCACGGCCGGGCGAAGGGGCCGAAGCCTTGCTGCCCTTGGCGCGAGGCGAGGGGCTGCTGCCCGGTGCGCCCCGCGGTCTGCGCGAAGTGATCGTGACCGACGCCGGAACAGGCCGTCCGCAGCATGTGGCGGTGCTGCCCACGAACACATGGCTGCCGCTGATCACCGCGCTGGCGGTCGGCAGCTTTTTCGCGATGATGCTGGCGGGCTGGTATTGGGCGGCGCTGGTCGGCGTTGCGGCAACGCTGATGGCGGCGTGGCGATGGGGCGCGATCATGGGGACCGAGCGCGATACAGCGCCGATAGAGGTCGCGCCGGGGCTGGTCCTGCCGGTGCATTGGCAGGTGCGCAATACGCTGGGTTACAGCGGCTCGGTCGCGCTGCTGGTGGCGGACGGCACGCTGTTTGCCAGCCTGCTGTTTGGCGTCGGGTTTCTGACCGTTGTCGCGCCGGGCTGGCCCGCACCCGCCAGCGGGATCGACACGGGCGGCATGGCCGTCATGGCGGGGGCGGCGCTGGTGCTGATGGCGTTCGGGTCCATAGCGGCGCGGCTGGCCGAGGCGCGCCGGGTTGCGGCGGGCGGTTTGTGGGCCGGGGCCGGGCTGATGGCGGCGATTGGGGCGCTGGCGCTGCTGGCGGGTCTGGGTTTTGGTCTGGATGATCCGCGCCGCCATGCCCGCGATGCCCTGCGCGGGGCTGCGCTGGGTTATGTGGTGGCGCATGGGGTGATCGCCGCGATGCTTGCGCTGCGCAGCCTTGCCGATGCGCGGCAGGGCAGGCTGGGCGCGCATCGGCGCGGGGCAATCCCGATCTGGCGGCTGTTTCAGGATTTCTGGCTGGCGACCAGCGTGATCCTGGCCGCTGTCATCGCCGCGCAAGAGGTGCTGTGATGGGCTGGCTGGCCCGCGCCCTGGCCGGACCGACGCTGTGGGCGGTGTTGTTTGCCGCCGTCTATGCGCTGCATGGCGCAGGCTGCAATCTGGGCTGGACCGCCCGGCCCGCGCCGGTGGGCGATCTGCACCATTTTGCCATGTGGGCGGTCTGGGCGGTGGGGCTGGTGCTGCATCTGCTCAGCTTTCGGCTGATTCCGTCCGCGCCGGGGCGGGCGCGTGTGATTGTTACCGCCGGGGTCTGGACCGGGTTGGTCGCGACCGCTTTTACGCTGTTTCCGGTGGTTGCCGTCTCGACCTGCGGTTGACAACGAAAAACCCCCGGCGCGTGGCACCGGGGGTTTGTCTGTCAGACGGGATCATGCCCGTTCAGGTGGTTTGCGGCTGGGCCGTGCTGCGTGACCGGCCCGCAAAGATGCGGCTTATCAGCACGAAGAACACCGGCACGAAGAAGATCGCCAGCGCCGTTCCTGCGATTGTCCCGAACAGGGTCGCATAGCCGATGGCGTGACGCGCACCGGCACCTGCGCCGGACGAGATCACCAGCGGCACCACCCCAAGCCCGAAGGCCATCGAGGTCATCAGGATCGGGCGGAAGCGCAGGCGGGCGGCGTGGCGCGCGGCCTCCAATGCGGATTCACCCATATGCAGCATCCGGTCGCGGGCAAACTCGACGATCAGAATGCCGTTTTTGCCGGTCAGGCCAACCACGGTCAGCAGGCCGACCTGGAAGTAAACGTCATTCGACTGCCCGCCGATCCACGCCCCGATCAGCGCGCCAAGCACACCGACCGGCATCGCCAGCAGCACCGCGATAGGCACCGACCAGCTTTCATACAGCGCGGCAAGACACAGGAACATCGTCGCCAGCGCCAGCGCATACAGCGCCATCGCGCCCGCGCCTGCCTCTTTTTCCTCAAGCGAGAGGCCGGTCCAACGCAGGGTGAAACCGGGCGGCAGTTGCGTGGCCAGCTCTTCCATGATGTTCATCGCCTGACCCGAGGTAAAGCCGTCGGCGGCGGCGCCTTCGATCGCCATGGCGGGCAGCGCGTTATAGCGCGTCACCTGCTGCGGGCCGTAAACCCATTCCTGCGTCGAGAAGGTGTTGAAATCGACGAAATCGCCGTTGGCATTGGGGACGCGCCACAGGTTCATATCCTCGGGGCGGGTCCGGGCCGAAGGCTCGCCCTGCACATAGACCCGCTTGACCCGGCCTTCATACAGGAAGTCGTTGACATAGGCCCCCGACCAGACGGTGTTCAGGAAGGTGCCGACCTCGGCCGCGGTGACGCCAACCGCGCCAGCCTTGGCCCAGTCGATGTTCAGACGGAATTGCGTCGCATCCTCGACCCCGCTGGGGCGCACGCCGGTCAGGCGGCTGTCAGCCGATGCCAGCCCAAGCAGCTGGTTGCGGGCATTCAGCAACTGTTCATGCGTCTGCCCGCCCGAGGCTTGCAGATAGGCCGAGAAGCCCGAGGCATTGCCCAGTTCCAGCATCGCAGGCGGCACGATGGGGATCACCATCGCCTCGCGGATGCCGCCGAACAGTGGGCCAAAGGCGCGGCCTGCGATGGCCTGTGCCGACTGGTCGGGCAGGGGGCGGTCGTGCCAGTCCTTCAGCTTGATGAACATCATCCCCATGTTCTGCCCTTGACCGGCGAACGAGAAACCGCGGACGGCAAAGACCATCTCGACGTTTTCGGCTTCCTGACCAAGATAATATTGTTCAACCTTGGACAGCACTGCTTCGGTCTGTTCCGCCGTCGCGCCCGAAGGCAGCTGAACGATGGTCATCAGCATCCCCTGATCTTCGTCCGGCAGGAACGAGGTCGGGGTGCGTTGGAACAGCGCCATCATCCCCGCCACGATCAGGGCAAAGACGATCAGCATTTTCAGCGGCCCGGCGGTCGCGATGGCGACGCCGCGCGAATACAGATTGGTCAGGCCGGTAAAGTTGCGTTCAAACCAATCGACAAAGCCGCCGCCGATGCGGGCAAAGAACCCGGTGCGCTTTTCATGCGAATGGGGTTTCAGCAGCGTGGCGCACAGCGCCGGGGTAAAGACGATGGCGACGATGACCGAAAGGGCCATGGCCGACACGATTGTCACCGAGAACTGCTTATACATTTCCCCGGTCGAGCCGCCAAAGAAGGCCATGGGCACGAACACGGCGGAAATCACCACACCGATCCCGACCAGAGCGCCGGTGATCTCATCCATCGACTTGCGCGTGGCCTCGACCGGGTCAAGCCCCTCTTCCTGCATGATGCGTTCGACGTTTTCGACAACGACGATGGCGTCATCGACCAGCAGACCGATGGCCAGCACCATGGCCAGCATGGTCAGCGTGTTGATGGTGAACCCAAGCGCCGCCATGACGCCAAAGGTGCCAAGCAGAACCACCGGAACCGCCAGCACCGGGATCAGCGTCGCGCGGAGCTTGTGCAGGAACAGCAGGATCACCAGGAACACAAGGCCCATGGCCTCGACCAGAGTATGCACGACGGCTTCGATCGACAGCAGAACAAAGGGCGTGGTGTCATAAGGGATCAGATAGTTGACCCCGGCAGGCAGGTTGCGGGACAGTTCCTCGACCTGTGCCTTGACCAGATTGCCGGTTTCCAGTGCGTTCGCGCCGGATGCCAGCTGAATCGCCAGACCGGCGGCGGGCTGGCCGTTGATAAAGCTGCTGATTTCATAGCTTTCGGTGCCCAGTTCGGCCCGCGCCACGTCGCGCAGCAGCACCAGCCCGCCATCGGTATCGGCGCGCAGGACGATACGTTCAAAATCCTCGGGCGTGCGCAGCAGCGATTGCGCGGTGATGGTGGCGTTCAGCAACTGACCCGGAGGCGCAGGCATGGCGCCAAAGCTGCCGGCCGAGATCTGCGCGTTTTGCGCCGCAATAGCCGCCGTCACCGAAGCGGGCGACAGGTCATAGGATTCCAGCTTTTGCGGGTCCAGCCAGATGCGCATCGCGTATTCGCTGCCGAACACCTGCACGCTGCCGACGCCTTGCAGACGGGCCAGCGGCTCGACCATGTAAGAGTTCATATAGTCGGCAAGGTCGATATTGCTGCGCGCCCCGTCTTCGGACACCAGCGCCACCACCATCAGAAAGCCGGTGGCGGATTTTTCCACCGTGACGCCCTGACGGGTAACGGCTTCGGGCAGGCTAGCCTGCGCTTGCGCCAGCTTGTTCTGCACCTGAACCTGCGCGATGTCGGGATCGGTGCCGATGGTAAAGGAGATCGTGATCTGCGCCGAGCCGGTCGAGGTGGTGTTCGACGAGATATTGCGCAGCCCGTCAAGGCCGGTCATCTCTTTTTCGATGATCTGCACCACCGTATCGGCGACGGTTTCCGCCGAAGCACCCGGATACACCGCGCTGATGATGATCTGCGGCCCGGCGATGGACGGATATTGCGAGATCGGCAGGCGCATGATCGACAGCGCCCCCAAGCCCATAATCAGAATGGCAACGACCCATGCAAAGATGGGCCTGTCGATGAAAAAACGGGCCATGTGTTACTGCCCTTCCTGCGTGGCGGGGGCCGCGTCGCCTGCCGGGGCTTCGTTGCCCGCGGGTGCGGCGTCATGCGGCGGGGTATCCTCGACGATCTGCACATCGTCGCCCGGATTGACCTTCTGAAAGCCCGAGCTGATGATCTGATCGCCCGAGTTCAGGCCCGATGTGATCACCCAATTGTTGCCGGATGACGTCAGCACGGTCAGGTTGCGCACCGCAACCTTGCCGTCTTCAACCACCCAGACATTCGCCCCGCCGCTGCGATCGCGCATGACGGCATTCTGCGGCACCAGATAGGTGCCGGTCATCGTTGCCTGCGGCATCTCCACCTCGACATACAGACCGGGCAGCAAAAGGTGCTCGGGGTTCGGGATGGTGATGCGCAGGGTAATCATGCCGGTGGTGGGTTCCACCTGCGGTTCTGCGGCCTCCAGCCGACCTTTTTGGGGATAGATGCCGCCGGTGGGCAGAATCAGCGTGGCCTCGGTTTCGGGGATTTCGCCGGATTTGCCGCTGTCCTGCCAGCGCAGCAGGTCGTTGGCCGATTGCGTCACGTCCACATAAACCGGGTCCAGCGCACGGATGGTGGCCAGTGCGGTGGCCTGCTGTGCGCCGACCAGTGCGCCGGTGGTGGTCTGCGACAGGCCGATGACCCCTGCGATGGGCGCGCGGATCGTCGTCCGGTCAAGGTCGATTTCGGCGCTCATCAACTGGGCTTGCGCCAGTTGCAGTGCCGCATTGGCCGAATCGCGGGCGGCCACGGCGTTGTCGCGCGCCTGCGCCGACCCGGTGCGGTTGCGGAACAGGGTTTCCGCGCGGTCAAGATCGCGCACCGACAGATCGTAATTGGCCTGCGCCTGCGCCACAGCGGCGCGGGCGGCGGCGACAGCGGCGCTGTAGGTATCGTCTTCGATCTTATACAGCGGCTGGCCGGATTCGACCTGCGTGCCTTCTTGGAACAGACGTTCGCGGATGATGCCCGATACCTGCGGGCGCACCTCGGCCACGGTGGATGATTTGATCCGGCCAGGCAGGCGAGTGGTCAGGGTGAAATCCTGCGGCTGTGCGGTGATGGCCGTGACGGTCGGCGTCGGTGCTTGCTGTGCGGATGCGGACATCGGCAGCAGTAAGGCGACAACGGTCAGAGCTTTGGTCAAAAAGTTTTGCATGATGGTCTCTGATAACGAAATGCGGGATGCGGGGTGCCCGTCGGGGCAGGTCATTCGGCGGTCTGAACAGAGGGCGCGGACGCCCGCCTGTGTGATATGTCATTCGGGGGGCAGCCGGATGGCGGCATTGGCTGATGGGCGGCGCGTAGCATGGCGATTTGTGCCTGCAACAATTTGCCCCCGGTTTTGGCCAAAGGAAAGGCACGATCTGACCGCAGCCACTCATACAGCAATCCGTCCAGCGTTGTCATCAGCAGCAAGGCGGCCTCTTTCGCGGTGAAGTCGGGGCGAATCTGGCCCCGGTTCTGCGCCTGTTGGATGATGCGGTTCAGCAAGGCAAAAACCGTGCTTTTGTCCTTGGTCAGCCAGTCTGCTGTCGCGGTATCGCGGCTGCACCCGGACATGATCCAGAACATGCGCTGCGTGCTGAGATCGGCTTCAAAGATCATCAGCGCGTCCTGACCGGCCTGTTCCAGCAGGCCCATCGGGTCAGAATGCGCGGTTTTGGCGGCATGTTGCAGCATCGCCCGCTGCGGCAACTCGCTGCGCGTGGACAGCGCCTGCAACAGATCGGTCTTGTCGCGGAAATGCCAGTAAAACGCCCCGCGCGTGACACCCGCCGCGCGCGAGATGGATTCCAGCGTCGCGCCGTCGATGCCGCGCGCGCAGAACAATTCCTCGGCCGCGTCCAGAATCGCGGCTCGGGTCTGTTCGGCATCGTCCTTGGTGCGGCGCATGATGAATCCTTTCAGCGCGGCCTTTCAAACATTCGCGCGTGTATGTAAAGGGGGCATGAGGTTGAGCGGCGCAAAAAGAACCGCGCACCGCCCGGCCCGGCTTTGCCGGAATGCGGTTTCGGGTTGCGGCAGGGTGGGCGGAACCGCAGTCTTTTTTGCGGCGGCGCCCTTGTGTGCCGACTGCAAATAAGGCAACTCGCCGGGTATCATGGCAGAACCGGCACAAGACACCAGCCGCGGCGCGGCGATCACCTTTGACGGCGTGGGCAAGACCTTTGCAGGCGGCGCAACGGCGCTGCATGATGCGACGCTGCATGTCGAACCGGGCGCGATCTGCGGCATCATCGGGCGATCCGGCGCGGGCAAATCGACCTTGCTGCGCATGGTCAACGGGCTGGAGCGTCCGACCAGCGGCACCGTGACCGTGGGCGGGCGCGATGTGGGCGCGGCACGCGGCGGCGATCTGCGCGCGATCCGGCGGCAGGTCGGGATGATTTTCCAGCATTTCAACCTGCTGGCCTCGCGGTCGGTGGCGGGCAATATCGCGCTGCCACTGGAAATCGCCGGGGTGCCGGATGGCGAAATCCGCCCGCGTGTGGCGGAACTGATCGAACAGGTGGGGCTGAACGCGCTGGCCGACCGTTACCCGGCGCAACTGTCGGGCGGGCAGAAACAGCGCGTCGGCATTGCCCGTGCGCTGGCCACCCGCCCGCGCGTGCTGTTGTCGGACGAGGCGACTTCGGCGCTGGACCCGGAAACCACGCAGACGGTGCTGGCCTTGCTGCGCGAGATCAACCGCGATCTTGGGCTGACGATCCTGCTGATTACCCACGAAATGGCGGTGGTGCGTGACATCGCCAGCCATGTGGCGGTGATTGACGGCGGGCGTATCGTGGAAAGCGGGCCGACCTATGACGTGTTCGTGCGCCCGCAGCACGCCACCACACAGTCGTTCCTGTCCGCCGTCACCGGCATTCGCCTGCCCGAATTCATCGCCAGCCGTATGCTGCCGGATCGTCCGGCCACGGGGGGCGAGGAAATCATCCGCGTGACCTTTGCCGGTGTGCATGCCACCGATCCGATGCTGGCGCGGCTGACCGGGCAGATGGGCATCGGCGTCAACATTCTGGCTGGCGCGATCGAGGAAATCGGCCCGCATCCCTTTGGTAACCTGCTGATCGCCGTCGATGCCGCCCGTGCGCCCGAGGCGCGGGGCTTTCTGGAACAACACGGCCTGCTGACCGAGGTGCTTGGCTATGTCGGCTAATCTGATCGCGCTGCTGATGACCGCCACATGGCAGACCGTTTACATGGTCGCCATATCGGCCCTGCTGGGCACGCTGATCGGCCTGCCGTTGGGGGTGTTTCTGGCCACCTCGCAGCGGGGCGAGCTGTTGTCGGCGCCATGGGTGAACAAGGTGCTGGGGCTGGTGGTGAACGCCGCCCGCTCGGTTCCGTTCATCATCCTGGTGGTGGCGATCATCCCGTTTACGCGGGCGATTGTCGGCACATCCATTGGAACCAACGCGGCTATCGTGCCGCTGACCATCGCCGCCGCGCCCTTTATCGCCCGGCTGATCGAAAACGCCATCCGCGAGGTGGACGCCGGTCTGATCGAGGCTGCCCGCGCCATGGGGGCGACGCCGGTGCAGATCATCCGCAAGGTTCTGCTGCGCGAGGCATTGCCGGGCATCACGCTGGGACTGACGCTGGCAGTGGTGTCGCTGATCGGCTATTCCGCCATGGTCGGTGCCGTTGGCGGTGAAGGCCTGGGCGATCTGGGCATCCGCTATGGCTATCAGCGGTTCATGCCGGATGTGATGCTGGCTGTCGTGGTGATCCTGATCGTGATGGTGCAACTGGTGCAGTCCATCGGCGAATGGATCGCCGCCCGCGTGGACAAGCGTGCCCCGAAAGGCCACTGATTTTCGCAGAAGAAGGAGAAACTGACATGCTGCGACTGACCACCTTTGTTTCCACCCTCGCGCTGTCGGCCGCCGCCGCGATGGCCACCGACATCACTGTTGGCGTGTCGCCCGGCGAACATGGCGAGATCATGGAAGAAGTCGCCAAGGTTGCTGCGCCCAAGGGGTTGAACATCCGCGTGATCGAGTTTTCCGATTACGTCGTTCCCAATCAGGCGCTGGCTGACGGCGATCTGAGCGCCAACAGCTTCCAGCACCGGCCCTATCTGGAAAACCAGATCAAGGATCGTGGCTTTGATCTGGTCGAGGTCGGCACCACCATCACCACCCCGATGGGCGTCTATTCCAGCAAGATCACGGATCTGGCCGATCTGCCCCAGGGCGGTCGCGTCGCCATTCCGAACGATCCCACCAATGGCGGGCGCGCCCTGCTGGTGCTGCAACAGAAGGGCGTGTTGAAACTGGCCGAGGGCACCGGCCTTGTCCCCAGCCCGCTGGATGTGACCGAAAATCCCAAGGGTTTGCGCTTTATGGAGCTGGACGCCGCGCAACTGCCGCGCGCGCTGGATGATGCGGACATCGCCGTTATCAACACCAACTATGCGCTGGCTTCGGGGCTGAACCCGCAAACCGACGCCATCGCGATGGAAGAAAACAGCCCCTATGTGAATATCATCGTGGTCAAGAACGGCACGCAGGACGAACCCTGGGTTCAGCAACTGGTCGAGGCCTATCACAGCCCCGAGGTCAAAGCCTTTATCGAGGAAAAATACGACGGCGCGGTTCTGCCCAGCTGGTGATCGGTGCAGCGGGCGGCGCAGTGTCGCCCAAAGCCGGGGGTTTCATCCCCCCAGCCCGGCCCAAGAAGGGGGCCGGGCGTTCGTCGGGAAAAGGTCCACCGGACCTTTTTCTGATCCTCCTCACCCCGTGGGATATTTAGGGACAGAAGATGCCTTTGACTCCAGCAGATGAGCGTTTGGCTAGGGTCTTGCCCGAGGGGATTTTGCGTGAGGTGACGCCGGCCTATCTGGACGAGCCGCGCGGGCGCTATCTGGGGCAGGCCGGTCTGGTGGCGGCCCCGCGCGATCTGGACGAGGTGGCGGCGGTTATCCGGGCCTGTGCTGCGGCGCGGGTGGCGGTGGTGCCGCGCGGAGGCGGCACCGGGCTGGTGGGCGGGCAGGTGATGCCGGACGGCCCCGCCCCGCTGATCCTGTCGCTGGAACGGATGGCTGCTGTGCGTGCAATTTATCCCGATGAAGGGGTTTTGGTGGCCGAAGCGGGTGTCACCTTGCAATCGGCGCGCGATACGGCGGCGGCGGCGGGGATGCAGTTTCCGCTGTCGCTGGCATCGCAGGGGACGGCGCAGATCGGTGGCGTGCTGTCCACCAATGCGGGCGGGGTCAACGTGCTGCGCTATGGATCGGCGCGGGCGCTGTGTCTGGGGGTCGAGGCAGTTTTGCCGGATGGCACGCCAATGCGCGATCTGCGGCGGCTGCGCAAGGATAACACTGGCTATGCCATCCGCGATCTGCTGATCGGGGCCGAGGGTAGTCTGGGTATTATCACTGCCGCCAGTCTGGTGCTGGCCCCGGTCCCTGCCGAAACCGGCGTGGCGATGCTGGTGGTGGAAAGCCCCGAGGCGGCGCTGCATCTGCTGGCTATGGCGCAGACGCGGATGGCGGGCGGTGTCACGGCGTTTGAACTGATCGCCGGGCAGGGGCTGCGCTTTCTGGCCGAAGTGCTGCCCGATATTCGCCAGCCCTTCCCTCAGCCGCCCGACTGGTCGGTGCTGATCGAGGTGGGTCTGCCTGCCGGGTTAAGTGCAGCGGATGCCTTGGAGGGGCTGTTCGGCGAGGCAGCCGAAGCCGGGCTGGTCAGCGACGGGGTGATCGCGCAATCGGGTGCGCAGGCGGCTGAACTGTGGACCATGCGCGAACATATCCCCGACGCCAATCGCCGTATTGGCGCCATTGCCAGCCATGACATCAGCCTGCCCCTGACCGAAATTGCCGGGTTCATCCGCGAAGCGGGCGACTGGCTGGCCGGGCAGGGGGATATGCGGGTGAATTGCTTTGGCCATCTGGGCGACGGCAATCTGCATTACAATCTGTTTCCGGCACCGGGGCGGGTGCGTGGGGATTATGACCCTCAGCGCGCGGCCCTGTCGCGGCATCTGCATCAGATGGTGGTGGGACGGGGCGGATCGTTTTCCGCCGAACATGGCGTCGGGCGGCTGAAGGTGGCCGATCTGACGCATTGGGGCGATCCGGGGCGGCTGGCGGCGATGCGGGCGATCAAGGCGGCGCTGGACCCGGTGGGAATCATGAATCCGGGCGCGGTTCTGGGCTGAACATTTGTTCAGCGCACATCTGCTTCCGATTGATCTGGTTTGCTGTAACTATCGAAAATGGATATGATTTTTCTGTAATTTCGCTGCTTCACGCGGATGGGAATTGCCTTTTGCCCGCCATCCGCGCCACTGATGAAAATTATCCTTGGTGGGAGTATGTGATGGGCTATGCGATCCAGATTGGTGCCCTTGCGACGGTTGCCGTGCTTGCCGGATGTGGCGGGGGTGGCGGCGGTTCAGGCGCGACCCTGACCAGTGATCCGGCGCGGATGTCGTTTGACGCGATGCGCAACGGGCTGATGGCGATCGACCGCGAGATGGGGCAGGGGCAGGTCAATGCGGTTATGGCGCCGACGCAGGGCCGGGCGACCTATAACGGTTACATGACCGGCGGCGTCAGTCTTGAGGAGGCGCTGAATGACCCCGAATTCGCCAGCCGGGTGCAGCTGAACGCCAACTTTGACCGTCAGACCATGGACGGGCGGTTCTATCAGTTTGCCGACAGCGACAACAATCCGGTGCAGGGCGAACTGACGCTGAGCAATGGCCAGATCGACGGCAGCCGGTTCGAGGCCGATGTGGCCGGGCGTCTGACCGACAGTGACGGCACGCGCATCCGCGTCAGCGGCGAAACCTCGGGCGGGTTTTACGGGGCGGGCGCCTTGGGCATCGCGGGCGGGGTTGTCGTCCGCGATGATGTCTATCCCGATTCCGGGCTGGTCGGCGTTTACGTCGCGAAGAAATAACGCGGGGCGGCAGAATGGGTGGCGTGACGCAGCGCCGCCGTTGCAGGGCTTAACCGCCGTTGAAACTGGTCAGGGTGTGGACATCCATGCCCAACCCTTCCAGCCGCGCCCGCCCGCCCAGATCGGGCAGGTCGATGACAAAGGCGCAGCCGACGATTTCCGCCCCAAGACGCTGGCACAGGGTGATCCCGGCCTCGGCGGTGCCGCCGGTGGCCAGCAGGTCATCGACGATCAGCACCTTTTCGCCGGGCTTGATGGCGTCGTCATGCACCTCCATCACGGCTTCGCCATATTCCAGCGCATAGCCCTGCGAAATGACCGCGCCCGGCAGCTTGCCCTTTTTACGGATCGGCACAAAGCCGGTGGACAGCTGATGCGCCACAGCGCCGCCCAGGATAAAGCCCCGCGCCTCAAGCCCCGCCACCTTGTCGATGCGCAGGCCCGCATAAGGGTTCAGCAACTGGTCGATGGCCATGCGAAAGCCGCGCGCGTCGGCAAACAGCGTGGTCACATCGCGGAAAATGATTCCCTCGTGCGGGAAATCAACGATGGTGCGGATATAGTCGCGGACGGTGCGGCTCATGGGCGGTCCTGTTCAAACGTGTCGTGGATGCTGGCGTAATCTTTATAACCAAGCCGCGCCACCCATCCCGGACCACGCAGGTCAAAACGGCCATCAATGATGCAATCATCGCGCAGATGCACGCCGGTGACGACGCCGAACACGGCAAAATTCGCCTCGCCCGCCAGCCGCACGATCTGCGTCAGGCGGCATTCCAGCGCGGCGGCGGCCCCGGCGACGCGCGGGGCGTCGATGGTGGTGCAGTCGGCGGCGGTGATACCGCAGGCGTCGAATTCGCTGATTCCGGCGGGCAGGGCGACAGAGGTGGCGTTGATCGCCTGCGCCATGTCGGCATCGCCGATATTGACGCAGAACACCCCGCTTTCCGCGATCTGGGCCACACTGTCCTTGGTGCCGCGCCGGTCGTCCTTGGCCCCGGTCGAGGCAAACATCACCTGCGGCGGCACATAGGCCACGGCGTTGAAAAAGGAATAGGGGGCCAGATTATCGCCCGCCGGGCCGCGTGTGGAAATCCAGCCGATGGGGCGCGGCGCGATGATGGCGTTAAAGGGATTGTGCGGCAGGCCGTGGCCCGTTTCGGGTCGATAGAACATGGGGTTATATCCTTTGGTTGCGGCCAGCCTGCCACCGGGGCGCGGCTTGTGCAATGTGCCCTTGCATCCCCGGCCTTGCATGGTATCCGGCCCCGCATCAGCCGGAGGTCCGATGTTTGAAATCTGCCCCGAAACCGATCAGGACACGCCCGAGGTCGAGGCGCTTTATGACCTGTGTTTCGCACCGGGGCGGACGGCGCTGTCGTCCTATCGATTGCGTGAAGGGGTGCCCAAGGTGGCTGACCTGTGCCTTGTGCTGCGTGATTCGGCGAATATCCTGCTGGCGGCGATCCGGTTCTGGCCGGTGCGGGTCGGCGGGCGGGCCACGTTGCTGCTTGGCCCCATTGCGGTTCACCCCACCGCGCAGGGTGAAGGTCTGGGCGCGATCCTGATGCGCGATTCGCTGGAGCGGGCGCGGCGTCTGGGTTGGGGGCGGATTCTGCTGGTGGGTGATGCGCCCTATTACGCGCGCTTTGGTTTTTTCCGGCTGAATGGGGTCGAGATGCCGCCCCCCACCAACCCAGACCGCGTGCTGGGGCTGGCGTTGCAGCCCGGCGCATGGGACGGCATTTCCGGCCCCGTGACCCGCGAAGAACCGGGTGAAATGCTGACGGGGCTGGCAGAACCGGCCCGCCGTTCCCATATCGGTTCAGCCTGCGTCGAGGTCGCGGGTGCCAAGGATGGAACAGATGGCCGCACAAAATCAGGTGGTTCTGCCGCCGATCACTGATCCGACCGTTCACGCCGCGATCCAGCGGCTGGCTCGCCGTTATATCGACGCGGGCGGCATGGGCATGGACATTCTGCAATCCATCGGCACCAGCGCCGAAGGGCTGATCGCCCGGCTGCCTGCCCCGGTGCGCCAGCGGATGGACCGGATCACATCGGCGGCGCTGACGCGGGCCTTTGACGCTGCCGCCGGGTCGCGCCGGGTGGTGCGCGACCGGGGCGACTGGTTCAACCGTTTCGCATCGGCTGTCAGCGGTGCCGCAGGCGGCGCGGGCGGGTTGGCCGGGGCGGTGATCGAAACGCCGGTCACGGTCACGCTGCTGTCGCGGGCCATTCTGGAAATCGCCGCCGAACATGGCTTTGACCCCGAAGACCAGGCCATTCGGGCCGAGGCGCTGCGTGTCTTTGCCGCCGCCGGGCCGATTGCCGCTGATGATGCCACCGATCTGGGCCTGCTGGCGGCCAAGCTGTCGGTGACGGGGCAAACCATTCAGGGCCTGATTGCCCGCGTGGCCCCGCGCCTGTCCGCCGTGCTGGGGCAAAAACTGGCGGCGCAGGCCGTGCCGGTGCTGGGGGCTTTTGCCGGGGCCAGCATCAACTATACCTTCACCCGCTATTATCAGGAATTGGCGCGGGTGCATTTCGGCACCCTGCGTCTGGCACAGGAAAGCGGCATCCCGAAAGAGGCGCTGACCGAAAGGCTGCGGCTGGCGATCCTGTCCTTGCAAGACCGGCAGCGGGCGGTGAGCAGGGCCTGACCGCGCCCTTGGCGAACGTCCCCTGACGCCGCGCGGCTGTGGCGGCGTGGTATTTGGCACAAACAGAAAACGGCGGGCTTGCTGTTTGCCTGAATGCGCATCTGGGGGCGCAAGGTTTTTTACGGCGGTGCTGCCTTAGGCGTCGTCGGTCTGCGCTTCCAGCGACAGCGCGGCAGGGGCCGCCGTCAGGTCCGAGGTGTCCAGCGCGCCCGAGGGGCGGGCCAGCCGAGCCTGCGTGACCCACAGCAGGCGGTGCTGCGCGCGGGTGATCGCCACATAGGTCAGGCGTTTCCACAGCGGCAGGTCGGCCTCGGTCCGGTTGGACCATGCGGCAGCGGCAATGTCGGGGCCGAACACCTGCACATCGGGCCATTGCGAACCTTGCGCCTTGTGGATCGTGATCGCCGCGCCATGCAGGAAAGCCGCGCCCATGCGGGCGGCATAGGGGATAAAGGGTTCCTCGATGTCGGGCATCTCGATCTTGACAATGCTGGCGACGGATATGCGCGGGTCTTCGGCACCGATGACATGCAGGCGGGAAAAGCCCGGTTTGCTGCCCGGCCCCAGATACACCACCTGCGCCCCTTTGATAAGGCCGCGCGCCTCAAGGTCGATGCGCTTCTTTCGGTGTTTCAGTGGCAGTTCGATGCCATCACAGATCAGTGGCTCGCCTGGCAGCAGGGCATCGCCGGGCGCGCCGTGGGCGGTGCGAAAGGCGTGGATCAGACGGATGCGGGTGGCATTGCGCCAGACCAGCACAGGGCTGCGCGCCATCAGGTCGGATTCGACCCGTTCGGCCCAGACCACGCGGGGATCGCGGGCGGCGGCTTCGCGCACCATCGCTTCGAAGGCGCGGAAATCAAGGGCCGGATCGGCCAGCGCATGGGCCAGGTCAAGGATCGGGCTGTCGTCTGCCTGCCGGTGGATACGGTTCAGAATCAGCCGCTGCGGCGACGCCAGCTTGTCAAAAACCATCTGCCCGGATTGTCCCACCGGGGCCAGCTGCGCCGGGTCGCCGAACAGCACCAGCAGCGGGAAAATCTCGCGCAGGTCGTCGAACTGGCGGTCGTCCAGCATCGAGGCTTCGTCTATCAGGCCAACGTCCAGCCCGTCCTCGCGCCGTTTCCAGCCCTTGATGAAATCTGAACCGCGCAGCCCCGCCGCAGCCAGAGCGCCGGGAATCGAGGCGTGCTGATCGTAGAACGCCTTGGCGCGGTCCAGCGCCTCGTCCGTCAGCGCCTCGATCTTGGGACGCTCGCCTTCACCCGCCAGCCATTCCGCGATCCTTTCATATTCGGGATCATAAACCGGCGTGTAAAGGATGCGGTGGATCGTGGTGGCGGGCACGCCGCGGGTGCGCAGCACGAAGGCGGCCTTGTTGGTGGGGGCCAGCACCGCCAGCGTGCGGCGATCCTTGCGGCGACGGCCTTCGTAATCGCCGCTGATAAGGTCCACCCCGGCGTCGCGCAGCGCCTGTGTGATACCGGCCAGCAGCATCGTCTTGCCCGAACCGGCCTTGCCGATCACGGCCATGACGCGCCCTTTGCCGGGCTGGGGCGGCAGGATTTCCTCGGCCGTCAGGTCGATGCCGGCCTGCCCGAATGCGTCGGCCAGGGCATCCCAGGCTTCGGCCTGATCGGGGGAAAGGGCGGGCAGGTTCATGCCCCCCCCCATAACGCCGACAGCGATGAAAGCGAAGGGGGCATCTGCCCCGCAAAGGCGGGATTCCCCTTACCGCCCTGCTGTGGCATAGTCACGGCAAAACAAGACCCCGAGCAGATATGAACCAGCGTTTTCCCCTGTCATCCGTGATCTTCTTTTTGCTGGTGATCGCATTGGGCCTGTATTTCGCCTTTGCCGCCGTGCAAGGCCCGTCCGGCATCCTGCGCCGTGTGCAGATTGAGGCCGAGACCACCGAACTGGCCGAAGAACGTGACCGTCTGCGCGGTGAGGTCAGCGAAATGCAAAATCTGACCCGGCGGCTGTCCGACGAATATCTGGATCTGGACCTGCTGGACGAACGCGCCCGCGCGGTTCTGGGTGTCGCACGCGGCGACGAGGCGGTGATCCGCTAGACCCCGGCGATTGCCGCCTGCCACGCGCGTTCGGCCCAGAGGATCAGCCGCTCGTCATCGTCGGCGATATGGGCGGGAATGGCCCAAAAGGATTTCAGTGCCTGTTCCTTGCCCCGGCTGACATAGTGCAGCGGCTGCGACCCGGCGGCTTCGTAATCGGGCCGCGAGGCATCATCGACCTTGAAATACAACTCGCCCTGCCAAGCAATGGCGAATACATGCGCCCCGCGCCAGATACCGATGCCACCAAACAGCGGGCGGCAGGTCAGGGCGGCCCAATCCGACAGGCGGTCCCTGTATTCATCGGCCAATGCCCGTGCCAGTTGCATCTGTTGTGACATGACCACCTTGCCCCTTGCCCCGTGGATAGGTGATTTGTGCCACCCCGGCCATCCTGGCGCAATGCGACCTTGCGCACGCACAACCCGGATTGCACGAGCTTTTGTGATGCGTTAACCAATGGTTTAACGCTGAACTATTCCGCCAGCCCTAAGGAGGAGCCTGCATGGCCCGGAAACCCGCCGCCGCAAAGACAGCGCAATCCAACACATCCGCAGAAGAATTGCTGACCTATTACCGCGATATGCTTTTGATCCGCCGATTCGAGGAAAAGGCGGGCCAGTTGTATGGCATGGGCCTGATCGGGGGGTTCTGCCATCTGTATATCGGGCAGGAAGCCGTCGTCGTCGGTCTTGAGGCCACCACGAAAGAGGGCGATAAGCGCATTACCAGCTATCGCGACCATGGTCATATGCTGGCCTGTGGCATGTCCGCGCGCGGCGTTATGGCCGAACTGACCGGCCGCGAGGGCGGTTATTCCAAAGGCAAGGGCGGCTCGATGCACATGTTCAGCCGCGAAAAGCATTTCTACGGCGGCCATGGTATCGTTGCCGCTCAGGTGCCACTGGGGGCGGGGCTGGCCTTTGCCGATAAATATCTGGGCAATGACAACGTGACCTTCGCCTATTTCGGCGACGGGGCGGCGAACCAGGGGCAGGTCTATGAAACCTATAACATGGCCGAACTGTGGGATCTGCCGGTGATTTTCGTCATCGAAAACAACCAGTATGCCATGGGCACCAGTGTCAAACGCTCGACCAAATCGACGACGCTGTTCGGTCGCGGCGAGGCGTTCGGCATCCCCGGCGAACAGGTCGATGGCATGGACGTGCTGGCCGTCAAGGCGGCGGGCGAAAAGGCCGTGGCGCACTGCCGCGCGGGCAAGGGGCCGTATATCCTTGAGGTGATGACCTATCGCTATCGCGGGCATTCGATGTCGGACCCGGCGAAATACCGCACCCGCGAAGAGGTGCAAAAGATGCGCGACGAACGCGACGCCATCGAGCATGTGCGCACCATGTTGCTGGACGGTGGCCATGCATCCGAAGATGACCTGAAGGCCATCGATAAGGAAATCAAGGACATCGTGAACGATTCCGCCGAATTCGCCAAGGAAAGCCCGGAACCGGCCGAAAGCGAATTGTGGACTGACATTTATGCCAGCGATCTGCCGCAAGGCAGCGCCGAAGAAAACGCCTGAGGGGAGGGCTGAACACATGGCAACCGAAATCCTGATGCCCGCCCTGTCGCCGACCATGGAGGAAGGCACGCTGGCCAAATGGCTGAAGAAAGAGGGCGACACGATCAAGGCCGGCGACATCATCGCCGAAATCGAAACCGACAAGGCCACGATGGAATTCGAGGCGGTCGATGAAGGTATTCTGGGCAAGATCCTTGTGGCCGAAGGGTCGCAAGGCGTGGCCGTGAATACCCCCATCGCCGTCATGGTCGAAGAAGGCGAGTCGGTGGAAGACGCCGCCCCCCGCGCCAGCGCACCCGCGCAGGCCAAATCCTCGGACGAGGAAAAAAAGGCCGACGATCAGCCTGCGGCTTCGGCGGTCGAGCAGGTGAAAACCCCGCAGCCCGACGACAGCCCCGACTGGCCCGAAGGCACGCCGATGAAAACCATGACCGTCCGCGAAGCCCTGCGCGAGGCGATGGCCGAAGAAATGGAGCGCGATGACACCGTGTTCCTGATGGGCGAGGAAGTGGGCGAATATCAGGGTGCCTACAAAATCTCGCAGGGGCTGCTGGACAAGTTCGGCCCGCGCCGCGTGGTCGATACCCCGATCAGTGAAATCGGCTTTGCCGGGATCGGCACCGGGGCCGCTCTGGCCGGTCTGCGCCCGATTGTCGAGTTCATGACCTTCAACTTTGCCATGCAGGCGATGGACCACATCATCAACTCGGCCGCCAAGACGCTGTATATGTCGGGCGGTCAGATGGGCTGTCCTATCGTGTTCCGTGGCCCGAACGGCGCGGCGGCCCGTGTGGCGGCGCAGCACAGCCAGGATTACGCGGCGTGGTTCGCACAGGTTCCCGGCCTGAAGGTCGTGCAGCCCTATTCCGCGGCCGACGCCAAGGGCCTGCTGAAAACCGCGATCCGCGACCCGAACCCGGTGATCTTCCTTGAGAACGAGATCCTTTACGGACGTTCGTTCGAGGTGCCGGATCTGGAAGATTTCACCATTCCCTTCGGCAAGGCGCGCATCGCCCGCAAGGGCAGCGATGTGACCATCGTCAGCTTTGGCATCGGTATGGCGCACGCGCTGGCCGCCGCCGACAGGCTGGCCGAAGATGGCATCGACGCCGAGGTGATCGATCTGCGCACGCTACGCCCGATCGATTATGACACGGTGATCGCCTCGGTGATGAAAACCAACCGCTGCGTAACCGTGGAGGAAGGCTTCCCGGTGGCCAGTATCGGCAACCATCTGTCGGCCTATATCATGGAAAACGCCTTCGATTACCTTGATGCTCCGGTCATCAACTGCACCGGCAAGGACGTGCCCATGCCCTATGCCGCCAACCTTGAAAAACTGGCGCTGGTGACGGCTGATGAAGTCGTGGCAGCGGTCAAAAAAGTCACCTATCGGTAAGGGGGAACGACCATGGCAACCGAAATCCTGATGCCCGCCTTGTCCCCCACGATGGAGGAAGGCACGCTGGCCAAATGGCTGGTGAAAGAGGGTGATACCGTCAAATCCGGCGATATTCTGGCCGAGATCGAAACCGACAAGGCCACGATGGAATTCGAGGCGGTCGATGAAGGCATCGTCGGCAAAATTCTGGTGGCCGAAGGCTCTGCCGGGGTCAAGGTGAACACCGCCATCGCTGTGCTGATCGAGGAAGGCGAAAGCATGGATGCGGTGCCCGCACCCAAGGCGCAGACCGACGCCCCCGCACCCAAGGCTGAAGCCGCACCCGCTGCTGCCCCTGCGGCGACGCCCGCACCTGCCGCCCCCAGCCGGGACGGCAACCGCGTCTTCGCTTCGCCCCTGGCGCGGCGGATTGCGGCGGAAAAGGGCATCGACCTGTCGGCGTTGAAAGGCACGGGCCCGCATGGCCGGATCGTCAAGGCCGATGTCGAAGGCGCCAAACCCGGCGCTGCCGCACCTGCCCCGGCACAGGCAGTTGCCCCTGCCGCCGCGCCCGCCAAACCGGCGGCTGGTCCCTCGGCTGAAGCCATCCTCAAGATGTATGAAGGCCGCGAGATCGAGGAAGTCGCCCTCGACGGGATGCGCCGCACCATCGCTGCCCGTCTGGGCGAGGCCAAACAGACCATCCCGCATTTCTACCTGCGCCGGTCGGCCAAGCTGGACGAATTGATGAAATTCCGCGCCACGCTGAACAAACAGCTGGAATCGCGCGGGGTGAAACTGTCGGTCAACGACTTCATCATCAAGGCTTGCGCGCTGGCCCTGCAAGAGGTGCCCGACGCCAATGCCATCTGGGCCGGCGACCGGATCGTGAAACTGAAACCCTCGGATGTGGCTGTGGCGGTCGCGGTCGAAGGCGGGTTGTTCACGCCGGTGCTGAAAGATGCACAGCAGAAAACCCTGTCGGCGCTGTCATCAGAGATGAAAGACCTCGCCAACCGCGCCAAGAACAAAAAGCTGGCCCCGCACGAATATCAGGGCGGCAGCTTTGCGATTTCCAACCTTGGCATGTTTGGTATCGAAAACTTCGATGCGGTCATTAACCCGCCGCATGGCGCAATCCTTGCCGTGGGCGCGGGCATCCAGACCCCGGTGGTGGAAAACGGCGAAGTCGTGGTGCGCAATGTCATGTCGATGACGCTGTCGGTCGATCACCGCGTCATCGACGGTGCCCTTGGTGCGCAACTGCTGCAAGCCATCGTCGCCCATCTGGAAAACCCGATGGGAATGCTGGCCTAAGACCCGGACATATAAAACGAAAAGGGGCCTTGCAGCCCCTTTTTTATGCCTTTTTGGTATCTTCTGTCCCTAAATATCCCACGGGGTGAGGAGGATCAGAAAAAGGTCCGGTTGACCTTTTTTCGACGAACGCCCGGCCCCCTTCCTGGACCGGGCTGGGGGGAACCCCCGGCTTTGGGCGTCAAAAATTCACCACCACGCCCGGCAGATTCAGCGTCGTAATCAGGTCGCGCAATTCCTGCCGCCCGGCGATGTTCGACATCGACAACTGTTCGGTCCCGATGTCGCGCAGATCCAGCAGGGTCAGTCCGCGCGGGAACAGTTCGCGGAAAATCACCCGTTCGGAAAAACCCGGCGCGACACGGAAACCAATGCGTTTCGACAGGCTGGCCAGCGCGCCGCCGACCTTGCGCTTGTTATGCATGGCTTGCGTGCCCAGACGGTTGCGCAGCACCAGCCAGTCGATCGCCCCCGCCCCCGCCTGCGCCCGCATCTGCCGTGCTGCCCAGACCATTTCGGCATAGATCGAGGGACCAAGCACTTTGCCCTCGGGCGACATATGTGCCAGCAGGTCAAAGTCGATGAAGCTGTCATTCATCGGCGTTATCAGCGTATCGGCCAGCGTATGGGCCATCTGGCTCAGCTTGGTGTGCGATCCGGGGCAATCCAGCAGGATGAAATCGCAATCCGGCTCAAGTTCGGTCAGCGCCGGGGACAGCGGATCAGGGCCATCGGCCAGCACGCCCAGCCGGGGTGTGGGCAGGTCCAGCCCCTCGCGTTTCAGGAAATGCGCACGGTTTTCCAGATAACGGCCAAAGCTGCGCTGGCGCACGTCCAGATCCAGCGCGCCGATGCGATGCCCCATCCGTGCCAATGCGGTGGCAACATGCATTGAGGTGGTCGATTTCCCCGACCCGCCCTTTTCATTTCCAACGACGATGATATGCGCCAAAGGTCTGCCCCAAATGAACCGGGGCGACCCTAGCGGCCATACCCGTTGTTGAAAAGCCGGGCAGGGCGTGAAAGCTGTGGACAAGCCCGCAACCTGATGCGCAGGATGCGGGACGGCAGGAAAAGTGATGATTACGCAAAAGACAAAATACGCGCTGAAGGCACTGTCGGTGCTGACAGATGAATACGATGGCGACCGTAAACCGTTGCAGATCGAGGAAATCGCCCGCCGATCGGGTGCGCCCAAGCGGTTTTTGGAACATATCCTGCTGGAAATCCGCAACACCGGCATTCTGCGGTCTGTGAGGGGGCGCAATGGCGGCTATGCACTGGCGCGCGATCCGGCGCAGGTGCCGCTGTCTGACCTGCTGCGCCGGATCGACGGGCCGCTGGCACCGCTGCCCTGCCTGTCCACGAAATCCTATCAGCGGTGCGAGGATTGCGCCGACGAAGAAAGCTGCCGCGTCCGCCGCCTGTTCGCCGAAGTGTTCTGGTCTTACCTGCTGCTGCTGGAATCGCTGACACTGGCCGACCTGCGCCGCAGCAAAATCGCCGATCTGCCTGCTTTGCCCGAAGGGCAGCAGGCCGAATGACCGGCGTGGCCCGCCCTTTAGGGGCGCGCCTTGCTCCCCCTCAGACGGCGCGACGCCACTAACCCGCCCAGAGCCGTCACAGGCGGGGTGCCGGTGTGTCGCGTCGTCCGCCCGCCACCCCGTCGCGTCAAACGTGCCGATCATCAGCGCCGGTTCGTCCGTCTGTCTGTATCAGGGTGATGCCCAGATCGGTCCAGAACCCGAGTGAATCGTCCATATTGGGTGGCGCAAAGGCGCGGATGTCAGGCTGCGTCGGGTCGGTGTGCAGCCTGGTCGCCGATGCGATGCCAGTGTCCAAGGCCAGACCTGTCGCGATCGCAAAAGATGCGGTGCAGGTAGGTGTTCGTTATCAAGAGAACGGCGCGGTGGTCTTGATGATCTCGGGTGATGAAGAAACGGGCATGACCCGGCTACCCTTGGGGTGTGTAACAATATCTACCACAGGGGTCGTCTTTTTTCTTGATTAACACGACGAATCATGTCGTAATTAAATCATCGCAAGAGACCACAACCAGAAGGAGGAGATGCGATGACGATGTTTACGCGACTTTCGGCCCTGTTCGTGAACGCGCGTTGTGTCCCGGATATGGTCTCGGTGCGGTTGGTCGATTTGTCCACCGGCCAGCCACACCGGATCAATGGTCTTAGCCTGTCGATGCGCACCGACACCCCGGATGAGGTGATGGCGCAATTGATGCGAGGCCGTGATCCGGCGCGATGGCGGGCAGAGGTGGTCGGCAGTCCGGTCTGACCACGCCCGCGCCCTGAACCGGCTGGCACCCGTGCGGGTGCCAGCACAGATCAACACAATGTTGTCAGCGGAGGAACTGAAATGCACCATTTTGCTATGTCGGGCTTTTCACCTTATGCGATGCCGATCCCTTACGATGAATATGATGATCTGATCCGGCGCGAGGGCGGGGAACTGGCCACCATCACGGTTGCAGGCACGCAAACTGCCCAAGGCACGGTGTTGCGCCGATACTGGGATGGACGTGTCACCATCGACGCCGGTGGTCGCCATCTGACCGGCTATCCGGTCGGGGTTGCCCCTGCGGTTCGGGGCGATGGCTGGCTGGGCCGTCTGCTGGGGCGCGCCTGACCTATGGCCGCGCAAGGGCAGACGCCGCCCGCATATGGGCGGCGTCTGCTGGCAGTGTTAAGCGCTGTTGTCGGATTCCGGCAGGCGGCTGATCCGCTCGGTTATTTCGCGCAGGCGTGTCAACGCCTGTAAAGCCACCGGCAGTTGCACGGCGGATTGCAGGAACTCTTGCGAATAAGCGATAACGGAAAAGATCGTGCCGGGGCTGCCGCCAAGGCGGGTTGCGGCGAACCAGATATTGAAGGCCAGCATCGACAGCAGCACCAGAAAAATCAGCCCATAGACGATGCTTTCGGTGTCGGACAACCGCACCTCTTGCCGACGCAGCCGCAGGAAATGCGCGGCGATCCGGCGCGGGCTGTGGCTGTCCAGCGCGCTGATCTGCCCTTCGGCGGCCTCGTTCAAAGCACCGTTCAGGCGGAAAAGCGTGGTGCGGCGACGGCATAGATCAGCAGCATGACGACCAGCGCCCCGGCGGAACTGGCCGCCAGATAGCCGTGAAAGAACAACAGAACCACCGCCGCGACGATGACCTGCACCAGCGATGTCATGGCCTCGGGCGCGGTGTTTTCCAGAAAGTCCACCAGCTCAAGCCCCATCAGAACCCGTGCGTTTCTGACGCTGACCGGATCGCTGGCCGACCGGGCAGCCTGCACTTTGCCCAGCTCAACCCGGATCGTTCCGTAAACCCGCGTATCATACAGCCGCCGCATGGTCGCAATGGCCAGCAGGCTGAACAGCATCAGCAACAGGTGCCGGAACGAGGTCCAGTCGTTTTTCACCAGCCCGTCAATCGACCAGCCAATAAGCAGGGGCATCAGCGCGAAAAGCGCCGTTTCCAGCAGCGTCAGCACCCATGTGATGCCGACCTGCCACCAGAACACACGAAACAATCTGCCAACCGACAGCCGATCCTGCATTCCCAGTGACATGAGTGCCCCTTTCCGAATGAAAACGCCGCCCCAAGGGGCGACGTTTCCGTGTTCGCGCGTTTTCCGTGCAGGTCGGGATCAGAAGCCCAGACCGGCGTATTTGTTTTTGAACTTGGACACACGGCCGCCGGTGTCCATCAGGCGGGACGAACCGCCCGTCCATGCCGGGTGCGAGGTCGGGTCGATGTCCAGCGCCATGGTGTCGCCTTCCTTGCCCCAGGTCGAACGCACCTGATAGGTGGTGCCATCGGTCATCTTGACTTCGATCAGGTGATAGTCGGGGTGAATATCGTTGCGCATCGCCGATCTCCTTATGCGTCAGCTTTGGGCTTGTAGTTGGTTTTTTCGGCGATCCGGGCCGATTTACCGCGACGGTCGCGCAGGTAATACAGCTTGGCGCGGCGCACACGGCCACGACGCACAACCTCGATCGAGGCGACGTTGGTGGCATAGAGCGGGAACACACGTTCCACACCTTCACCGAACGAGATCTTGCGCACGGTGAACGAGGCGCCGATGCCATTGCCGCCCTTGCGGCTGATGCAGACGCCTTCATAGTTCTGAACGCGGGTGCGGGTGCCCTCGGTCACTTTGTAACCGACGCGGATGGTGTCACCGGCCTTGAAATCGGGGATGTTTTTGCCAAGCTCGGCGATTTGCTCGGCTTCCAGTTGGGCGATCAGGTTCATCGCAATTCCTTTCATGTCTCGCGGCGGTCCCGCGATTGGTCTGATGCGCCCGAGAGCTGTCGGTCCTTTGTCGGGTCCATACGGGTTTCGTATGCCCGCCACAGGTCGGGGCGGCGTTCCTTGGTCAGCCTTTCGGCCTGCGATGCCCGCCAACTGGCAATGGCCGCGTGATTGCCGGACAACAGAACATCCGGTATCGCACGGCCTTCCCATTCAGCGGGCTTCGTATACTGCGGATGCTCAAGCAGACCTTCGGAAAAGGATTCCTCGGTCAGCGACGCCTGATTCCCCAGCACGCGCGGTATAAGCCGAACCGTCGCGTCGATCAAGACCTGAGCGGCCAGTTCGCCGCCGGTCAGAACATAGTCTCCGATGCTGATTTCCTCGATCCGGCGAGCGTCCAGAACGCGCTGGTCCACGCCCTCGAACCGGCCGCAGATCAGCGTCATACCCGGCCCCAGGGCCAGATCGCGCGCGCGGGCCTGCGTGAATGGCGCGCCGCGCGGCGACAGGTAAATCACCGGCAGGCCGGGGTCGGCGCAGTCCAGCGCGGCGGCCATCACATCGGGGCGGATCACCATGCCCGCTCCGCCGCCCGCGGGTGTGTCATCGACATTGCGGTGCCGCCCGATGCCATGGTCGCGCAAGGGGATGGTGCGCAGGTTCCACAGACCTTCGGCCAGCGCGCGTCCGGTCAATGACAGGCCAAGGATGCCGGGAAACGCCTCGGGGAGCAGAGTGACGATGTTCGCCGTCCATGCGCCGCGCACCTGTGGTTCGGCCATCAGGTCGCGCGGGGTGGCGCTGGTGCGGATCGACAGGCGGCCATGGGATTTCATGCGGACATCTTTCCGGTGGGGGACAACAGCGCGCGTTTGGACTGCGCCAGCGCATCGGCGTCAAGCAGCGAGCGGTTCAGTTCCAGCATCCGGTCCGTCAGCGCGTGGTCCGAGCGGTGCAGATGCGGCACCGGCGTCAGTTGGTCCAGTGCGGCGGCAGGCAGGTGCAGGAAATCGACGAAGGGCTGCGCGATACCCCAGCGTTCACCGGCCAGCGTGGCGATGTCGGTTGCCGTGACGGTCGCACCGGGAATGGTCAGTGCCGCCCGCTGCGCCAGCGGCCAGCGGGCCAGTTCAGTGGCCAGATCGGCGGCGCTGGCGGTCATGCGCGGGCCGTTCAGCCGCCTTGCGTGATGGGCGTGGATGCTGCGCGCCCATGCCGTCTGATCGCGCAGCGACAGGTGGATCGTGACCTCGGTTGCGTCGATGGTCTCGCGCAGCGCGGCGACCAGTTCCGTCAGGATCAGGGCGGTGGCGGGGTAGGGCGGGCCGTCGCCGCGCGGCATCGGGCCGATCAGGTTTTCGGCGCTGATGATGACATCGCGCGGTGTCTTGCCGGGACGGGCCAGCGACAGCCCGCCGATGAACTGCCGCATCTCGTCGCCAAGGGCGGCCAGATTGTGGGGCGAAGGTGCGCGGGTCTGGGCAAAGGCCAGCCGCGTCAGTTCAGTGATGCGGGCAGGCAGGATCAGCGCCGTATGGGGCCAGATCAGCGGGCCATTGGCCCACAGGAACTGCTGCACGCTTTTGGTGCCGGTCTTGTGAAAACCGGGGTGCAGCAGGACGCGGCTCATTCGTCGCTGTCCGGTGGGTCGGCAACGATGCGGCGCGCGGTCAGATCGACGGTTGGCACGGCGGCACGGGTGAAGGGGATCAGCATCGGATATGGGCCGTGAATGTCCAGAATGTCGCCTGCGCCATGGTCAAAGATGGCGCGCACGCGGCCCAGAACGCGTCCGCCGGTGTCCACCACCTCTAGCCCGATCAGGTCGGTATGATAGAATTCGTCGTCAGGCAGGCTGGGCAGCGCATCGCGCGCGGCCCACAGCGTCACACCCTTTAGCCGTTCGGCGTCCTCGCGGGTCGTAACGCCCGACAGCCGTGCACCAAGCCCGCCGGTGACGGGGCGCGTCAGCCGCACGGTAAAGGACCGCGCGCCATCCTCGGTCGTCAGAGGGCCATAGGTGGCGATGTCGGGCGGGTTGGCGCAGAAACTTTTCAACCGCACCTCGCCCTTGACGCCAAAGGCCCCCGCGATGGCGCCGATACAGATGCGATCACTCATGACAGCCCCCGGCACAGGTTGCCCCGTATCGCGCCACCCGCGTCAAGGCAGGCGTCCTTGGCCAGCCAGCGTTCGGCACCACGTCCGGCGATAAAACCAGCGGTAAAGATGATGGCCAATAACAGCACGCGCATGGGGCTTTCGTCCGATAAGGAAAGGCCCGCCCGATGGGGGCGGGCCAGAGCATTTATTCCGAGGCTGCCTCGGCCGGGGCGGCGTTACGCTCGGCCTTTTTGGCGGCGCGTTCCTGGGCGGCTTTGCCCGGCTCGCCTTTTTTCAGATTCTTGCGCTCGGCCTTGGGGCGGGCGCCGGCGGCTTCGAGAAAGCGGGCCACGCGGTCAGTCGGCTGCGCGCCCTGATCCAGCCAGTGCTGAACGCGCGTCATGTCCATTTTCACGCGCTCTTCGCTGTCTTTAGGCAGCAAGGGGTTATAGGTGCCCAGCTTTTCGATGAAACGACCGTCGCGCGGCATCCGGCTGTCGGTTGCGACGATGGCGTAGTGCGGGCGTTTCTTGCTGCCACCACGGGCAAGACGGATCTTCATGGCCATTGGTTTTCTCCTTTGAATGGCGGTGTGGGGCGTGGCCCCGTCAGGATTGGAAGCTTTCGTGATGGCGGATCACCTCGGCGATCACGAAGTTCAGGAATTTGCGCGCGAATTCCGGGTCCAGGTCGGCCTCGCGCGCGAGGCGTTCCAGCCGTGCGATCTGGGTTGCCTCGCGGGCGGGATCGGACGGCGGAAGATCATGTTCGGCCTTGAGATGGCCGACGGATTGGGTGTGCTTGAACCGCTCGGCCAGCGTATAAACCAGAATGGCATCCAGCCGGTCGATGCTGGCGCGGTGTTCGGCCAGCAGCGTGGCGGCGCGGGTGGTGTCATCGGTCATCGGACGGCCTTTGCGGTGAGGGCAGGAGCGGGGGCTGTCTGCCCCCGCACCCCCGAGGATATTTGCAAACGAAAGACAGACATCACGCGGTTTCCTGCGGATGACGCCAGACGTTCAGGATACCAAAGGGGCTTTCCCATGTGCCCTGATGCTGGCAACCGATGCGTTGCGCCAGCATGGCCGAGCGGTCGTTGGGTATCGGCACAAAGGACACCAGCGGTGCCATGCCTTGCGCGGCGGCCCATTTGCGGGCCGCGATGGCGGCCTCGGTGGCGTAGCCGTGCCCTTCAAAGCCTTCGAACAGTTGCCAGCCCAGTTCCGGTTCGGGCCAGTCCAGATGCTGGATGATGCCCGCGCTGCCGATGACCTGGCCGGTTTCGCGCAGTTCGATCATCCAGTAGCCAAAGCCCATCAGCGCCCAATGGCCGGGCAGGGCCAGAAAGGTAAACCAGTTTTCGAACCGGGTGCGCGGGCCGCCGACAAAGATGCTGCGCACATCGGAATAGAAGGCGTCATAGGCATCGAAATCTTCGCGCCGGGGGGCGCGCAGGATCAGGCGTTCGGTTTCTACGGTGGGGATGATCGAAGGGGCAGGGGTCATGCGACAACCTCGTGGCGAAAGCGCAACATCAGACCATAGGGCGTTTGCCAGTCGCCATCGGGCCGCGCGCCCATGCGTTCGGCCAGCCGGATCGAGCGGTGGTTGCCCGTCTCGATCGACGAGATCGGGCGGGTGATGCCGAACAGGCGGGCGGCGGCGTTGCGGGCGGCGGTTGCCGCTTCTTGGGCGATGCCGCGCCCCTCTTGACCGTTGCCATACAGCATCCAGCCCAATTCCGGTTCGGGCCAGTTGTCGGAGTGATAGATACCCGCGCGGCCGATGGTCTGGCCGGTTTCGCGGTGTTCGATTTCCCAAAAGCCATAGCCGCGCAGCAGCCATTGCCCGGCATTTGCGGCAAATTCCGACCACGCCTGATCGCGCTTCATCGGTCCGCCGACGGGTTTGCTGCGCGGATCGGCATAGAACGCCGCCACGGCATCGAAATCCGCCAGGCGCGGGCCGCGCAGGATTAGTCGTTCCGTTTCCAGAACCGGAATATGATCGACCAGCGCGATCATTTCTTGCCAAACATCCCCGACAGGCCGCCCGGCAGGCCCATGCCGCCAAGCTGCCCGCCCAAGCCCCGCGGGTCTTGCAGCATCTTGGCCGCCTCGGCCATTTTCGCCGGATCGGCGCTGGCCATGTCGGGCAGGCCGCCGTCCTTGCCCATCATCGCGCGCATGGCCTGTCGCATCATGCCGCCCTTCATCTTGCCCAGCTTTTTCATCGTATCGCCCATCTGCCGCTGCATCTTCAGCAGACGGTTCAGGTCTTGCACGTCAAGGCCAGCCCCGGTGGCGATGCGTTTCTTGCGGCTGGCTTGCAGCAGGTCGGGGTTCGCCCGTTCCTTTTTCGTCATCGAGTTGATCAGCGCGATCTGGCGGCGGATCATCACGTCGTTCATGCCCGCGTCTTCGGCCTGTTTGGCCATTTTCGCCATGCCGGGCATCATCGACATGATCGACTGCATCCCGCCCATCTTTTGCATCTGTTCCAATTGGCTGCGCATGTCATTCATGTTGAACAGCCCCTTCTGGAACCGTTTCACCATGCGTTCGGCCTGTTCGGCCTCCAGCACCTGCTGGGCCTTTTCGACCAAGGCCACGATGTCGCCCATGCCGAGGATGCGGCCCGCGACACGCTGCGCATCGAACGATTCCAGTGCGTCCATCTTTTCGCCAAGGCCGACAAAGCGGATCGGCTTGCCGGTCACGGCGCGCATCGACAGGGCGGCACCGCCGCGTCCGTCGCCGTCCATCCGGGTCAGCACGACGCCGCTGATCCCGACCTTGCCGTCAAATTCGGTGGCGACGTTCACCGCGTCCTGACCCGTCAGGCCATCGACAACCAACAGGGTTTCGCGCGGCTGTGCGATGTCGCGCACGGCCTGCACCTCGTCCATCAGCTGCTGGTCGATGTGCAGACGGCCAGCGGTGTCCAGCATGAACACGTCATAACCGCCCAGGGTGGCCTGCTGTTTCGCCCGCCGCGCGATCTGCACCGCCGATTCGCCCGGCACGATGGGCAGGGTATCGACGCCGATCTGCTGGCCCAGAATGGCCAACTGCTCCATCGCGGCGGGGCGGTTGGTGTCCAAGGACGCCATCAACACGCGCTTTTTCTCGCGTTCCTTCAACCGGCGGGCCAGTTTGGCGGTGGTGGTGGTTTTGCCCGAACCTTGCAGGCCCACCATCAGGATCGGCGCGGGCGGGTTGTCGATGCGCAGGGCGTCGTCGCCCTCATCCCCCGCCAGAACCTTGATCAGCTCGTCATGGACGATCTTGACCACCTGCTGGCCGGGGGTGATGGATTTCGTCACTGCCGCGCCCGTGGCCTTGGCCGTGACCGATTTCACGAAAGACCGCGCGACGGGCAGCGACACGTCCGCCTCAAGCAAGGCGGTGCGCACCTCACGCATGGCGGCGGTGACGTCATCTTCGGTCAGCGCGCCCTGTTTGGTCAGCCGGTCGAAGACGCCGCCAAGGCGGTCGGAGAGGTTCTCGAACATGGCGGGCCTCCTGCGGTCCAAAACACGAATTGCCCCCGTGGGCGCAGCCGCGCTGACGGGGGGCGATCCCCGCATGTGACGGGGACCGGAAGGGGTATCCTTCCGGGAATCTTGGTTCAGATAGGCAAAAACGGCCCGCGAGTCAACGCCGGGCCGTTTTCCATACCGCGCGGATCAGGCGGCAATCTGATCCAGCGCGGCCTGTGCGCGGGCCAGACCGGCCTCGCGGTCCATGGCCAGGCCGTCGGCGGGCACGAAGGTCACATCGCTGATGCCAAGGAAGCCCAGCATATGCCGCAGATAACCCGAGGCGTAGTCCAGGTCCGACCCGATGGGGGTGCCAGCGGCGGTATAGGCGATGATCGCGCGCTTGCCCTTCAGCAGACCTTCGGGGCCAGCCTCGGTATAGCGAAAGCTGATTCCGGCGCGGGCGATCTGGTCCAGCCAGTTTTTCAGCTGCGCGGTGATGGTGAAATTGTAAACCGGCACGCCGATGACCAGAACGTCCGCGTCCTGCACCTCTTTCAGAAACGCGTCCGAGGTGTCGATCAGCGCCTGCTGCGCGGCCGTGGGGTTCGCGGGGGCCAGACGCACGGCCTTGAACCAGTCGGTGTCGATGGCGGGCACGCCTTGGTTCAGATCGCGATAGGTGACGGTCGCGCCGGGGTTTTGCGCGGTCAGGCGGGCAACGGCGTCGGCGGTCAGCTTGCGCGAGACCGAGGCTTCGCCGGTGATCGCGCTGTCGAGGTGAAGGATGTGCATATGAGGCTCCTGTGTTCGTTGAGGATGAGATAGCCCTATGCGAGCGCGAACAAAACAGCGATAATCGCGCAGTTTCTGTTCGGATTTGCACAGATGGATAATTGGGACGACATCCGCGTGGCGCTGGCCGTTGCGCGTGAAGGCACGATCAGCGGCGCAGCCACGGTGCTGGGGGTTCACCATGCCACGGTGATCCGCCGCATCGACGCGCTTGAGGCGGCCTTGGGGGTGCGTCTGTTTCAGCGCGGCGCGCGCGGCTATACCCCCACCGAGGAAGGGCAGGTTCTGCTGGAATCCGGCAGCGGGATCGAAGAGCGCGTCGCCCAGATGCACACCCGTATCCGGGGCGGCGGAGCCATCGAAGGGGTGCTGACGGTCACGGCGCTGCCCGATATGCACTGGCTGATCCTGCCGCGCCTTGCGCCCATGCTGGCCGCCCATCCGGGCCTGCGGCTGGATTATCAGACCGACGCCCGGCTGTTCCGCCTTGGCGCGGGCGAGGCACATGTGGCGATTCGCGGTGCGACAGTGCGTCCGTCGGAACCCGACTATGTGGTGCAGCCGTTCTTGCGGTTGCGGATGGCGCTGTTCGCCGCCCCTGATCTGCCGCTGGCCGATGATCTGGCGCGCAACCGCTTTGTGCTGCCAGGTGATATAGCGCGCAGGGCACCCTATATGCCTTGGGTTCAGGCGAATGTGCGGTCTGATGCGCAGGTGTTGACGGCGAATGAGCCATCGGCACTGCGCGCGGCAATCGGGATGGGGCTGGGCGTCGGCTTTCTGTATGCCGATCTGGCCACCGGGTTGGTGGAAATCGCGCATAACCCGGAATGGGACAGCATTCTGTGGCTGGTCACGCATGTCGATCTGCACCGCAGCCCCAAGGTGCAGGCGGCGCTGGCGGCGCTGAAATCGGGGCGCTAGTCTGCCGGGAAAAGGAGGCCACCATGACCCAAGCCATCAGCCGTTTCCCCGTCCCCGATCTGGACAGCCTGCCCGATGATATGCGCGAGGCGATCCTGGCGGTCGCCGAGAAATCCGGCTTTATCCCCAATGTCTTTCTGGCGCTGGCCCACCGCCCCGCCGAATTCCGCGCCTTTTTCGCCTACCACGACGCGCTGATGGACAAGGACGAGGGGCTGACCAAGGCCGAACGCGAATTGATCGTGGTGGCGATTTCCGGCCTGAACCGCTGTCAATATTGCGTGGTCGCCCATGGCGCGATCCTGCGCATCCGGGCGAAAAATCCGCAGATCGCCGATCAGGTCGCGGTCAACTGGCGCAAGGCCGATCTGTCGGCGCGCGAATTCGCGATGCTGGATTACGCCGAAAAGGTCACGCTGGACGCGGGGAGGATCGGGCAGGCCGACCATGATGCGCTGGCCAAGGCGGGCTTCACCCCCGATGAGGTCTGGGACATCGGTGCGATTGCCGCCTTTTTCGGCATGTCGAACCGGCTGGTAAACGCGGGCGACATCCCGCCCAACCCGGAATTTTACATGCTTGGCCGGGGCTGAGCGCTGTCGCCCTCTGCCATCGCGCCAGCCGTGCTATCATCCAAGGCGTTGATTTCGCTGCACTGTGCATGATCGAGGGAATGCAGTCTGAAACAGGCACCAGCCAGCTCGGCGCCGCGCTGTTGACCAAGATCGCCACTTTTGTCGATAGGCGAAGCCAGCGGCATCGTGTTGCTGACACAGGGTTTGGTCGATGCGGTCCATGCGCCGGGTCTGCCGTTCCATGGCTATATACTGGGCTTGCTGACACAGGCCGAATTCGCCGCGCCGATGAACTTCGGTTACGATGGCTTTTTACCGATTACACTGACCGCAGCCGAGCCAGCCTTGATGTGTCGTCACAAGGCCGCCTGACGCATCTTCTGTCTGTAAGTATCCCACGGGGGTCCGGGGGTGTGAAACCCCCGGTCCTCCCTCTCGCCCTCAGGCCGCCTTTTCCCCCGGCTGAACCAGCGTCACAATATCCATCATGATCCGGTTCAGCTCAAAATCCTTGGGCGTATAGACCCGCGCCACGCCCATCGCCGTCAGCCGTGCCGCATCCTCATCGGGGATAATTCCGCCCACGACGACCGGCGTGCCGCCAAGACCCGCCGCGCGCATCCGGTCCATCAATTCCTCGATCAGCGGCAGATGGCTGCCCGACAGGATCGACAGGCCGACGACATGCGCGTCTTGTTCCTGTGCCGCCGCGACGATCTGTTCGGGGGTCAGGCGGATGCCCTCATAGGTGATGTCCATGCCGCAGTCGCGGGCGCGAAAGGCGATCTGTTCGGCGCCGTTGGAATGGCCATCAAGGCCCGGCTTGCCGACCAGAAACTTCAGCCGCCGGCCCAGACGGGCGCTGACGGCATCGACGGCCTCGCGGATCGGCTCCAGCCCCTCGGTGCGGTTCGAGGGGCTGGCCGACACGCCCGTAGGCCCGCGGTATTCGCCATGCACCGACCGCATGATCCCGGCCCATTCGCCCGTCGTTGCCCCCGCCTTCGCCGCCGCGATGGAATAGGGCATGATGTTCTTGCCCGCGCGTGCCGCATCACGCAGCGCGCCAAGCGCCAACTGCACCGCGCCTTCGTCCCGGCCCGCGCGCCATGCCTCCAGCCGCGCGACCTGATCGGCCTCGACTGCCGGATCAACCACCATGATCGTCCCGTCGCCCGAGGTCAGCGGCGAGGCCTCACCCTGCTGCCAGCGGTTGACGCCAACGACGATGGTTTCATTCGCCTCGATCCGGTTCAGCCGTTCCGCATTCGATTCGACCAGGCGCCCCTTCATATAGTCAATCGCCGCGATCGCACCGCCCATCGCGTCCAGCGTGGCCAGTTCATCCCGCGCGCCCTGTTTCAACTCCTCGACCTTGGCCGCAATCACCGGGTTGCCGTCGAACAGATCGCCATATTCCAGAAGGTCGGTTTCATAGGCCAAAATCTGCTGCATCCGCAGCGACCATTGCTGATCCCACGGGCGCGGCAGGCCAAGTGCCTCGTTCCACGCCGGCAGTTGCACCGCCCGCGCCCGCGCATTCTTGGACAGCGTAACCGCCAGAGTTTCCAGCAAGATGCGATAGACGTTGTTTTCCGGCTGCTGTTCGGTCAGGCCAAGGCTGTTCACCTGCACGCCGTAACGGAAGCGGCGGTATTTCTCATCCTCGATCCCATAGCGATCCCGGCAAATCTCGTCCCACAGTTCGGTAAAGGCGCGCATCTTGCACAGTTCGGTCACAAACCGGATGCCGGCGTTCACAAAGAACGAAATCCGCCCGACCATCGCCGGAAACTCCGCCTGAGGCACCTTGCGCTTCAGATCGTCCAAGACCGCGATGCCGGTCGCCAGCGCATAGGCCAGTTCCTGCTGCGGCGTCGCCCCGGCCTCTTGCAGGTGATAGGAACAGACGTTCATCGGGTTCCATTTCGGCAGATGCTCGCGCGTATAGGCGGCGACATCGGTAATCATCGCCAGCGACGGTTTCGGTGGGCAGATATAGGTGCCGCGCGACAGGTATTCCTTGATCAGATCGTTCTGCACCGTGCCTTGCAGGGCGGAAATATCGGCACCCTGTTCCTCGGCGACGGCGATATACAGCGACAACAGCCACGGCGCGGTGGCGTTGATCGTCATCGAGGTGTTCATCTGTTCCAGCGGGATCTGATCGAACAGCGCCCGCATATCGCCCAGATGACAGACCGGCACGCCGACCTTGCCCACCTCGCCCCGCGCCAGCGTGTGATCGCTGTCATATCCGGTCTGCGTCGGCAGATCGAAGGCCACCGACAGGCCGGTCTGCCCCTTGGCCAGATTGCTGCGATACAGCGCATTGGATTTCGCGGCGGTCGAGTGCCCGGCATAGGTGCGGAACAGCCAGGGTTTGTCTTTCTGGGTCATCGTCACGACTCGCAACAATATTACTGTTGATTGTCGAATACCGAAACAAAGCTGCGCCGTCAATTCGCTGCGGCGCGGCATTGCCGATGCGCCAAGCTGCGACTGTGCGAAAACGGAGAAACCGTATACAAGGCACCAGCACCCAGGGTGATTCGGGTGCATTTAATGATTCCGAGGTATGCCATGTTGCCGCAGTCAAGGCCTGATCCCGGTCGGGCCGTCTTTCCGATCGAGACCGCACGCGCGCTGGCCGTGCTGCTGCTTGTCAGCTATCATGTGATCGGTGCCTCGCCCGAGAATGGGCTGGAACTGGATTACCCCTCGGGATACCGGATTTTTGCCGGGCTTTTCGCCGATCTGCGGATGCCATTGTTCGCCTTTATCGCCGGCATGGTGTTTGCGATCCGCCCGCCGCAACGCGGACAAGTCGCGGGGTTCTTGACCGGCAAGCTGCGGCGGCTGGCGGTTCCCGGTGCCATCGCGATCCTTGCCTTTGCGATTCTGGCCGATCTTAGCCACACCAGTTTCAGCCTGAACGGGGCTTATTGGTGGCCCTTCGTGACCGGCTATGCGCATTTCTGGTTTCTTCAGGCGATCCTGCTGATTTTCTGGTTTTATGCCCCTGTCGATGCGTTTTTGGGCGGCAGGGGAACGGCGGTTCTGACAGTCTTGGCCTTTGCGCTGTGGTTGAGCGGGTTCCACCTGTCAGAGAATCCGCTTTCGGTGAATGGCGCGATTCTGCTGCTGCCCTATTTCCTGCTGGGCGCGGCGGTTTTTCGACACCGTGCGGCGATCATGCGGCACCGCAAGGTGCTGGCAGCGGTGGCTTGCGTAACCTTTGCCGCGGGCGTGGCGATGAACCTGTCGATTCTGGATCAGACCGGCAGGCTGTCAGAGAATGCGCGAGATCTGCAAAGCATGCTGGTCGGCACCGGCGGCTGTCTGGCGGCGATGCTGGCGCTGCCTCATATCAGGCTGCTGGAAAAGATCGGGCCTGCGTCGTTCACGATCTATCTGTATCATGTGTTCGCAACCTCGGGGATGCGGCGGTTTCTGGAGGGGATGGAGATCACGTCGCTGCCGGTCAATCTGTTGGCCGGGGTGGCGGCAGGTATCCTGCTGCCGGTGGCGCTGCATACGATCTGCCGCCAGAATCCTGTGACACGGCAGTTGGTGCTTGGCGAAAAGACGGCACCGCGCCAGCCGCTGATCCTTGCCGGGGGCAAGACGTAACGCTGCGGCGCGGCGGACACATTATTACAAATCTAGCCGCCCGCCTGTTGCAATGTTGCGCATCCACCATTATCGCTAGCCCAATCCCGCCCCGATTCTGCGGTGCGGCAAGTTGTTGGAGGAAATGATGGCTCTGGACGCCCCGACCCCGATCGCACCCTATGATGCGCCGCAAAAGGATCTGTATGAAATCGGCGAGATGCCGCCCTTGGGCCATGTGCCCAAACAGATGTATGCATGGGCGATCCGCCGCGAACGGCACGGCGAACCCGATCAGGCCATGCAGGTCGAGGTGGTCGAAACGCCCAGCATCGACAGCCACGAAGTGCTGGTTCTGGTGATGGCGGCGGGTGTCAACTATAACGGTATCTGGGCCGGTCTGGGCCAGCCGATCAGCCCGTTTGATGGCCACAAGGCCCCCTATCACATCGCCGGTTCTGATGCCTCGGGTATCGTCTGGGCCGTGGGTGACAAGGTGAAAAACTGGAAGGTCGGCGATGAGGTGGTGATCCACTGCAATCAGGACGACGGCGACGACGAGGAATGCAACGGCGGCGATCCGATGTATTCGCCCAGCCAGCGTATCTGGGGCTATGAAACCCCTGACGGATCATTCGCACAATTCACCCGCGTTCAGGCGCAGCAGTTGATGCGCCGCCCGCAGCACCTGACATGGGAAGAATCGGCCTGCTATACGCTGACGCTGGCCACCGCTTATCGGATGCTGTTCGGCCATGAACCGCATGAACTGAAACCCGGCATGAACGTGCTGGTCTGGGGCGCGTCGGGCGGCCTTGGGTCGTTCGCGATCCAGCTGATTAACGCGGCGGGCGGCAATGCCATCGGCGTCATCAGTGAGGAAGACAAGCGCGATTTCGTCATGGCCCTTGGCGCGAAAGGCGTCATCAATCGCAAGGATTTCAACTGCTGGGGCGCGCTGCCCAAGGTCAATTCCGAGGAATACAAGCAGTGGTTCAACGAGGTGCGCAAATTCGGCAAGGCCATCTGGGACATCACCGGCAAGGGCAACAATGTTGACATCGTGTTTGAACACCCCGGCGAGGCGACCTTCCCCGTATCGACCTTCGTCTGCAAAAAGGGCGGTATGGTGGTGATCTGCGCCGGGACCACCGGGTTCAACTGCACCTTTGACGTGCGCTATATGTGGATGCACCAGAAACGCCTGCAAGGCAGCCATTTCGCGCATCTGAAACAGGCATCCGCCGCAAACAAGCTGATGCTGGAACGCCGCATCGACCCCTGCATGTCCGAGGTGTTCCCTTGGGCCGAAATCCCGCAGGCGCATATGAAGATGTATCGCAACCAGCACAAACCGGGGAACATGGCCGTTCTGGTCCAGTCCCCCCGCACCGGCCTGCGCACCTTTGAAGACGCGTTGGAGGCCGGGCCAAAGGGCTGATCGCCCGCCGCATTGACAACAGGCCGCGTCCTTGGGCGCGGCCTGTGCATTTTTTATGGAAACATCTGATGCCTGCTGCGTTTACCCCCTATTCCAACGCAGAACAGGACATTCCATGACCCGCTTTATTGCTGCCGCCGTCGCCGCGATACTGGCCGCTCCGGTTTGGGCCGATACCCCCACCGCCACCGTGCTGGATACGCTGATCCTGCCCGAAACCCCGGTGGACGGTGAAGCCTTGGCCGAGCTGTCCGGGCTGGCCCATGACCCGCAATCCGGTGTGCTTTACGGCGTGTCCGACCGGGGCATCCTGTTCACCTTTGATCTGACGACCGAGGGCGACCGGCTGTCACTGACCCCGACAGGCGCGGCGCGGCTGATTGATGCGAATGGCGATACGCTGAAATCCAAGGCATTCGACCCGGAAGGTCTGGCCCTGATGCCCGCCGAGGGCAGTGAGGCGCGGCTGATGATCCTCAGCGAAACCGGCCCGCAAGCGGGGATCTTTGACGCGCAGGGGCAGATGGTTGCCGAATATCCGCTGCCCGAGACGCTGGCCCCCGCACTGGATGAAAGGCGCGGCAAGCACGGGCCGGAATCGCTGGCCTTGCTGACAACGGGCGAAGTGGTCACAGCGCCCGAGGTCGCGGCAGAAGCCCCCGATGGCAGTTTCCGCCACAACCTGCTGACCAGCGAGGGGCGCGACCTGTTCTATACCCAGCCGAATGAAACCCGTCTCAAGGCCATGGCCACTCTGCGCGATGGTCGCCTGCTGTTGCTGGAACGGCAGGGCAAGGGCAAAGACCTGCGCCCCAACCTGCGCCTGCTTGATCCCGCAGCCTGCACCGACGACGGCACCTGCCCGACCGCCGCCATCCCCATCGAGGTGCCTGCCATCACCGATGCCGATTACGAAGGGCTGACGCAGGTGGCCGACGACCTGTTCCTGATGGTCAGCGACGACCGGATCAAGAAAGAGGAACGCTCGGTCTTTGTGTTGATGCGCGTGGGCGGGCTGTAACGGGCGCACTGCGTGCTGTTTGCCCAAATACGCGGCTTGGAGCGGGGCCGAAAAGCCACGGCCCGGTCTCAATCCTGATACGGGCCGGCGACGCTAGTCGATTTCCGTCAGAATAGCGTTGATCGCATCTTCACAGGCTTGACCGCGCAGGCTGGTCGGGCCGCAGGCGCTGTCCTGAATCGTCAACTGCTTGGCCAGACCGATCAGTTCGCCACTCCACTCACTCCCCATGCCGATGATCGCCAGCAGCGCCACATAGATGTAGATGGCCAGCGCGGTTGCCACCCCCGATGCCACGATCCGCCAGAAACCCTTGCTGCCCTCAAGGTGCCGGAACAGCGGCAGGATGACCGACAATGCGGAGGCAAAGGCAAGCGGTGTCATCACCACCGCCAGCCCCAGCAAGATCCAGACAACCCACATCTGCGATGTCAGTTCGGGAAGTTCATAGGTCCATACGGCCTTGCACAACTCGGGGGCTAGCCGAAACAGCGGATACCACGCCACAATGATGATCGCCGAAGCGCCAAACCGCGTCGCCATCCGGTCGATGGTCTGGCTCCAGTCAGGGAGCGGTGGGGATGTTGCGGTGGGCGGCGCATCCTGCGGGGGCGTTGATCCGGGGCTGCCCTGCCTGCCCGATCACGCGCGTGCGGCGATGCGATCTGTGCCAGACCGATCAGGGTCGCCGCGCCGATCAGGGTCAGAAAACGTCTCATCCCGCCGTCTTTCCGATCACCCCAACAAATCCTCCAGCACCAGCGCCATTACCGTGGCGCTGTCCAGCATGTCCTGAATGCCGATCCACTCATCCGGCTGATGCGCCAGATCCAGAACGCCCGGACCGTAGGCGATGCAGTTTTGCAGCTTGCCGATCCGGTCGATATGTTTCTGATCATAGGTGCCGGGGCTGACGACATAGCCCGCCTGCCGCCCCAGCACCCGCTGAATCGCGGCGGCGGTGGATCGCGCCACCGGGGCGTCGCGGTCGGTCATGCTGGGCTGGACCTCGAACAGATCGCGGATTTCATAGCGAAAGCTGGGACGGGCGGCGCGCACCCGTTCCAGCAGCGCCGTCATCTCGGCCTTGACCTCGGCGATGTCTTCTTCGATCAGAAAGCGGCGGTCGATGATGATGCGGCAGCGGTCGGGCACACAGGGCGCGGGCAGGCCCGCGTGGCCTTCGCCCTCGCCGCCGTGGATGCTGTTGATGTTCAGCGTCGATGACCGCGCGCCTTCGGGGATGACTGGCATTTCGGTGCGTTTGCCCGCCAGCAGGGGAAACAGCGTCGCCTCCATTTCCGCGATCACCGCGCCCATGTGGCGGATGGCGCAGTCGCCCAGAAACGGCATCGAGCCATGGGCGATGCGGCCCTGCGTTTCGATTTCCGCCCACCAGACGCCGCGATGGCCCAGACAGATACGGTCTTTGTGCAGCGGTTCGGGGATGATGACGTGGTTTACGTGGGCAAACGCCCCCTGCTGTGCCAGATAGGCCACGCCGCCATATCCGCCCGATTCCTCGTCGGCGGTGGCGCTGATCTCGATACTGCCCGCGTGGTCGGGGTGGGTGGCGACAAAGGCTTCGGCGGCGATGATGCTGGCGGCCAGCCCACCCTTCATGTCGCAGGCGCCCCGGCCATAGATGCGGTCGCCATCCTGTTCGCCGCCAAAGGGATCGCGCGTCCAGCCGTGGCCGACCTCGACCACATCGTGATGGCTGTTGAAATGCACACAATCGCCGGGCCGCGTTCCGGTATGGCGGGCGACGATGTTCCAGCGGGGAAATTCCGCGCAATCGCCCGGCGTGCCCTGCGCGCGAATCAGGCGGCAATCCCACCCCTGCGGGGCCAGCCGCGATTCCAGAAAGGCGCAGATGTCATGATAGTGCCGTCCCGGCGGGTTCAGCGTCGGAATACGGATCAGGTCTTGTGTCAGCGCGATCAGATCGTTGCGGCGCGCGGCGATGGCATCGGATAAGTGGGTCATACGGCGCAGGCTAGGGGCGCTTGGCCGCGCGGGCAATGGCGATTTCGGGGGGCGTGATGGTGGGAGCAGTGGCAGCGATGGCGCTGTGGTTCATCGGTCTTGCTGTGGTCGCGATGGCGACGCATTTGTGGCTGCGACAGTTGCGCATCCGGCGCGGCTGGCTGGCCGATGGTTTGCGGCTGGCGTTGGGCAGTGCGGCGGTGCTGATGGCCGCGCTGTTGCTGATGATTGTCGCCATGCGCTTTGGCGAGACAGTTTTTTCGTTGCCGTCCGAAGTGCTGGTTGTGATGCTGCTGTGGCCCGTTGTGGCGGCGGTGGCGGGTTGGGCGGCGCGCGGCTGGTGATACCGTTGGCTGCCGCCCTGCTGGTCGGATTGCTGTCGGGTGCCGCAACGTCGGGGGTGTTCCTGCCGCATATGCTTGTGTGTATGGTGGCTGCGGGTGCGGGGGGGTCTGCTTGGCCGGTTGTTGCGGCTGGTCGTCAGGGCGTCCCGTCCTGACACCGCCACTGACGCCTGAACCGTGAAAGATCGCCCATGGCCGCGCTGCTTCGCCTGATTGCCGTCGTCATCGCCATCGAGGCGCTGTTTTATGTGCTGCTGTCGCTTTACATCCGGTCGCTGCGGCGTGAAAAGCTGGAAGAAGAATGGGATCGTCGCCACCCCGACCGCGCGGGCGACAGCAGGGAACGGAAAGATTTCGTGCGGCGTTCCATGGTCGGCTTTGAAAAGACGCTCAAGGCGCGGCTGGTCGGGCTGGTCTTTGTGGTGCCGACGCTGGCCATCATGGCGATCATCTATTACGTCAACAACAGGTAGGGGCGGATATGTATTGGGTCAGGGTCGTTCTGGGCGTCACCTTCGGGCTGATCGTCTTTGCTTTTCTGGATTACGCGCTGCCGTCGCAGAACACCGTGCGGATCACCAACACCTATAGCCGGCTGACTGCGATCACGCCCTCGAACCAGATGTTTTATGCAGGCGAGGATGCCGGCACGGTCGAGAACCAGCAGGGGCTGCGCGATGTGCGGTTCATCGACACGGTGCGCCCCAATGGCCGTGTGTTCGTGTATCGTAACGAAGACACCGGCTGGCTGTGGCCGCCCTATTTCAAATACGACAGCTCTAACCTGCATGGGCAGGCGACCGATCTGCGCTCGACCTCGGATCATCCGCGCTGGGTTTCGGTGACGGGCTATGGTTGGCGGATACCGTGGCTGTCCACCTATCCCAATGCCATTTCGATCCGCCCGGTGGCCGGACCCGAGGTGCGGGCGACCAACTGGCCCGCCATGATCGTGCTGGGTGTGATGATGGTGCTGCTGCTGACCTTGTGGCGGATGTGGGCGCAGTTCCGCGAACGCACCATTGATCCGGCGGTGCAGCGGGTGGATGCCCGCGCTGATCGGGCGCGCGGGCGGCTGTCGCGCTGGCTGGGGCGCGGTTAAGGTGACGGCCCCGGCACAGCGGAACCCTGGCACGGCGCTGAACCTTGATGCGCTGGCGCAGGTGCGCATCAACACCCCGGCGGTGGAACGCCGCGCGGCGACCTTGCCCGCGCGGCGCAGCCTGAAAAAAGACCATCAGGCGGCGTGGCTGCTGAACGCGGTGCGCTGTATCGACCTGACCACGCTGTCCGGTGACGACACGCCCGACCGCGTAACCCGTTTGTGCGCCAAGGCACGCCAGCCGATTGCCGCAGATCTGCTGGCGGCGATGGGGGTGGATGACCTGACCACCGGCGCGGTCTGCGTTTATCCGACGATGGTGGCCCCGGCCAAGGCTGCACTGGCGGGCAGTGCCATTCCCGTGGCCAGCGTCGCCACCGGCTTTCCGGCCGGGCTGATGCCCTTGGACCTGCGGCTGGCCGAAATACGCTATGCCGTCGATCAGGGCGCGGATGAGATCGACATCGTGATCACCCGCGCCCATGTGCTGCGCGGCGAATGGGCTGCGTTGTATGACGAATTGCGCGCCATGCGCGAGGCGTGCGGCGCGGCGCGGACGAAGGCGATTCTGGCGACCGGCGATTTGAAATCGCTGGAAAACGTCGCCCGTGCCAGCCACATCGCAATGCAGGCCGGGGCCGACTGGATCAAGACCTCGACCGGCAAGGAAGGCGTGAACGCCACCCTGCCGGTGTCGTTGGTCATGGCCCGCGCAATTCGCGATTACCATGCCCAGACCGGCCATCGCGTCGGTTTTAAACCCGCAGGCGGGCTGCGCACGGCCAAGGACGCGCTGAACTGGCAAGTCCTGATGTTCGAGGAACTGGGTCGCGACTGGCTGTCGCCGGGGCTGTTCCGCATCGGGGCCTCGTCTCTGCTGGGCGACATCGAACGGCAGATCAGCCATCACGTGACCGGGCGCTATGCCAGCGCCCACCGCTTTGCCATCGCCTGAGGGGGAACATGTCCAGCGTGAGCGAGATCATGGAACATCTGGATTACGGCCCCTCGTCCGAGGATGCGGGCGCGGTGCGTGACTGGCTGTCGGGCCGTGCCTTTGGCCATTTCATCGGCGGGGCGTGGACCGCGCCGGGTGCGCTGTTTGACACCCGTGACCCGTTCACGGGTCAGGTTCTGGCGCAGATTACGCAGGGCACGGCGGATGACGTTGCGGCGGCGGTCAAGGCCGCGCGCAAGGCGGCCAAGGGCTGGGCGGCGCTGCCCGGCCATGCCCGCGCCCGGCATCTGTATGCGCTGGCCCGGCATATCCAGAAACGCGAACGGTTCCTCTCGGTGCTTGAGGTGCTGGACAACGGCAAACCCATTCGCGAGGCGCGCGACATCGACATCCCCCTTGCCGCACGGCATTTCTATCACCATGCGGGTTGGGCCGAGTTGCGTGACACCGCCTTTCCGGGGCACGCTCCCTTGGGCGTGGTCGGTGCGATCATCCCGTGGAACTTTCCGCTGCTGATGCTGGCGTGGAAGATTGCCCCCGCGCTGGCCGCCGGGAATGCCGTCGTGCTGAAACCGGCCGAATACACGCCGCTGACCGCGCTGGCCTTTGCCGAAATCTGCGCCGAGGCTGGCCTGCCGCCCGGCGTGGTGAACATCGTCACCGGCGATGGTGCGACCGGCGCGGCGCTGGTGGGGGCGGATGTGGACAAGATCGCCTTCACCGGATCGACTGAGGTGGGGCGCCAGATTGCTGAAACACTGGCCGGAACCGGGCGGGCGCTGACGCTGGAGCTGGGCGGGAAATCGCCCTTTGTTGTGATGCCCGACGCCGATCTGGATGCGGCGGTGGAAGGCGTGGTCGATTCCATCTGGTTCAATCAGGGTCAGGTCTGTTGTGCCGGGTCGCGGCTGCTGGTCGCCGAATCCATCGCCGAGCGGTTTGAAACGCTGCTGCGCGCCCGCATGGGCCGCTTGCGTGTTGGTCCGCCCCTGGACAAATCCACCGACATCGGCGCGATCGTGGACCCGGTGCAAAAGGACCGTATCCTGATGCTATGTCGTGCCGGTGTGGATGCCGGAGCCGAGATGATCGGCGGCGCGCCCGGCGAGGGGTGCTTTATCGCCCCTGGATATTTGCGCGGCGTGACGCCCGCCAATCCTGCGTTCGGCACGGAAATCTTTGGCCCCATCGCCACCCTGACCACCTTCCGCACCGCAGACGAGGCCGTGGAGCTGGCCAATAACACCCGCTATGGGCTGGCGGCCTCTGTCTGGTCGGAAAGCGCGGCGGTGGCGACCGATCTGGCCGCGCGGATCAGGGCGGGTGTGGTCTGGATCAACGCCGCCAACCTGTTCGACGCGGCGGCACCCTTTGGCGGAATGCGGGAAAGCGGCTTTGGGCGCGAGGGCGGCTTTGCCGGGATGCAGGATTACCTGACCGTGTCTCTGAGAAAAACGGAAAAGATTTCCACGCCCGCAGCCCCGGTTGTGGTGCCGGGGGCAGGGCAGGGCGCCGCTTCCATCGACCGCACGGCCAAACTGTATATTGGCGGTGCCCAGAAACGCCCGGACAGCGGGCAGATGTATGCCGTGCCCGGCGGGCTGGCCCCGCTGGCTGGGCGCAAAGACGTGCGAAATGCCGTTGAAGCAGCAGCCAAAACCGCGCCGAAATGGGCCGCTATGGGTGGCCACGCCCGCGCGCAGGTGCTGTATTTTCTGGCCGAAAACATGGCGCAGCGCCGCGACGCGCTGGCCGCCCGCACCTCGGGGGCCGAGGCTGACGTCGCCATCGCCCGCGTCTTTCACTATGCCGCATGGGCCGATAAATACGATGGCCGCAATGTCCAGACCAGGCCCGGCCATCTGGTCAACGTGATCCCCGAACCCTTTGGCGTGATGGGGGTGATCTGTCCCAACACAGCGCCTTTGGCCGGGCTCGTGTCGCTGGTCTTGCCCGCCATCGCTATGGGTAACGCCGTGGTCGCCGTGGCGGCGCAAGACGATCCGATGGCGCTGTTCGATCTGGCGCAGATCATGGACACATCCGATCTGCCTGGTGGCGCGGTGAACATCCTGACCGGCCCGCGTGAAGATCTGGCGGTGGCTCTGGCTGCCCATGACGAAGTGGCGGCGCTGTGGTATCATGGCGCGGCCGATGGTCTGCGATCCGCCGAGCGCGCCGCTTGCGGCAATCTAAAACCTGTCTGGCCCGTTCCTGCGCTGCGCTGGAGCGACCCCGACACGCAGGGCGAGCCGTTCCTGCGTCGCGCGGTGCAGATCAAAACCGTCTGGCTGCCCTATGGCACCCTGCCTGCGGGTGCTGGCGGCGCGGCTTATTGATAATTGCAACCGGCGGTGCCTGCTGCCTTGCCGGAGCCTCCGGCGGGGATATTTACAGGACAGAAGATGCAGGGCGCGGTGTGGAATGCGCGCGCACCCGAACCGGGCTTTGGGCCAGGGCGCGGGTGCGGCATCTCCTGTCACGGTCATCGGCGTCCCCGCCTGTACCGTGATGCCATCCTTGCATGATACGCTTTAAGATCGGGTTAAGCGCCGCATCTTCTGTCCTTAAATATCCCACGGGATGAGGAGGGGCAGGAAAAGGGGGTGCCCCCCGGCCCTGACCTATCGCGGGGGTGCCATCGTCACTGCGGGCAACGGGCAGTCGCGTCTTGTATCCGGGGCGCAATCACGCGGCTGAAAATTGCGGGTCAGGCAGATGCGGACTTCTTGCAGCGCGGCGTCGCGGCAGGTGACGGTGATGCCGTCGCGGCCTAAGGCGGGGTTGGCCTCGATGAAGGCGTCTTCGACAATGGCAGGGGGCAGGCGGATGTCGCGATTCAGGCGCGTGAAGACCTCGGGGATCGCCACCACGTCCAGCGCCTGCCGGGTTGCGGCGTAATATCCCCGCGCCGACAGGCCCGAGCAACGGCCATGCTTTTGCCATTGATACCATGCCAGCCCGCCCGATCCCATGATGTCGGCCATCGCCTGACTTTCGCGGCGCGAGGGATCGCGTTCGGCGGTGGCGCAGCGTTCCGGCCAGCCGCGTTCGTATTGCGGCCACAACCCATGCACGACAAAGCCGATGCGTTGCCCCACCGCGCATTGATCGGCGCCGCGATTATCGCCGGTGCTGGCGCACCAGCTGGGCGACCATGACAGTGCCAGCACATAGTAATCAAACTGTCCTGCCACATCGCGCGCAGCCGCAGGCCCCGCCAGCACCCCGGCAAAGGCTAGTGCCACCATCCAATTTCCTGCCATGCCGCCCCCTGTGGGAAAGATTTTTCTCTTTTCCCTCGCCTGTCCTTGCGATACAAGACCTGCAAATTTTCCTGAAAACGCGAAGCCGGGCCAATGCCCACGCCGTTTTCCCGGCGCGAAATGTCATGGATAAAGGACAGGAGGATGGGCAAGATGATGCTGAACCGTCGTGGTCTGATCGCTATGGCTGGTGCGCTGCCAGTGCTGGCCGCTGTTCCTGCGGGTGCGCAGGTGGACACCGTTGCGCCGGGCCGGGCGTATGGGTTTCGATTGGGCGCGTTTCAGGTTTACACCCTGCTGGGCGGTTCGGGGATGCGGGACAATCCCATTGCCACCTTTGGCCTGAACGCCAACCCGGCCGAGTTTGAACAGATCAGTTACGACAATTTCATCCCCTCGGACCGGACCGGCAGTTCCTTTACCATGACACTGGTCAAAACGCCGGATGCGTTGGTGCTGTTCGATGCCGGGATCGAGTCGGCAATGACCGTGGCTGCGTTGGCTGCCGCTGGGGTTGCGCCGGGCGATGTCACCCATGTCGTGCTGACCCATATGCACGGCGATCATGTGGGCGGGTTGATGGATGGCGATGCGCCGACCTTTCCGAATGCCGAACTGATCGTGCCGCGTCTGGAAAACGACCATTGGGCCGCAAACCCCAATGACGCCTATACCGCCAAGGTTGCCCCGCTGATTGATGCGGCACGGCAGATCGGCGATGGCGAAGAAATTCTGCCCGGCATCACGGCCGAGGGCGCCTATGGCCACACGCCCGGCCATACCACCTATCTGCTGGACAGCGCCGGTCAGCGCCTGCTGATCACCGGCGACAGTTTTAACCATTACGTCTATTCCGTGCAGCGCCCCGACTGGCATGTGCGGTTCGATCTCGACAAAGACGCGGGCGCCGCCACGCGGCAGCGGGTTCTGGCCCGTCTGGCCGACGAACGCCTGCCTTTTGTCGGTTATCATATGCCGTTCCCGGCTTTGGGCTTTATTGCCCGCACCGGGGACATTACCTTCCGCTTTGTTCCCGCCAGCTATCAGTTCGATGGCTGATTAAGGAGATAATCATGAACAAGCCGCTTATGGCCAAAGCCACTGCTGTCTGGCTGGTCGATAACACCACGCTCAGCTTCAAACAGATCGGGGATTTCTGCGGTCTGCACGAACTTGAGGTGCAGGGCATCGCCGATGGCGATGTGGCCACCGGGGTCAAGGGCTATGACCCGATCGCCTCGAACCAGCTGGACCCCGAAGAAATCAAACGCGGCGAGGCCAACCCCGCCTACAAGCTGAAGTTGAAACACAACCCTGCGGCCGAGGGCGAGGAAAAGCGGCGCGGGCCGCGCTACACGCCGCTGTCAAAACGGCAGGATCGTCCGGCGGCGATTCTGTGGCTGGTCAAGTTTCACCCCGAACTGGCTGATGCGCAGATCGCCAAGCTGGTCGGCACCACCAAACCGACCATTCAGGCGATCCGTGATCGCACGCATTGGAACATCGCCAATATCCAGCCTATCGACCCGGTGGCACTGGGCCTGTGCCGTCAGACCGAACTGGATGCGGCTGTCCAAAAGGCCGCGCAGAAAAAGGCTGCCGAAGGCGGCGTGATGACCGATGACGAACGGCGCAAGCTGGTCAGCACTGAAACCTCGCTGGCCATGGGGGGCGAGGCGCGCTTGCCGACTGCCATCGCCGGACTGGAAAACTTCCGCCTGTCGGACGAATCCGAAGAACAGCAGCCGGAACGTGAACTGGATGCCGACAGCTTCTTCAACCTGCCCGCTGACGATGACGAGGACGACGAAGACTGATGCGCAAGCTGGCCCTGCCTGAACGCCCCGACTGGCGCGCCGAGGCCGAAAGGCTGGGCTTTACCTTCGCCGATATGCACGGTGAACCCTATTGGGATGAAACCTCGGCCTATGAATTTTCGCTGGCCGAGGTGGAAACCCGCATCGAAGACCCCGCGACCGAACTGCACGCGCTCTGCCGCGAGGCGGTGGCCCGGATCATCAACAGCGAAGACTTGATGTCGCGCATGGGCATCCCGCGCGCGCATTGGGATCTGGTCGCCGACAGCTGGGACGCCGCCCAGCCCGAGGTTTATGGCCGCATGGACCTTGCCTATGACGGCAATGGCCCGGCCAAGCTGCTGGAATACAACGCCGACACGCCGACCTCGCTGTATGAATCGGCGTCGTTTCAGTGGCTGTGGCTGGAACAGCAGATCGCCGCCGGGGTGCTGCATTCCGGGGACGATCAGTTCAACGGCATTCACGAAGCTTTGGTCGAACGCTGGGGCGCGATCCTGCCCGCTGATACCGACGTGCATTTCGCCGCGATGAAAGACACGCCCGAGGATTACGCCACCGTCGAGGCAATGGCATGGGCCGCGCGCGAGGCCGGGCTTGGCGCGCATTACACCGATCTGGAAAGCATCGGCCTGTCGGATCGCGGCCAGTTCACCGACGGCGAAGATCGCGTCATCGGCACGCTGTTCAAGCTGTATCCGTGGGAAGACCTGCTGCGCGACCCCTTTGCCGACCATATCGCCGGCGCGCAGGTGCAGATGATCGAACCCGCGTGGAAGGCGCTGGTGTCGAACAAAGCCATCCTGCCCGTATTGTGGCAGATCGCGCCGGGCCACCCGAACCTGCTGCCCGCGTTTTTCCTGGGCGATGTGGCCGACGCCCTGACCGGACGCGGCGCCGCTCGCGCCGAAGGTTTCGCAGACGTCGCAGGCCGCCTGAAGCGCGGCCATGTCGTCAAACCCATCTTCTCGCGCGAAGGTGCCTCGGTCCAGATCATCGAAAACGGCAAACCCACGGAAACCGCCCCCAACCGCGATTACGACGACCAGCCGATGATCGTGCAGGAATACTGCCCGCTGCCGGTTTTCGACGGCTTCCGCCCGATCATCGGCGCATGGATCGTGGGCGAGACCTGCACCGGCATGGGCATCCGCGAGGACGCCAGCCGCATCACGCAGGACCTGTCCCGGTTCAAGCCGCATTTTATTCGGGGTTAGGCGATGGGGCTAAACGCTCCCCTCGCGCTCGATGACCAGAACCCTTGCTATGCCACAAGGATGGGCGACATGCTCGCCCCCTTCCTCTGCATGGAAAATATCGCCGGAGAGCAGGCGGTGAATGGTAACAGTGCCGTTTTCCCTTGCATGCATATCAACCGTGCCATCCAGAACGACGAAAACTTCGGGACCATCGTTGATATGCCACTTATATGGCTGATCGGTCCAATGAAGCCGCACCGTCGTGGCGCCGGTGATGCGTTCGATGTCCATCGCGCCCCAAGCGCGGCTAGCGGTGAAATTTCGAGGTGAAATCATACGCATGGCTGTCTCCTTCGTGCTATTGCCGACAAGACATCATTCTCCGCGCTACGTCACCTTGCACAGCGTCGGGATTGGGTTGCGTTATGCTTGAATCGCTATGCAGATAGATAGAACCAACCGGCGCATCCTTGCCCTACTGCGCAAGGACGCGCGGATCAGCGCCGCAGCCATCGGGCGCGAAATCGGCCTGTCACGCCCCGCGGTTCAGGCTCGTGTCGCGGCGCTGGAGCAGGCCGGCGTTATCACCGGCTATCATGCCGCGATCACCGATCAGCCTGCACAGGTCCATGCGCTGCTATTTGTTCAGATCGCTGTGCGCCCTTGCGATAGGGCATTGAACTGGCTGATGACGCTGCAAGGTGTGGAGTCGGTCGTGTCGCTGGCAGGCGACATTGATGCTGTCATGTCGGTCCGGTTGCCGGGGACGGCTGAACTGTCAGCCCTGAACGATCTTCTTGCGGCATCCGGCCTGATCGCCGGGCACAAAAGTCAGGTGGTCTTGCGTCGCTATGGCGCGCCATGACAGTCAGATAGGCACGGGGCGGGGTGACATTCCCTGCCAAAACCCCCTATATATCCCCGACCAACCGCCGGAGGCCCCCATGCGCAAACGTTCCCGCACCGTCGCCCTTGCCATCATGGGCAGCACCGCTTTCGCCCTTGCCGGGTGCCGCGATGAACAGACCGCCGCCGAGGCCTTCCCGTCCGAGGCCGCCTGCATCGCATCCGCCCAGCAGGGCAACCTGTTCTATACCGAGGCCGACTGCCGCACCGCCTTTGCCAGCGCGGCGCAGGATCATCTGGAAACCGCCCCCCGCTATGAAAGCCTTGAGCTGTGCGAACAGGAACACGGTCAGGGCAACTGCGGCGGCGATCCGGCGCAGACCGCGCAGGGCGGCGGGGCCGGGTCGATTTTCATGCCGCTGATGATGGGCTATCTGATCGGGTCGATGATGGGCGGGCGCGGCGTCGCCAGCCAACCTTTGGCGCGAACGGCGGACGGGCGCTTTTCCACGCCGGGTGGCACCAGCGTCGCCAACAATCGCGGCGCAGGCCAGATGCAGCCGGGCGCGTTCAACAAGGCCCCCACCACGATGGGCCAGCCGCCGATGACCCGCGCGCAGGTCGCCCAACGCGGCGGCTTTGGCCAGACGGCAACCACGCGCAGCACCGGCAGCCGCAGCGTCGGGGGGTGATGTAACGCTTGTGTCATCAGACGCGCGCATGATCGCCGTGCCGATGACACAAGGACAGCCCATGCACCGCCGCACCCTGATCGCCCTTTTGGCCGCCAGCGCCGCCCTGCCCATTGCCGCCCGCGCCGCGCCCGGCTTTGCGATCACCGTGATTGCGATGGCTGATCTGCATTCGGCCTATGACCGCACCGGCCCGCTTTTGGCAGAAATCGCGGCGCAGGCGGCGGGGCCGCACCCGCTGATCGTGCTGAACGGCGATCTGTTCGAGACGGGCAACAGCGTCACCACCGCGTCAAAGGGCGAAATCGACTGGGCCTTTCTGGCCGAGCTGCCGAAACTGGCCCCCACCGTCATCAATATCGGCAATCACGAACCCGACCTTGACCCCGATCTGGCGCAGTTCGTGACGCGTGCGACCGATCTGGGCATTACCGTTATCTCGAACATCATCGACGCCCGCAGCGGCCAGCCCTATGCCCCGGCCAGTATCACGCTGACCATCGCAGACCAGCCCGTCACGCTGACCGGCATCGCCACCGACGCGCTGTTTACCTATCCCGAGTCGACCCGCGCGCTGATCGAGGTGCCGCCGCCCGTCGAATGGGTGCGCGACCATCTGCCGGGCCTGATGGGTGATGGCCTGAACATCGTGCTCAGCCACGCGGGCGTTCTGGCCGATCGCGACATCCTGCCGCTGCTGCCTGATGGCACCGTGCTGATTGGCGGCCATGACCACCTGACCCTGCTGGCCGAACAGGGTGCGACGCGATACCTGCACACCGGCAGCTGGTCCGCCCAGATCGCCGTGGCAACCCTGATCCCAGGCCAGCCCGCCCGGATCACCCGCATCGACATCGACCCCGGTGCTACCCCACATCCTGCGTTGGCCGCGCTGATCCCGACAACGCTGAACGCGCATCTGACCCCGGACGACCGCCAGATCGTTGCCACCAGCCCCAAGGCGATGCCGGTGCGCGATCTGGCCCTGTTCACTGCCGCCGCCATGGCCCGCGACGCCGGGGGCGATGTCGGTTTTATCGGTCACACGACATTCGGCGCGGGCCTGCCCGCCGGGCCGGTCAGCCGTCATGATTTTCATTCCGCGATCCGGTTTGACGGCAAGCTGATGCAGGCAAAGGTGACGGCGGATGTGCTGGCCGATATTCTGACCCGCATCAATCAGTTCGGTGATTATCCGCTGCACCGCCGCACGGGCGATTTTCTTTACGCCGCCCCAGATACCCCGGCCAAAGACAGCTATCTGCTGATCACCAATGGCTGGTCCGTGATGAACGCCGCCAGCTATTTCGGTCGCGACGATCTGACCTTTACTGAGGTGCCGGGGGGTGAGGTTCGCGCCGCTGTCCTGTCCGCCCTTGGCGCACCATAACGCGCGCAACGCCCGCAGCCTGTGTACAGGTTGTGCATCAGTTGTGCGCGCGCTGTGCATCGACTGTGCCACGAAAAACCTAGGAATTACGGGTGTTTTCGGGCGCCCGGTCCGCACGCGCCACAACGACACCGCACGCCCCGTTGCGCGCTGGACATAAAAGAGGCGTGTCCCGAAAGACACGCCCAGCTTTGCGCGAATCGCCGCTCAGATCGACAGACAGACGTATTTCAGTTCCAGATAATCGTCGATGCCGTGATGCGAACCTTCACGGCCCAGACCGGATTGCTTGATGCCGCCAAAGGGGGCCACCTCGGTCGAGATGATGCCGGTGTTCACGCCGACGATGCCATATTCCAGCGCCTCTTGCACGCGGGTGATGCGGCCCACGTCGCGGGCATAGAAATACGACGCCAGGCCAAAGATGGTCGCATTGGCCTTTTCGACCACCTCATCTTCGGTCTCGAACCGGAACAGCGGGGCCAGCGGGCCAAAGGTTTCCTCGGTCGCGACCTTCATGTCGTCGGTGACGCCGGTGACGACCGTGGGATCAAAGAACAGCCCCTCGCGCCGCGATCCGCCGGTCAGCACCGCGCCGCCGCCGTCCAGAACGTCCTGAATATGTTCCTCGACCTTTTCGACGGCATCCTTGTTGATCAGTGGCCCGGTGGTGGTGCCCTCGGCCAGCCCGTCGCCGACTTGCAGCCTGTCGACTGCTTTGGCCAGTCGCTGCGCGAAATCGTCGTATACCCCGGCCTGCACATAGATCCGGTTGGCGCAGACACAGGTCTGGCCGTTGTTACGGAATTTCGACGCCATCGCGCCGTCGACGGCGGCATCCAGATCGGCGTCGTCAAAGACGATGAACGGCGCGTTGCCGCCCAGTTCCATGCTGCATTTCAGCACCTGATCGGCGGCCTGGCGCAGCAGGATGCGCCCCACCTCGGTCGAGCCGGTAAAGGTCAGCTTTCGTACCAGCGGGTTTTCGCAGAACTCTTTGCCAATGTCGCTGCTGCGCGACGAGGTGACGACCGAGAGGATACCCGCAGGCAGACCGGCACGTTCCCCCAGCACTGCCAACGCCAGCGCCGACAGCGGCGTTTCCGCCGCGGGCCGGGCGACAAAACCACAGCCAACCGCCAGCGCCGGGCCGCATTTGCGGGTAATCATCGCGTTGGGAAAGTTCCACGGCGTGATCGAGCCAACCACACCAATGGGCTGGCGCAGCACGGTCAGCCGCTTGTCAGGCTGATGACCGGGGATGGTTTCGCCGTAAACCCGCTTGGCCTCTTCGCCGAACCATTCGATGAATGACGCGCCATAGGCGATCTCACCCTTGGCCTCGGCCAGCGGCTTGCCCTGTTCGGCGGTCAGGATGGTGGCCAGATCGTCCTGATTGGCCATCATCAGGTCGAACCATTTGCGCATCACCTGCGCACGTTCCTTGGCGGTTTTCGCCTGCCAGCCCTTCATCGCCTGATGCGCGGCCTTGATGGCGCGGGCGGCATCGTCGCGCGACATATCGGCCACCTCGGCGATCACATCGCCGCGCGCCGGGTTCCTGACGGGAAAGGTCGCGCCATCCGCCGCCGACACCCATTTGCCCGCGATAAAGGCGCGGGTTTCCAGCAGCGAGGGGTCTTTCAGAAGCGATTTCAGGTCGGTGGTGTTTTGGGTCATAACGGTTCCTTCCCGGATGTCGGGGCCACATCATCACGCGGCCAGTCGGATGTCAAAGGATCGGGTTCCCGCCGATGCCGCAAATTTATTGTGATGGCGGTGGGGGAACGATCAACGGCGCGGCGGGGTTGGCTGCCCGATGGTCCGAACCCGGACCGATAGGAAAGGATACTTGTGATGCGTAAACTGTTTGCTGCCACCGCCCTTGCCGCCGCCACCGTCTCGGGCGCGGCCTTTGCCCAGACCGCCGCCACGGCGGCCGCCGACCTGAACCTGCGGTCCGGCCCCGGCAACTGGCACGAGGTGATCGGCGTCATTGCCAATGGCGATGAGGTCAGCGTGGCAGGCTGCATCGAATCGGCCAACTGGTGTCAGGTGACGTATGACGACACCGAAGGCTGGGCCTATGGCGATTATCTGGCCGTCGGCGAAGGCGATACGATCCAGCCGCTTTACCCGAACCGCACGCAGATCGGCGTGACGGTGATCGAACAGCCCGCCGATATGCAGCCGCAGAACACGGCGGTCGCCGGTGCCTTGGGTGCCTCGATGGGGGCGATCATCGCTGGGCCGTTCGGTGCCGTGGCCGGTGCCGCCCTTGGCGGTGCAACCGGGGCGACAGTCCCGCAGGAACCTGCGCCCGAGGTCCGCACCTATATCACCGAACATCCGGTCGATCCGGTGGTTCTGGACGGTGAAGTGGTCGTGGGTGCGGGTCTTCCCGAAACTGTGACTCTGCACGAGGTTCCCGGTCATGACGATTACCGTTATGTAACGGTCAACGGTCAGACTGTGCTGGTCGGTCCTCAGGATCGCCGCATCGTCTATATCTATCGCTAAGCTGTTCCCTCTTGGCGATCTCTGGGGGCGGGGTTTGCGGACCTCGCCCTTTTTTATCGAAACGCCCCGGTTTCCTGTTGGCCCAAATACGCAGCTTTGGGCGCGGCCTTACAAATCCGCCCAGCAAGGTTGCAGATCGCCGGGCGCGGCCCGTGCTGCATGAATGCCGCGTGCAATGGCGCGGGCCAGACAGCAGGCCGCCGCATGGCCGATCTGGAACGGATCGCGCAGCGGGTCGGCCAAGGGGCGTGCGCCGGTCGAGACCGCGAACACCAGATCCCCGTCCAGCGGCGTGTGCGCGGGCACCAGCGCGCGGGCCATGCCGTCATGCGCCGCCGTGGCTATGCGCTGTAACGCCGCCTTGTCCAGAGTGGCATCGGTGGCGACGATGGCGATGGTCGTGGCCTCGCCCTGCCGTTTCATCGGTTGCGGCTCTGCCGCCGCCGGAAAGCTGCCCGGCAGGCCAAGCGTGCCGAATTCGCCCTCCAGTTCCCACGGTGCCGCCCAGAAATGGCGGCTGTCGCCCACGGTGGGCGAGCCGAGCGCGTTGACCACCACCAGCGCCCCCACGGTCACGCCGCTGTCCAGCACGGCCGAGGCCGACCCCAGCCCGCCCTTGATCCAGCCGGTCATTGCGCCGGTGCCCGCCCCGGCGGTGCCGATGTCAAAATCCGGTTGTGCTGCCGCTAACGCAGCCCGCCCAAGCGCCGGATAGGGGGTGTCGCGCCAGCCCTTGTCACCGCCGTTCAGCAGGTCAAAGACGATGGCCCCCGGCACGATCGGCACACGTGCCGCGCCCACGGCAAAGCCGCGCCCGGCGGCCAGCAGCCCGGCCATCACCCCGTCGCAAGCCGCCAGCCCGAATGCCGAGCCGCCCGACAGCACCAGCGCATCGACCGCAGGCACCAGCTTGTCCGGGGCCAGCAGATCGGTTTCCCGCGTGCCGGGCGCGCCGCCCATGACATGCACGGCGGCGGCAAAGGGCGCATCCGCCGTCAGCACTGTCACACCGGATTTCAGCGCGGGGTCGTGGGCATTGCCAACCCGCAGCCCGGCGACATCGGTTATCAGGTTTCGGGGGCCGGGCTTCATATCTGCTCCTTCAAGGCGACCGTGGCGGGATCACCCGTATTGGGGTGTCGGCTGTCCCGATCAATAGCATATGGGTTTTGACCGTGGCACCGGGACGATGGGCCATGCCGCACGCAGCACGTAAAGCTGGTCGGGGTTCAGTGTATCCGACGCGCCGTCGGGCAGGTTGATCCCCAACTGCCCGTGCAGCACCAGAAACAGGTCGTCTGTATCGGCATGATCGTGCGACGAATTTGTCCGGCAGCTTGCCCATTATGAGGCCATGGCCGCTAAAGGCGCTGACGATCCGGGGCGAGCAGGGGTTATCGAAAACGGCCAGATCGTCGGGCGTCATCGCGGTTGATCCTTTTGCGCCGCCGCGCGGATCTGGGTCAGGGTGGCGGCGGTGGTCAGCGCCTCGGGGTCCAGTTGCAGCTCGATCACGGCCAATGTGCCGGCCTGTTGCGCGCGCCCGAATGCGGCGGGGAAATCGTTGCCATCCGTCACCACCTCGCCATGGCCGCCATAGGCGCGGGCCAGCGCGGCATAATCGGGGTTGAACAGATCGGTGCCCGACACCCGCGCGGGATAGTGTTTTTCCTGATGCATCCTGATCGTGCCATAGCGCCCGTTATTCGCCACGATGACAATCGGCGTGGCGCCATACTGCCGGGCGGTGGACATCTCGTTCAGGGTCATCTGGAAACAGCCGTCGCCTGCCATGCATACGACAACCCGCCCCGGATGCTGCAAGCTGGCCGCCACCGCCGCCGGAAAGCCGTAACCCATCGACCCCGAGGTGGGGGCGATCTGCGTCCGCGCGCGCTTGAACCGGAAATAGCGGTGCAGGAAAGAGGCATAGTTGCCCGCGCCGTTGGTGATGATCGCGTCTTCGGGCAGATGGGCCGACAGCCAGCAGATCACCTGTTCCATTTTGACGGCACCGGGGGTGTCGCGCGGGGTCTGCCAATCCTCGTAATGCGCACGCAGGGCGGCGGTCCAATCGTCCCAGCGGCGCGGCGCGGGGGTATTGGCCAGAGCGGCCAGCGCGGCGCGGGGGCAGGCGGCGATGCCAGGGTCGGCCCGCCACAGGTGCCCGATCTCGTCCGGGTCGGGATAGACATGCACAATGCGCCGCCCCTGCGCGCGGGGGTTCATCAGCTCATACCCCGCGGTCAGCGTGTCACCCAGACGCGACCCAAGCGCCAGGATACAATCCACCTCGCGCAGCGCCGCGCCCAGACGACCGTTCATGCCCACACCCAGATCGCCGGCATAGTTGGGCAGGCGGTTGTCCATGTAATCCTGCCGCCGGAACGGCACCGCCACCGGCAGCCCCCAGTGTTCGGCAAAGCGCGCCAGATTGTCGGCATCGGTCTGCGTCCAGATCGTGCCGCCGGGCACCACCAGCGGACGTTCCGCCGCCGCCAGCGCATCGGTGATCGCCGTCACCTGCGCCGCCGACAGGCCCGCCACCGGACGCGGGGCCGGGGTAAGGTCGGGCGCATCGGTGCTGGCCGACAACATGTCTTCGGGCAGGGCCAGCACCACCGGGCCGGGGCGGCCCGACATGGCCAGATCAAAGGCGCGGGCGATATATTCGGGGATACGTTCGGTCTGGTCGATCTCGGCCACCCATTTTGCCAGCCCGCCGAACATCTGCCGGTAATCGACCTCTTGAAACGCCTCGCGGTCGCGGTCGGACCGGGCGATCTGGCCGATGAACAGAATCATCGGCGTGCTGTCCTGTTTCGCCACATGCACACCGGCACTGGCATTCGTGGCCCCCGGTCCGCGGGTGACAAAGCAGATACCGGGCCGCCCGGTCAGCTTGCCCGCTGCCTCGGCCATCATGGCGGCACCGCCTTCGTGGCGGCAGACGATGTTCTGGATGCCGCTGTCATGCAGCCCGTCCAATACCGCCAGAAACGATTCGCCGGGAACCGAGAAAACCCGCCCCACCCCCTGCGCCTTGAGTGCGTTGACCAGAACCTGCCCGCCGTGCCGCATGGATTTTCCTTTCCTGTGCCTGCCTGTCGCACTAGCCTAGCGGCTATGAGCCAGCCCGTCACCCTAAGCGATCACATGGACCCCGCGCGAATGACGGCACTGGCCGTCACGCTGGGGCTGAGCTGGACAACCGATGCGCCGCTGCCGCCTTTTGCGCATCAGATCTATTTCTGGGATGCCCGCCCGGCGGATCAGCTGGGCCGTGATGGACATCCGGCGGTGGGGCAGGGCGGGCTGATCCCCGATATGGGGTTGCCACGCCGGATGTGGGCCGGGGGGCGGCTGCACTTTGTTGCGCCGCTGTTTGCCGGACAACCGGCACAAAAGACCTCGACCGTCGAATCGACCGCCCGCAAACAGGGCCGGTCGGGTCCGCTGGCCTTTGTCACTCTGCGCCACGAAATCAGCCAGAACGGCCGGCTTTGCGTCACCGAATGGCAAGATCTGGTTTATCGCCCCGAGGCACGGGCCAGCGCCGCCCCCCGATACCCCGCCGCGCCCACCGATGCCGACGACCGGCAGGGCCGGGTGTTCACCAGCACCGAACTGTTCCGTTATTCCGCACTGACCATGAACGGTCACCGTATCCACTACGACGCCGATTATACCCGCGACATCGAAGGCTATGCCGGGTTGGTCGTTCATGGCCCGCTGCTGGCACAGCATCTGATGCTGATGGCCGGGCCGGGGCTGGAACGGTTTTCCTTTCGCGGTGTGTCGCCGCTGATCGCTGGCGAAGCGGTGGTCTTGTGCCGTCGGGGCGATGATCTGTGGGTGGCGGGCGGCGACGGGCGCCTGTGTATGCAGGCAACACGCGGCTGACCTGTCTTTCGTTTGATAAATATCCCGACGAACGCCCGACCCGGTGGACCGGGCTGGGGGCGCGGTCCCCCGGTCCACCCTTTACACCCGGCCCGCGTGCACCTATCTGCAAGCGTCATGGCCAAGGAACCCGAAAACAAGAACTACAAGGTGATCGCCGAAAACCGGCGGGCACGATTCGATTACTTTATCGAATCCGATCTCGAGGTCGGCATCGTCCTGACTGGCTCCGAGGTGAAGTCCCTGCGCACCGGCCGGTCGAACATCGCCGAATCCTATGCCAGCGTGGAAAATGGCGAATTGTGGCTGATTAACGGCTATATCGCTGCGCTGCCCCATGCGGGCGTGTTCGGGCACGAAGAACGTCGCCGCCGCAAGCTGCTGGTCAGTCGCCGTGAACTGGCGCGGTTGTGGCAGGCCATCGGGCGCGAAGGCATGACGCTGGTGCCGCTGGTGATGTATTTCAACCATCGCGGACGGGTAAAGCTGAAAATCGGCATCGCCAAGGGTAAGAAGGTCGCAGACAAGCGCGAAACCAGCGCGAAACGCGACTGGGGCCGCCAGAAACAGCGGCTGCTGAAGCAAAACACCTGATCCGTCGCCGCTTTTTCATCGGTTTGTCATCAGAGGGGGAACCCGCCGCCCTCTGACGGGCGTTTGTCATCATAAAATGACATGTGGCGGAATAAGCACGGTCGCCACGCGTAAGTCTGACAACTTACGATGGTAACTGCTGAGGGCGGGGGTGATGGCAAAGAACAGGAAAAAGAAACTGTCCGATCTTGCAGACGAATTCGACACGCTGTCGGCGGCTGCGGGTTTCGAGACCGATGACGGTTTTGACGACAAGAACGACAAAGATGACAAGGCCGACAAGCAAAAGCCCCTTGGCACCGCCAAGGCCGTCGAGACCATGTTCCGCAACGCTGTGCGTTCGGAAATGGATATGATCGCCCTGGCGGCGACCAAGGCGAACATCATGATCTCGCTGAACGGGCTGATTATCTCGGCGCTGATGATCTCGGGTGCGTTCATCTTTGCCAATTCCGCCGCCTTTCTGCTGCCGGCAGGGGTCTTTATGGCGACGGCGGCCTGTTCGATCATCTTTGCCCTGCTGGCGGCATCGCCCGAACGGGTGCATTATCTGCGCGGGCTGGCTGATTGGGTCCGCGCCCTGCGCCGGGGCGAGGCAGGTTTGCGCGATCTGCGCACCTATATGGACCGGGCCAATCAGATGCACGAGGATCACGATCTGAACCTGCTGATCTACGAAGACCGCGTGCGCATGACGCCCGATGATTACTGGGACCGGATGCAGGCCCTGCTGCGTGACCGCGACGACATCTATCGCAAGATGAGCGATCAGCTGTATTGGCTGGGCCTGATGGCGGACCGCAAGTTCAAGATGCTGAACGTGTCCTATACCGTCTTCCGCTGGGGGCTGTTGCTGTCCGTCATCGCCTTTGTCGGCATCAAATCCGCTTTTGGTCTGTTTCCCGGCCTGACTGGCCAACAACAATTGCCGCAACTGCGTAACCTTGGCATTTCGGAATTTCGCGACATCTATGAACCTTCCGCCGTGCAGCAGCTTCCTGATGGCCGCATCCTGGTGGTCGAGGACGAGGCAGCCCGCGCGCTCAACCTGATGAGCATCGGAACCGACGGCACATTGGTCGAAGACCCGGCTGCCGATGTGCGCCTGACCCGTGCCTTTGGCCGCCGCCTGAACGATCTGGAAGGGCTGTCGGTTGATGACCACGGCTTTATCTATGCGATCACCTCGCACGGGGTAAATGCCGATGGGCAGCGCAAGGCCGACCGCGAACAGATGCTGCGGTTTCGGATCGAAGGCAATCATGTCGGCCAGATCACCAGCTATACCAACCTGCGCGACGCGCTGGATGAGGCGGCGGAACTCAAGGCCAAGATTCAGGATATGACCGGCGAGGCGATCGACTTTGCCAATCTCAATATCGAGGGTCTGGCCTTTCACCGCCAGACCCAGAACCTGATGCTGGGTCTGCGTGAACCATTGATCGCGGAACGGTCGCTGATCGTGACCATCCGTAACCCGAACGAGGTGTTTGCCGGGACCGCCGCCCCGGTCTTTGGCGATCCCATCGTGCTGGATCTGCAAGGTGGCGGTATCCGTGCGCTCAGCTTTGATCCGGTGATCGGGGCGTTTCTGATCGTAAATGAAATCCGGGGCGAGGATGGCAAGAACCATTCGCGGCTCTGGTCCTGGAGCGGCGATCCGGCGGATGAACCAACGATGGTCGAACTGCCCGACATCATCAATCTGAACAATGTCGAATCCATTGATTCGATCACCATAAACGGCGAATCCCGCCTGTTGCTGATGAGCGATGAGGGCAATGAAAAGAAAGGCCGCCCGGCGAAATACATGATGCTGGATTACGCCCAGATCGGTCACTGACACAGCCCGGCGCGGGCCTTGCAACCCGCGCTGCTGCGGCTATGGTCCGCGCATGGATGACCGCGCCCCGATCTGGACCAAAGACGAACCGCAAAGCCCCTGCGTCAACATCTGCGTGATCCACCCGCAGGAAGGCATCTGCGTCGGCTGCTATCGCACATTGGATGAAATCGCCACATGGGGCGGTATGTCCGCCGATGGCCGCCGCGCGGTGCTGGCCGAATTGCCCGCGCGCAAACCGCTGCTGAAAAAACGCCGGGGCGGTCGCAACGGACGTCGCGATCCCTGATCCGGGCCACGCCCCGACATCTTTGGTGTTGAAAATATCCTCTGGGGTGAGGCGGATGACGGAAAAGGTCCAGTGGCCCTTTTTTCCGCCGAACGGGGGGCGAAGCGCCGTCGGCCTTTGGGCATGGCTTTGGTTCTGAACCCATTAATGCCCCATCGCAGCGGAATATCGCGGACAAAGCGCCTGCACTCTCTCGCCCTTCGGGGACCCCTGAGCAGCCAAATGGGGGCGCATGGGGCGTCTGATCGTGGGGCCACCACGCCTTGCGCGCGCCCCGCCCTCTTGGGCGCGGTCATGCAATGGGGGGCAGAACCTAGCGCAGCCGCCGCACCGTGCCGTGAATACGCGTCCGCACCTCGTCAGGTTCCGCCGCCACCGCCTGCATCAGGGCGCGCATGTCGCCGCGCATGGTGTTCAACTGGTCGATCAGCGACATTACCATATCCAGCGCATCTTCGGGCAGGTCATAGTTTTCGGCCAGATCGCTGACCAATTGCAGCCGTGCCAGATCGGCTTCGCGATACATCCGTGCGCCGCTGTCGTTTTGCACGGGCTGCACCAGGCGCGCGCGGCAAAAGGCCACCAGCCGGGTTTCGGTCAGGTCGGTGATGGCGGCGATGACTTCGGATTCGGAATAGATGCGGGCCATCTTATGCCTCCTTCCTTGGGTCATAGGCATGGGTCTTGCGCCAGTTCTCCATGAAATCGCGCAGCTCGTCATCGACCTGCGGCGGCATGACCACCTTCAGTTCCACATGTTGATCGCCGCCATTGATGCCACGTCCGCGCAGGCGCAGGCGGCGGCCGGTGGATGATCCGGCGGGCACGGTCAGGTTCACCGGGCCGTCGATGGTCGGCGCGGGCACCTTGGCGCCCAGAACCGCCTCGTCCAGCGCAATGGGCAGGGTGACGAAAATGTCATTCCCCTCGCGGCGGAAGGTCGGGTCGGGCAGCACGGTCAGCGTCAGATAGGCATCGCCCGCCTCGCCCTGGCCCATCCCTGCACCACCCTTGCCGCGCAGGCGGATGGTCTGGCCATCCTCGGCCCCTTTGGGAATCGTCACTTCAAGGTCAGCGCCATCGGGCAGGGTGATCCGGGTCTTGCCGCCCCGTGCAGCGGTCAGAAAGTCGATCTGCAACTGAAACCGCAGATCCTGCCCGCGCATGTGGAACTGTCGTTGATCGCGCCCCCCGCCGCCCATATCACCAAACCCGCCAAAGCCCCGCGTTCCGCGCCCGAACAGATCGTCGAACACGCCGGACAGATCGGGATCGCCGCTGAACCCATAGTCGCGGGCATAGGGATTGCCCGCCGCCTCGGCATGTTCGCGGTAAGTGCGGCGCTGCGGGCGCTCCTGCCCCTGATCGTCGATCTCGCCCGCGTCAAAGCGACGGCGCTGTTCGGGGTCTTTCAGCAGGTCATAGGCGGCAGAGGCGGCCTTGAACCGCTCGGTCGCCTTGGGGTCGGGGTTCAGGTCGGGGTGATCGGTTTTGGCGATCTTGCGATACGCCTTTTTGATCTCGGCATCCGAGGCCGATTTTGTCAGGCCAAGGGCCGCATATGGATCGCCAGCCATCATTCCCCCGTTTGTCGCGTCACCTCAGACAGATAGGCCGCGCGCGGCCCCGGTCAATAGGGCATCGCGGTTGCCTTGTGAAACTGTGCGATGGCTGCCAGCGTGGTGTCATCGGGCACCCGGCCAAGCCCCTCGATCAGATGCGCGAGCTGCGTATCGGTGGTGGTTCCGATGATCGGCACCACCTTGAACGGGCGCGTCAATTGCCAGTTGATCGCCAGATGCACCGGGTCCCAGCCATGTTCGGCGCATAGTTTCAGCCACAGATCGACCGCCTGATGGGCGCGTTCGGTGCGGCGGCCACCCAGATTGCCTTGCCCGCCATGCGCCTTGTCCACAGCGGCACGGCTGCCTTGGGGCAGGGTGCCACCCTGATATTTTCCGGTCAGCAGGCCAGCAGCCAGCGGGGAATAGGACAACAGCGTGACATCTTCGTTCACGGCCGCTTCGGCCAGATCGGTGTCGAAGGGACGATACAGCAGCGAATATTCGTTCTGAATCGCCGCCATGCGCGGTGCGCCTATCTGTTCGGCCACGTCGATCCAGCGGGTCAGCCCCCAGGCGCTTTCGTTCGACAGGCCCGCCGCGCGGATCTTGCCCGCCGCCTGCGCGGCCTTCAGCGCGGCCAGCACATCCTGCATATGCGCGATGGTTGCCGCGCGGTCCTGTTTCGAGGGATCATAGGTCCAGGTTTGGCGGAAGGCATAGGAACCGCGCACCGGCCAGTGAAGCTGATAAAGGTCGATCCTTTCAACCTGCAAACGCCGCAAAGATGCCTCGATACAGGCCGTTACCGTCGCCCCGTCAAAGGGTGCACCGTCGCGCACCATCTGGCTGGGGCCAGTGATCTTGGTGGCGATCTGCATCCGGTCGCCGGGGCGGCGTGCGGCGACCCATTCGCCGATGATCTGCTCAGACCGGCCTACGGTTTCGGCGCGGACCGGGTTCACCGGATACATCTCGGCGCAGTCGAAAAAGGTCATGCCCGCATCCATCGCCCGGTCCATCTGGGCAAAGGCATCTTCGGGCGCGGTCTGGTTGCCGAAGGTCATCGTTCCCAGACAGATTTCGCTGACCTCGACATCGCTGCCGCCCAGATTAACCCGTTTCATGTGTCACCTCTTGTCTGTTTGCGGCGCAAGCTAAAGGCGAAGGCGGTGGGATGAAAGGGGCTGACCGGGCTGCCTGTTTGCTGAAATGCGTGAATTCCGACCGTGCCGAGCGTTGCAACACGGCAATTCGAGTATTTAGGCAAACGGAACGCAGGGTGCGTCAGTTTCGGGTCAGATAGCGCAGCCGATCCAGCGCGCCTTGCAGAATATATCCGGCGGCGACCTGATCTATTACTTCGGCCCGGCGTTTGCGCGATGTGTCGGCCTCAAGCAAGGCCCGCTCGGCGGCGACGGTGGACAGGCGTTCGTCCCAAAAGCTGATTGGCAGATCGGTCAGCCGTCCCAGATTGCGGGCAAAGGCGCGGGTGGATTGCGCGCGCGGGCCTTCGCTGCCGTCCATATTGCGCGGCAGGCCCAGCACGATCCCGGCCAGCCCACGATCCGCCACGATTTTCAGCAGTTCCGCTGCATCTGCGGTGAATTTCGTGCGCCGGATCACCGACAGGGGCGAGGCCACCTGTCGCAGCCCGTCGCTGACCGCGACGCCGATGGTCTTGGTGCCAAGGTCCAGCCCGGCGATGGCGCCGGTGCGGGGCAGGGCTGCGGCGAAATCCTCGACCGTTTCGCAGATCATTCGGTGATCCCGGCGCTTTGGGCGGCGGCGTCGATCACGGCCAGTGATTCAGGATGGTCGGCAAAACGCTGCCGCGCCTCGGCCAGAATGTCGCGGGCGTGAGCTTCGTTGCCAACCACCATCAGAGCCGAGATCAGCCGCGCCCATTCATCCGCCGTGCCGCCCTGCGTGGCCAGCCGCGATTCCAGCCGTTGCACCATATCCTGCACCATCCGCTGACGCTGTTCCGCTGTCATGTCGCCAGCGGCCTGAATATCCTCGGCACTCGGGCCGGGGGCATCGCCTGCCATCGGCGCAGTCATTGGCGCGCCATCTGCCGGGGGCTGCGCGCTGGCCGCTGCCTCGATCTGGGTCAAGGCGTCGGGCTGGTCGGCATAGGCCGCGCGGGCGAGGTCGGCCATCTGGGCTGCCCTGTCATCCTGCCCGATCACCTTCAGCGAGGAAATCAACCGCACCCATTCCTGCGCTGTGCCGCCTTGCGTCGTCAGACGGGCCTCCAGCCCCTCGACCATGCCGGCGATCATCTGCTGGCGTTCCTCGGGCGTCATCATCTGCGCGTCGGCCATCTGTCCAGCGGTCGGGCCGGATAGCCCCATGGCCGCCCCCATGGTCGGGGGCTGATAATTCGGCTCGCCCGCGATCCATGCCAGATCCTCGATGGATTCGCGGATCGGGCCGATCCATGGCGCGTCAGCCGGTCCCTGTTCCAGCAGCCCGGCCCAGATGCGGAAGGTCAGGTCGGGGCGGGCGTTCTGCGCATACAGGATGCCCTGCACATAGCGCGCCTGCGGATAATGCGGATCGGCGGCCAGCGCACGGTCGATCAGCGCCTCGGCCTCGGGCGAGACGATGCCGCCGGTCGCCTGCACCATCAGCGCGGCCAGTTGCGTCAGTTCGGCAGCATTGGCCTGATCGCCGCGCAGGGTGATCAGCTTTTCCTGGGCCTCGCGGGCGGCGGTCAGATTGCCCAGCCGGGCTTCGTTCTGGGCCAGCAGGGTCAGCCCCTGCGGATCTTCGGGGTTGCGGGCCACGGCCTGCCGAAGCTGTTCGATCAGCTGTGCGAATTGCGGGTCAACGGGGGCGGCTTCGGGTGGCGTGGGGGCAACTGTTTCCAGTTCGGCCTGCGACGGGCGGTTTGTGTGCAGTTGCTCGGCCTCGGCCAGACGCGCCGACAGCGGCAGATCGCGCAGCCCCGGCACGCCTTCGCGCCAGTAAATCCCGAACGCCCCGCCCGCCAGCAGCAGCGCGATCAGCGCCGCCCCGACCAGTGCACCACCCTTGCGCGGGCCTTTGGCCGCCTCAAGCGTCAGCTTGCGGTCGGCCTCCAGCACCTTGCGGCCGATTTCGGCGCGCAGCCGGTCGGCGTCATCGGCGGCGATGATGCCGCGCGCCAGATCACGGTCCACCTCGCGCAGTTGATCGCGATAGACTTGCAGGTCATAGGCTGCGGGGGAATCGGGGATCACTGTGCCCTCCTGCCGCCGGAACGGCAGCAGGATCGCCCCCACGACCAGAATCGTCAGAGCCGCGCAGATGATCCAGAACAGCATCGCCTTCCCCTTTATTTTGCCGCCAAAGGGTTAGCCCGTTTCCCCCCGGATCAAAAGCCGAAAGCGTCGCACAAGGGCGCGATCCACTGTCGCATCCTGCACAGCCATGCCGCATTCAGGCTTGTCGCTGCGGCGGGGCAGAGGCATCTTTGACAGCGATTCACCCAAAGGGGATACCATGACCAAATCGGGCCGTTATTCCGTCTTTGCCATCGCACGCGAGGCGATGCGCCTGCACACCGGCTGGAAACGCGCATGGGCCAGCCCTGAACCGAAATCCTCCTACAAGGTGATCGTCGTCGGTGCGGGGGGGCACGGTCTGGCCACAGCCTATTATCTGGGCAAGAACTTTGGCATCACCGATGTGGCGGTGCTGGAAAAGGGCTGGCTGGGTGGCGGCAATACCGGGCGGAACACCACGATCATCCGGTCGAATTACCTGCAAGACCCCTCGGCGGCGATCTTTGACAAGGCGCTGCAACTGTATGAGGGGCTGTCGCAGGATCTGAACTATAACGTCATGTTCAGCCCGCGCGGCCTGATTATGCTGGCGCAGTCGGAACATGAGGTGCGCGGATACAAGCGCACCGTCTATGCCAACAACCTGCAAGGCGTATCCACCGAGTGGATCGAGCCTGCGCGCCTGAAAAAACTGGTGCCGATCATCAATATCGACGGGCCGCGCTATCCTGTGCTGGGCGGCTTGTATCAGGAACGCGGCGGCACGGCGCGGCATGATGCCGTGGCCTGGGGCTATGCCCGCGCGTGCAGCGATATGGGGATGCACATCATCCAGAACTGCGAGGTGCAGGGGATTGAAACGGCCAACGGTCAGGTGACGGCGGTCAACACATCCAAAGGCCGCATCGGCTGCGACAAGCTGGCGCTGGTTGTGGCCGGGCATTCATCGCATCTGGCCGAAATGGCCGGTTTCCGCCTGCCGATCGAAAGCGTCGCCTTGCAGGCGCTGGTGTCGGAACCGATCAAGCCCTGCATCGACGTGGTGGTGATGGCCAATCTTGTGCATGGCTATATGTCGCAATCCGACAAGGGCGAACTGGTCATCGGTGGTGGCACCGACGGGTTCAACAACTTTACCCAACGCGGCAGTTGGCAGCATGTCGAGGAAACCGTCCGCGCCCTGATCGAGACCTTTCCCATCATCTCGCGGCTGAAAATGCTGCGGCAATGGGGGGGCATCGTGGATATGACCGGCGACCGTTCGCCGATCCTGTCCACCACGCCGGTGGGTGGCATCTTTGTGAACTGCGGCTGGGGCACCGGCGGGTTCAAGGCGATCCCCGGTTCCGGCTGGGCGATGGCGGAACTGGTGGCCAATGGCACGCCCGGCCCGCTGGCGGCGGAATTCGGCCTGAACCGTTTCCGCGAAGGCCGGTTCATCGACGAATCCGTGGCCGCCGGTGTGGCGCACTGACCGGGGCGGATTGATGAAGATCAGTTTTCAGGGAACCAATGCGGCGACTTGCGGATTGTGCAACCACATTCCGAACGCGAGAAAGGTTTTCGTATGGCTGAACAACAAAACAACTCGGGCCTTTATTTCATCGTGGGTGCTGTCGTCGTCGCAGTTATCGCGATCATCTGGTTCATGTCTTCGGGCGGCACGCCCGAGCCGACCGCAAGCACCGGCGACACCACGACGATCACCGTCGAAACCCCTGCCGTTGAGGCTCCGGCGGTCGAGGCCCCTGCCGTTACCGTCGAGGAAGCCCCGGCCCCGTCGAACTGATCTGATTGCGGCTGGCGGGGCGGTTCCCGCCGGTCGGTTCCTGACGCGGCCTTGGCCGCAGGGCTGTCGTGATGCGGCCCCGGCGCTGCAATCCGCCTTTTGTCTTGATCCGGGGCATCCCGTCGGGCTGACCGGCTGGCCCATGACCGACGGATATGCCTTTTTGCGGCATGGACAGATGATTGGCGCGGCCCGTGATGGTCGCGCCATGTGTTGTGCGGGCTGCGCTGTGCAGCCTGCGGTGCTGGACCTGCCCGGCACAGAACCCACAGTCCAGAATTGCGACCGCGCCATGCCGGGCGATGTCTGGCTGTCCCGTTCGTCTTTGCCCGATCCCGTCATCCGCCGCCGTCTGGTCGCCATGGCGCCGGATCATGCCGCCACCCTGCCGCCAAAATCCAAGGAGCCTGAGGGATGCTGACCCTGACCTGTCCCTATTGCGGTGTTGCCGCCGAGGAAACCGAACTCGCCCCCGGCGGCGAGGCGCATCTGAAACGGGTCGGCCCCGATGGCGGTGACGACGATTTCGAAGCCTATCTGTTCGCGCGCAAGAATCCCAAGGGCGTGCATCTGGAACGCTGGCGCCACGCTTATGGCTGCGGCAAGTGGTTTCTGGCGGCGCGCGACACCATGACCTTGCAGGTCTTTGGCACCTACAAGGCGCAGACCCCTGCGCCCACCGAAGAGATCACCGCGGAAATCCGCAAATACCGCCCCGACTGGAGCTATCAGCCATGAGCGACGCCCCCCAAGAACACGGCCCGTTCCGTCTGGCCCACGGCGGTCGGCTGATCGACCGCGCCTATTCCACCCCCTTCCGGTTCGACGGGCGGCATCTGCGCGGGCTGGCGGGCGATACGCTGGCTTCGGCGTTGCTGGCGTCGGGGATCTCGCTGCTGGGGCGGTCGTTCAAATATCATCGCCCGCGCGGGGTGATTTCCTCGGGGGCCGAGGAACCGAACGCGCTGTTCGGGCTGGGGCAGGGTGGTCGGTTCGAACCGAACCAGCGCGCCACCACCACGCCCCTGATGCCCGGCATGGTGTTGCGCAGCCAGAACGCCTGGCCCTCGCTGAACGTGGACATCGGTGCGGTGAACAACTGGCTGTATCGGTTCTTTCCCGCCGGGTTTTACTACAAGACCTTCATCCATCCGCGCGCGGCGTGGAAGCATCTGTTCGAACCCGTCATCCGTCAAAGCGCGGGTCTGGGCGCGGTGCCTGATCAGCCCGACCCGGACCGCTATGAGCAAGCCTACGATTTCGCCGATGTCGTGGTGGTCGGCGGCGGTATCGCCGGGCTGACCGCCGCGCGCGATGCGGCAGAGACCGGCGCACGCGTTGTCGTGCTGGAACAGACGTCGCATTGGGGCGGGCGCACGCCGACCGACCATGCAGGCGGGCAGGCGGCGGTCGGTGCGCTGCTGGCCGATCTGCGCGGGCGGGCCAATGTGGTGCTGCGGCGCAATACCATGGCGACGGGGTTGTATGACCATGGCTATCTGATCGCGCGCGAGGCTTTGGCCGATCATGACCCGAATGCGGGCATTCCGCGTCAGCGGCTGTGGCGCATCCGCGCGGGGCGTGTTGTGACCGCGACCGGCGCGCTGGAACGTCCGCTGTCCTTTGCCTGCAATGATGTGCCGGGCGTGATGCTGGCCAGTGCGGTGCGCGACTATATCGACCTTTACGCGGTTGCGCCGGGGCGGCGCATCGTCGTGGTGACGAACAACGATGACGCCTATCGCACGGCTTTGGCGGCGCTTGATGCGGGGCTTGAGGTTCCGGTGATCATCGACGCCCGCGCCAAACCGGCGGGCGCGCTGATCGAGGCCGCGCGCCAACGCGGCATCCGCATTCTGCCTGGCAGCGGTATCGCCAAGGTGCGCGGGGGGCGGGCTGTGACCGGGGTCGAGGTCTGCGACTTCATCGGTCAGGGCGAGCTGCGCGAAACCATTCCCTGCGATTGCGTCGCCATGTCGGGCGGCTGGTCGCCTGTCGTGCATCTGTGGTCGCATTGCGGCGGCAAGCTGACGTGGGACGACCGGCGCGGCATGTTTCGCCCCGACCCGAACCGCCCGCCGCTGGGCGCGGACGGTCAGGGCAATGTCACCGTGGTCGGGGCGGCGAATGGTGATCTGACCTGCGCCGGTGAGCTGGAACAGCCCGAAGGCGCGATGCAGCCGGTCTGGATCATGCCATCGGCCGCGCCGCGCAAGGCGCGGTTCAAGATGTGGCTGGATTTCCAGAACGATGTAAAGGTCAGCGACGTGGAACTGGCCGCGCAGGAAGGGTATGAATCGGTCGAACATACCAAGCGTTACACCACGCTTGGCATGGCGACCGATCAGGGCAAGGTCAGCAATATCAATGGACTGGCGGTTCTGTCCAAGGCGCTGAATCAGCCGATTCCGGCGACCGGCACCACCACCTTTCGCCCGCCCTATACGCCGCTGACCCTGGCCACCATCGCCGCCGAGGCGCGCGGCGAGGCGTTCCAGCCGCTGCGCCGCACCGCGATGCACGACTGGCATCAGGCGCATGGGGTGCAATGGGAACCCGTCGGTCACTGGCGCCGCCCCTATTGCTATCCCCGCGCGGGCGAGGATGCCCATGCCGCCGTCGCGCGCGAGATTCTGGCGGTGCGGAACGGGGTCGGCACGCTGGATGCCTCGACGCTGGGCAAGATTTTGGTCAAGGGGCCGGATGCCGGGCGACTGCTGGACATGCTGTATACCAATTTGATGTCCAGTCTGCCGGTGGGCAAATGCCGCTATGGGCTGATGTGCAGCGAAAACGGCTTTTTGATGGATGACGGCGTGGTGGCGCGGCTGTCGGAGGACAGCTTTCTAGTGCATACCACTTCCGGCGGGGCCGACCGTATCCATGCGCATATGGAGGACTGGCTGCAATGCGAGTGGTGGGATTGGCAGGTTTACACCGCCAATCTGACCGAACAATTCGCACAGATCGCCGTTGCCGGTCCCAAGGCGCGTGTCTTGCTGGAACGGCTGGGCGGGATGGACCTGTCGGCGGAAACCCTGCCCTTCATGGGCTGGGCCGAGGGTGAACTGGCCGGTATCCCCGTGCGCATCTATCGCATCAGCTTTTCTGGCGAGTTGTCGTTTGAAATCGCCACCCCTGCGAACCGTGGGCTGGAGCTATGGCAGGCGCTGCATCAGGCGGGCGCTGATCTGGGCGTGGTTCCCTATGGCACCGAGGCAATGCACGTCATGCGGGCCGAAAAGGGCTTTATCATGATCGGGGATGAAACCGATGGCACCGTTATTCCGCAGGATCTGGGCCTGAATTGGGCGATCAGCAAGAAAAAGCCCGATTATATCGGCAAGCGCGCGCAGATGCGTAGCCACATGACCGACCCGGACCGCTGGCAGTTGGTCGGGCTGGAAAGCGTGGACGGGCGGATGATCCCCGATGGTGCCTATGCCGTGGCCGAGGGCGTGAACGGCAATGGCCAGCGTAATACGCAGGGGCGCGTCACCTCGACCTATCAATCGCCGACCTTGGGGCGGCCGATTGCGATGGGGCTGGTGCTGCGCGGGCCGCAGCGCATGGGCGAGGTGCTGGAATTCCCGGTGCCGGGCGGTCAGGCGATCAAGGCGCGGATCGTTGATCCGGTGTTCTATGACAAGGAAGGAACCAAGGCGAATGGCTGAGGCACTGGCACATATCGCCCGCGTGGACGGGCTGGGCATGGTGATGATCCGCGCCGATCTGGCCCGCGCCGGCAACGCCATCGCCGAGGCGGCGGGGCTGGCGATCCCGGCGCAGGCGCGCTTTACCACCGATGGCGACCGCTGGCTGGGCTGGATGTCGCCTGACGAATTGCTGCTGATCGTGCCGGGTGCGGACCGGGCCGAGGCGTTGGCGGCGCTGGAACAGGCGCTGATGGGCGAACATGGGCTGGTGGCCGATGTGTCGGATATGCGCGTGGTTTTTGACCTGACCGGGCGCAGGCCCGAACAGGTGCTGGCCAAGCTGGCTCCGGTCAATTTCGCCACGCTGCCCGCCGATGGTCTGCGCCGCACCCGTGCCGCGCAGGTCGCGGCGGCGATGTGGCGGCAGGGGGATGGCTGGCGGCTGATCGGGATGCGCTCGGTCGCGGGCTATCTGGCGGAAATCCTGACCAATGCCGCCACGCCGGGCAGCGATCTGGACCCGCGTTAAGGCAGCCCCAAGCGGTCGCCGATACAAAAAAACAAATTTTGTCGCACCGTTAAGCATAAAGTATCTGGAACTTATCTGCTGCGTCATACAAAAAGATGTGATGACGCAGCTTGCTTCACATACGCCTGCACATGCACTGACCGTTGATAACGGGCCTGATGGTCTGCGCCTGTCCGGTGAACTGACGGTGCGCGATCTGCCGCGCCTGCCGGACCCTGCGCCCGGCTCGCTGGATCTGTCAGCCCTGACCCGCATCGACAGCGCGGGTGCCTGGTATCTGGCGCAGGCGCGCAATGCTGGGGCGCGGCTTGATGGGCTAAACGGTCAGCCTGCGGCGTTTCTGGATGGAATCGCCGCCGCTGTTCCGACGCCCGACCCGCCGGTGCCCCAGCCCCCCAAGTGGAAGCGGCAGTTGGAACATCTGGGCCGGGCGGCAGTGGGGGCCGGGGCCTATCTGACCGAACTGGCCGAATATCTTGGCCGCTTTACCGCCGCTTTGCTGCGCGGGCTGCGCCATCCGTCGCAATTCCGGCTGACCTCGCTGGTCTATCACTGTCAGGAAACCGGGATGCGGGCGATTCCCATCGTCGCGCTGATGGCCTTTTTGATCGGCGTCGTGCTGGCATTTCAGGGTGCCAGCCAGTTGCGTCAGTTCGGGGCCGAAGTCTTTGTGGTCGATCTGATCGCCATTTCCATCCTGCGCGAGCTGGGCATCCTGCTGACAGCGATTATCGTGGCGGGGCGCACGGCATCGGCGCTGACGGCCTCGATCGGGTCGATGAAAATGCGCGAGGAAATCGACGCCATGCGCACCCTTGGCATGGACCCCGATCAGGTGCTGATCGTGCCGCGCGTGCTGGCGCTGATCCTGACGCTGCCGATTCTGGGGCTGATCGCCGATGTGGCGGGGCTTGCGGGTGGCATGATCATGTCCTGGATCGAGCTTGGCGTATCGCCGCCCATGTTCAAGGCGCGGCTGGTGGAAAACACCGATGTGCGCCATGTCATTGTCGGGCTGACCAAAGCCCCGGTCTTTGCGCTGATTATCGGCATTATCGGCTGTCATGCCGGGATGAAGGTCGGCAGCGATACCGAATCGCTGGGGCGGATGACCTCATCCTCGGTCGTTGCGGCGATCTTTGCGGTGATCGTGGCGGATGCGCTGTTTTCCATCTTTTTTTCGCAGGTGGGGATGTGACCGATAACGTCATCGAAGTCCGCGGCCTGCTGACCCAGTTCGGGCGCAACACGATTCATCAGGGGCTGGATCTGGACCTGCGCCGGGGCGAGATTTTGGGCGTGGTCGGCGGGTCCGGCACCGGCAAATCAGTGTTGCTGCGCACCATCGTCGGGCTAAAGCGGCCCGAGGGGGGGACCGTGCGCGTGCTGGGTGTCGATCCGCATCACGACACGGCGGCGCAGCGCCGGGCCTTGGGGCAGCGCATGGGCGTGATGTTTCAGGACGGCGCGCTGTTTTCCGCCCTGACCGTGCGCGAAAACGTCGAGGTGCCGCTGAACGCGATCCCCGGCCTGTCCGACACCGACAAGGCGGCGCTGGCCGAGCTGAAGGTCAGCATGGCGGGCCTGCCGTGGAACGCGAACGCCAAATACCCGTCTGACCTGTCGGGCGGGATGCGCAAGCGCGCCGGTCTGGCCCGCGCGCTGGCGCTGGACCCCGAGGTGGTGTTTCTGGACGAACCCACCGCCGGGCTGGACCCGATTGGCGCGGACGCCTTTGACCGGCTGATCGTGTCTTTGCGGGATTCGCTGAATTTGTCAGTGTTCATTGTCACCCATGATTTGGACACGCTGCACGTGTGTTGCGACCGCATCGCGGTTCTGGCGGAAAAGCATGTGCTTGTGACCGGCACGATGGCCGACATGTTGCAGGTCGATCACCCTTGGGTGAAAGAATATTTCCACGGTCCCCGCGCCCGCGCGGCCATGGTGCGGGAAGACGGGTAGGAGAGCAGGATGGAAACCAAGGCAAACTATGCGTTGATCGGAGCCTTTATCCTTGCGGGCTTTCTGGGGCTGCTGGGCTTTTTGATGTGGTTCGCCAAGTTCGAGGTGGATCGCCAGTTTGATTATTACGACGTCTATTTCCCCGAGGTGACGGGCCTTGGCGTTGCCTCGCAGGTGCGCTTTGCCGGTCTGCCGGTGGGGCAGGTCGTCGATATGGGGCTGACATCCGACGGCGATGGCCGTGTTCGTGTCCGGCTTGAGGTGCGGCAGGGCACCCCCGTGCGTCGTGATTCTGCCGCTTCGCTGGAAATGCAGGGCGTGACCGGCGTCGCCAACATCGGCATCAGCGCCGGCACCCCCAGTTCGCCCTTGCTGCGCGAGGTGTCCACAGATTCCGTTCCCGTCATTCCCGCCGCCCGGTCTGCCTTGCAGACACTGGGCGAGGAGGCCCCGGAAATGGTGTCCCGCCTGAACGAAGTGACACTGCATCTGACCGAACTTTTGTCTCAGGAAAACCGGAACAAGGTCGATACGATCCTGAGCAATATCGAACACGCCACCGGCAATCTGGATCAGGCGCTGTCCGACATCAGTTCTGCGACCAAGGTGGTGGCAGATGTCGCCGACAGCATGTCCACCTTGGCGCCGCGGCTGGATACATTGGGCGAAACGGCGAATGGTGCCTTGCAGCGTGCTGACGAAACGCTTGCCAAGATCACCGAAACGGCGGGCAATCTGGATCAGACGCTGGCATCGGGCACCCGTGCGCTGGATACGGTGCAGGCTTATGTCGCGGATGATCTGCCTGGGCTGACCGCGCGGCTGACGCAATCACTGGAAAACCTGGACCCTGTGCTGGTCAGTGCCGCCCCGGCGCTGGATGCGGCGCGCAGCGCCTTTGAAGGGGCCGATCAGATCGTCAACACCGATCTTGGCCCGGTCATCAGCGATCTGCGTGAAACGCTGACCAATCTGAATGCTGCCATCACGCAGGTGAATGCCGATTTGCCGGGTATTTCGCAGAATGTTTCATCCGCCGCCGCTTCGGCTGATGCCGCCTTTGCCAGCCTGCGCGGCACGCTTGAGGGGATTCGCGGCCCGGTGCAGAACTTTGCGCAGGAAGGTTTGCCACAGTTCAGCATGGCTGGCCGGGACATCCGTGCCGTCGCCCAAAGCATCGATCATCTTGTCCGTCAGCTTAGCCGTAATCCCGGTCAGCTGTTGTCCGGGCAGCGCCAACCTGAATTCCGTCGCTAGAGGTTCCACCATGAAGCCGCTTTTTGCTGCCCTGATCGCCCTTATGACCATTCCCGGTTGCGGTGCCCTGTCCGCTTTGCAAGGCGAACCGGCGCGGGATGTGTTCGACCTTCGCCCGCCCGTTGACGGGCCTCGGCAATGTTCGGCCCGTAATCGCGTCGAACTGGTGATCGAAGAGCCCAAATCCGGCGGGGATTTGAATACCGAACGCATCATGATCCGCCCCAATCCGTTGCAGGTGCAGTATCTGCCCGATGCCCGCTGGTCGGATACGGTGCCGACCATGGTCCAGACCTTGTTGGTGCGGACGCTGGGGGCGTATGATGTGTTCAGCCATGTGGGCCGCGCGCCTTTGGGCATGTCGGGCGATGTGGCGCTGCTGACCGAGATCAGCGATTTCAACGCCGTCACCGGCGACGGCGGCACCCGCATTCTGATGCGCATCGACGCCCAACTGGTCCAGGAAATGGGTGCGACCGTCATCGCCCGCCGTCAGTTCCGCGCGGATGTGCCTGTCACCAGCACCACGACGGCGCAACTGATCCCGGCCTTTGATGCGGCCAGCCAGCAGGTGCTGTCCGAGATCAGCGCATGGGCGGTTGGCGCGGTCGGTCGGGGGGCGACCTGTCGCTGAGATTGCGGCGCGGTGATGCCCCTGGCGGGGATATTCAAGGACCAAAGATGCCGCTTGCTGTTTGCCTGAATACGCATTCGACTGTGCCTGTCTGAATGCCAGGCCGCTGCTGTGGTGCACGTTGCCTTCTGGCGGGTGGCGGCCTAACCTGCGCGCGACCCAACACATGAGGAACGCCATGTCCATCACCGCCCGTCTGTCGGAACTGAACATCACCCTGCCGGCCGCGCCTGCGCCTGCGGCGAATTATGTGCCCTATGTGCAATCGGGCAACCTGCTGTTCGTGTCGGGCCAGATCAGCGCCGGGGCTGACGGTCTGATTTTGGGTCGTCTGGGCGATACGATGGACGTGGCCGCCGGGGCCCAGGCGGCGCGGGCCTGTGGGCTGGCGTTGATCGCGCAGGCGCAGGCTGCGCTGGGTGATCTGGATCGCATCGCGCGTGTGGTCAAGCTGACCGGCTTTGTGAACTCGACCCCGGATTTCACCGATCAGCCCGAGGTGGTGAACGGCTGTTCCGATCTGATGGTCGAGGTGTTCGGCGACAAGGGCCGCCATGCCCGTGCCGCTGTCAGCGCCCCCGCCCTGCCGCGCGGTGTGGCGGTCGAAATCGAAGCGATCTTTCAGGTCGCATGATGCCAGCCCCACTGCCCGCCGTCTTTCTGGATCGCCCTGTCGCGCATCGCGGCCTGCACGGGCCGGGCGTGCCGGAAAACAGCCTTGCCGCTGCCCGTGCCGCCATTGTGGCCGGCTATGGCATCGAGTTGGACATCCAGCCTTCGGCCAGCGGGCAGGCGCTGGTGTTTCATGACTATGATCTGGCGCGACTGACCGGACAGCGGGGGTTTATCCATGACCGTGACGGCGATGATCTGGCGGCGCTGCGGCTGATGGGCAGCGATCAGGCAGTGCCGACGCTGCGCGCTTTTCTGGATCTGGTGGCGGGGCAAGTGCCCCTGCTGATCGAGATCAAGGATCAGGACACCCGCCTTGGACCGAATATCGGGGCGCTGCATCAGGCGGTGGCCGATGATCTGGCGGGGTATGACGGCCCGGTGGCGGTGATGTCGTTCAACCCGCATGTGGTGGCGGGGTTTCATGCGCTTGCACCGCAGATCGCCTGCGGTCTGACCACCTGTGGCTATACTGCCGACGACTGGCCGATGATCGACGCGGCACGGCGCGCGCATCTGGCCGAGATTGCGGATTTCGATGCCTCGGGCAGCAGCTTTGTGTCGCACGATCACGCCGATCTGGACAATCCGGCGGTGGCGGCGCTGAAGACGCGTGGCGTGCCGGTGCTGTGCTGGACCATTCGCAGCAAGGCGCAGGAAGCCGCTGCCCGCCGCATTGCCGATAATATCACGTTTGAGGGTTACGCGGCCTGATCCAGCCGCCCGACGCTCATATGCCGCTTGCCCGCGAAACCGGGGCGGCGCTCTACCGTGAAACCACCCGCTGTCAGCGCGCGGCGGACATGACCTGCGGCAGTATAGGTGGCGAATGTGCCGCCCGGCGTGGTATGGCGGGCGACCTGAACCATCAGGGCCTCGCCCCACATCTCGGGGTTTTTGGCGGGGGAAAAGCCGTCCAGAAACCAGGCATCCGCCCGGCCATCCCATGCGGGCAGCGTGTGGCGGGCGTCGCCGATAATGATCTGCGCCTGAACACTGCCGACCTGAAACTGTCGCGCGGGCCAGCCTGCGCGCAGTTGCGCCGCCAGCGGGGCCAGTTCGGGGAATGCCGCATGGGCCGTTTCCAGTTGCGCGCCATCCATCGGAAAGCCCTCGAAGCTGGTAAACCGCAGCGGCTGATCGGTGGCTGCGGCCAAAGCCAGAAGGTTCAGCCCGGTGCCAAAGCCCAGTTCCGCCACATGAAAGCCGGGGCGCAGCCGAGCGGGCAGATCGTTGCCATCCAGAAAGACGTGGCGCGTTTCGGCCAGCCCCCCCGCTAGGCTGAAATACGGGTCGTCAAAGCGGCGCGACACCGGCACGCCGCCCTCGCGCCAGTCCAGCGCCGGGTGGTTTGTGCCCATCGGATCGGTTACATCAGCCATCGGCGCAGCTAGGCGAAAGGGGGGCGCGATGGCAAGTGTCACCGTTATGGGCGCAGGCATTTTCGGGCTGGCCTGCGCGTGGGAACTGGTCCGGCGCGGTGCGCGCGTGCGGGTGCTGGACGCGCGTGGCGTGGGTGCCGGTGCATCTGGCGGGCAGGTGGGGGCGCTGTCGCCACATGTGCCGGAAAACTGGAACGACAAAAAGCAGTTTCAACTGGACAGCCTGCTGGCCGCCGATGCGTTCTGGGCTGGCGCGGCCGATGCGGGGGGCGGCGATTCGGGCTTTGCGCGGATCGGGCGGGTGCAACCGCTGACCGGCGATCCGGCTGCGCTGGCCCCACGACTGGCGGCATCGGCAGATCGCTGGCCGCAGCCTATGACAGTGGTCGAGGCACCCCTCGGTGCCATTGCCCCGCGCAGTGACAGCGGGTTATGGCTGTGGGACGGTCTGTCGGGCCGCATTGCGCCGCGTGCAGCGGTGGCCTGTCTGGCGGCGGCGATTTGTGCGCGGGGCGGCTCGGTCGAGGTGGGCGATAGGCCCGGCGGCGGGCCGGTGATCTGGGCCACGGGCTGGGAATGGCTGCGTGATACCGGCACCGGCGTGGGGCAAAAGGGGCAGTCGGCCTTGCTGCGCTTTGCCGCCCCCGATGCGCCGCAAGTTTATGCCGAGGGGCTGCATATCGTGCCGCACGCCGATGGCACGGTGGCGGTTGGTTCCACCAGCGAGCGGGATTTTGCGGATGCCACCCCCGACGATCAGGCGCTGGATCTGGTGGCGCAGGCGCGGGTGATCTGCCCGGTGCTGGTCGATGCGCCGGTGATCGGCACTTGGGCGGGCATCCGGCCCCGCGCCGCCTCGCGCGCGCCATTGCTGGGGGCTTGGCCGGGGCGGGCGGGGCATTTTGTGGCAAACGGTGGCTTTAAGATCGGCTTTGGCATGGCTCCGGGCGTGGCGCGGGTGATGGCTGATCTGGTGCTGGACGGGCGTGATGCGATCCCGGATGCGTTCCGGTTTCAGGGCGCGGGCGACACGCCAATCACATAAGGGTGCAGCACAAACAGCCCGGCCCAGATCGCTGCTGCCGTGGCGGCACGTGCCGGGGTAAAGCGCCACTCGGGCTGTCCTTGCCGGGCCATTCCGGCCAGTGCATAGGCCAGCAGCAGGCCAAAGAACAGCACATGCGCCAGATCGCCATTCGCGATCAGATGCGCCCCGGCCCAGATGGCAAAGCCGCGCATCAGCCCTGACAGACCCGGTGCGCAGGCCGCCGCCAGCACCGCCAGTGGCATGGCCAGATTGACCAGCCAGCGTTGCCAGATCGCATGATCCCACAGGGGCACCACGGGCGCGCGCCCCGCCGCGACGATCAGCCAATACAGCAGCCCCAGCGACAGCAGGCTGTAGGCGATCACATAGCCGCGCCGCGACAGCGCCGCGATCAGCGCCCCGCGCAGGCCGGGCCGCGCCGGGATCACATGCGACCCCAGAAACGCTGCAAAGGCCAGAATGTATTCGCTCCATCCGCTCATCCGGGTTGAATACGGGTTGCGGGCGGCTTTGTCATTGCGGATCATTGCCGCAGCCAATGAGGATGCCATGAGCCGACTTGAAACTGCCTTTGCCGCCATCGACGCCGCCAATGCCGCCGATCCGAATATCGTGGACGGCCAGCCCGCCGAATTGCTGTATGGCCAACGGATGACCGAGCAGCAGCGCCACCTGTTCCCCGATGCGTCCGAGCCGTTGCAGATCGCCTGTCGGGGCCAGCATGTCGAACGCTGGCTGTTGCCGCGCAAGGATTACGCGATGGACCGGGCGGGCTATCTGCAATGGCGGCAGGAACAGGGGCGACGCCATGCCGCGCGTGTGGCGGGGATCATGACGGATGCGGGCTATGACGAGGCGGATTGCGCGGCGGTGGTGCGGATGCTGACCAAACAGGGGATCAAGCGCGATGCGGATGTGCAGGCGCTGGAGGATGTGGCCTGTTTCACCTTCATCCGCTGGTATCTGGGCGATTTCGCGGAAACGCAGCCCGATGACCGGATGCTGCGGATCGTGGAAAAGACCGCGCGCAAGATGTCGGCCGAGGCACGGGCGCGGGCCTTGGAAGAATTCCCCATGCCCGATGATTTCGCCGCTGCCTTTCGGGATGATTGATGCGTGCGGTGATTGTGGCCCATGGCCAGCCGGGTGCCCCCGGTCCGCAGCAGCAGGCGGTCGAGGAACTGGCCGCCGCCATTCAGACCCATGCGCCGGGGCTGACTGTTGTGGGCGCGACGCTGGCGATGCCCGGCGCGCTGGCCGCAGCCGTGCGGCCGGGCTGTGTGATCTATCCGATGTTCATGGCCGAGGGCTGGTTCACCACCCGCGAACTGCCGCGACGGCTGGCCGAGATTGGCGCGGATGCACGCGTCTTGCGGCCCTTTGGCGTGGAATCGGCCTTGCCCGCGCTGTGCATCGCCAAGGCGCGCGCGGCGGCTGAGGGCGAGGGCTGGGACGCGCGCGACACGACGGTGCTGCTGTCGGCGCATGGATCGCAGCGGGCGCGGGGATCGGCCAATGGCGCAAAGGCTCTGGCGGCCGTGATGGCGCCGCATTTCGCGCGTGTCGTCAATGGCTTCGTCGAGGAGGAACCGTTTCTGGCCGATGCCGCGCGGGGGCTGACCCGCGCTGTCAGCCTGCCGTTTTTCGCCACGCGGGCGGACCATGTGACCGACGATCTGCCTGTGGCGCTGGATCAGGCCGAATTCACCGGCCCGCGCCTTGACCCGATCGGCCTTGCGCCCGAGGTGCCTGCGCTGATCGCGGCCAGCCTGCGCGCCGGTCAGTCGGCCTGCCAATAGGCATAGCCGCCCGCCGCCTGAAACCCAAGACGTTCATACAGCGCCACCGCACCCGTATTGCCGCGCGAGACGGCCAGCGCGATGCGGTCGGCACCGTGATCTGCGCCCCAGATCGCCGCCTGCCGCATCATCCAGCCCGCAAGGCCCTTGCGGCGCAGGCCGGGGACGACTTCGACGGCATGGACCATGACCACGCCGCTGGCCACGGCGACAAAGGCAGCCCCGGCGGCGCGGTCATCCGTCCGGCCAAGGATCGAGGTTTTGGGCGTGGGGGCGCGGTCCATCACCGCCTGACGGGTCGGGCCGATGTTGCCCGCCGACCAGATTTCCCGCTGAATCGCCATCGGCGGCCAGACGGTGAAGGTGGTAACAGCAGGGATGCTGGCGGTGGTCAGGGCCGAAACCGGCGCGGCGAGGATCGCGGTGGGCGTGTGGCGGCGAAGGCCGCGTTCAGCCAGCGCCTCGGCCAGTAGGTCGCCCTCGGCCACGCGGAATTGCGGCGGCTGGTCCCAGTTGCGCTGGATGGCGATGGCTGCCGTGATATCATCGCCCGTCCACGCGCCGGTGACGCGGGCCGACCCGACGCGCCCGCCGCCGCCCCTGCCGCGACCCACGGTGAACCCGCCCGCAACCGCATATTCGGCGGCGGGCCATGTGGTTTCAAAGGCGTCGCGCAGCGCGGCGTCCATCACAGCGCCAGCCGCGCGCGCAGCGCCGCCATCGCCTCATCCACCCGCGCGGCATCCAAGCCCCGCACGACCAGATGCGTTCCCCAGCCACCTTCGGCGGTGTTGTAAGGATACGACCCTAGCGACAGATCGGGGAAAGCTGCCGCCACCTCTCGCAACCCCTCGGCCACGTCGGATTCTCCGCGCCGCACCTCGACCGAGGCGGATTGCACCGGGCGACCACCGGGCAGGCGCGGGATCAGCCAGTCAACCATGGCACGGAACACCTGCGGCACACCCGCCATCGAATGCGTGCCGCCGATGGAAAAGCCGGGTGCGGCGCTGACGGCATTGTCGATCAGCGTCGCGCCAACCGGGATGCGGGCCATGCGCAGGCGGTTTTCGGTCAGTTCCAGACCCATCCGCTCGCACCGGGCGGCCAGCAGGGCGCGCGCCTGCGCGTGGATTTCCAGCGTGGTGCCATGCGCATCGGCCACGGCATCGGCGGTGATGTCGTCATGCGTCGGGCCAATGCCGCCCGATGTGAACAGCAGGTCACAGGCCCCGCCAAGGCTGCGGTCCAGCGCGCGGATCGCGGCGACGATGGTGTCATGCACATCTGGCACCACGCGGATTTCGCGCAGATCGAACCCGGTCGCCGACAAAATCTGCGCCAGATGATGGGCGTTACCCTCGCGCGTGCGGCCCGACAGGATTTCGTCGCCGATGACCAGAATGGCGGCGGTGGGGTTATCGGATTGCATGGCGACCCTTTCTGCTGGATGCCTCATCTAGACCCGGCGGCGGGGCTGGAACAAGTGGCCTGTCATCGCTATCTAGGCGGAATGAAAAAAGGCAGCGACATGGACGAAACCCGCATCACCCGCGAGGGTATCCGCATCCACACCCCCGACGATTTCGCCGGAATGCGCCGTGCGGGCGCAGTTGCCGCGCAGATTCTGGACGAGGTTGGCCCGATGGTGCAGCCCGGCGTTACCACCGGCGCGTTGGACGATTTTATCCGGGGGCGGGTGACGGAATTGGGCGTGACCAGCGCCACCATCGGCTATCGCGGTTATCAGCACGCCAGTTGTATCAGCGTGAACCATGTCGTCTGCCATGGTATCCCCGGCGACAAGGTGCTGTCAGATGGTGATATTCTGAACATCGACGTGACGGTGATCGTCGATGGCTGGTTCGGCGATACCAGCCGGATGTATGTGGCGGGTAAGCCCTCGGTCAAGGCGATGCGGCTGATTCAGGTCACGTATGACTGCCTGATGAAAGGGATCGAGGCCGTGCGCCCCGGCGCCACCTTTGGCGACATTGGGGCCGCGATCCAGAAATATGCGGAAGGCCACCGCATGTCGGTGGTGCGCGATTTCTGCGGTCACGGGCTGGGCCGAGTGTTCCACGCCCCGCCGAACGTGTTGCACTTTGGCCGCGCGGGCAAAGGCCCGGTGCTGGAGGAAGGCATGTTCTTTACCATCGAGCCGATGATTAACCTGGGTCGCCCGGAAACCAAGATTCTGGCCGACGACTGGACGGCGGTGACGCGCGACAAATCGCTGTCGGCGCAGTTCGAACATTCTGTCGGCGTGACAGCGGACGGGGTGGAAATCTTTACGCCCTCGGACAAGTTTTTCGATTTCGGGTGATTTTCGGCGGTTTTCGGGAACTTTTGCCCGGCTGGCGGCATAGCATCGGAACCGGGTTCCGGCCTTGCGCGGGCACCCCGTAAAAGCCGTCTTATTTCCGCCAGCCGATTGCACCTGCCCCCGCAAAGGCGCACATCAGCGTTAACGATATACGGAGACACTCCCATGCGTAACCTGATTCTGTCCGCTGCCCTTGCGTTGATTGCTCTGCCTGCTGCTGCTGATACGATCCGCGTCGGCATGTCGGGCAATTACTTTCCCTTTACCTTTGTTCGCGCTGACCAGTTGCAAGGGTTCGAGGTCGATTTCCTGAACGCCATCGGGCGCGAAACCGGCCATGACATCGAATTTGTCACCATGGGCTTTTCCGGCCTGATCGGCGCGCTGGAATCGGGGCGGCTGGATACGGTCGCGAACCAGATCACCATGACCCCGGAACGGGCCGAGCGGTTCGATTTTTCGCAGCCCTATGTCTATGATGGTGCGCAGGTCGTGACCCGTGCAGGGAATGAAGGGAATATCACCGGCCCCGAATCGTTGTCGGGCAAGACGGTGGCGGTGAACCTTGGGTCAAACTATGAACAGCTGCTGCGCGAATTGCCGAATGCGACCGAAATCGACATCCGCACCTATGAAAGCAATCTTCAACAGGATACCGCGCTTGGCCGCGTCGATGCTTTTGTGATGGACCGCGTATCCTCTGCTCAGGTCATCGCCGAAAGCCCGCTGCCGTTGGCCCTTGCCGGAGAGCCTTTCTCGGAAATCCAGAACGCGCTGCCCTTTCGCAAGGATGCGGCGGGCGAGGCGCTGCGCACGCAGGTCGATGAGGCCATCACCCGCCTGAAGGAAAGCGGCGAATTGGCCGAGATTTCCGTAAAATGGCTGGGCGCGGATGTAACCAAGCCTGCCAACTGAAATGGCGCTGAACCTGCAATATATGGCTGACCTGATCCCGGTGATCGGCAGCTATGTCCCGAAAACGCTGGCCATGGCATCTGTTGCCATGGTCCTTGCGCTGATTTTGGCGGCGCTTTTGGCGATCATCCGCGTTTTGCGCGTGCCGGTCGCCAATCAGATCACCATCGTTTTCATCAGCTTTTTCCGCGGCACGCCCCTGCTGGTGCAGCTGTTCCTGTTCTATTACGGCTTGCCGCAGATGCTGGCCTTCATGCGCAATGTCGATGGGGTAACGGCGGCGGTCTTTGGCCTGACGCTGCATTTCGCCGCCTATATGGCCGAAAGCATCCGCGGCGCGATCATCGGCGTTGACCGTAGCCAGTGGGAGGCCGCCGAGGCGATCGGCATGACCCGCTGGCAGATGCTGGCGCGTATCATTCTGCCGCAGGCGGCGCGGGTGGCGGCGCCGACTTTGATGAATTATTTCATCGACATGATTAAATCGACCTCGCTGGCCTTTACCCTTGGCGTGACCGAAATGATGGGCGCGGCGCAGAAAGAGGCGTCGGGGTCTTTCCTGTATCTTGAGGCGTTTCTGGTCGTCGCCGGGCTTTACTGGGTCATCGTCGAGGCGCTGTCCTTTGCGCAGCGCCGTCTGGAAGTGCGTCTGAACAGGGCTTTGGCAAGATGAGCTGCACGATCGAGATCACCGGCCTGACCAAGCGCTTCGGCGATAACACGGTTCTGAACGGCATCGACCTGTGTATCCAGCCGGGCGAGCGGCTGGCGATCATCGGGCCTTCGGGGACGGGCAAATCAACGCTGCTGCGCTGTCTGAATTTCCTCGACCGGCCCGATGCGGGGGTGATCCGAATGGGCGATTTCACCGTGGACGCGGCCCGCGCGACCCGCGCCGATATTCTGGCGCTGCGGCGGCGCACGGCCTTTGTGTTTCAGAACTACGCGCTGTTCGCGAATAAAACCGCGCGCGAGAATATCACCGAAGGGCTGGTGGTGGTGAAGGGGCAGTCCCGCGCGGCGGCGAACGCCCGCGCCGATGCGATCCTGCGCCAGATCGGGCTGACCGAGAAAGCGAATTCCTATCCCGCCGCGCTGTCGGGCGGTCAGCAACAGCGCGTCGGCATTGGCCGGGCGATGGCGCTGGACGCCGATATGATGCTGTTTGACGAACCGACCAGCGCCCTTGACCCCGAATGGGTGGGCGAGGTGCTGGACCTGATCCGCAGCATCGCCGACGGTCGCCAGACCATGCTGATCGTGACGCATGAGATGCAATTCGCCCGCGAGATCGCCGACCGCGTGATCTTTATGGAAGGTGGTCGCATCGTCGAGGCAGGCCCCCCCTCGCAGATTTTCGACGCGCCGCAGGACGACCGGACGCGCGCGTTTTTGCGGCGCGTCACCCCCGGCGGAACGGGGTGAATTCGCCCATAAAGGCGATTTCATCGGCTGTGGCGCGGCGTTCGCGGGTCAGGTAATCGTCCAGCGCGCGGTAAAAGCCGGGGTCGGCGACCCAATGCAGGCTGTGCGTCTGCGTCGGCACATAGCCGCGCGCCAGCTTGTGTTCGCCCTGCGCCCCGGCCTCGACGCGGGCAAGGCCGTGTTCGATGGCCCAGTCGATTGCGCGGTGATAGCACAGCTCAAAGTGCAGGAACGGGTGATCCTCGATACAGCCCCAATAGCGGCCATAGATCGCATCCGAGCCAAGAAAGTTCAGCGCCCCGGCGATGGGGGTGCCGTCACGCTCGGCCAGCACCAGCACGATGTCACCCCGCATGGTGTCGTGGATCAGATCGAAGAACGCGCGGGTTAGATAGGGGCGGCCCCATTTGCGGCTGCCGGTGTCTTGGTAAAAGGCCCAGAAGGCGTCCCAATGCTGGGGCCGGATGTCGTCTCCGGTCAGGCTGCGAATGGTGCCGCCAAAACCCTGCGCGCGTTCGCGCTCCTTGCGGATCGCTTTGCGCTTGCGGCTGGACAGATCGGCAAGGAAATCGTCGAAGGTGGTATAGCCCCGGTTCAGCCAGTGGAACTGCTGCGTGGCGCGCGGCAGGAAGGGGCCGGGTTCGCCAGCCTCATCCTCGGTGCAGAAGGTGACATGCACGCCTGACGCGCCGACATGCCGCGCCACTTGGGTCATCCCTTGCAACAGCGCGGCGCGGATAGCCGGATCGGGTGACAGCAGACGTGGCCCGGTGACGGGGGTAAAGGGCACGGCGCATTGCAGCTTGGGGTAGTAGTCGCCGCCCGCGCGCGCGTAAGCCTCGGCCCAGCCATGGTCAAAGATATATTCGCCCTGACTGTGCGACTTGGCATAAAGCGGCGCGGCCCCGACAATCTGACCATCCTGTTCCAGCGTGATATGCAGCGGCTGCCACCCCGTGCTGGGACCGACCGATCCCGACTGTTCCAACGCCGCCAGAAAGCGATGGCTGGTGAACGGGTTATCGCCCGCCAGCCCGTCCCAGACCGGGGCGGGAATGGCGGTGATGTCGGGATGCGTGGTCAGGGAAAGCGTGGTCATGCCCGGCAAGATAGTGTGGCAGGCTGACGCCTGCCATGCCTCCGGCGGGGATATTTATCAAACGAAAGACAGAGGTTTGTCTTTCGTTTGCAAATATCCCGGGGGTCCGGGGGCTGGCCCCCGGCCTTTGGGCACAACCTTACGCCTTTTGCGCCGATTTCGGTGCGCGCGAGGGGCGGCGGGCCGGGCGTTTTTGACCGGCTGCGCCTGCGGGGCGTCCCTTGTGGCGTGATTTCGGCGCGGGGACGGCTTCGGGCGGGCGCTCGCCGCCGATGACGGGGATCTGCGCCTTCATCGCCTTTTCGATGTCGCGCAGCTCGCCCAGCTCGCCCGGAGCGCAGAAGGCGACGGCGCGACCGTCGCGGCCCGCGCGGGCGGTGCGGCCGATGCGGTGGACATAGTTGTCGGCCACATTCGGCAGGTCATAGTTATAGACATGCGCGATCTCGGGGATGTCGATCCCGCGCGCGGCCACATCGGTCGCCACCAGCACCTGTGATTTCCCGGCGCGGAAATCTGACAACGCCCGGTCGCGCTGACCCTGAGATTTGTTGCCGTGGATCGCGCCGACCCTGAAGCCCCATTTCTCCAGCAGTTTGGCCAGCTTTTCGCTGCCATGCTTGGTGCGGCCGAAGACGATGGCCAATTCGCCGGGATGTTTCGACAGGTATTCGGCCAGCAGCGCCGCCTTGTCGCCCTGCGTGACGAAATGCACGCCCTGGTCGATCTTGCCGGCCGCCTGACCGGGCGGGTTCACCGCGACGCGGACCGGATCGTTCAGATAGGTGTCGGCCAGTTCCTCCATCAGTTTCGGCATGGTGGCCGAAAACAGCAGGGTCTGGCGGGACGCGGGCAGCAGTTTCGCAATCCGGCGCAGCGCGTGGATAAAGCCGATGTCCAGCATCTGGTCGGCCTCGTCCAGCACCAGATATTCGGTGCGGCTGAAATCGACCGCGCCGCGTTCGATCAGGTCGATCAGGCGGCCCGGCGTTGCAATCAGCACATCAAGGCCGCGGCCAAGCCGGTCAATCTGCACGTTGATCGACGCCCCGCCGACCACGCGGAAACTGCGGATGGCGGTGCCTTTGGCATAGGCTTCGATGTTCTGGTAAATCTGCGTGGCCAATTCCCGCGTCGGCGCAAGGATCAGCGCACGGCAGGTTTTCGGCTCGGGCTTGCGGCCTTGCGCCAGAATGCGGGTCAGCATCGGCAGGCCAAAGGCCGCCGTTTTACCAGTGCCGGTCTGGGCAAGGCCCATCAGATCACGCCCCGCGACGATCTGCGGGATCGCGTCGCGCTGGATCGGCGAGGGGGTCTCGATCCCCAGTTCCGGCAGGTTGATCGCCACGCGCGCATCAATGCCCATCTGGGTAAACGGCGTGTCGATGTCGGGGATCGCCCGGCGGATGAATTTTTCTTCAAAAGCATCGGCGCGCGGTTTGCCGCGACGCGAGGTGCTGGGTTTGCCATTGTTACGGTTGAAACGCGGTTTGCCCGAACGCTGCGGGCGGGTATCAGTCGTCATCATATATCTTTCGGCCCCGCTCCCCCATCGGATGCGCGGGCATGGGCGCCTGAGGCGCGGTCATCGTAGGGGCGGGCCGGATAGGAACCCGCAAGAACCCCGCGTGACATGGGAACTTGAAAAATAAACGTCGGGCCGATGCGCAAATTTACGCGGCTGCTCACGCGGCAGCGGGCGGCGACTTGTGGCAGATGGGGGATAGCGGGCGCAAAGTCAAGCGCGGTCTGCGGTATCCAGCCAGATTGTCACCGGCCCGTCATTGATCAGTGCCACCTGCATATCCGCGCCAAAGCGACCGGTTTCCACCGGCAGGCCCAGATCGCTCAGCGCCTGCGCAAAGCGTTCATAGAGCCCTTGACCCAGGTCCGGCGGGGCGGCGGTGGAAAATCCGGGCCGGTTACCGCTGCGGGTATCGGCGGCCAGCGTGAACTGGCTGACCACCAGGCAGGCACCGCCGATGTCTTGCACGGACAGGTTCATCCGGTCCTGATCGTCGCGAAAGATGCGCAGTTTGGCGACGCGGGCGGCCAGCTTGTCCGCTGCCGTGGTGTCGTCGCCTTGCATGGCGCAGACCAGCACCATGAGACCCGGCCCGATCTGACCCGTGACATCGCTGCCGGACGTGACCGATGCCTGCCTGACGCGTTGGACCAAAGCTCTCATCTGTCCCTCATGACTTTGAACAAGGTCACACTGACGCACATGGCTGCGAAAAAGACCAGCACCCCGGCACCCGGCACAGGTGCAGAGGCGGCATCCAGCCCCGCCGCCAGCATCAGCGCCCGAACAGCGATCAGGGCCGTCAGAGACCTCAGCCGTTCTGCCGGATTGCCGCGCCCCGATCCGTCGATTATGCCGCCCAGCAGGCCGCTGCCCCCCGTGATCCGGGCGTTACCCAATAGATACAAAGCACCAACAAGACCGATCAGCAGCCCGCCACCGAAGCCCGCAATCCATTCCGGCTGTATGGCGATCTCTGCCTCGTTTCGCGCAGTTGCATTCACGACACGGAATGCAGATCAATCATCGCAACATGATCCCGGCCACGACCAGCATCAGCCCGATCGTGGATGCGGCCAGCGCCGCCATGTTCACCGCAACCACCCGCTGCATCCCGGCACGGATCTCGTCGTCGCTGGCCCCGCCCCGGCGCAGGCGCATGGCGGTCAGGATGCACCAGATCAGCCCGATCAACCCGATCACGGTCAGCAGCGTTCCGCCCCAGATCAGCCCGTCAAATATCGTCATTGCGGCCTCCTTGTCGCCTGTTTCCGCCTCACCGATTGCGCGGCGCAGCCAGAGCGCCTATGCCTGCGCCACAAAGCAGGCACAAGGGACAACCGATGCAGGACGAACGCAACTATGCCGTGGCCGCCGAAGAGCTGCGCCAGTTCATCGAACAATATGAACAGCTGGAAGCCGAGAAAAAGGACGTGACCGAACGGCAAAAGGAAATCATGGCCGAGGCCAAGGCGCGTGGCTATGACACCAAGGTGATGAAAAAGGTGATCGCCCTGCGCAAACGCGACCGCGACGACATCGCCGAAGAAGAAGCCATTCTTGAAATGTATAAACAGGCGCTTGGCATGGCGTGACGCCGGACTGGCGATCCGGGCAAACGGACCGTGGCTTGCCATTTGCCCGGATACGCAGCTTGGGACGCGGCGGATCAGCCGGCCCCGTGCCGCCGCGCTTGGGTCTTTGTCCCGATGAAGCCCTGATCGCAGCGGGATATTTCGGGCAGAGTGCCCGCAAGGCCGACCCTTTGGGGGCACCCGATTGGCCAAATGGGCCGCCACGGCCCCTTTGACCACTCAGCCCCGCTGCGACCGTGCAATGAATGGGGGCAAGCGGCTAGGCCAGAATGAACTCAACCCCCGGCAGGGCCGCGATTTGCGGAATATCCTGATAATAGCGCGCGGTGATCTGATCGACGGTTTCTTGTGTCCAGCCGGGCAGGGCGATGTCCTGTTCCACCATATGCGGCAGGGCATTGCGTTGCAAATGTTCGGCATACAGATCGCGCCGCTGGCTGACAGGCAATTCGCGCCCGGCCAATGCACCACGCAATTCACGCAGGCCCTGATCGCCCAGCATCTCGTGCATATATAACAGCCCGCCGGGCAGGGGTTCAGAAGGTGGCAGACCGCCGACCAGCCGCACCACGTCGGGCCAGATGATCGGGGCGTCTTCGTGGCACCAGACGACCAGGCGCCGCCCTTGCGCCCCGGCGGCCATCCGCTGCACGGCGGTCAGCCATGACAGTGACAGCGGATCGACCCCGCCCATCAGGCTGGCATAATCGCCGCCGTGAAGATCCAGCACATCCGCGATCAACGTGACGGGGTTCCTGATCGCGACAAAGAATTCCGCGCCCGCCGACGGAAACAGATTCGTCAGTGCGGCGATTCGTGCGCCCGCCTGCGGATACAGCCCCTCGGGGCCAATCGCGCGCGATGGCACGCCCAGAAAGCCGGGGCTGGTGCAGATGACGCGCAGCGGATCGTCGCTGTCCAGCACCGCGTCTTGCATGATCTGTTCCATCTCGGGTGTGGCCGGGCCGCCGTTCAGGGCCGCAAGCGCCTCTTCAAAGACGCCGCGATGGCGGTTGGGGGTGACAACCTCGGTCCGGTCTCGCAGCAAACGACCGCGATTGTTCAGCAGCGTTTTCAGCATCCTGTCGCCGTCCGTGCCATGCACGCCGATATGATAGACCATCTGCATGATGGCAGCCCCTTGTCTTGTCCGGCGTGCAACTTAGCCGTGCTTCGTGGACAGGGAAACCGCTTTGCGCTAGGCCATCGCACATGAGCAGCGTCAGCATCACACGCCCCGTCCCGTCCGAGGAACTGCGCCACCGTGCCGGGCCGCTGTGGTCGGTGGCGGCGGTGCTGATCGCGGCGCTGGTGCTGATGCCGGTTATCACCGTGGCGGTGATGGCGCTGAATCCGACCGAAAACATCTGGCCGCATCTGCTGGCGACGACGCTGCCGCGCTATGTCAGCAATACGCTGCTTCTGGCGGTGGGCACCGGCGTTCTGGCGGCGGCGATGGGGACTGGGGCGGCCTGGCTGGTTAGCATGTATCAGTTTCCGGGGCGGCGCGGGCTGGAATGGCTGTTGCTGCTGCCCTTGGCGGTGCCCGCCTATATCGGGGCCTATGCGCTGGCCGATTTTCTGGATTACAGCGGCCCGGTGCAGATTGCCCTGCGCGAAGCCTTTGGCTGGACCAGCAGCCGCGATTACTGGTTCCCCGCGATCCGGTCACGCTGGGCGGCGGTCCTGGTGCTGGCGGCCTCGCTGTATCCTTATGTCTATCTGTTCACCCGTGCCGCGCTGCATGAACAATCGGGCAGCGCGTATGAGGTCGCGCGCGCCCTTGGCACCGGCCCGTGGGGGCTGTTCTGGCGCGTCGGTCTGCCGCTGGCGCGCCCCGCCATTGCGGCGGGCGCAACCATCGCCATGATGGAAACGGTCGCGGATTATGGTGTCGTCAGCTATTTCGGGGTGCATACGCTGAACACCGGCATTTTTGCGACATGGCTTGAGGCGCGCAATCCCGGCGGTGCGGCGCAGATCGCTTGTGTGATGCTGATCGTGATCGCGTCGCTGGCCGTCTGGGAACGTATCGCCCGCCGCAAGGCCCGCTATCACCAAAGCGCCCGGCAATCGCGCCCGATCATCCGCCAAAGGCTGAGCGGCAGCGCCGCATGGGCGGCCACGGCGGCCTGCACCTTTCCCTTCGCGCTGGGGTTTGTGCTGCCGGTGGCGGTGATCCTGAACTATGCGCTGGCCTATCCGCAGGGTTGGCTGACGCCGGGGCTGGGGCGGGCGTTGTGGCATACGGTGACGGCTGGCGGCGTGGCCGCGATGCTGACGGTGCTGCTGGCGCTGATTATGGTTTACGGAGTCCGCCTGTCGGGGCGCAGCCTGCCGCGGCTGTTGTTGCCGGTCACCACCATCGGCTATGCCGCGCCGGGGGCCGTGTTGGCGGTGGGCATTCTGTTTCCGCTGGCGGCGCTGGATCACCGGGTGGCCGATGCGGTGCTGGCGGCGACCGGCACCGATCCGGGGCTGATTCTGACGGGTTCGGCCGCGGCCATCGTGCTGGCCTATCTGGTGCGCTTTTTCGCCATCGCGCAGGGGGCGGCGGACGGGGCCTTTACCCGCATTCCGCCTTCGCTGCCGATGGCGGCGCGATCGTTGGGGCAGAATTCGGCCGGGGTGCTGCGGCGGGTGTTTCTGCCGTTGATGAAAGGCTCGGTCGGGTCGGCGTTGCTGCTGGTGTTCGTCGATTGCGCCAAGGAACTGCCCGCCACCCTGCTGCTGCGCCCGTTCAACTATGAAACACTGGCGACCCGCGTCCACGAACGCGCCAGCCTTGAGGATCTGGGCAACGCCGCCCCCGCCGCGATTCTGGTGATGGGCGTGGGTATAATCGCCGTGGCGCTGCTGGCACGGGCCAACCTTGGCTTGCGCAAAGACTGAACTCGCGCTATCCGGCGCAGGACAGGCTGCCGGTTTAGCTCAGTGGTAGAGCGTCTGATTTGTAATCAGGGGGTCGGGGGTTCAAATCCCTCAACCGGCACCAGGTGCCCCTGACGTTACTTTATCAGTGCGGCGACCTGGCGGAATTGAGGATGGTGCGCGTTGCGCATCCATTCGAACAGCACCATTTCGATTGTCACGATCTCGGCGCCATGGCGCGCCATGCGTGTCAGGGCTGCGGCCTTGCTGTCGGGGCTGCGTGATCCGGTGGCATCGGCGACCACATAAACCGCCCGCCCGCTGTCCAGCAGCCCCAGAACCGTCTGAAGCACGCAGACATGCGCTTCGCATCCGGTGATGATGACCTGTGCATTCGCCGGGATCAGGTCGGCAAATCCAGCTTCGTCACAGGCACCAAAGCTGAACTTGGACAGCACCTGCGCCCCGGTCAGCGGAATATCAGGCACCGTCGCCCCCAGACCGGCGGGGTTCTGTTCCGTCACCACCCGTGGCACCTTCAGCATATCGGCGGCCTGCACCAGCCGCGCGGCATTGCGCAGCACCTGCGGCGCGTCGTGGATGGCGGGCATCAGCCGCGCCTGAAAATCGACCATCAGCAGCAGGGATGTTTCAACGTCGATCATCGGCATGAAGGCTCCGGTCAGGCAGGCGGCATGTCACATGCTTAGCACGATGCCCCTGGGGTGCCGCAATCGTTTCCCGCCATCGGGCGATGTTGCGCCCATGTGCGCTGTGCCTTACCACATATCCCAACAGTCAGAGGTGCTGCATGAAGATCATCATCTGCGGGGCAGGGCAGGTCGGCTGGCAGATCGCACGGCATCTGGCCGGCGAGCGTAATGATGTCACTGTCATCGACACCAGCGCCGAACTGATCCGGCGTGCCACCGATGCGCTGGACGTGCAGGGCGTCACCGGCTTTGCCAGTCATCCCGATGTGCTGGACCGGGCGGGGGCGCGCGACGCCGATCTGATTATCGCCGCCACCCATTCCGACGAAGTGAACATGGTCACATGTCAGGTGGCGCATTCCGTGTTCCGCATCCCGCGCAAGATCGCCCGGCTGCGGTCGTCGGCCTATCTGGATGCGATCTATTCCGACCTGTATCGCATCGACCATCTGCCCATCGATGTCATCATCAGCCCGGAACGAGAGGTCGCCGCCGCCGCCATGCAGCGGCTGTCCGCCCCATCCACCTTTGACGCCGAGAATTTTCTGGACGGCAAGGTGCATCTGCTGGGCGTCGCTCTGGACGACGCTTGCCCGGCACTGAACACCCCCCTGCGGCAGCTGAGCGAGTTGTTTTCCAGCCTCAGCGCCGTGGTGGCCGGTGTCCGGCGCGAGGGGCGGCTGTTCGCGCCCGAACCCGGGGACCAGTTGTTCGCGGACGACCAGATTTATGTCTTTACCCAAGCTGCCGATATTCAGCGCACGCTGGAGGTGTTTGGCAAACACACCGCCCGGCAGGAACGCATCGTCATCATCGGTGCGGGCAATGTCGGCCTGTCCGTCGCGCGCAAAATCGAAGCGCTGCCCGAACGCATCCGCGCCAAGATGATCGAGCGCGACCGTGCCCGCGCCGAATATGCCGCCGATACGCTGGAACGCACCATCGTGCTGCACGGTGACGGGTTGTCCGCCGAACTGCTGGACGAAGCCGCCGTGCCGCGCGCCGATGCCGTGCTGGCGCTTACCGATGATGACAAGACCAACATCCTTGCCTCGGTCCGGGCCAAACAGGCCGGGGCGGGGATGGCGATTGCGCTGATTAACGATCCGACACTGGTGCCACTGATGGCGGCGCTGGACATTGACGCCTATATCAACCCGCGCGCCACCACCGTTTCCAGTATCCTGCGCCACATCCGCCATGGCCGCGTCCGCGACATCTATTCCATCGGCGATGCCGAAGCCGAGGTGATCGAGGCGCAGGTGCTGTCCACCTCGTCCATCGCGGGGCGGGCGATCCGCGACATCGACTTTCCCGAAGGTGCCCTGCTGGGCGCGGTGCAAAAGGGCGGGCGGGTGATGAAGCCGACCCCCGATCTGCGCGTCGAGGAAGGCGACATCGTGCTGATCTTTGTTCTGACCAAGGATGTTCCGCAGGTCGAGGGGCTGCTGCAAGTCTCGATCGACTTTTTCTGAGGGGCGGGGATGGCTGCGCTGATCCGGTTGCCGCTGATCTTGCCGATTGCCTTTATCGGTGCGCTGGCGATGCTGGTGCCGGCCGCCTATGCGCTGACGCAGGATCAACACGCCATCGCGCGGAGTTTTTTCTATGCGGCATTGCTGTTCATGACGCTGACGGGGATGGTCGGGCTGGCGATGCAGGGCAATCCGCGCGGGTCGGTGGCGCGGAACAATCTGCTGACCATGCTGGCGGTGATGGCGCTGCTGCCGCTGATGCTGGCGGTGCCCTTTGCCGCCAGCCAACCGGATACCGGCCTATTCAATGCCTGGTGGGAAATGGTGTCCAGCCTGACCACCACCGGGGCGACGCTGTATTCCGCCGATCTGCTGCCTGCGCCCTTGCATCTGTGGCGGGCGGTGGTTGGCTGGATGGGGGGGCTGTTCATCCTGATCGCCGCCATTGCCATTATGGCCCCGCTGCGGTTGGGCGGGTTCGAACTGATGACATCGCCGCAGGATCAGGGCCTTGATGCCGATCACCGCACCCGGCTGTCCAGCGCCGCCTTGCAGGCCCCGCGGATCGACCCGGCGCTGCGGGTCTGGCGTGCGGCGGAAACGGTAGCGCCGGTCTATGCCGCGCTGACGCTGGTGCTGTGGGTGCTGTTGCTGATGGCGGGGGACGATGCGCTGGTGGCGTTGTGCCGGGCCATGGGGACGCTGGCCACATCGGGCATCACGCCGGTCAGCGGGCCTGTGGGGCAGACCTCGGGGATTGCCGGGGAAATGGCGGTGTTCCTGTTGCTGATCCCGGCGCTGTCGCGGCGGTTCTGGCCCGGCGGCGGCGAGTTGCGCGCCAGCGACCGACTGCGTGATGATCCTGAACTGCGGATTGCCGCCGGGGTGGTGACTGCGGTTGCCCTGGTGCTTTTGGCCCGGCACTTTATTGCGGTGATCGAAACCGGCGCGACGGACGAACGGTCGCTGCTGGCCGATCTGGCCCGTGCGGCGGGGGCGGCATGGGGGGCGCTGTTCAACGCCCTGTCATTTCTGACCACCACCGGCTGGAACAGTGTCCAGTGGGAAGGCGCGCGGACATGGTCGGGCCTGACCGCGCCGGGGCTGATGCTGGCCGGGCTGGCGATGTTCGGCGGCGGCGTGGCCACCACCGCAGGCGGGGTCAAGCTGCTGCGCGTCTATGCGCTGGCCCGCCATGGCGAACGGGAAATGCAGCGGATCATCCATCCCCGATCTATTGCCGGGGGCGGGCGCATGGCGCGGCAATTGCGTGGCGAGGGTGCCTATCTGGCGTTTCTGTTCTTTATGCTGTTCGCGACCAGCATCGCAGTGGTTGTGGCGCTGGTGTCGATGCAGCGGATCGAATTTGACACCGCTACCATCCTGTCTATCGCCGCGCTGACCAACACCGGCCCGCTGGCCGGGGCGATTCCGCTGACACCGGCGTTCGAGGGGACCGCAGGCATCGCCTCGGCCCCGTGGAGCGGCTGGTCCGGGCTGAGCCCGGCGGCAAAGATCGTGCTGGCCGGGGCGATGATCGTGGGGCGGTTGGAAACGCTGGCGGTTCTGGCGCTGCTGACGCCGGATTTCTGGCGCCGATGATATGAAAAGGGGTGCCCGTGGCGGACACCCTCTGTGATGTAGGGCTGTGCCTGTCTGTCGTGGCTCAGACCTTTTTCTGGCGGCGGCGCAGCGCGCCCATACCGGCCAGCGCACCACCCAGCAGCAGGACGCTGGCGGGCAGGGGCACCGGGGCGACCGCGACCAGATCCTGACCGATATTGCCCGGCCCCGTGGTCAGGCTGTCCAGAAAGCTCAGCCTGTATTGCTGCGTGGCCGGGCCGGTCAGGCCAGCCAGATAGCTGTCAGCATAGGCGTTGGCCTCGACGGTGCCGCGCACCCTGAAGCTGCCCGAGGTGCGGCTCAGCGGATTGCCTTCTCTCTCGGTCACGATTTCCCACAGGGCCATCTGGAACCCGGCGGCGCTGGCGGCATTGTCCACCGCAGCATAGGCGGTGTTGAACAGCGCCTGAATGTTCGCGGTCACAGTGGGGGCGAACCAGCTTTCCCTGATTTCATATTGGCCCGGCGGGTTGGTGATCCAACGGGTCACATCCACGCAAAAGGCGGTAATTGCCGACCCGCTGACAGTATCCATCAGGCGCATGACGCCGGCACCCAGACCCCAGCGAACACCGCCGTAAGTGACAAAGACGTCCTGATGCAGCGCAGGTTCACCCCACAGATCGTCCCCTTGGTGAACAAGATCCATGGTGGCGGCTTGTGCCGAAACGGCCATAACCGATGCGGTGGTGGCAATTGTCAGATATTTCACGATTCGTGACATCGTAACTACTCCTGAAACACAAACTGAATCGACTGTCGAATGCCCTGTGCCGGTGAGCCGGGCATCATGGCCTTATGATGACCGAGAATCGCCTTAAGCGCCTTTTGCCTAAAAGTATAGAAAAATTTCGAGCTAATAGATCATAACGCTACGGCATTAATCTTTAACGGAAAAAAATGCCGACGATGCAAAGTGTGATTTGCGGGACATGCAATCCGTGCCGCTTGCATGGGTCGTTCGCTTGCCCTAGATGTTAAGGAAACAGGCCAACAACACGAATGGAAAAACCAATGGCTGGCGACAAGCAAAACCTTCAGGACGCGTTCCTCAACCACGTCCGCAAGGCAAAAGTGCCGGTCACGATCTTTCTTATCAACGGCGTAAAGTTGCAGGGGGTCATAACCTGGTTTGACAACTTTTGCGTGTTGTTGCGCCGCGACGGCCAGTCGCAGCTTGTCTATAAACATGCGATCAGCACCATCATGCCCGGTCAGCCAATCAGCCTGTATGAAGGCGAGGACTGATTGGCGCAGCCCACCTCGACCGAGGCTTTGCCGACCCGTGCCTATGTGATTCACCCTGATCTGGGTCACGGGCGCAATCAGCGCCGCACCCCCGAACATGCGCTGGCCGAGGCGGCGGCGCTGGCCCATGCCCTGCCCGGAACCGAGATCGTCGGGGCCGAGGTGGCGCGGCTGCGTGCTGTCACCCCGGCAACCCTGTTCGGCAGCGGCAAGGTCGATGAACTGGGCGCGGCCCTGCGCGATGCCGAGGCGGAACTGGTGCTGATCGATGGTCCGGTCAGCCCGGTGCAACAGCGCAATCTGGAAAAGGCGTGGGACGTCAAGCTGCTGGACCGCACCGGGTTGATTCTGGAAATCTTTGCCGACCGTGCCCGCACGCGTGAAGGCGTGTTGCAGGTTGAACTGGCCGCGCTGGCCTATCAGCGCACCCGGCTGGTGCGGGCGTGGACCCACCTTGAGCGGCAGCGGGGCGGTTTGGGCTTTGTCGGTGGCCCCGGCGAAACTCAGATCGAGGCTGACCGCCGCGCCATCGACGAACAGATGGTCCGGCTGCGCCGTCAGTTGGAACGGGTGGTGAAAACCCGCAGCCTGCACCGCGCCGCGCGGGCCAAGGTGCCCTATCCCATCGTCGCGCTGGTCGGTTACACCAACGCCGGGAAATCGACGCTGTTCAACCGCCTGACCGGGGCCGATGTCATGGCCAAGGACATGCTGTTCGCCACGCTGGATCCGACGATGCGCGGCATCCGTCTGAACGGTGGGCGGCAAGTAATTTTGTCCGACACCGTGGGCTTTATCAGCGATTTGCCGCATGAACTGGTCGCTGCCTTTCGCGCCACGCTGGAAGAAGTGCTTGAGGCCGATCTGATTCTGCATGTGCGCGACATCAGCCATCCGGAAACCGCCGAACAGGCTGCAGATGTGGCCGATATTCTGGGCAAACTGGGCGTGGATGAGACCTTTCCGCAGATCGAGGTCTGGAACAAGATCGACGCTCTGCCGCCCGACTCGCGTGAGGCGCTGCGCCGCACCGACGCCCGGACCGCAGGCGTGCAGGCCGTCAGTGCCCTGACGGGCGAGGGACTGGATGATCTGATCGCCGCCATCGAAGCCCGTCTGGCCGAGGCACTGGACGAACCGCTGTTCGATGAAACGCTGGTTCTGCCCTTTGACGATGGCCGCCGCCGCGCGTGGCTGCATCAGGCCGGTGTCGTCCAGTCAGAACTGGCCACCGAAGATGGTCAGCGCCTGCACCTGCGCTGGTCTGACCGGCAAAAGCGGGCATTCGGGGCGCTGTAGCGCCCTTACAGATCCAGTTCACGCGCCCATGGTGGGTTGGCCCCCGCCCGCGACACGGTAACAGCCGCCGCACGGGCACCAAGGCTTAGCGCGGTCAACAACTGATCCGGCGTCAGCGCGGCTAGCCCCTGTTTTGACAATACGCCCTGCTGCGACAGGCTGGCCAGCACCCCGGCGTTAAAGGTGTCGCCCGCGCCGATGGTGTCGGCCACCTGCACCTGCACCGCCGGGGCGGCGACCGGCGTGCCCTGCCAATGCGCATGGGCACCCGCTTCGCCGCCGGTTTGCAGAACGATCCGCGGCCCCATCTTCAGCACCTGCCGTGCGGCATCGGCGGCGGGCAAATCGGGAAACAGCCAGTCCAGATCATCGGCGGACAGTTTGACAATATCCGCCATCGGCAGCAGCCGGTTCAGCCGCGCACGATATGCGGCGGGATCGGTGATGAAAAACGGGCGGATGTTCGGGTCCAGCATCACCGGCAGGCGGTGGTGTTCGCGCTCGATCAGCGCCTCGACCGCCGCGCCGCAGGGATCGGGCACAAGGCTGATGCCGCCCGCGAACAGCGCCGTCACATCGCCGGGCAGGGGCGGCAGGTCGGTCGCGCTCAGCATCCGGCCGGCCGAGCCTTCGTCATAAAAGGAATAGCGTGCCTCGCCCCCGATCAGGGTGACAAAGGCCAGCGTGGTCAGCCGGTCGGTGCGGGGGCACAGGTCGGTGTTGATCCCCGCTTCGGCCAGCGGGCGCAGCAGTTGTTCGCCGAACGGATCGCGGCTGATCGGCCACAGATAAGCGGTCGGGCAGCCCAGCCGGCCCAAGGCGACCGTGGTATTATACACCGCCCCACCCGGCAGCGGCAAAAATGCCCCCACCCCGTCCGGCACCATGTCGATTAGCGATTCGCCTGCGCAAAGGATCATACTCACCCCCCAAATTTGCCGGATGTTAGCGGTTAACAGGTGCGAGCGGTAGGGGGCCTTGCGCTGCGGCGGGTATGATTGCGTCGAGGGATTGCAGCGGACTACAAAATGTGATTGATATGATATATCATAACATAAAAAAGGATATCGCAATGCCTGGCCTTATACCCGCTCTTTCGACCTGCACGGTCATTGCCACAATGATGCTGGCCACGCCCGCCGCCGCCCATGGCAGCCACGATCACGACAGGGATGCGGAACAGATCCATAAGGGTTATTTCGACGACGGGCAGGTGCAGGCCCGGCCGCTGTCAGATTGGGCGGGTGAATGGCAGTCGGTCTATCCCTACCTGACCAGCGGCGCGCTGGACCCGGTGATGACGGAGAAAGCCGCCCATGGTGACAAGACGGCGGCGGAATACCGCGCCTATTACGAAACCGGCTATCGCACCGATGTGGATCGCATCACGATCCAGGGTGACAGCGTGACGTTTTATCGCGCCGATGTCGTGACCGGGCAATATGCCGATGATGGCTATGTTATTCTGGCCTATGAAAAGGGCAATCGTGGCGTGCGCTATGTCTTTGAAAAGGTTGGCGGGGATGAGGCCGCACCGCAATTCATCCAGTTCAGCGATCACCGCATCGCGCCCGAGGCGTCGGATCATTTTCACCTGTATTGGGGCGACGACCGTGATCGGTTGCTGGGCGAACTGACCAACTGGCCGACTTATTACCCCGCCGGTCTGAGCGCCGCTCAGATCGTGGGCGAGATGCTGACACATTAACCCGCGCAGGGTGGCGGCGGATGGTGCGATCCGCCGCTAATACCCCCGGATCACATAGCCGCCCGGCGCGTCGATCGACAGGCCGCCTCCGCTGCTGAACTGAACATAGCCGCCCTCTTGCGCGGCGAACAGCACAGCGGCCATCACCAGCAGGGCCAGAATGACGGCCAGCGCGATTTTCCACACTGAATAGGGCCGTTCACCCTGCACCCGCCCCGACTGGCCATTCACCACAAAACGATAGCTGTTGCCGTTGTATTTATAGGCCGCCGTCCAGATCGGCAGCAGAATGTGTTTGAAGGTTTCGTCGCGAAAATTGGTGGCGATCCGTTCAACGCGCTGTTCATCGCCGCCAATGGCACGGCGCACATCCATGGCGATGACCCCGGCCATTTCCTGGCGGGCGATGCCATGCCCCTCGGCCAGCGGCACGGTGTAGCCCTCGGCGGTCAGCCCGGCCAGATAATCAGGGCGGTATTCGACCAGATGCGATAGATCCCACGGCGTCAGCCCATCGGTGAACCGGCGCGGCAGCGAGGTCGAGGCCAGCACCAGCACATCGTTGAAATCCCGCGCGACCTGACCCGAGGCGCGCGACCAGCGCACCCGTCGCACCTGCCGCGGCACCTGCTGACGGCGACCGTTGATTTCCTGCGTGACGTAAACGGTTTCGTAATAGGCATCGCCGCGCTGGCCACTGTATTGGCTGCGGGTGGCGGCGTCGAAGGTCCAGAACGGGGAATAGACCCCGGTCATCCGCCGCCCGCGCCGCGCATAGGCGGTCAGCCCCGAGGGCGCGAACCACAGGCTGCCCAGCCAGTCGTCCAGCGCGGCCTTGGCCTGTTCCTCGGTCACGATAAAGGGCAGCACGCCTTGCGGTTTGATCTGCCGTGTCGCGCCAGTGTCGGTGACGACAGGCGTGGCGCAGAACGGGCAGGCGGTGGCGTGGCGATCCGGGTCGGCCTCGATCTTGGCGCCGCAATTGGGGCAGGACAGGGTGCGCACCTGCTCCACGATGTCGGCCCCCGCAGCGTCCAGCCGCAGCCCCTTGTCCAGCGGAATTTCTCGCAGATCTGGGACTTTGTGCTGTGCATCCCATTGCAGAGCGCGGCCTGTGGACGGGTCCAGCAGGATCGCCTGTTCGCCCTCGGCCCCGCCAGCGGACTGGCGCGCGGGGGCGCGGGCCGGACCATCGCCGATGCTTTGACGATGGCCGCAATGGTCGCAAATCAGTTCCCGCTGACCCGGCTGAAAGCGCAGGCTGGCGCCGCAGCTTTCACAGGGCCAGCGGTATTCGCTGCGTGGGGTGGGCACGACTTAGTCAGCCTTGGGGGCCGAAGGCACGGGCGGCGGCAGCATGGTGAACAATTGCGCCAGTTCCGGCACGTCATCGGCGGGTTGCCAACCATCCTGACCGGGCGTCCAGACCAAGGTATCGCGCCCGAACTGCCCTTCGGCGGCCATGCGGCCCAGATGGCCGCGGCCATACGGCCCCTCGGCCTTGCCGTCGATGGCGACGTGCCAGACGGTTTCCACTGATTTGCCCGGCAGCGGCGGCGGCGCAGCGGCAGCGCCACCGGCCTGCGGCGCGGACTGTTGCTGTGGCACCGCGCCCCACGGACCGCGTGCCCCCATCCCCAGCGCAGCCCCCATCGCGGCGCCGAATCCGGCCCCCGCCCCGCCCGCGTTCTGCGAGGCGTTCAGCATGGATTCCGAGGCCGCATATTGCCCAAAACGGTCCAGATCGCCGACAATTCCCATGCTGGTGCGTTTATCCAGCATCTTTTCCACCTGATCCGGCAGGCTGATGTTTTCGATATAAAATTCGGGGATGGTCAGGCCATAGGCGGCAACGGTGGGTGCAATGGCCTTGGCGACCATCTTGCCCAACTGGTCGGTGTTCGCTGCCATATCCAGCACCGGAATTCCGGCCCCGGCGATCATGCGCGAAAATTCCTGCACAATGATGTTGCGCAACTGGAATGCGATCTCGTCGCGGGTAAAGTCACCGTCGGTGCCGACGATTTCGCGCATGAACAGGCCGGGGTCGGTCACACGCATCGAATAGGTGCCGAACGCCCGCAGCCGGACCGGGCCGAATTCAGGATCGCGGGCGATGATCGGGTTGCGCGTGCCCCATTTCAGATCGTTGAACCGGGTAGTGTTGACGAAATAGATTTCCGATTTGAACGGGCTGCGGAAGCCGTGATCCCAGTGCTGCAACCGCGTCAGCACCGGCATGTTGTTGGTTTCCAGCATATACAGGCCTGGGCCGAATACATCGGCCAACTGGCCTTCGTGGATAAACACGGCGGCCTGCCCTTCGCGCACGGTCAGTTTCGCGCCGTATTTGATTGCCCGCCCGCGTGTTTCATAACGCCAGACCATCGTGTCGCGGGTGTTATCCACCCATTCGATCACGTCGATGAATTCGCCAGAGATAAAGTCAAAGATGGACATGGCCGGGTTCCTTGGCAGGGTTTACGATCCGCCGGTCAGTTCGGCGGCGATGCGGTGGACGATGGGTTCGGCCTGGGCCTGGGTCATGCCGGGGCGCAGGCGCGGGTCGTAAAGGATGCGCAGCAGCAATTCATCGTGCCGGGTCAGGCGGGCGAATTCCTCGTCATCGTTAAAGATCGAGGGGCGGGCGCGCAGGCTGTCGGCGGCAAGGCCCATGCCCTGCGCCAGTTCCTCGTGAATGCACGAGGTGCGCAGGCGGGCAGGCAGTTCGGCGCGCAGAATGGCAACGGCGTTCACATATTCCGGCCCGCCGCCGCGCGAATAGGCAAAGGCGGCGCAGTAATTCTGCGGTGACAAGTTGCGGATCGCGGCGACATCCTCGGCCGGGATGCCGGGGATCAGGCGTTCCAGCCGTGGGCCTATGGCGCGGCGTTCGTCCTCGGACAGAATGAGGACGATAAAATTCCCGCCATCGCTGGCCAGACTGACCGGATGGCCCGATGCCCGCGCCAGCCGTGCAGCATAGCCGCCGATCTCGGCCCGGTCACGGCGCTGCGCGGCCATATCGGACGAGGCGCCGAATTCCAGTTGCAGCCGGATTGGCTGCGTCCAGCGGCGCAATGGCGCAGGCGTTTCCTGCCCGTCCGGGTGGCGGCGACCGTCGGGGGCGTATTCGTTGCGCAGCGCGATGCGAAAGAAATTCTGCGCCAACGTTGCCGCGTCAAAGCGAATATCGCGGGGATTGGTGTCCATCCGCAGCTTGCCGCGCGATAACAGCCCGGCTTCGGCGGTGGCCAGATACAGCCGCATGTTGCGGCTGGCTGCGGTCGGTCCGCTGGTTGCGGCCCGGTTGGTCTGGCGCGCAGCCTCGGCCCGCGCCTGCATCAATTCGGCCTGCGTGGGTCGTGCAGGCCGATCCGGTTTGGGGGCGGGGGGCGTGGGCGCGGCAACCGGGGCAGGGGCGGTTGCTTCGCTGCCCGGATCGGGCGCGCGCGCGGCGCAACCGGCCAGCAGAACCGCCAGCGCCAATCCTCCAAGCAGGCCGCCGCGCCGCATCCGCGATCAGGTCCGCGCGGGCGAGGTCTGGCGCGCGCGCGCGCTGGCCAAGGTATCGCGCAGCTCGCCTTCCATCTTTTGCAATTCGGCCTCGGCGGCGACGCGGCGGGCCTTGCCTTCGTCGGCAATACGCAGGCTGTCTTCGATGGTGGCGATCAGTTCGGCATTGGCGGTGCGCACCGATTCAATGTCGAACACGCCGCGTTCCATTTCGGTGCGGATCGCAGTGTTGGCCTGGCGCAGGTTTTCGGCATTGCGGGTCAGCAGCTCGTTGGTCAGATCGGTGGCCCCTTTGACGGCCCGCGCTGCCTCGGCACTGCGCTGGATGGTGACGGCCTGCGCAAGCTGGGTTTCCCACAGCGGCACGGTGTTCACCAGCGTGCTGTTGATCTTTGTCACCAGCGATTTGTCGTTTTCCTGCACCAGCCGGATCGAGGGCAGCGACTGCATCGTGACCTGACGGGTCAGTTTCAGGTCGTGGACACGGCGTTCCAGATCGTCGCGCACGCTGCGCAGATCGCGCAGTTCCTGCGCCTCCATCACCTGCTGATCCTCGCCTGCGGCCTTCAGTTCGGCCTCTTTCGCGGGGATGATGGTGCTGTCCATCTCACGCAGCTTTTCCTCGCCTGCGGCAATATACAGCGCCAGTTCGTCATAGAAGGCCAGCGTGCGGTCATACAGGACATCCAATGATTTGATGTCCACCAGCAGCCGCTGTTCGTGGTTTTCCAGATCGGCGGTGATGCGGTCGATCTGGCCCTGCACCTGTTCGTAATTCGCCACGAATTTGGCAAAGGGCGCCGCGCGGCCCAGCAGGCGTTCCCACCACGACCGTTCGCGCCGCACATCCAGTTCGCTGACGGAAAAGCCGCGGATCGTCGTCACAATATTACGCAGCGATTCGCCGGCAGGGCCAACATCCTTGTTCTTTACATCGGCCAGCATCTTTTGGCTGATTTCCTGCAAGCCCGACTGCGCGCGGCTGCCGAAATGCACGACCGATCCGGTATCATGGATGTTGATTTCATCCATCCGCTTGCGGATTTCGTCGGCCACCGGCGGCGGAGCCTGAGTCAGCGGCACGACCTCGGCTGCGGGTTCGGGCAAGACAACGGCTGTGACTTGTTCGATTTCGTCCAGCGTGGCCTGCGCGCGAAGGCGGGTTTCCTCGGTCATCCTGTCATCCTTGTTACGGGCCGGTGCTGCGGCCATGGAAGATCGTCCGCAGCATAGGCGGATTTTGCGGCGGATCAACGGGATGGCGGGATGAAAGTTCCAAAGCAAAGGGCGCGAACCATGTCCGCGCCCATATTTTTCAACAACCGGGGGCCATGTTACGCGGCTTTGCCCTGCTGACCAAAGCGGCCATAGAAGCTGTCGCTTTTTTCGGCCATCTCGCGCAGCAGCGCAGGGGTTTCGAACCGCGCGCCGTGACGGGCGGTCAGGCCATCGGCAATGTCAGCCGCCTTTGCCGCGCCCAGCATGTCCAGCCAGCTGAACGGCCCGCCAGACCAAGGCGCAAAGCCCCAGCCCAGGATCGCGCCGACATCACCTTCGCGGATGTCCTCAAGCACGTCTTCTTGCAGCGCGCGCACGGCCTCCAGCGATTGCGCGAACATCAGCCGGTGCTGCACTTCGATCAGGTCGGGCTGGTCGTCAGCCTGCGGCCATGCGGTATCAAGGCCGGACCAGAGGCCCTGCCGCTTGCCCGCATCATCGTAATCATAGAATCCGGCCTTGGCCTTGCGGCCCATGCGGCCCTGATCGGCCAGCTTGAAGATCACCTCATCCACCGCGCCGTCGGGATAGGCATCGCCCATGGCCGCACGGGTGGCCTTGGCGATCTTGACGCCCAGATCAATCGAGGTTTCATCCACCAGTTGCAGCGGACCCAGCGGCATCCCCATCATCTTGGCCGCATTTTCGATCAGCGTCGGGTTCACACCCTCGCCCACCATGCGGATACCTTCGTTGATATAGGGGATGATGCAGCGGTTGGCGTAAAAGAACCGCGCGTCATTGACCACGATGGGTGTCTTGCGGATCTGACGCACGAAATCCAGCGCCTTGGCGACGGCGCGGGGGCCGGTCTGTTTGCCCTTGATGATCTCGACCAGCAACATCTTGTCCACCGGGGAAAAGAAGTGGATGCCGATGAACTGTTCGGGCCGGGCGCTGGCGCGGGCCAGATCGCTGATCGGCAGGGTCGAGGTGTTGGTGGCAAAGATCGCGTCCTGCGGGATCACGGCTTCGGCTTTTTGCGTCACCTCGGCCTTGATGGCGGGGTCTTCAAACACGGCCTCGACGATCAGATCGCAGCCGCTGAGCGCGGCGTAATCGGTGGTCGGGGTGATGCGGGCCAGAACCTCGGCCTTTTTCTCCTCGGTCGATTTCTTGCGGCTGATCGCTTTGTCCAGAAGGTCGGCGGAATAGGATTTACCCTTTTCGGCCGCCTCTTGCTTGGCGTCGATCAGCACGACCTCGATCCCCGCCATTGCGCTGACATAGGCGATGCCCGCGCCCATCATCCCTGCGCCGAGGATGCCGACCTTTTTCACCTTTTGATCAGGCGCGTCGGGGCGGTTCGCGCCTTTTTCCAGCGCCTCTTTGTTGATGAACAGGCTGCGGATCATCGCGCTGGACGAGGGGTTCATCAGCACCTTGGTGAACCAGCGCGCTTCGATTTTCAGGGCGGTGTCGAACGGCACCATCGCGCCCTCATAAACCGCCGACAGCAGTGCCTTGGCGGCCGGATAGACGCCATTGGTTTTGCCATGCACCATGGCCGAGGCGCCGACGAAGGTCATGAAACCGGCGGGGTGATAGGGTTCGCCGCCGGGCATCTTATAGCCCTTGGCGTCCCACGGCTTGACCAGATCAGCGTCTTTCGCAGTCAGCACCCATTCACGGGCGGCAGCCAGCGGATCGTCCACAACCTCGTCAATGATCCCGGCTGCTTTGGCCTTTTTCGGGTCGGACAGCTTGCCTTCCAGCAGGAAGGGCGCGGCACCCATCGCGCCCAGCTTGCGCACCAGCCGCGTCGTGCCGCCTGCACCGGGAAAGATGCCGACCATGATTTCCGGCAGGCCGATCTTGGCCTTGGGATTGTCGGCGGCAAAGATGCGATGCGTGGACAGCGGCAGTTCCAGCCCGATGCCAAGCGCGGTGCCGGGCAGGGCCGCCGCAATCGGCTTGCCCCCCTTCAGCGTTTTCGGGTCCATCCCCGCACGCTCGATTTTGCGCAGCACGCCATGCAGCGTCATGATGCCGTCGAACACCGCCTGCGCCCCGCCCTCTTTCATCTGGGCGACCACGTTCAGGTCCATGCCTGCGGCGAAATCGGGCTTGCCGCTGGTGATGACGATCCCCTTGACAGCATCATCGGCCAAGGCGGCGTCGATCAGGCTGTTCAGCGTTGATGCGCCGTCCATCGACAGCACGTTCATGGATTTGCCCTGAACGTCCCAAGTGATGATGGCAACACCGTCGTCGCCGGTTTTCATAGTAAAATCGGTCATATCCGTTGCCCCTTATACACGTTCAATAATCGTCGCCGCGCCCATGCCGGACGCGATGCACAGCGTGGCCAGCCCGGTGGTCAGGTCGCGACGTTCCAATTCGTCCAGCAGGGTGCCGATGATGATGGCCCCGGTCGCACCCAGCGGGTGGCCCATCGCCATTGCGCCGCCGTTGACGTTGACCAGCGCCGGGTCCACCTCGAACGCCTGCATAAAGCGCAGCACGACGCTGGCAAAAGCCTCGTTTACCTCGAACAGGTCGATGTCGCTGATCGACATGCTGGAATCGCGCAGGATTTTCTCGGTCACGGGGACGGGGCCGGTCAGCATGATCGTCGGATCGGTGCCGATCTTGGCGGTGGCGCGGATGCGCGCGCGGGGGCGTAGACCGTGGGCCTTGCCGAAGGCCTCGTTCCCGATCAGCACGGCGGCGGCGCCATCCACGATGCCCGAGGAATTGCCTGCGTGGTGGATGTGATTAATCGCGGCCAGATGCGGATATTTCAGCATCGCCACCTTGTCGAAACCGGGCATGACCTCGCCCATTTCCTTGAAGCTGGGCTTGAGCTTCGCCAGATCCTCGACCGTGGTGCCGGGGCGCATATATTCGTCGCGCTCAAGGATGGTCAGGCCGTTTTGATCGATGACCGGCACGATGGATTTGGCGAAACGGTTGTCCGCCCAGGCCTCTGCCGCGCGGCGCTGGCTTTCGACGGCCAAAGCGTCGGCCTGTTCGCGGGTGAACCCGTATTCGGTGGCGATGATGTCGGCGCTGATCCCTTGCGGGACGAAATAGGTTGGGAAGGTCAGCGCGGGGTCAACCGCAATCGCCGCGCCGTCGCTGCCCATGGCGACGCGGCTCATCATCTCGACGCCGCCGGCGATATAGGCATCGCCCGCACCGCCCTTGATCTGGTTGGCGGCGATGTTCACCGCCTCCATCCCCGATGCGCAGAAACGGTTGATCGACAGGCCGGGGATGCTTTCGTCAAGATCGGACGCCAGCACGGCAGAGCGCGCCAGACAGCCGCCCTGTTCCTTGACCTGCGTGACATTGCCCCAGATCACATCCTCGACCGCGTGGCCTGTCAGCCCGCTGCGTTCGGCCATCGCGTTCAGCAGCCGCGCCGACAGCGCGACCGAGGTGACTTCGTGCAGGCTGCCATCGGGGCGGCCCTTGCCGCGCGGGGTGCGGGCGGCGTCGTAGATATAGGCTTCGGTCATTTTTCCTCCGGGGTGTCGCAGGTTATTGCGTGGTCAAGCGGCGGCAGATCCGCAAATTCGGGATAAGCGGCCAGCATAAGGGCGCGGTTTTCGGGGTCGCCGATGTCATAGATGCGCCAGCGGCCCTGTTCGGTAAAAGCGACGGCGGTGGTCTGCGTGGCGCAGATGCCGCGCGCGCTGGTCATGGTCGTCTGCATCGGCAACAGCGCGTAATCAACGCCATCGGTCGTTTGGTGCCAGTCAGCCAAGCCGGGGTCCATCGGGGCGATTTCAATGGTCACACGCAGCGGCTTGGGGGTGTTGTCGGGATGCTGTGCCGCCATGGCCAGCAACAGGTCCGGCACGGTTTGGCCCAACTCGTCCGCCGCCTGTTGCAACAGCCGTTCAGGCAGGAATGGCATCAACGGGGCAACGCCATCGGCAGATTTGATGCGGGCATAATCGGCCAGCACCCGTGCCAGACCGCCCTGATCCTGGGCGGCAGCAGGCGCGACGAGTGCCAGAGCTAAAAGCGTTGCCTTTATCCCCATCAGCCCGCCCCCTCTGGCAGCGGAATGCCCCGGAACTGCGGATAGGCGCGGCGCAAGGCCGTGACGGATCGCGCGTCGGTCAGGCGCAGGAAATACCATTGCCCGGCCTCGGGAAAGGCCAGCGTGACGCCCTGCACGACGGTCGCGGCCCCTGTGCCGCCGGTGCGGCCAAAGGCGATCAGGGTCCGGGTGGGGATCAGCGCAAAGGGGCGGCCGTCGTCCGTCGTGCCGATGCCCGCCCGGTCCACCAACATCCGTCCGACCACCAGAACGCCCGGCGCCGTATCGCCAAAGGCTTCGTCGCTGACGCGGATCATCTGCGCAATGGTGCGGTCATTGTCCGCGGCCAGCGCATCCGCCATCCGCGGCGGGTGGAAGTCCCGCAGGGCGGGCAGATTACCTTGCATCAGCAACTGGTCATAAGCAAAAGCACGGCGGGTCAGTGCCTGCCGTTCATCCTGTGACAGCGACGACGCCGCAACAGGATAGAGCGTTGTGCTGCGCACTGTCGGGCCGGGGACGCAGGCCCCCAGCAGCGCAGTTGCCGCAAGCACCAGCGCCATGCGTCCAAAGCGGCGCGGCATGCGCGCGGCCAAGGGGGCGAGGGCTGGTGCAAGGCTCATCCGGCGGGTCTCAGAACTGGTCGGCGCTCAGCGCCATGACCGGATCAGCACCGCTTTCGATCCGCGCCAGCAGGGTGCGGGTCATCGGCAATTGCCGCGCCATATAGTAACGCCCGGTCGCCAGCTTGGTGTTCATGAAATCGGCGTCCCCGGTGCCCGCGTCCAGTGCCGCCTGCGCCGCCACCGCCATGCGCGCCCACATCAGGCCAAGCGCCGTGTGGCCGAACAAGTGCATGAAGTCATACGACCCGGACAGTGCCGCGTTCGGGTTCTTCATCCCGTTCTGCATAAAGAACATCGTGGCGGCTTGCAGGTCCTTGGATGCGGCCTTCAGCGGTTCGATGAAATCGGCCGCCAGCGGCCCATCGCCGTTTTCCTTGCAGAAGGCTTTGACCATTTCAAAGAACGCCAAGACATGTTTGCCGCCATCAGTGGCCAGCTTGCGCCCCACCAGATCCAGCGCCTGCACGCCATTCGCACCTTCGTAAATCATCGTAATACGGGCGTCGCGGACGAACTGGCTCATCCCGTGTTCTTCGATATAACCGTGGCCGCCGTAAACCTGCTGCGCCAGAACGGCGGTATCAAAGCCCTTGTCGGTCAGGAAACCCTTGATGACCGGGGTCAGCAGGCCAACCAGACCATCGGCATCCGCATCGCCACTATGCGCCTTGTCAATCAGATGCGCCGCCCAGAAGGCCAACATCCGTGCGCCTTCAAGGAAGGATTTCTGATCCATCAGGCTGCGGCGGATGTCGGGGTGCACGATCAGCGGATCAGCCGGACCGGACGGGTTTTCAGCCCCCGTCACCGCGCGCCCTTGCAGGCGATCTTTGGCGTATTCAACGGCGTTCTGATAGGCGGCCACGGCGACGGCATAGCCTTGCAGGCCGACACCCAGACGCGCTTCGTTCATCATGGTGAACATGGCGCGCATCCCCTTGTGCAGATCGCCCAGCAGCCAGCCGCGCGCCGCGTCATAGTTCATCACGCAGGTCGAATTGCCGTGGATGCCCATCTTGTGTTCGATATTGCCGACACTGACGCCGTTGCGGTCGCCAAGGCTGCCGTCTTCGTTCACCAGAAACTTGGGCACGATGAACAGGCTGATACCCTTGGTGCCTTCGCCACCGCCGGGTGCCTTGGCCAGAACCAGATGGATGACGTTTTCCGCCAGATCGTGATCGCCGGCAGAAATAAAGATCTTCTGCCCGGTAATCAGATAGCTGCCGTCGTCTTGCGGCTCTGCCTTGGTGCGCAGCAGACCCAGATCGGTGCCGCAATGCGGCTCGGTCAGGTTCATGGTGCCGGTCCAGTCGCAGGACACCATTTTCGGCAGATACATCGCCTTTTGTTCGGGCGTGCCGTGGGTGTGGATGGCGGAATAGGCGCCGTGGGTCAGGCCCTGATACATGTTAAAGGCCATATTGGCCGATACGAAGATCTCGCCCGTGGCCAGCCCCATGATATAGGGCATCCCCTGGCCACCATATTCGGGGTCGCAATCCAGCGCCGTCCAGCCGCCATCCTTCATCGCCTGAAACGCGGCGTCAAAGCCATCAGGCGTGCGCACCACACCGTTTTCCAGAACGCAGCCCTGACTGTCGCCAACCACGTTCAGCGGCGTCAGCACCTCTTGCGCCAGCTTGCCGGCGGCATCCAGAACGGCTTCGGTAAAATCGGGGGCAAGATCGTCATAGCCGGGCAGGGCGGCCTGCGACACGTTCAGCACATCGTGCAGGATGAATTGCATGTCGCGGGTGGGGGCGTGATAGATCGGCATGGGTTATCCTGTTGTCTTGGGCATGACTGCCAATTGTGATTCGGCTTCGGCGATCTGCGCCTTCAGATCTGCGATGGCGCTTTCCAGTTCGATATATTGCTGCTGCATGTCGTCCAGCCGCTGGCGGGCGACCGGGATCGTTGCCGCGATCTGGGCCTGGTTGGCGCCGGGTTCATACAGCGCCAGCAGTTGCGCGATCTGTTCCAGCGAAAAGCCGAACCGTTTGCCGCGCAGGATCAGGGTCAGCCGCGCGCGATCGCGGCGGTCATACAGGCGATGCTGTCCCCGGCGTTCCGGGAAAATCAGTTCGCGCGATTCGTAAAAACGCAACGTGCGCGGCGTCACGTTGAACACATCGCACATCTGACGGATCGTCATCAGTTCCTCTGTCATGACGGCGGTCTCCCCTTCCCGATCTGTGTCGGGTCTTTGCAGTCAGATTGCGGCAAGTTGACGTTCACGTAAAGAAAAACGCAACGTCACGCCCGGCCTTGATCCGCCTCAGGCCCCCGCTGTCGCCTGTGCCAGCAATTCGCGGGTTTCTTCGCGCAGCGCAACCAGATCGGCGCGGGCGGATTGCAGATCGGCGATCTGCTGGTCGATCACCCCAAGCTGGTTGTCGGCCAGCGTCAGAAAATGCGCGAACTGCTGTTTCGATCCTTTGGCCTGATAGATGTCCAGCCACTGGCGGATGTCTTCCAGCGAAAAGCCGAATTTGCGGCCGCGCAGGATCAAGGTCATGCGCGCCACCTCTCGCGGGCCGTAAAACCGCGACCGGCCGACCTTTTTCGGGTTCAGCAGTTCAATATATTCGTAATAGCGCAGTGTTCGCGGAGTCACGTCGAACCGTGCGCACATATCCTTGAACGTGATGAGGTCGCTGTCCGGCATTTGTGCATTCCGTGCATATGTCCGCGCCAATTCTAGCGCGACACCGGATCAACCTCAACCAATCCCGTCGGGAAACGGGGTTGAGATTGTCGGGCGGGCAGAGATAATTCATCAAAGTAATGATGAGGTGGCAATGACGACCCCAGCAGGACCGGACCAAAACGCACGGGCGCGCCTTGCCCGAGAGTTTTTCGAATCTATTCCCCATGCACGGGCGCTGGACATCCGCATCGATGATCTGGGGCAGGGGCGCGCCGTCATTTCGATGCCCTGGGCCGAACATCTGGTGGGCGATCCGCGCACGGGGGTGATTCATGGTGGCGTCGTTTCGACGCTGATGGATACCTGTTGCGGGGCGGCGGTGATGACCCATCCCAGCCATCCTGCGTCAACCGCGACCATCGACCTGCGCATCGACTATATGCGCCCGGCGGTGCCGGGGCAGCGGATTGTGGCGCGGGCCGAATGTTACCACATGACCCGCAGCGTCGCCTTTGTCCGCGCCTTTGCGATGGATGACGATACCGAAAACCCCGTCGCCTCGGCCTCGGGGGCCTTTACCGTGGGGCAGTAAGATGACGACAGATCGTAACGAGCCTTTGGCGCAGATTAAATCCCGCCGGGATGCCGCGCTGGCCGGGCTGGTTGGCGGGGTGCCCTATGCGAACTGGCTGGGCATCCGTTTCGACCGCCGCGGGGATGAACTGACCGCCGTGTTGCCCTTTGACGAAAAGCTGATCGGAAATCCGCTGCTGCCCGCCATCCACGGCGGCGTGACTGCGGCCTTTCTTGAGGTGACGGCGATCATCGAACTGGCGTGGACGGCGATGTGGGAAGACATGGAATCGGGCCGGATCGCCCCTGATGCTACCGTGCCCGACAGCCTGCCGCGCCTACCCAAGACCATTGATTTTACCGTGGACTACCTGCGATCGGGCCTGCCGCGCGATGCCTTTGCACGGGCGCGGGTGGTGCGCTCGGGGCGGCGCTATGCCAGCGTTCACGTCGAGGCGTGGCAGGACAACCGCTCGCGCCTGTTTGCACAGGCGACGGGGCACTTCCTGATGCGGCAGAGTGGCTGAAATCGCGGGGCCACCGCTGACCCATCGGCGGGTGCTGGCCATCGCGCTGCCCATCGTTGTGTCCAACGCCACCGTGCCGCTGCTGGGGCTGGTCGATACCGGCGTGATCGGCCAGTTGGGGCAGGCGGCCCCTATCGGAGCGGTGGGGCTGGGCGCGGTCATCCTGACGACGTTTTACTGGGTCTTCGGCTTTCTGCGGATGGGCACCACCGGCCTGATCGCACAAAGCCATGGTGCGGGCGCGGCTGCGGAAACCGGCGCGCATCTGGCCCGCGCGCTGGCCATCGGGCTGGGCGCGGGGCTGGCCTTTATCCTGTTGCAGATGCCTCTGTTCTGGGCCGTCTTCCGTATCGCCCCGGCCTCGCCCGAAGTCGAGGTGCTGGCGCGCGACTATCTGGCAATCCGCATCTGGGGCGCCCCCGCGACCATTGCACTGTATGCGATCACCGGCTGGCTGATCGCGGTAGAGCGCACCCGTGCCGTTCTGGGGCTGCAACTGCTGCAAAACGGGCTGAACGTCGTGCTGGACCTGTGGTTCGTGTTGGGGCTGGGCTATGGCGTTGGCGGGGTGGCGGCGGCGACGCTGATCGCCGAATGGTCGGGGCTGCTGTTGGGGCTGTGGCTGGCGCGCCCGATGCTGCGCGGGGTCGTGTCGCGCGGGCTGTTCGCGGCCAGCCACATGGCGCGGCTGATGCAGGTGAACGGCAATATCATGATTCGGTCGGTTCTGTTGCAGATCAGCTTTACCAGCTTCATGTTTCTGTCCGCCGGGCAGGGCGAGCTTGCGCTGGCCACCAATCAGGTTCTGTTGCAATTCCTGGCCATCACCGCCTATGCGCTGGACGGCTTTGCCTTTGCTGCGGAAAGTCTTGTCGGGCAGGCGGTCGGGGCGCGGCAGCCGGGGCGGGTGCGCCGCGCATCGGTGATAACGGCGCAATGGGGCGCGGGCGGCGCGCTGATGCTGAGCGGGGTGTTTCTGCTGGCCGGGCCGTGGACCATCGACCTGCTGACCACTGCGCCCGATGTGCGCCAGTCGGCGCGGGCTTTTCTGCCATGGCTGGCGATTGCACCGCTGATCGGTGTGGGCAGTTGGATGCTGGACGGCATCTTTATCGGCGCTACCCTGACGCGTGAGATGCGGGCAGCGATGGTGCAATCGGTGGCGGTCTATGCGCTGGCGCTGATCCTGCTGCCCGCCGTCTTTGGTCATCACGGATTGTGGGCGGCGCTGATGGTGCTGAACCTGACGCGGGCGCTGACCATGGCACGATACTATCCCCGCGCCGAGGCAGCGGCATCCGGTATGCGGGTCAACCTGTAAACATCAGCCCTGGCCTGCCTGACCGGGGTCGCGCCCAAGGGTGCGTATTGGGGCAAAAAACACGCTTCTTGTTTACCCCAATACCCCCCAAAACCAGAGCGCTACGGGATGGTCCGATGGGCCTTTGCCCAAGGGTTGTGCGGTCCTGTCGGCCGGGTCGGGTGGTTGGTCAGTCCACGTCCTGCCCCACCTGCTGGCGGGCGGTTTGCATGAAATCCTGCATTTGGGTGCGGATCGTGCGCTCATCCGCCTTGCCTTCCAGATCGGCGGCAAGCTTGCGATACACGTCTTCGTCGCCCGCTTCCTCGATGTCGGAACTGACGATGGTCATGGCATAAGTTTGCACCTCGTCGCCGGTTTTGCCCAACAATTCTGCGGCCCATTCCCCCAGCAGGCGGTTGCGGCGTGCCTCTGCCTTAAAACGCAGATTGGCGTCATGGGCGAATTTGGCCTCATAGGCGCGTTCGCGGTCGTCGAAAGTGGTCATGTGCCTCCCCTCCGGCAAAATTGCACTCGGTCGAGGCAGATATGCCCGCGCGTGGACGGTGCCGCAACCCCGTATTGCCCCCTTTCGCCGCATCTGCGATAAGCCGCAGGAACAGCACGGTCGAAAGGACGGGCGGCCAATGGCACCTCGGCGCAAGAAAATCTACGAAGGCAAGGCGAAAATTCTGTATGAAGGCCCGGAACCCGGCACCCTTGTGCAGTATTTCAAAGATGATGCCACCGCCTTCAATGCCCAGAAAAAGGCCGTGATCGAGGGCAAGGGAGTGCTGAACAACCGCTTGTCGGAATATTTCATGCAGGGGTTGACCAATATCGGCATCCCTAACCACTTTATCCGCCGCATCAATATGCGCGAACAACTGATCCGTCAGGTCGAGATCGTTCCGCTTGAGGTGATCGTGCGCAATTTCGCCGCCGGGTCGATTGCGAAACGGCTGGGGATCGAGGAAGGCACGCCGCTGCCCCGGCCCATCGTCGAATACAGCTTCAAGAACGACGAGCTGGGCGATCCCTTCGTGTCGGAAGAATATATCATCGCCTTTGGCTGGGCGGGGCAACAGGATCTGGATGACATCGTGTCGCTGGCGCTGCGGGTCAACGATTTCCTGTCGGGCGTGTTCTATGGCGTCGGCATCAAGCTGATCGACTTCAAGATCGAGGTCGGGCGCATCTGGGACGGTGATTTCATGCGCCTGATCGTCGCCGACGAGATCAGCCCCGATTCCTGCCGCCTTTGGGACGTCAAGACCAACGAAAAGCTGGACAAGGACGTGTTCCGGCGTGACTTGGGCAATCTGACCGACGCCTATACCGAGGTCGCGCGCCGTCTGGGCCTGATGCCGGCGAATGGCGCGGGTCTGACCAAACCGACGCTGATTAACTGAAAGGACGCCCCGCGATGAAAGCCCGCGTGACCATCATGCTGAAAGACGGCGTTCTTGACCCGCAGGGCGAGGCGATCCGCCACGCTCTGGCCGGTCTGGGCCATCAGGGTGTCGCCAGCGTGCGGCAGGGCAAGGTCATTGAACTGGATCTGACTGGCACTGATCCGGCAGCCGCCGAAACCGAAGTGGCCCGCATGTGCGAAAGCTTGCTGGCGAACACGGTGATCGAGCGTTACCGGGTCGAGATTCTCTGACTGCCTGTTCTGTCATTCGGGGCGGCAGCCATGCCCGAGCTGGCGGCAATTGCTGAAAATGTCGCCAAGGCACCGTCAGGAAACCGTTGCAATCAAAATCCAAATGCCGCCACATGGCGACACGATGGATATGAATACTGACGCCCTTTCCGATTCTCCGGTCATTGAAATCCGGGAGCTGCATAAATCCTATGGTCCGCTTGAGGTTATCAAGGGGGTTTCCCTGATTGCCCGGCGTGGGCAGGTTATCAGCCTGATCGGGTCGTCCGGTTCGGGCAAATCGACCCTGCTGCGGTGCTGCAATCTGCTGGAAAACAGCCAGCAGGGCGAGATTCTGTTCAAGGGCGAGGCGGTGCGCTGGCGTGGTCATGGCATGGATCGTCTGCCCGCCGATCGCGCGCAGGTCACGCGGCTGCGCACCAATCTGTCGATGGTGTTTCAGCAGTTCAACCTGTGGTCACATATGACCATCCTGCAAAATGTGATGGAGGCGCCCTGCACCGTGCTTGGCCAGTCCAGGGCCGAGGTCGAACCCCGCGCCCGCGCCTTGCTGGCCAAGGTCGGCATCGGCGATAAATGTGACGCCTGGCCCGCGCAGCTTTCGGGCGGTCAGCAACAGCGTGCCGCCATCGCCCGCGCGCTGTGTATGCAGCCCGACGCGCTGCTGCTGGATGAACCGACCTCTGCGCTGGACCCCGAGTTGCAGCAAGAGGTGGTCAAGGTCATCAAGGATCTGGCCGCCGAACACCGCACCATGATCCTTGTCACCCATGACATGCGGCTGGCCGCCGATGTGTCCGATCACGTCGTGTTTCTGCATCAGGGGCTGATCGAGGAACAAGGCCCGCCCGGCCAGCTTTTCGGCGCACCGCAATCAGAACGGCTGCGCCAGTTTCTCAGCGCCACCATGGTGGCCTGATCCCAACAGGAGAGTGAAAAATGAAAAAACTGATGTTTGCAGCCGCCGCACTGGCGCTGACCGCCGGGGGGGCGATGGCGCAGGATGTGGTTCGTATGGGCACCGAGGGCGCCTATCCCCCCTATAACTTCGTCAATGATGCCGGGCAGGTGGACGGGTTCGAGGTCGAACTGGGCAACGAGCTGTGCAAGCGCGCCGAACTGAACTGCACCTGGGTGCGTAATGACTGGGATTCGATCATTCCGAATCTGGTGTCGGGCAATTACGATACGATCATGGCCGGCATGAACATTTCGGACGAACGCGAACAGGTTATCGCCTTTTCCGAACCCTATACTCCGCCGCCCCCGTCCGCCTATGCCGCGCTGAGTGCGGATGCGGATATGGGCGGGATCGTTGCGGCGCAGACCAACACCATTCAGGCGGGCTATGTCGCCGAAAGCGGTGCGACGCTGCTGGAATATGCCACGGGTGATGAAACCATCGCCGCCGTCCGCAATGGCGAAGCGGATGCCGTGTTCGCCGACAAGGACTTTCTGGCACCCTTCGTGAACGAATCCGGCGGGCAACTGGTCTGGATCGAAGAAGGCGAAACCGTCGTCGTGGGCAAAGGCATCGCCATCGGGATGCGCAAAACCGACACGGAGCTGAAGGCGAAGTTCGACGCCGCCATCGAAACGATGAAGGCCGATGGCACGCTGAACACGATGATTACCAAATGGTTCGGCGAGGAAGCCGAAACCTTTGAATAACCCCTTGCGGGACTGATGGCGCCCGCCCGGCATGATCCGGGCGGGCCTCGTGGGGACAGATGTTTCAATATTGCGCCGATCCCAAATCGCTGGAAGGTCTGGTCTGGCTGTCGTGCTATCTGACATCCGGCAAGCATATGCTGTTCTATGCCAGCTTTGGCACGGTGCTGTTGCTGCTGGCGGTGACAGCGCCGGTGGCCCTGCTGTTCGGGTTTGGCGGCGCGATGGCCAGCCGGTCCGGCTTTGCGCCGCTGCGCTGGCTCGGGCGGATCTATACCTCGATGGTGCGGGGTGTTCCTGACATCGTGTTCTTTCTGTTCGTGCCGATCGCGCTGGATCAGGGCATCGAATATGTGAAAAGCCGGTTTTACTGTGATCCGTCGATCCCGGTGCGGCAGGGCAATGAATTTCTGGTCTGCGCCGCCGCCAAGGTGCCGCTGTCCACCGCGCCCGATTGGGTGCACCAGGCGTATGGTCTGCTGCTGGCGGTGATCGCCTTTTCGGTCGTGTTCGGCGCGTTTGCGGCGAATGTGCTGTATGGTGCGATGCAGGCGGTGCCGCGCGCGCAACTGGAAACCGCCGAAGCTTATGGCATGAGCCAGCGGCAGGTCACGCGCCGCATTCTGGTGCCGCAGATGTGGACCTATGCCATCCCCGGCCTGTCGAACCTGTGGATGATTCTCATCAAGGCCACGCCCTTGCTGTTCCTGCTGGGGGTCGAGGACATTGTATATTGGGCGCGTGATCTGGGCGGGGTGAAAACCAGCGCCTTTGCCTATCCGCACCCCGACTGGCGGCTGTATTATTTTCTGGCGATTCTGGTGTTCTATCTGCTGATGACCTGGGTGTCAGAGCGGGTCATCACCAGCCTGAACCGCCGCCTGTCCACCGGGCAGGCCACGATGGCGGGCGAAGCGATGCGCAAGGGGGCCGCGGCATGAGCAGTTGCACCCAGACCATCACCGATTATGCCCTGCGGTCCATCGGTATGGGCGAACGGTTGTTGCCCCGCGCTGACATTGATCTGTGTCAGCAGGTCGTGCTGATCGGGTCGGGGCTGATCTGGAACGTCTATTTCGCCTTTTTCGCGCTGCTGACCGGCTTTTTTCTGGCCAATGTCATCGCCTTGGCCAAGGCCAGCACCAGCCCGTGGCTGCGTGCCCCGGCCGAGGGCTTTATCTTTCTGTTCCGTGGCAGCCCGCTATTCATCCAGTTCTTTCTGGCCTATGAGGCGCTGGTTCTGTTGCCTCGCGCCGGAATTGATCTGTTCGGGATCACCGTTCAGACCAGTTGGATGACCAAGGCATGGGCCGGGGCGCTGATCGTGCTGATCCTGAACACCACCGCCTATTCCGCGCAGATTTTCCACGGCGCGCTGATGTCGGTGCCCAAAGGCGACATCGAGGCGGCGGATGCCTACGGCATGTCCGGCTGGACGAAATTCCGCCGCGTGCTGTGGCCCACGATGATGCGGCTGGCATGGCCGTCTTATACGAACGAGGCGATCTTTCTGTTCCATGCCACCACGCTGGTGTTCTTTTCCGGCTTTCCGGCGTTTCAGCAGCAGGGCGATGCGCTGTATTACGCCCGCTATTTCGCGGAGCGAACGTTTAACCCCTTTGTCGCCTATCCGATTGTGGCGGCATATTTTATTTTGCTGACACTGGTGCTGATCGGGCTGTTTGGTATGATGAACCGGCGCCTGAACCGGCATCTGCCGGGGGCAGCACGGCGGATCAGATACCGCCCGCAACTGATAAGGTAAGATCATGGACTGGCTGAGGGATCACCCCGAGGTGCGCACCATCCGCATCGCCGCCGCCGACCTGAACGGCGTGGCGCGTGGCAAACGGGTTCCGGCACGCTTTGCCGGCAAGGTGCAGGACGAGGGAACGAAATTTCCCTATTCGGTCCTGAACCTCGACATCTGGGGCGAGGACATCGAGGACAGCCCGCTGGTGTTCCAGTCGGGCGACCCCGATGGCGTGCTGTTGCCGACGGAACGCGGCTTTCTGCCGATGCCGTGGCTGGATGCGCCGACCGCGTTGTTGCCCTTGTGGATGTTCCACCCCGATGGCCGTCCGTATGAAGGCGATCCGCGTCAGGCGCTGGCCCGCGTGGTGGAACGCTATGACGCCGCTGGTTTGGTGCCGGTGGTGGCGACGGAACTGGAGTTTTATCTGATCGACGATTCCGGTCGTCAGCTGCGCGTGCCCCCCAGCCCGCGTTCCGGCAAGCGGCGCACCGGGGGTGAAGTGCTGTCGCTCAAGGCGCTGGATGCCTTTGATCAGTTCTTCACCACGCTCTATGACGCCTGCGAATCGATGGATATTCCCGCCGATACCGCCATTTCCGAGGCCGGGCCGGGGCAGTTCGAAATCAACCTGATGCATCAGGCCGACGCGCTGAAGGCCGCCGATGATGCCTGGCTGTTCAAGATGCTGGTCAAGGGCATCGCACGGCAATACGGCTTTGCCGGCAGTTTCATGGCTAAACCATACGAAATGTGGTCCGGCAACGGGATGCATATGCATTTTTCGATTCTGACCAAGGACGGGCGCAATATCTTTGACAACGGCGGTGACGAGGGCACGGTCGAGTTGCGCCATGCCGTTGCCGGTTGTCTGCGCGCCATGCCCGGATCGACGCTGCTGTTTGCGCCGCATGAAAACAGCTATGACCGGCTGGTGCCGAACGCCCATGCGCCTACCGGCATCGGCTGGGCCTATGAAAACCGCACCGGCGCGATCCGCATTCCGTCGTCTGGTCCCAAGGCGCGGCGGATCGAACATCGCGTGGCGGGCGGTGACGTGAATCCCTATCTGACCATCGCCGCGGTTCTGGGCGCCGCCCTGAACGGGCTTGAGGACAAGACCGAGCCGCCCCCCGCCTTTCGCGGCAACGCCTATGACAAGCAGATGGACCAATTGCCGGAAACATGGGGTGCCGCGATTGATGCCTTTGCCGATTGCCCCGAGATACGCCGCATCTTTTCGGCGCATCTGATCGACAACTTTGTCATGACCAAGCGTCAGGAACTGCACTATATGGCCGAACTGTCAGACGAAGAAACGGTGGAACTGTATCTGGATACGGTGTGATCCCGGCCTCTGGCTTGGCAGATAAGTTTGAAGGGGAAACGGCGTGTAACATTGTCGCTGGCAGGTGGTGCTGGCAAGGGCGCATCGGCGATCTGATCGGGCCTTGATACGGCCCGGCTTTGTGTGGTGATGCAAGCTCTGCTGCTGGCTGCCCCCAGCTTTCGCGCCGGTCTTTGACCGAAACTTTGGTCGCATTTGCGCGATGGCTGGCCCGTTCCTGTGCAAACTGTGTGGGGGCGGGGATGCCCTGACGGGGCGCACCTACCGTTATATCCGGCCACCTGTAAGCTGTCATTTGGCGTGAGAGTGTCGTAGTGATGGCAAAACGATTCAGGACAGATGATGCGACCTCATTTTGCTGCTTTTTTCGCCCTCATGATCGCCACCGGATGTGCGGTCGGCTCTGGTGCGGTGGTCCAGGGGGCCGGGCCAGACGATTTGTTGAAGCTACGCGAAGGGCCTGGTCTTGACTACAAGATCATCGTTGGCCTGCCTGACGGAACACGTCTTGTTCGGCAGAACTGTGTGACGAATGATGGCAAGGTCTGGTGTCGGGTCGTGCTTGCCGACAGGCCCACTGTCTCGGGCTTTGTTTCGGCGGACTATCTGGCGCATCGCTGACGGAATCCTTTCTTCGGCGTATTACTGACCCCGCAGGGCCGGGCCCTTGTCGCGTGGCCTTTCGCGATATGTTGGTCAAATACGCCGGAACATCGCCACGCCAAGGCTGACGATGCCAGTCATCGTGCAGCTTGCCGGGCACGGCGCAAAGGCCGCGGCCTGCACGGGCAATGGGTTGCAGGTGATGGCCATGCCGCCCCCGCAAAGCGCCGCTTTCATATGCGCGACGGAAATTGCCGCCGCACCCACAGTTCAGGACTGGCTCAGAGTTAAGCAAGCCGACAAGCTCATCCTGCGTAGCGGCGCCCTGTCCACGGCGGAGGCGGATCATAACGGGCACGGTGAATGTAGTGACGAAGCCAAAGTTCTGGTGGTCTCTGCGCGGGGTGATCCAATGATTATCTTTGCCAGCGCCCGGTTCAGGGCAGGTTCTGGCCAATGCGCTGACCCGTTGTGGCGTCGAACAGATGCAGGGCCTTGGGCGGTGTCGTCAGGCGCAGCGTTTCGGGCAGCGGCGCGCCGGGGGGCAGGGTGACGGTCAGCAATTCGCCGTTCACCCGGCCATGGACCAGACGCTGCGCGCCCAGTTCCTCGATGGCGCTGATGGTCATTTCGATCTGGCCATCAGTGGCGGGGGTCAGATCTTCGGGGCGGATGCCGATCAGACCCGCATGAGCGCTGCCCGGCAGATGCGGCACGGCGCGGGCGGGGATCAGGTTCATCGCCGGACTGCCGATGAAACCGGCGACAAAGGCGGACGCGGGGCGGCGATACACCTCGATCGGCGTGCCGATCTGCTCCACGCGTCCGCCGTTCAGCACCACCAGACGGTCGGCCAGCGTCATTGCCTCTAGCTGGTCGTGGGTGACGTAAAGGCTGGTCGTGCGCAAGCGGCGTTGCAATTCGCGGATTTCCAGCCGCATCTGCACCCGCAGCTTGGCGTCAAGGTTCGACAGCGGCTCATCAAACAGAAAGGCCGCTGGTTCGCGCACGATGGCGCGGCCCATGGCGACGCGCTGACGCTGGCCGCCGGACAGGGCACGGGGCTTGCGGTCAAGGAAGGGGCCGATTTGCAGGATGGCGGCGGCCTCATCGACGCGGCGGTCGATTTCCGCGCGGGGGGTGCGGCGGTTTTTCAGCCCATAGGCGAGGTTCTGGCGCACCGTCATATGCGGATAAAGCGCGTAGTTCTGAAACACCATGGCAATGTCGCGGTCGGCAGGTTCGACGTTGTTCACCACCCGGTCGCCGATTTTCACCGTGCCTTCACTGATCGTTTCCAACCCCGCGACCATGCGCAGAAGGGTGGATTTGCCGCAGCCGGACGGGCCGACCAGCACGATCATTTCGCCATCGGCGATGTCGATATTCACGCCGCCCACAGCACGGGTGCCGCCGGTGTAAACCTTGCCAAGATCGGTGAGGGTAATGGATGCCATGTTATTTCTCCGTCTCGACCAGACCTTTGACGAACAGCTTTTGCATGGCGATCACCACGATCACCGGCGGCAGCATCGCCAGCATCGCTGTCGCCATCACCAGATGCCATTGCGGCATCCCGTCCACCACATCCGCCATGCGGCGGATACCGGCGACGATGGTGTAATATTTCGCATCCGTCGTAATCAGCAGCGGCCACAGATACTGGTTCCAACCATAGATGAACAGGATCACGAACAGCGCCGCCATATTGGTGCGCGACAGCGGAATCAGGATGTCGCGAAAGAACTTCATCGGGCCTGCGCCGTCGATGCGGGCGGCCTCTGTCAGTTCATCGGGGATGGTCAGGAACACCTGCCGGAACAGGAATGTCGCGGTGGCCGAGGCGATCAGCGGGATCGACAGGCCCGCGAAGCTGTTCAGCATCCCGAGGTCCGCCACAACCTTGAAGGTCGGCACGATCCGCACCTCGACCGGCAGCATCAGGGTGATGAAGATGCACCAAAAGGCCAGCATCCTGAACGGAAAGCGGAAATAGACAATCGCAAAGGCCGAGGTGACGGAAATGATGATCTTGCCGATGGCGATGCACAGCGCCATGATCAGGCTGTTCCACATCATCAGCGACACCGGCGGCGTACCGGATGTGGACATGCCGCGATCCAGCATCCGGCCATAGTTTTCCGCCAGATTCGGGCCGGGCAGCATCGGGATCGTGCCGGACATAAACGCCGTCGCGGTATGGGTGGATGCGACAAAAGCGATCCAGACGGGCAGGGCGACGGCCGCCACGCCAAGGATCAGCACCAGATGGGCCAGCAAATTCAGACCGGGGCGATTTTCGACCATCAGTAAGCGACCTTCTTTTCGACCCAGCGGAACTGGATGATTGTCAGGGTGATGACGATCAGCATCAGGAACACCGATTGCGCCGCGCTGGACCCCATGTTCTGACCGATGAAGCCGTCGAAATAGACCTTGTACACCATGATATTGGTGCCCTGCGCCGGGCCGCCTCGGGTTGTGGCGTCGATCACGGCGAAGGTGTCGAACATCGCATAGACGATGTTCACCACCATCAGAAAGAATGTGGTTGGCGACAGCATCGGGAAGGTGATGTCAAAGAACCGCCGCACCGGGCCTGCGCCGTCGATGGCGGCGGCTTCTCGCAAGCTGGCCGGGACGGATTGAAGCCCGGCGACGAAGAAGAGGAAGTTGTAACTGACCTGCTTCCACGCGCTGGCGATCACCACAAGAATCATCGCGTCGGTCTTGGAACTGACGTGGTTCCAGTTGTAGCCGATGCCGTTCAGCACATAGGGCAGGATGCCGACCGTGGGGTTAAAGATGAACCACCACAGGATGCCCGCCACCGCCGGGGCCACCGCATAGGGCCAGACCAGCAGCGTCGTATAGATGCGCGCCGATTTCAGCATCCGGTCCACAGCCAGCGCCATGACCAGCGCCGTTATCATCGACAGCGCCGTAACCGAAATCGCAAAGATCGCCGTCACTTGCAGAGAGTTCAGATATTCCGGGCTGTTCAGCAGCGCACGGTAATTCGTCAGCCCGACATAGGTGGTGCGGATGCCGAACGCATCCTGCCGCAGAAAGCTTTGAAACACGGCCTGCGCGGCGGGCCAGAGGAAAAATACAAAGGTAATGACAAGTTGCGGGGCCAGCAGCAGCCAGGGCAAAAGCTGGTTGTTGAAAACGGTGCGCTTCATGGCTGGTCCCTAAGGGTGGCGCCCGTTGGTCGCGGGCGCCGACATGGTTACTGGTTCTGAGCCTGGAATTCTTCGATTTGCGCATTGCCGCGCGATACGACCGCATCCAGCGCAGCCTGCGCATCCTTGGACCCGGCCATCAACTGCTCGAATTCCTCGTCGATGATGCCGCGGATCTGGACGTAATTGCCGAAACGCAGACCTTTGGAATTTTCGGTCGGCTCGTTCAGGGTGATTTCCTGAATGCTGACCTCGGAACCGGGATTGGCGTCGTAATAGCCTTGTTCACGCGACAGATCATAGGCGGCCTGCGTGATCGGCAGATAGCCGGTGTCCTGATGCCAATGAGCCTGAACCTCGGGGCTGGCCAGATAGGTGAAGAACTTGGCAACGCCGGAATATTCGGCCTCGGGACGGCCCGACAGCACCCACAGCGTCGCGCCGCCGATGATGGTGTTCTGCGGCGCGCCTTCCACGTCGTCGTAATAGGGCAGCATCCCATAGCCCAATTCGAACGCGCCGGCATTGGCGATAACACCGGCACGGCTGGCGCTGCTGGCCATGAACATCGCACATTCCTGCGAATAGAACATTGGCGCAGCGTCGTTGCCAGCCACCGGGCCGCCGTATTTGAAGATGCCCTCATCGGCCCAACGCTTGAGGTTGCCCCAATGCTTGACCTGCACCGGCCCGTTCAGCGACAGCCGCGCGTCCAGCCCGCCAAAGCCGTTTTCCAGCGTGCCGATGGGCTAGTTGTGCCATGCGCTGAAATTCTCGGTCTGGATCCATGACACCCAGCCGGTGGTAAAGCCGCAGGTCGCCGCGCCCGATTCCTTGATCTTTTTCGAGAATTCTTCGACCTCGGCCCAGGTCTTGGGCGGGGTCTCGCGGTCCAGCCCGGCAGCCTCGAATACGTCCTTGTTGTAATACAGGATCGGGGTCGAGCTGTTAAACGGCATCGACAGCATATTGCCGTCGGTATCGGTATAGTAACCGACCACGGCGGGCAGATAGGCGGCAGGATCGAACGGCTCGTCCGCGTTTTGCATCAGCTCGTAAACCGGAACGATGGCCCCCTCGGCGGCCATCATGGTGCCGGTGCCGACCTCGAACACCTGCACGATGGCGGGCTGTTGCTGCGCGCGGAACGCCGCGATCGCGGCGGTCATGGTTTCTGGATAAGTGCCCTTGTAGGCGGGGGTGATGGTGTAGTCTTCCTGACTTTCGTTAAAGGCGGTGGCGATGCTTTCCAGCTTTTCGCCCAACTCGCCCCCCATGGCGTGCCACCATTGAATTTCGGTCCGCGCCTCGGCTGCGGTCAGCGAAGCGATCAGCGCGATGGCTGATGCCGTGAACATGCGTGTCATTTTTTATTTCTCCCCGTCGGAGTTGCGTTGACCCGCACGGCCTAACGGCGGCGCATGACAGCATCGCAACAAAATCATGAAGGGAATGTGACGGCGTGGCAGCCGCTCGTCAACGCCCGATCACAGCCAATGCTTCCACCGCATCAAAAGCCATGTCGCGACGCTGGTCAGCAGCATCAGCAACAGTGCGATGTAATAGCCCCAACGGCTGGCCAGTTCCGGCATATGTTCAAAATTCATCCCGTAAATGCTGGCGATCAGCGTCGGCGGCAGAAACAGCGCGGCGACGACCGACAACATTCGCACGGCGTTGTTCTGTTGAAGGTTAATCATCCCCAATGTGGCATCCGCTGTCAGGCTGATGCGCGATGACAGGAAATCGGCGTGAACCTCCAGCGCCTGAATGTCGCGCTGCAAGGATTTCACCATTGGTTTGATCCGCCCGCTATCGGCGCGTTCGGGCGTGGTGACGATATAGAACGCCAGCACCCGTTCCAGCGACAGCAGCCCCAGCCGCACCTTGGCGATCAGATCCGAGGTGCGCCCGACCTGAACCAGCGCGCCTTGCAATCGGTCGGCGCGCGCATGATCACCGTTGTGGAATACGTCGGATGTGGTCCGTTCCAGTTCCTTGCCCGCATGTTCCAGAATGTCGGCCAGCCGTGCCACAATATCGTCGATCAGCCCCAGAAACAGCCTGTCGGGGGTCGAGCAACCCAAAGTCGCCCGGCCCGCGCGGTCGGGGAATGTCTTGAACGGGCGCGGTTCGTGGTGGCGCACGGTAATCAGCCGCTGTGGCGTCAGGATGAAGGTGACCGGCATGGCGACACGGCTGCCGTCGGGCAGTTCGCCGGGCAGCACCGCCGTCATGTATTCCACGCCACCTTCGCGATACAGCCGGTTCGAGATTTCGATTTCTTCCATATCGGCCAGCGTCGGCACGCTGATGCCCAGTTCCTCGACCTGCCGGGTTTGACGATCCAGCGGGCGATACAGATCGACCCACAATGCCGGGGTCAGGTCGTCGCCGGTCAGCGGACGCAGGCCGCCGTTGTCAGGGATATAGGCATGAAGCATGGCTGACCTCATTACGGGATACCATCTGACTAGCAACTGCATTGCCCCGGTCAAGCCGCCGCGCATGAAAAAGGGGCGCCGCAAAGGGCACCCCGGTCAGATCGTCATGCAGGCGATCAGCCCTTGTCGTGATCCTTGAAGAAATCATCGACCTGCTTTTCGGCTTCGTTCTTGGTCCAGCCGTATTTTTCCTGCAACTTGCCGGCCAACTGGTCCTTGTTGCCGGCGATCTGGTCGTATTCGTCGTCGGTCAGCTCGCCCCACTTTTCGCGGACGGTGCCTTTCAGTTGCTTCCATTTGCCCTGAATGATGTCCCAGTTCATGACTGATCCTTTCGGTTTCAATGCTCGTTCGGGATAACAACCCGTCCGCGTGGGGCAGGGTTCCCGAAAAGGGCGCAAAGCAACAAAGGTTAAGATCAGTTCACCAGATCAGGCAGCGGCTGGCCTTGGGCAAAGGCTGCCAGGTTATCCAGCGCGCGCAGAGCCATGGCGGTGCGCACGTCTTCGGCGGCGGTGCCCAGATGCGGCAGCAGGGTGACGTTTTCCAGCGCGATCAGGGCCTGCGGGACGGTGGGTTCATGTTCGTAAACGTCCAGTCCTGCGCCTGCGATGCGGGCCGATTGCAAGGCGGCGATCAGGGCGGCTTCGTCCACCACATCGCCGCGCGCGACATTTATCAGGAACCCGCGCGGGCCAAGCGCATCCAGTTCCGCCACGCCGATCAGATGCCGCGTCGCCGCGCTGGCGGGCACGGCCAGCACTGCAAAGTCGCAATCGCGCAGCATCTGGTGAAGATCGTCCACCTGCCGGGCCGGAACGCCGGGCGCGGGAACCTGGCTGCGGTTAAAGAACAGCACCTGCATCCCAAAGCCGAAATGGCAGCGCGCGGCGATCGCCTTGCCGATGCGGCCCATGCCGATGATGCCGACGGTCTTGCCGGTCACATGAGTGCCCAGCAGTTGCGTCGGCGTCCAGCCGGTCCACCTGCCAGCGCGGACCAGCCGTTCGCCTTCGCCCGCGCGGCGCGCGGTCATCAGCAGCAGGGTCATCGCAATGTCGGCGGTCGGCTCGGTCACGGCACCGGGGGTGTTGGTGACATTGACGCCAGCGGCGCGGGCGGCGATCACGTTGATATGGTTGTAACCCACGCCAAAATTCGCCAGCAGCTTGCAGCGTGGAGGAGAGGCCGCAAAGGCTGCGGCGGTGAATTGATCGCCCAGGGTCGGCAGGATTGCGTCATAATCGGCCAGGGCGCGGATGGCGGCGGCCTGATCCAGCGGGCCGGTGTCGATGACATCGGTGTCAAAGTGGGCGCGGATCGCATCCATGGCCGCATCCGTCAGGCGGCGGGTGACAAGCAGCCGCATCAGAACATCCTCCCGCCGTTGGGGACGGTCTGATCCGGCCCGATCAGCACCACTTCGCCCGAAGGGTCGGGCAGGCCCAGCACCAGCACTTCGGACATGAACCGCCCGATCTGGCGTGGGGCAAAGTTGGCCACGCACAGCACCTGTTTGCCGATCAGCGCGCCGGGTTCGTAATGTCGGGTGATCTGCGCGCTGGATTTACGCTCGCCCAGAGGGCCAAGGTCGATCCAAAGCTTGATCGCGGGTTTGCGCGCCTCGGGGAAAGACTCGATGCGGGTGATGGTGCCCACGCGGATGTCGATGCGGCTGAAATCGTTATAGCTGGCGGTCGGGGTGATGGTGTCGGTCACTGGCCCAGCTCCTTTCCTCGGGCGGTGGCGGCGGCGATGGTGCGCGCCATCAAGGGCGGCAGGCCGCGTTCCGGGTCCATCAATTCGCGCAGGCCAGCGGCGGTGGTGCCGCCCGGCGAGGTGACGTTTTCGCGCAGGATGGCCGGATCGGTGCCGGTCTGCATCGCCAGCGCGCCCGCGCCCGCGACGGTGGCGCGGGCAAGGTTCAGCGCCAGATCAGGGGCGAGGCCCTGCGCCACGCCAGCGGCGGTCATCGCTTCGATCAGGTGAAACACATAGGCCGGGCCGCTGCCCGACAGGCCGGTGACGGCATCCATCTGGCTTTCGCTATCCAGCCGCACGACTTGCCCGACCGCGCCCATCAGCGTCTCGGCCAGCGCCAGATCGGTTTCCGTCGCGACAGAGTTGCCGATGATGGCCGAAATCCCCTGACCGATAGCGGCAGGAGTATTGGGCATGACGCGGACGATGGCAGCATCATGGAAATGTTTTTCAAATTGTGCGATAGTGGTGCCCGCGGCGACCGACAGAACCGTGGCGCCGTGAACAGCGGCAAGGTCGGGCAGCACATCGCCCATCATCTGCGGCTTGATCGCGATCACCAGAACGGCGGGGTTTTCGGGCAGCGGTGCGTTCAGGCGCAGCCCCTTGTCCTGCCATTCGTCGCCGATTTTGGGGTCGATCACCGTGACCGCGCCCGCGTCCAGCCCGCGTTCCAGCCAGCCGCGCAGCATCGCGCCGCCCATCCGGCCACAACCGACCAGCACCAGCCCGCGCGCGTTCAGCCGGGCCAGATCGTTTATCAGAATATCCTGCGCCATCGTTCCCCCTGTCCGGGGCGTGGGTTGCCCCTTACGCCCGTCCGTAGGCTTCACCCATGGCGATGTCCAGCGCCGCCAGAGGCTCGGCATTGCCCCAGGCGGTCAACTGAAAGCTGGGATAAAACCGTTCGCAGGTGGTAATGGCGCTGCCCAGAATGGCGTCGATCTGTTCGGGCGCCGCATGGGCATCATGCCCCAGGACCAGACCATAGCGCCAGACCATCAGCTTTTGCCCCGGCCAATAGGTGAAATTGCCATCCCAGACCTGATCGTTGGCCAGATTCAGCGTCTCATACACGGCGGGCAGGCGCTTGGACGGAGGGTCCATGTCAAAGGTGCAGATCAGCCGCAGCACATGATCGCGCGGCGACCATGCCAGCGTCAGCGAATAGCTGCGCCACTGGCCCTGCACTTCGATGGTGATCTGGTCATGCGCGATGCGGTCGAACGTCCAGCCGCGCAAGGCGACGACGGATTCCGCAATGTCAACAGGACCTGTTTCATCCTCGCGGATGAAGTGATGGATCTTCGCCATTATATTTCACTGCCTCAAAGCGGGCGGGTTTTCCCGTCCCATTTTTGTGCCGTCACGCCGAAAAGGCCCGCGACACTTGCTGCCTATCCTGCGGATGAAGTCCACGCGTGTAAAGCAATTTTTCATTAACCTTTCGTGCCGGTGGACCTGTGGCGTTATGCCTGTCACAAGGCGGCGGGCAGCAGGGGAACGGAATGCAGCGCGATCACGGTGGAAATATTGATGCGGCCATGGCGCGGTTCGGCGGTGCGGACTGGATCGACCTTTCGACGGGAATCAACCGCTGCCCCTATCCGGTCGGTGATCTGCCGCCGCAGGTCTGGCAGGCCCTGCCGGTCGAGGCGGCGCGTCAGCGGCTGATCGCGGCGGCGGCGGGCTGGTTTGGCTGTGATGCGGCGCGGGTGCTGCCGGTGGCAGGGGCATCCGCCGCGATCCAGTTGCTGCCGCGTCAGGGGCAGGCCGGGCGTGCCGCGGTGCTGTGGCCCAGCTATAACGAACACGGTGCCAGCCTGTTTGCTGCGGGTTGGGCGGTGGATCAGGTCGCCGGGTTTGATGCGATGGCGGGGGCTGATCTGGCGGTGATCGTCAATCCGAACAATCCTGATGGGCGCGAATGGTCGCCGGTTGCGGTGGCGGCCTTGGCGGAAACGGTCGGGCATCTGGTGGTGGACGAAAGTTTCGCCGACCCGCGCCCCGATCTGTCGGTGGCGGCGCTGGATCTGCCCAATGTCACGGTGTTGCGCAGTTTTGGCAAGTTCTGGGGGCTGGCTGGCCTGCGACTGGGTTTCGTCATCGCCGCGCCCGACCGGTTGGCCGCGCTGGCCGAGGCGGCGGGGCCTTGGTCGGTGAACGGCCCCGCGCTGGAGATTGGGGCGAGGGCGCTGGCTGACCGGGCTTGGGCGGATGATGCGGTGGTCTATCTGTCCGAAGCGGTGCTGCGGCTGGACGCGCTGGCGCTGCGCGCGGGCTGGCAGGTGGTGGGCGGCACGCATCTGTTCCGCCTGTATGAAACCCCCGATGCCGTGGCCGCGCAGCAGCAACTGGCGCGGGCGCAGATCTGGACGCGGGTGTTCCCTTATTCGCGGCAATGGCTGCGGATGGGGGTTCCGGGCGACCGTGACGAATGGGATCGCGTCGTGGCGGCATTCCGCGCGATGTGATCTGACCTGCCCAAAGGTGTATGTCAGGGCAAACAGGGCGCCGTATTTTCAGGGGCGCGCGTGTCGGTATGGGCGGTGGCGCTGCGCCCAAAACCGGGTATTGGGCCAGGCAGGAAGCCGCAGGATGTGTCTAGCGGGCCAGTGACAGGATGGCGTCTACCTGCATGTGTTCGGTCAGATGGTCGGCCAGCGCGTCAAGGGCGGCGTCTACCTCGGCATCGAAACTGGTGGTGGCGGTGGTGCCAAAGCGGGACAGGAAGGCCGCGCGAAAGCGGTCGTCGGCAAAGACGCCGTGCAGGTAGGTGCCCATGACGCGGCCATCGGGGCTGATCGCGCCGTCGGGTTCGGGGATGTAGGCAAAAGGGCGTGTGCAGTCGGGGCCGGTGGTGCGGCCCATGTGGATTTCATATCCGCTGACGGGTTGGTTCAGCGCGGTGCCGGTGGCGCGGGTCAGGCGCTTGTCGCCAGCCATCTCGGTGCTGGTATTAAGCAGGCCGAGGCCCGCGCTGTCGCCTGCCGGGCCGTCGTGGCCGTGGGGGTCGAGGATCATCCGCCCCAGCATCTGATAGCCGCCGCAGAGGCCCAGCACATGGCCGCCGCGCCGGTAATGGGCGATCAGGTCCACATCCCAGCCTTGGGCGCGCAGAAAGGCAAGGTCTCCACGCGTCGATTTGCTGCCGGGGATGATGACCAGCGCGGCGTCGGCGGGGATGGGCTGGCCTGCGCGCAGCATGGTCAGGCGGACGCCGGGTTCCGCCGCCAGCGGATCAAGGTCATCGAAATTCGCGATGCGTGACAGGGTGAGGCAAACGATATGCAGCGCGCCATCGGGGGCCAAGGGGCGGATGTCGGCGGCATCCTCGGCAGGCAGGCGGGCGGCGGCGGGCAGCCAGGGGATCAGGCCCATCGCGGGCCAGCCGGTGCGGTCGGCGATCATTTGATAGCCATCGGCGAACAGGGCCGGGTCGCCGCGGAACTTGTTAATGATGAATCCCCCGATCATCGCTGCGTCATCCGGGTCAAGCACCGCCTTTGTGCCGACCAGTTGCGCGATGACCCCGCCCCGGTCGATGTCCCCCGCCAGCACCACCGGCACATGCGCCGCACGGGCAAAGCCCATATTGGCGATGTCGCGCGGGCGCAGGTTGATTTCCGCCGGGCTGCCCGCGCCTTCGACAATGACCAGATCATGCGCCGCCCGCAGCCGGGCGAAACTGTCCAGCACCGCGCCCATCAGCTGCGGTTTCAGCGCGGCATAGTCGCGGGCCTGCGCGCGACCGATGGCGCGGCCCTGCACCACCACCTGCGCGCCGGTGTCGGTTTCGGGTTTCAGCAGCACCGGGTTCATGTCGGTCAACGGCTCCAGCCCCGCCGCCCGCGCCTGCAATGCTTGCGCGCGCCCGATCTCGCCTCCGTCGGAGGTCACGGCGGCGTTGTTCGACATGTTTTGCGGCTTGAACGGGGCTACGGACAGGCCGCGCCGCCGGGCAATCCGGCACAGGCCCGCCACCAGCAGCGATTTGCCGACGTTCGAGCCGGTTCCCTGAATCATCACCGCATTGCCCATGACCGTCCCCAGACTTGCTTTCATCGCTTTGGATGAGTAGATAGCCACGTCCGCAAATGAAAGGCCGCTGACCGTGCAAAACGTCGTCCTGACGATTCATCTGATCCTTGCCGTGCTGCTGACCGGCGTGGTGCTGTTGCAACGGTCCGAAGGCGGCGGCCTTGGCATGGGCGGCGGGGGCGGAACCGGCGGCGTGATGACGGGCCGTCAGGCGGCCAACGCCCTGACGCGGCTGACCTGGATATTCGGGATCGCGCTGTTCTGCACCTCGATCGCGCTGACGGTGATCGCCGCGCGCGAATCGTCCACCGGATCGGTGCTGGATCGCTTTGGCGGCGCGACCGCGCCGGCGCCGACCAGCGGCAACCTGCCACAACTGCCAACCTATGCACCGCCACCCGGCGCAGGTCAGCCGGTGACGCCGCCTGCACCCGAAGGGGCTGTTGCGCCCGCCGCCCCGGCTGTGGATGCGCCTGCGGCTGTTGAGCCTGTTGCGCCGCCCGCCCCGGCTGATGGCAGCGCGACGGCGCCTGCGGTGCCCCCGGCACCGGCCAACTAAGGCCACCACACATTGGGGCGGCGATCTGCCGCCCTACCTTGGCTTGCGGTCCGTTGCCGGATCGGGACGAATCGGTTATAGCCATAGTCCC
>NZ_JAUNTO010000017.1 GCF_030538655.1 Paracoccus sp. (in: a-proteobacteria)
CGTCCCGAGCCGTATAAAGGCAAGGGCATCCGCTACAAGGGCGAGTATGTCTTCCGCAAGGAAGGCAAGAAGAAGTAAGGGGCGCATGATATGGCACTGAAAAAGCAAGAGCTGTTCCAGAAGCGCCGCCTGCGCGTTCGGAACAAACTGCGGAAAACGGCCGATGGCCGCCCGCGTCTGTCGGTTCACCGTTCGTCCAAGAACATCTCGGTGCAGGTCATCGACGATGCCAAGGGCGTGACGCTGGCTTCGGCCAGCTCGCTGGAAAAGGATCTGGGCGTTGTTGGCAAGAACAACGTCGAAGCTGCCGCCAAAATAGGCGCAGCCATCGCCGAGCGCGCCAAGCAGGCGGGCGTCGAGAACGTTGTGTTCGACCGCGGTGGTTTCCTGTTCCACGGGAAAATCAAGGCTTTGGCCGACGCAGCGCGTGAAGGCGGGCTGAAGTTCTGATTTCTGCGGGTGGCGTTCGCGCCCCCCCGATGATCCGGGGGATGTCTGCTTTGTCGGGCATTCCACCATGGATCGGCTAAAACGGCGCCGCGCGCGCCACTTTTGAAAAGGATGCCTTATGGCAGAACGTGAAAACCGCCGGGATCGCCGCGACGACCGTCGCGAGCGCGAGGAAACCCCGGAATTCGCCGATCGTCTGGTCGCGATCAACCGTGTGTCGAAAACCGTCAAGGGTGGTAAGCGCTTTGGCTTTGCTGCCTTGGTTGTGGTTGGCGATCAGCGCGGCCGCGTCGGCTTTGGTAAAGGTAAAGCCAAAGAAGTGCCGGAAGCAATCCGCAAGGCCACCGAACAGGCGAAACGCAGCCTGGTTCGCGTGCCGCTGCGCGATGGCCGCACCCTGCACCACGACATGGAAGGCCGTCATGGCGCTGGTAAGGTCGTGATGCGCACCGCCGTTCCGGGGACCGGGATCATTGCCGGTGGTCCGATGCGCGCCGTGTTCGAAATGCTGGGTGTTCAGGACGTTGTGGCGAAATCGCTGGGGTCGCAGAACCCCTACAACATGATCCGCGCCACCATCGACGGTCTGACCAAGGAAGCCAGCCCCCGTTCGGTCGCGCAGCGTCGCGGCAAGAAGGTGGCCGACATCCTGCCCTCGGACAAGCCCGCCGAAGCGGTCGAAGCGTAAGGAGAGGCAAGAATGGCTAAAACCATCGTCGTCAAGCAGATCGGCTCGCCGATCCGCCGCCCCGCCATCCAGCGCGCTACGCTGAAAGGTCTGGGCCTGAACAAGATGCACCGCACGCGCGAGCTGGAAGATACCCCTGCGATCCGCGGCATGGTGAACTCGATCCCGCATCTGGCGGTCATCATCGAAGAAAAAGAATAAGAAACCGGCCGGGTAAACCCGGCCTTTTCTATAACGACGAAAGGCTGCCCACAGATCGTGGGTGGCCTTTTTTCTGTTCTGCGTTGGATGCCGACCGGGGGCAGTGCAGTGGGCGGCGCGGAATGTCCCTGCTGGGCGGTGGCCCGCGCCTTTAGCGCCCCCTGATCCGTGGGTCCATCGCATCGCGCAGACCGTCACCGATATAGTTCACGCACAGTACGGTCATGGAGATCAGAATACCCGGCAGGATCACGCGTGCGGGATACATCTGCATCTGATCCACTGCGTCGTTCAGCAGCCGTCCCCATGTCGGGAAATCCGGCGGAAACCCGAGGCCAAGGAAGGACAGCGCCGATTCCGTGATGATCGCCGTGGCGATTCCCAGCGTCGCGGCGACCATGATCGGCGACAGCACGTTGGGCAGGATATGGCGGCGGATCATCGCGACGGGCGAGGTGCCGATGGATCGGGCGGCCAGAATGAACTCGCGCTCTTTCAGGGCCAGCACCTCACCGCGCACGATGCGGGCTGATTGCATCCAGCTTGTCGCGCCGATGGCCGCAACGATCAGCAGGAAAATCCCCATGGCGGAACCGAAACTCTTGGACAGCGGTTCGCGGAACAGCGTCACCATCAGCAGCAGCAAGGGCAGCAGCGGCAGGGCAAGGAACAGTTCGGTCGTCCGCATCAGCGGCGCGTCAAGGCGGCGGAAATAGCCCGACAGCACCCCGATCAGCGACCCCAGCGTGATCGCCAGAACCATCGCCGTCAGCCCGACGGCGATGGACACCCGCCCGCCGAACATCAGCCGCGCCAGCATGTCGCGGCCCAGCTGGTCTGTCCCCAGCGGATGCGCCGCCGAAAAGCCGGAATTGCGGGCGCGGATGTCCACATAGGTGGGGTCGATGGTCCAGATATACGGCCCGATCGACACGAACAGCAGAATGCCGATGAACAGCGCCAGCGCGATCATCGCGCCCCGGCTGCGACGGAACTGCCGCCAGACGTCGCGCCACTGGCTGCGGGTTTCCGACGCGGCGGCCACCGGCGCATCCGGCGGCAGGGCGCTGGTCGCGGCGGCATTGGTGGCGCTGGCCAGCGCGGTTTCCTGCGCCTCGGTCGGCGCGCTGCGAGGGGCGTCAGTCATAGCGGATCCGCGGGTCAAGCACGCCATACAGAATATCGGCGATCAGGGTAAAGGTCACGATCAGGATCGCAAAGATGAAGGTCAGCGTCATTACCATCGGAATGTCGTTGGCGTGAATCGACATAATCAGCAACTGGCCCAGCCCGTTCACCTTGAACACCTGCTCGGTGATGATGGCGCCGCCGAACACGGCGGGCAGGCCAAGCGCGATCACCGTCACCACCGGGATCAGGCTGTTGCGCAGCACATGTTTCAGCACCACCCGCCATTCCGACAGACCCTTGGCGCGGGCGGTGCGGACGTAATCCTGGCTGAGATTGTTCAGCATCGAGGCGCGCATATAGCGGCTGATCTGCGCCGCGTTATACAGCGCCAGCACCGTCACCGGCATCACCATCTGCCGCACCTGCACGACGAAACTGTTCCAGTCGGTGACGCGATGGGTGGTGTCATAGATCATCGGGAACCATTGCAGGTTCACCGCGAACACCACGATCAGCACCACCCCGGTGAAAAAGGTCGGCATCGAAAAGCCGACCATCGACACGAATGTGCCGATCTGGTCGAACCACGAATATTGCCGATAGGCCGAGATGATCCCGATGGGAATCGCGATCAGCACCCCGATCAGATAGGACATGCCCACCACGGTCAGCGTTTGCGGCAGGCGTTGCGCGATTACGTCGAACACCGGGCTGCGCGATTGAAAGCTGATGATCCGCTGTTCACCCGCTGCAAATGCGGTGCCGGTCAGCTGGTCGATCCAGTGCAGCGGCTCGACCCAGAAAAACTGCCGCAGCCACAGCAGGTAACGCACATACCACGGATCGTTCAGCCCCAGTGCCGCGATCATCCGGGCGCGCACCTCGGGCGGGACGGTCAGGGGGATGTCGCCCAGGGGGCTGCCCGGCGACGCCTCCAGCAGCAGAAAGATCACCAGCGAGATGAACAGCAAGGTCGGAATCGCCAGCAAGGCGCGACGGATAGCAAAGTTTAGCATGTCACGTGCCCCGCATCATTCGCTGCGGTTCCAGTCCTGAATATTCCACAGATCGCTTTCCCATGCGTTTGGCTGCACCCCGGTCAGGCTGTTGACATGACCCGAGACCATGCCGCGATAGACCAGCGGGATCAGGATGTTGCTGTCTTTCGTCGGCATATCGTTCAGCATTTTCACCAGCGCCGCGCGTTCGCCCGCATTGGCGGTCTGACGCAGCTTGGCCACGCCCTCGTCATAGGCGGCTTCGCAAAAGCGGGCGAAATTGTTGCCCTGCCACTGATTGTCCGGGCTGGGGATGCGGGCGCAGGTCAGGTTGCCCATGAACGCCTCGGGGTCGGGGTTGTCAAAGCTGTTGGTATACATCTGCACATCGGCGAACAGTTTCTGGATCGTGTCCGGGCTGGCCGGATCGCCGCCAAAGAACACGCTGCCATCGACCACCTTCAGATCGGTTTCCACGCCGATCTCGCGCCACCATTGCTTGACCAGCGCCTGAATATCCTGCCGCACCTGACTGGCCGAGGATTGGAACAGCAGATGCAGCCGAACGCCGTCCTTTTGCCGGATACCATCGGCGCCCGGCGTCCACCCGGCCTGATCCAGCAACGCATTGGCGCCCGCGATGTCCTGCGCCAGACAGGCCGTGTTATCAGACACATAGGCCGCAGGGGCCGGCACGATATTGCAGGTTGCCCGGCCCGCCAGGCCATAGCCGATTTCCACCAGCAATTCCCGGTCAATCGCCATCGACAGTGCGGCGCGCACCGCCGGATCGGTCAGGAATGGATGCGGATGCGCCAAGGTCGAGCGTTCCGCCCCCAGATCAGCCGAAGGGTCGGTCTGGTTCAGTTCAATCCGTTCAACCATGGTGCCAAAGCTGGCAAAGGTCTGGCCGCGCCCGGCCTGTTCCATCTGCGCCAGCACTTCGGGGGCCAGCATCAGGTTCCAGCCGAAATCATATTCGCCGGTTTCCAGCACGGCGCGCGCCGCGCCTGCCGGATCGCCGCCGCCCTTGACGATGACGCGGCCAAAGCGGGGCAGGGCGGTGTCGCGGTAATGCGGGTTCACCTCGAAGGTGGCCACGTCATTGGGGCGGAAATCCGTCACCACAAAGGGACCAGTGCCGATGGGGGCAAAGTTCTGCGCCGTGCAGGCCGCGCCCGCCGGGCCAAGGCAACTGGCGAACTGCGCCGCCTGCAACACCGGCACGCGCGATCCGACAAAGGCCTGATAGGGCGCGAATTTCGGGCTGTCGAAATGGATGGTCACGGTCAGATCATCCACCACCTCAACGCGGTTAATGCCCTGAAACCGCGCGGCGACGGCACAGCCGAACCCTTCGGCCATGCAATAATCGGCAGTGAATTTCACATCCTGGGCCGTGACCGGGCTGCCGTCGGACCAGACCAGCCCCGGCTTCAGCCGCCAGGTGATCGCGCTGTGATCGGGCGCGATACCGCCATTGTCCAGTGTCGGCACTTCGGCGGCAAGGCGGGGGAACAGATTGCCCTCGCCGTCGATACCGGCCAGCGGCTCCAGCGCAAGCGAGGCCGGGTCCACATCCTTGCCCGAGGTGGACAGGTAAGGGTTCAGTGTCGATGCGGCCTGCCAATAGATGATCCGCAGATCCCCGGCATCGCCACGATCCGCAAGGGCAGGGACGGCGGGGATCAGGCACAGCGTGGACAAAAGGACGGACAGGCGACGCATGTGGAAACCTTTCTGAAATCGGGGTGAACCGGCCCCGCAGGGCCGGTTCGCTGTCAGCAGGGGCGGATCATTCCTTGATCCGATACCAGTCGGCGATGTTCCACAGCTCGGTATCCCAGGCGTTCAGCTCCACGCCGCCCAAGGTGTTCAGATAGGCCGAGGCCGTGCCGCGATAGACCAGCGGGATAACGGTAAAGCTGTCTTTCGTCAGCATGTCGTTCATCTGCCGGCCCAGGGCGGCGCGTTCGTCTGCGTCGGTGATCTGGGTCATCTGCGCGACCATTGCATCATAGGCCGGATCGCAGAAGCGGTTGATGTTTTCGCCCTGCCACTGGTTCGCGGGGCTGGGGGCCTGATCGCAGGTGTATTTCGCCAGATAGGGTTCCGGGTTGCCGCCCTCGAAGTTGTTGGCATACATCTGCACGTCGGCGTAGAATTTCTGGAACGTGTCCGGGCTGCCCGGATCGCTGCCAAAGAAGACCGAGGCATCGACGACCTTCAGTTCGGTATCAACACCGATTTCCGACCACCACTGTTTAATCAGCGCCTGAAAATCCTGCCGCACGGCGTTGACCGAGGTCTGGAACAGCAGGTGCAGCTTGACCCCATCCTTTTCGCGGATGCCGTCGCTGCCGACCGTCCAGCCCGCTTCGTCCAGCAGCGCCTTGGCGCCCTCGATGTCCTGCGCGACGCAGCCGGTGTTGTCGGATGCCCATGCCTCGGGGGCGGGGACCAGGTTGCAGGTGATCTGACCAGCGGGACCATAGCCGATTTCCACCAGCATTTCCCGGTCGATCGCCTTGGACAGCGCCTCGCGCACGCGCTGATCCGACAGGATCGGGTGCGGATGCGCGCGGGTCGAGCGTTCGCCCTCGGGCAGCGAGGATGACGGGTCGGTCAGGTTGATTTCCAGCCGCTCCAGCAGGCTGCCAAAGGCCGCATCGACCTTGCCCCGGCCCGCGCCCTCCATGCTGGCCAGCACATCGGGGGCCAGCATCGTGTTCCACGCATAGTCAAACTCGCCCGATTCCAGAACCGCGCGCGCCGCCGAAGCCGCATCATTGCCGCCTTTCATTACCAGCGTGGCAAAGGCAGGCTTGGCTGGGTCGCGGTATTCGGGGTTCGCCTCGAACGAGATCACGTCATTGGTACGGAAATCGGTGACGCGAAACGGGCCGGTGCCGGTGGGCTTGAAGTTCTGGTCGGTGCAGGTGGGGGCCGCCGCGCCGATGCAGTTTTCGAACTGCGCCTTCTGGATGATCGGCGACTGACCGGCGACAAAGGCGGAAAACGGATCGGGGCGCGGCGCGGTGAATGTGACCTTGACGGTCAGCGGGTCCACCGCCTCGACGTTGGCGATGCCTTCGAATTTCGACAGCTGCGCGCAGCCGCCCGCCGGGTCCATGCAATATTGCGCGGTAAAGACCACATCATCGGCGGTAAAGTCGGAGCCGTCCGACCATTTGATCCCCTCTTTCAGCTTCCATGTGACGGTGGTCAGGTCTTCCGAGATGCCGCCGTTGTCCAGCGTCGGAATTTCGGCGGCCAGACGCGGCACCAGTTCGCCCGCAGGGGTAAAGCTGGCCAGCGGTTCCAGCGTCATGCTGGCGGCGATGATTTCCTTGGTGCCGCCCGACAGATAGGGGTTCATCGTCGAGGGCGCCTGCCACATGATGATGTTCACCTGACCATCGCTGCCGCGTTCGGCCATGGCCGCAGGTGCCAGCACCAGCGTGGCCGCCGCGCCCATCAGGGCTGTTTTCAGTGTCATGAGAGCCTTACCTCCTGTTGGATGACCGGAAACGGGCAGGGAACAGGCGCGGGGGCCGAAGGCACTGTCGCAGCATGATCTTGGTGGTTCCCCGTCCGTTTGTTCGCGCCGCCTCTTTGATCGGGCGGAATGGGGACAGTTTCCGGTCCATCGCCCCCCTTGGCAAGAGGATTATTGCGTCCCGCGAATGCCGGGGGCGCTTCGCCCCCCGGACCCCCAGAGGATATTTAAGGACAGAAGATGCGGGTTTGAGGCTATGGCCGGTGCGGGCGGCAGAGAAAATTCAGCCCTTCGAAACCGCAATCCTGCTGAAAGCCAGAGCGGAAATAATCAGCACCTGCCCAGTTTTGCCACAGTGTCGGGGCGACCTGCATGGCTGTGCCGGGCTGCCAGTCGGCGGGCGTGTCGGCGGTGCCGCCATCTTGTAGCGTGGCGGTGGCGGGGAAGGGGAACAGGGTGCGGCCTTTGCCCTGCTGCGCCGCCGCATCATCGGCGGATGCGATCAGGCTGTCTGGGGCGGTGCCGTTTTCCACCCAATCCATCAGCGGCGACATCACGTCGATGCTGGTCAGGTCTTGCCCGCCGCTGCAATGGCCCATGCCGGGGATCAGGAACAGGCGCAGCGTCCCGTCGGCCTTGTCGCCCAGCACGGCTTGTGCCGCCTGCACCCAGGCGACCGAATTGGCGGCCGAGATATGTGGATCGGCCAGCCCGTGCCAGACGATCAGCTTGCCGCCCCGGTCGGCAAAGGCGGAAATATCGGGATTCGTCGCGTCATAGATGCCATGCATCGGGCGCATTTTTTCCAGCTGATCGGTGGTGAAGGTGAAATCCGCCAGCGTCCAGTCGGGGTCAAACGGCGTCACATAGGCCATGCCGGGGATCATGTCTGATGCGGCCTGCGGCGACATGGCAAAGCGCCCGGACGTGGGGGCCGAGGTCACGATCTGGTCCATTGCCGGGGCGTCACCCTGCGCCTGTTGCAGCCCGCCCGGCGGCGGGCCGGCCACGGCCACCCCGGCCCAGTTCAGTTCCGACCCCGGTAGCAATGCGCCCACGACCAGCCGCTGATCGCCATCATAGGGGCCGCGATACAGATCTGCCGCCGCCCGTGCGGCCGTTTCCGACAGCCCGTTCCCGGCCAGTGTCAGCGGGTCGAAATCGCAGCCGAACGGGTCAGAGATCAGCCCGTCCGCCGTGCCGTCACGCGCATCGCAGGCATCCAGCGCGGCCTGATGCAGCACCGGCAGATCATCCGTCGTCAGCCGCGCGTCATCGGACAAAGGCTGCACCACATGCGCGTTCCAGCCATGCGCCATGCTGTTCTGCACCAGAAAGTTCAGGGCCGCCGCCCCTGCCGCGATTCCGTCGAAATCGTCGGGATAGCGTTGCGCCTCCATCAGCGCCTCGCGCCCGCCGTCGGAACAGCCGCTGAAATAGGAAAACTGCGGCGCCTGCCCATAATAGGCGGTGATGATCCGCTTGGCGATCACGCTGGTCACATGCACGCCGCGATAGCCGAAATCGACGCGCAGCTGCATATCGCTGGCCGCCCACAGCCCGCCCGAGGTATCATGCCCCATATCGGTCGAGGCCATCGCGAATTCGCCATTCACAATCGCCGGACAGTCGCGCTGTGGCGATTCGATACCAAGCCGCCCACACAGCCCCCCGCAGCCGGTTTGCAAATAACGCTGCGTCCAGCCGCTGACCGGCATCTGCACCCGAAAGGTGACACGCGGCGAGATCACGCCCTCGACCACGCACATCGTATGACCATCGACCTGCGTTTCAGTGGCGCTGGTGATGGTCGTCGGCGCTTTGAGCGTGCTGAAATTCTGCTGCGCCAGTGCCGCGCAATCCATCGCTGGCGCGATGACGGGCAGGTCTGCCCCCGCCGCCAGCAGCGGCCCCGGCAGTGCCAGCATCGCAATCATCGCAAGAATCCGCATCATCCGCCCCATCAAGCCGCTTTGACATCCGCGCCAACCTCATTACCCTGCCGCATAACACGGCTTCGGTAAATAAAAAGGAAACCGCAGATGCTGGACGGTAAACCCCTCGTTTCCATCAACAATCTGCGGGTCGAGTTTCAGACCAACGATGGTGTCGTTGTCGGCGTCAACGACATTTCCTTCGACATCAAGCCGGGCGAATGCGTCTGTGTCGTGGGCGAATCGGGGTCGGGCAAGTCGGTGTCCTCGCTGGCGCTGATGCGGCTGGTCGAGTTCGGCGGGGGCGAGATTGCGGGCGGCAAGCTGATGTTCGACCGGGGCGACGGTGCGCCCATCGACATCGCCAAACAGGGCAGCGCCACCATGCGCGACATTCGCGGCAACCAGATCGGCATGATCTTTCAGGAACCGATGACCGCGCTGAACCCCGTTTTCACCGTCGGCGACCAACTGGCCGAGGGGTTGATCGTCCATCGCGGCCTGTCGCGCGCACAGGCCCGCGCCCGCGCGCTGGACATTCTGCGCGAGGTCCGTATCCCCGAACCCGAGCGTCGCCTTGACCAATACCCGCATGAGCTGTCGGGCGGGATGCGGCAGCGTGTTGTCATCGCCATGGCCATGGCCTGCGAGCCGCGTCTCTTGATCTGCGACGAGCCGACCACTGCGCTGGATGTGACGATTCAGGCCGAAATCCTTGCCCTGATCGACCGCCTGAAACGCGACAACAACATGGCGGTGCTGTTCATCACCCATGACATGGCGGTGGTGGCGCAGATGGCCGACCGCGTGGTGGTGATGTTCCGCGGCAACAAGGTCGAGGAAGGCCCCGTCGCGCAAATCTTTGAAAATCCACGCCAGGATTACACGAAAATGCTGCTGGCCGCTGTCCCCCGTCTGGGCGAGATGACCGGCAAACCCGCGCCCGAGCGGATGCGACTGATGCGCGACGGCACGGCGGCCACGCCCGCGCCGATCATCGTCGCCGACCCCAGACCCTTGCTGACGGTCGAAAACCTGACCACCCGTTTCGCGGTCAAGGGCGGTATTTTGCGCCGCACCGTCGCCTATGTTCACGCGGTCGAGGACGTGTCCTTTACCATCAACGGCGGCGAAACCCTGTCTCTGGTCGGTGAATCGGGGTCGGGCAAATCGACGGCGGGGCGGTCGATCCTGCGGCTGGTCGAGCCGGAATCGGGCCGCATCGACCTGAACGGCACCGACGTCCGCGCCCTTGGCAGCGGGGCGTTGCGCCGCGCCCGCCGCGACATGCAGATGATCTTTCAAGACCCCTTCGCCAGCCTCGATCCGCATATGAAGCTGTTCGATCAAGTCGCTGAACCCATGCGCAATTTCGGCATCGGCACGCGCAGCGAACGCGAGGATCGCATCGCCGCCCTGTTCGACCGCGTGGAACTGCCCCGCCACTTCATGCGCCGCTATCCGCACGAGATGTCCGGCGGCCAGCGCCAACGCATCGCCATCGCCCGCGCCCTCGCCCTGAACCCGAAACTCATTATCGCCGACGAGGCCGTGTCGGCGCTGGACGTGTCGGTGCAGGCCCAAGTGCTGAACCTGCTGATGGAACTGCAACAAGACCTCGGCATCTCGATGCTGTTCATTAGCCACGACATGGCCGTAGTCGAACGCGTCAGCCATCACGTCGCCGTGATGTATCTGGGCCGCATCGTCGAAATCGGCACCCGCCAGCAGGTCTTTGAAAACCCGCAGCACAGCTACACCCGCCAATTGATGAGCGCCGTCCCCGTCGCCGACCCGCGCCAGAAAAAGATCAGCGAAGACCTGAATTTCCGCCCGATCCCGTCTCCGATTCACCCGGTGGATTATGTCGCGCCAAAGTCGGTGTATCGCGAGGCGGCACCGGGCCATAAGGTGCTGGTGGAGCCGGTGACGCATGGGTGATCGCGCTACGGGTTCAGAGTATCGGGATTGTCGAGAGTTTCTTCTTGCTCTGAGGTTTCCTCGTGTGTCGCGCCTGTTTCCTGACTAGCTGCTCGCGCTTTCTCGCCTTCGAAATGGGCTAAAATTTTTTCTTTATGGTTCAGATAACTTTCAGGCGGCTCAGGTTTTTCGCAATTGTCATCAAGGGGTAGTGCGATGTCATCTGTGCCAACTAGACTACAATAGTCGTTCAGGTAGTCTAAGAGCGACTGATGGTCGGTGTTGTTCGCATTGCCATTCAGTAGCTGACGTTCCCGCCGTCTGACCTCTTTAGCGGGTAAATGATCCATCGTGTCAATAAACAGCTTTGGATACGGTTCGCCATGATTGACACCTTTTAGCTCTTCTGGCTTTTCGAATCTTATATCATGAGCAAAGCCAAGTCGTCCCCTGTTATTCAAAATCAGCCGTGCCGCTTGCACGCTAAGTAAAAATTTTTCAGGCGTCGCTTTGGATGCGACTCGAAACCCGGTGTCAATAGCTTTGCCAAGAAAGTCGTAATTGAAAGGTTCCATGTCTGCCGCGCATTCTAGTTCCTCTGTTGCAGAGGTGAATGCTTCCTGATTACCACGCCTTAGATGAACGGCCCTGTTTGGTTCCGGGAAGGCTGCAAGCCAAGCTGCCCCTTTGAGATTCAGGCTTAGCCCCTGATCGGAGAGTTCCTTTCGATATGCGTGCAAAGTCTCTATAAAAGATGAAAGCGCCGTCGCAGCCGATTTCTGACTGGTTACTCGGCCACAAAACACGAGTTCATCTCCGACAGCTTTCCAAAGCTCTGGGCAAGAATCATTTTCTGTTGCGGCTGTTCTGCATTGCAGGTAGCAGCTATTGAACCTTTCGGGAAAGCTGTCGTAAAACTTTTGAAACACCCTAACCCACTTTGGGGTTGGGTCGTCCTTTGTGTCTTGGCCAGTATCGGAATTTTTGAAAGCAGTTGAACCGCTCAGGTCAACGGATAGAAATATCCGAACTCTATATTCCGCCGGTGTGCCTCGTAATTCTTCTTTTTCGATTTTAGAGACCAAGGCTCTCTGCTCGTATCTTTGCCGCGGCTTCCGTTACGCCAAAAAATTGCCCTACTGTGCTGCGGTCGCTTTTGTAGAATTCGCTGAATTCTTTTTTTGGCATAAGAAGTGCTGCGGCGAACCAATTTGCTTCCCATTCGCAGCGGACCAAATCTTTATTATCTTTGTCAACCCATCTGGTTGCTCTCATGCCTTTGCCCGGATTTGCTTTTTTAACTTTCGGCCAATGCAGCAGCCTGTGCCCCAGTTCATGGGCTATGGTGAAATTATCACGCAGCGCGCCGGTATACGACGATAGCCTTATCTTAAAAGAACCATCAGGCTCAACGATAATGGCATCAGTCTGGTCATCGTCTAAAAAGTCGATGTACTCGATTGTCCCTCGGTTTTTTCTGACGACATCGGCCAGTTGGAAGCCATTTTTCAGTCCTACTCTCTGGCGCTGCTCTTCTGCAAACTGCCAAATTGCAGACTTACTGGCCCGTGACGGGATTGGAAGACTGTAATCTGGACGATTGGACATGATTGTAACTCTGGCATCCTGCGTGGCGAACGAAATCGAGATGCTTGAACATTATTGCACGAGACTCCGGTGCGGTATTTTACTGTCGCCCGATTGGTGGTTGCCGTCAAGTCAGATCGCTAAATGTAGTTACCAGCCCAAAAATCACCCCCGCTCCACCCTCCCCCTCGCCATCCGCACCCGCCCCTCAGCCTTGAACCGCCCCATCTCACTGCTCTCATCCCCCAGCGGGACGCCCGCACCGCTGCCGCTCCACGCCATATCCTCGCGCATACCGGCCTCGACCATCTCGCGCGGCCCATCGGCCCACCATGGGCGCTGGCCGTCGTAATCCATCGGGTCGTCCTCGGTCCGGCGCAGATAGTCCATCGTCTCGGCGCCGTCGATCAGCCCGGCCAGCCGCGCGTGCATCCAGACCGACAGCACCCGGTTGACCCGAGGTTGCCAGTTCGTGCCCATTGACTGAAAGAATTTCACGATGTCCTCGTCCAGCCGGATGGTCACGCGGCGGGTTTTGCCGGTGCCCTTGTCGCGCGCGATCTCGTGCCATCCGGCGGGGATGCGCATCTGCGACAGCAGGGTGTTGTGCAGATCCCATTCCAGCATCCGCATCGCATCGGCCATATAGTGATAGTTCTGCCGCCGCGCGGCCTCGGCCCTGGTGATCGCCATGATCTGCCCCCTTGATCTGATGGCGGCATCCTGACCGGGCGCGGTTAACGCCCTGTTAACCACGCGGGCGATACGGGCGGTGCACAGCCTGTGTACAGGTTGTGCACAACTGGTGCACCGGCTGTGCAGCGAAAAACCCGGCAATTGCTGGTCTTTACAGCACCTCCGTTGCGCTGCCCGGCCAAAGCAACGCGCGCCCCGTTGCGCAACACCCGCCCGCTGCCCTAATCTCGCCTCAAAGGAGTCCCACCATGCCACCCAAAAACCGCTTCGCCGAATTGCTGCCCGAGATCACCGCCTGGCGCCGCGACTTTCACGAACACCCGGAACTGCTCTATGATGTCCACCGCACCGCCGCCCGCGTGGCCGAGCTGCTGCGCGAGTTCGGCTGCGACGAGGTGACCGAGGGCATCGGCCAGACCGGCGTGGTCGGGGTGATCCGGGGCCGCACCGATACCAGAGGCCGCGTGATCGGGCTGCGCGCCGATATGGACGCGCTGCCGATCATCGAACAGACCGGCCTTGACTATGCCTCGAAAACCCCCGGCAAGATGCACGCCTGCGGCCATGACGGCCACACCGCCATGCTGCTGGGCGCGGCCAAGTATCTGGCCGAGACCAGAAATTTCGACGGCACCGCCATCGTCATCTTCCAGCCGGCCGAGGAAGGCGGGGCAGGGGGCGACGCGATGATCCAGGATGGGCTGACCGATCGCTGGGGCATTCAGGAATATTACGGCATGCACAACATGCCCGGCATTCCGGTGGGCAGTTTTGCGATCCGCGAAGGTGGGATCATGGCCGCCGCCGACCAGTTCGACATCGTGGTGACGGGCAAGGGCGGCCACGCCGCCAAGCCGCAAGAGGTGATCGACACCGTTCTGGTGACCGCCCATATCATCACCGCGCTGCAATCCATCGTGTCGCGCAATATCGACCCGCTGAAAAACGGCGTGGTCTCGGCCTGCGTGGTCACGACGGATTCGACGGCGCATAACGTCATCCCGCAGGTGGTCAAGATCAAAGGCACCGCCCGCAGCCTTGACCCGGATGTGCGCGATCAGCTGGAAGAGGGCATCACCCGCGTCGCCGTCAACACCGCCGCTGCCTTTGGCGCCACCGCCGCCGTTACCTATGAGCGCGGCTATCCGGTCACGCGCAATCACCCGTCCGAAACCGGCTATGCCATTGATGTCGCACGCGCAATATCGCCCGATGTGAACACCGATGTGGCCCCGATGATGGGCGGCGAGGATTTCAGCTATATGCTGGAATCGCGCCCCGGCGCCTATATCTTCGTCGGCAATGGCGACACGGCGATGGTCCACCATCCGGCCTATAATTTCAGCGACGAGGCGATCCCCTTTGGCTCAAGCTGGTATGCCGGTATGGTCGAATCGCGGATGCCCGCCGCATGATCGGTCTGGTGCTGGCGGGGCTGGTCGCGGCGCTGCATCTTTACATCATGTGGCTGGAAATGTTCCGCTGGCAGGCCCCGCGCACCCGTGCCGCATTTGGCGGGCTGGATGCGGATTTCGCAGCCAGAACGCGGGTGATGGCGGGCAATCAGGGGCTGTATAACGGCTTTCTGGCAGCAGGGCTGATCTGGGGCCTTTGGCGCGGCGATCAGGGCGTAATACTGTTCTTTCTGGCCTGTGTTGCGGTCGCTGGCCTCTATGGCGCGGCTACCGTCAGCCGCCGTATCCTGATGGTGCAGACGGTGCCCGCCGCGCTGGCTATGGCTGCGGTTCTGGCTGGGGTCTGATGAAGCCATTCCTGATCCTGCAACTCCGCCCCGAAGACGAGGCGGCGGATGAGGAATTCGCCGCCATCCTGCGCCGGGGCCGGTTGCGCGCCGATCAGATCCGCCGTATCCGGCTGGACCGCGACAGCCTGCCCGCCGCGCTGCATCTGGCTGATTACGCAGGCATTATCGTCGGCGGCGGTCCGGGCTGTGTCTCTGACCCGCCCGATCAGAAAACCCCGACCGAGGCCCGGATCGAGGCGGCGATCCTGTCGCTGATGCCACAGGTGATCGCGGCGGACTTTCCCTTTCTGGGTTGCTGCTACGGCATCGGCATCCTTGGCCGGGCACTGAACGCGCCGGTTGGCAAATCGCGTTACGGCGAAGCTGTCGGCGCCGTCATCGTCCGCCAGACCGATCAGGCCGCCGCCGACCCGCTGCTGACCGGCCTGCCACATGAATTCCCGGCCCTCGTCGGCCATAAAGAGGCGCTGGAGCAACTGCCGGCCAACACGGCGCATCTGCTGGCGGGTGATGCCTGCCCATTCCAGATGATCCGCCATCGGCACAACATCTATGCCACGCAGTTCCACCCGGAATCCGATGGCAACAGCTTTGCGCTGCGCATCCGCATCTATCGCAACAAAGGCTATTTCCCGCCCGACGCGGCTGACGCGCTGACTGCCGCTGTTGCCGGTGTCCAGACTGAAATATCAGGGAAAATCCTTGCGAACTTTGCCGCCCGCTACGGCTGACAGCTATCTTTGGTCTGCAAATATCCCACGCGATAAGGCGGATCAGAAAAAGGTCCAGCGGAGCTTTTTCCCGACGAATTGGGTGTGCCCCCCTTATCGCGGTGCCGCCGCGCGCCGCAGCCGGTCATTGATCGCCGCGCCCAAACCATGATCCGGCACCGGCGCAACCGCGATCGGCTGGCCCAGATCATCGGCGCGGCGCAGCACATCGAACAGGCGCGCCGCAGCCTCGGTCAGATCGCCAGTGGGCGACAGGCTAAGCGGGCCGTCGCTGCCAAAGCCGATGTATTGCTCGCCCGCCCGCGGCGCGTCGGCGTTCAGCCGCACAGCCGCTTGCGGGGCGTAATGGCTGGCCAGTTGTCCCGGTGCCCGCGGGCTGTCCGGGTCAGGCCCGCGCCGCAGGGGGGCGGCCAGAACCGCCTCAATCGCCTCGGTCGCGATGCCGCCGGGGCGCATCAGCACCGGCTGTGCGCCATCCCAGCCGATGATCGTCGATTCCACGCCCACCGGGCATGGCCCGCCGTCCAGCACCGCCGCGATCCGCCCGCCCAGCCCGGCGCGGCTGTCCAGCACATGATCCGCCGTCGTCGGGCTGACCCGCCCCGAAGCATTGGCCGAAGGTGCGGCCAAAGGCCCGCCAAAGGCGCGCAGCACCGCCTGCGCCACCGGATGGGTCGGCACCCGCACCGCCGCCGTGGTCAACCCCGCTGTCACCAGGGACGCCACCCCCGCCTCGGCGCGTAGCGGTGCCACCAGCGTCAGCGCGCCGGGCCAAAAGGCCGCCGCCAACGCCTCGGCCTCATCCGGCAGATCGACCAGCGCCCGCGCCGCCGTCAGATCGGCCACATGCAGAATCAGCGGGTTGAACGCGGGTCGCCCCTTGGCCGCATAAACGGCGGCCACCGCCGCGCCATTCCGGGCATCGGCCGCCAGCCCGTAAACCGTTTCGGTCGGGATCGCCACGGGCCAGCCCGCCGCCAGCAGCCGTGCGGCGGTGGCAATGCCCTGTGGGTCGTCTGTCAGGCGCTGTGTCTGCATCGGTGACGTAGAGTTCCGGTCTGTAGGGGCTTGCGAAGTCAAGGGATATGCGAAAACGATCAGATAAGCGTGCGGGCAATCTTTGCCAAGCCGCGCCTGATATAAAGGGGGGAATCATGGCCTATCGCGCTCCGGTCGAACAAATTGCGTTTATCCTGAATCATGTGGTGCCGTTCGGGCGGCTGGCCGACACCGAGCGCTATGCCGAGGCGACGCCCGAAACTGTCAACGCCATCTTGTCCGAGGCAGGCAAGCTGACCAGCAATGTCATCGCGCCGCTGAACCGCGCGGGCGATCTGACCCCGGCACGGCTGGAAAACGGTGTGCTGCGGTCTTCGCCCGGCTATGCCGACGGGTTCCGCGCCATTGCCGAAGGCGGCTGGGTCGGGCTGTCGGCTGATCCCGAATATGGCGGCATGGGTCTGCCGCAGGCGCTGAACACGGCGGTGGCGGATATGATGTCGGGCGCCTGCCTTGCGCTGCAACTGAACCCCTTGCTGACGCAAGGCCAGATCGAGGCGCTGGAACATCATGCCAGCGACGAGATCAAGGCCCTGTATCTGCCGCGCCTGACCAGCGGCGACTGGTCGGGCAGCATGAACCTGACCGAACCACAAGCGGGCAGCGATGTCGGTGCGCTGACAACCCGCGCGGAACCGGCGGGCGACGGCACCTATCGCGTGACCGGACAAAAGATCTTTATCACCTGGGGCGACAGCGATGTGACCGCCAATGTCTGCCATCTGGTGCTGGCTCGCCTGCCCGATGCCGCGCCCGGCACTCGTGGCATCAGTCTGTTCATGGTGCCGAAATTCATCCCTGATGAAAACGGCGATCCGGGCGCCCGCAACAGCCTGCATGTCGTCTCGCTGGAACACAAGCTGGGCATCCATGGCAGCCCGACGTGCGTGATGTCCTTTGACGGCGCCAAAGGCTGGCTGGTGGGCGAGGAACACAAGGGTATGGCCGCCATGTTCACCATGATGAACGCTGCCCGTCTGGGGGTTGGCACGCAAGGCGTCGGCGTGGCCGAGGCGGCGCTGCAACAGGCCGTCGCCTATGCGCAGGACCGCAACCAGATGGGGCCGATCATCGGCCATCCCGATGTGCGCCGGATGCTGGCCACCGCGCGGGCCGAGGTGTTTGCCGCCCGCGCCCTCTGTCTGGCCTGCGCCACGGCGATTGATATGGCCCGCGCCACCGGCGACGACGATTGGGCCGCCCGCGCCGCCTTTCTGACGCCGATTGCCAAGGCTTACGGCACCGATGTCGGTTGCCGCGTGGCCGATGCCGGTGTGCAGGTCCACGGCGGCATGGGCTATATCGAGGAAACCGGCGCCGCCCAATATCTGCGCGATGTGCGGATCACGCCGATCTACGAAGGCACCAACGGCATTCAGGCGATGGACCTTGTGGGCCGCAAGCTGGCCGATGGCGGCGATGCAGCACTGCGCCTGCTGGACGAGGCGGGGGATGACGCCCGCAAGGCACATGCGATCTGCCCCGAAATGGCCGATCTGGTCTGGCAGGCGACCGAGGCGCTGCGCGAGGGCACGCAGGCCATGCTCGATTCGGGCATGTCCGACCGCTTTGCCGGGGCGGTGCCCTATCTGCACGCCTTTGCGCGGGTGCTGGGAGCGATTTACCATATCCGGGCGGCTGGAAAGGGCGGCGAGGCCGAACGCAAGCTGGCCCGCGTCTATATCACCCGCATCTTGCCCCGGATGTATGCCGATCTGGCCGAGGCGCGGGCGGGTGTCGCCGATCTGGACGCCATCCCCGACGCGGCACTGGCCGGGGCTGCCTCGGCGTGAGCCTGCCCCAAGGTCGCGAACCGGCGGGCATCAGCCATCCGTGGCCCGACCCGCCCGCGCCAGGGCAGGCAGTGCAAATTGCCGATGGCGTGCTGTGGTTGCGCCTGCCGCTGCCGATGGCGCTGGACCATGTCAACGTCTTTGCCTTTGCCGATGATGTGGCGGAAGGTGGCGGCTGGACGGTGATCGACACCGGCTTTGACACCCGCCGCAGCCGCGCCATCTGGGAAACGGCGCTGGCTGGTCCTCTGGCCGGACGGCCTGTCACGCGGATCATCGCCACGCATCATCACCCCGACCACATCGGCCTTGCCGGATGGTTCATGGCGCAGGGGTCTGATCTGTGGACCAGCCGCACGGCGTGGCTGATGGCGCGGATGCTGGTGCTGGATGAACAGGGCAGCCCGCCCCCCGAAACGCTGACCTTCTGGCGACGTGCCGGGATGCCGGCTGCGCTGTTGGCCGAACGCGCCGGGCAGCGCCCGTTCAACTTTGCCGATACCGTCCATCCTCTGCCGCTTGGCTATACCCGCCTGACCGAAGGGCAGAGGGTCCGCTTTGGCGGGCGCGACTGGCGGGTGACGATGGGCGATGGCCATGCGCCCGAACATGTCACGCTATGGTCGCTGTCGGATGATCTGGTGATCGGCGGCGATCAGTTGCTGCCCGGTATCTCGCCCAACCTTGGCGTCTATCCGACCGAGCCGCAGGCCGATCCGGTCGGCGACTGGCTGGCCGCCTGCCACCGCCTGTCAGCCTTGGCGCGGCCCGGCCATCTGGTGTTGCCGGGGCACAAGCTGCCCTTTGCCGGCCTGCCGCTGCGGCTGACGCAGATGGTGCAGAACCACGAACGCGCGCTGGATCGTCTGGCCAGCGCGCTGGCCGAACGGCCCCGCAGCGCTGCTGAATGTTTCCCGGCACTTTACCGGCGCGAGATCGGGGCGGGGGAATACGGTCTGGCCCTGGTCGAAGCCGTGGCCCATCTGAACCGGCTGGCCGTCACCGGACGGGCACAGCCCGTCGGCGAAAGGGATGGTGCCGTGCTGTGGGGCGTGACATGAGGTTGCGCATCCGCTATCCCGAAACCAGCCAACATCCGGAGGAACAGGCATGGCCCAAGATGACGTGACGACTCATACGATCGGCGAAATGGACATCCGCGAACAGCAGCGCACTTTTAACGGATTTCTCCGTTTCTGCGTCTGGACGACGGTGGTGACGGCGGTCGTGCTGATCTTTCTGGCGCTGGCGAACGCCTGATCCGGTCAGATGCAGCGTCGTTTCTTTCTGGCCGCGGGCCTGCCGTTTCTTGTTGCCGCTTGTGGTGCCGAACCGATCTGGGCGCCCGATGATCGCGTGCGGGCTGCCCGTTATACCTCGGATGAGCCGCCGTCGATTACCCTGTTCACCGTCATCGGCATTCCGCGCGGCGAAGGTGGCCATTCCGCGCTGATGATTAACGGCAGCCAGCGGGTGATCTTTGACCCGGCAGGCAGCTGGCAGCATCCGAATATCCCCGAGCGTAACGATGTGCTGTATGGGATTACGCCGAACTTCAAGAACTTCTACATAGATTACCACGCCCGCAGCACCTATTGGGTGGCCGAAGATACAGTGTTCGTCAGCCGCGAGGTGGCGGATATGGCCATTGCGCGGGCCGAACGGCAGGGCGCGGTGAACAAGGCGTTCTGTGCCGTGGCCAGCGGGCAGGTGCTGCGCGATACACCCGGCTTTGCCGCCGCGCCGACCGGCTTTGCTCCGCTCAAGCTGCGGGAATGGTTCCTGACGCTGCCGGGGGTGCAGTCGAAACGCCATTATGACGGCGATCCGGCGAATAACCATGATGTGCTGATTCAGCAGCGCGACGGCAATTTTACCGGCTATCGCGCGCGGTTTCAGACCCAGTAAACCATCAGCGCCAGCGTGGCCGCGCCCGCAAGGATCGCGGCCAGCACGTTGCGCGTCAGAATGCCAACCGCCACCGTCACGATGGCGGCGGTCAGGCGCGCCGGGTCGGTCTGGCCATCGGTTGCGGCAGGCCAGACGACCAGCGGCGCCGACAGCGCGGGCAGCACGGCAACCGGTGTGAACCGCAGCAGCCGCAGCACCATCGGCGGCATACTGCGCCGCCCCAAAGCGCCCAGAAACGAAAACCGTAACAGAAACGTGCCCATGCCGGTGACAAGGATGACGGCCCATATGGTCAGATCGCTCATCCCGCGCGCCTTTCGGTTCGAATGTCCACCCATGCGCCCGCCGCCATGCCCATCGGCGCGGCGATCAGCAGGCCAAGCCCGTTGGGCAGACCGGCGAACGCCAGCCCCGCGATCACCGCGACAGTGCAGGCGGCCAGTTGCGCAGGCGTGCGCAGCATTGGCGCGATCATCGCCAGAAAGGTGATCGGCACCGCGAAATCCAGCGGGATGCTGGCCGGGATCGCCCGCCCGATGGTGGCGCCGATCCATGTGAACACCATCCACGGCAGGCACATGACCAGCGCGGTGCCAAAGAAATAACTCAGCCTTTGCGGCAGGCTTAGCCTTGGGTGCAGTTCGTAATGCTGGATCGACAGGGCATAGGTCTGGTCAATCAGCAGATAGGCGACCGCCATACGCTCGCGCACGGTGGCCGCGCCCAGCCAGGGCACCATGGATGCGGAATACATCGCCATCCGCAGGTTCACCGCCAAAGCCGAGACGATCACCAGAATCGCCGGGACGTGATCCGATAACAGTTGCACGGCGGTAAACTGCGACGCGCCCGCCAGCACCAGCACCGAAAAGCCCATGGTTTGCGCCAGATCCATTCCCGCATCGGTGGCGACAACGCCGAACAGCAGTGCAAAGGGCAGGATCACCAGCAAAAACGGCGACGATTGCACCGCCCCGTGCCAGAACGCCTGCGCAGGGCTGCGCGCAAGGGCGCGCGCGGCGGCAGGGGGCAGGGCTGGCGCGTTAGGTTCGGGCCGGGGTTCTGGGGTGGGCATGGTTCGGATCGCGTGTTGTTTCGTGCTTGTTTCCACGGCTTTGTCGCGCGCACAAGGGGATATGCGTGTTCTGTCCCCGATCCCTGATCCGCTTTTGCCTCGGGCCGCCCGGTTGTGGTGGGGGGCCTTTGGCCGCACGGCGCGGCCTTTGGGCGATATGGGGCAGGCGGTGGCGGCGCGCGGCGTGGTGGCGATGGATAATCGCGGGCAGGTGGTCGGCGTGATGGGGCTGCGCGATGCGTCGGGCGGGTTCTTTGATCTGCCGCCCGGATGGCTTGACTGGCTGTATCGGCCAGGGCCAGCGACGGATGATCTGGTGGTTGACGGGATCGTTGTCTGCGCAGACAGCCGCCGTGCCGGGGTTGGCCGGGCTTTGGTTGCGGCGGCTCTGGCCCATGCGCAGGCGCTCGGGCGGCCCGGCCTGCGGGCCGAGGTTCTGGCCCGAAACCGGGTGGCGGTCGGGTTCTGGTCGGCGGTCGGGTTTGAACTGGTCGGGCGCGGGCGCGCGGGCTGGATCTGGAACGGCCCGGCCCTGTATCTGCGGCGTGGTGTTCAGAATGACGGTTGCGGCCAAAGGGGCGTATTGGGGCAAACGGGAAGCCGGGGCCTTGGGCCATGAAAAAACCCCCGCCGGATAGGTCGGGGGTTGATCCATATGCCGCCCGCTGCGTAGGCCGACGGTGCCGCGCCTTACAGGCCGCGGGCAACCCGGTCGATATCACCGCGGCACAGCCCGATGTCATCCAGTTCGTGGTCGGACAGACGGTTCAGGGCGTTGCGGGTAAGGCGCGCATCGTTCCAGGCCGAGAACGCCGCGACGAGACGGGTCAAGCCGAAACCAAAAGGACGCGCACCGGCCTGTGCGCGGTTCGTGTCAAACGCAGCCATTTTTTCACCTGTTCAAAAAATGCCCGGTTATCGGGCGGTTTACATGATGCCCTGCATATAGAGCGGGCGGAGTTCAAAAGATACGCCCGCGACCGCATGACAGCTATGCGATTGTGGCATAAACGGTTAATTTGACATATTTTTTCCGTCAACCCATGCGCAAGAAAATAACCTCGGACCTTGCGTTAAAGGTTATTTCCAGTCGCCAACTGCGGCTTGCCACAGTGTTATCGCTGCAACTGCCGCTGTGTCGGCACGCAGAATGCGCGGGCCAAGGCTGATCCGGTTAACGAAGGGCAGGATGCGCAGGCGCTCACGTTCGGCCGGGGAAAAGCCGCCTTCGGGACCAATCAGCACCGCCCAAGGCCCCGAGGGCAGGCCCGACAGCGATTCGGCAGGCCCGGCGGCGGCCTCATCGGCCCACAGGATACGCCGCGATGTGTCCCACCCGGCCAGCAGGCGGGACAGAGGTTGCAGATCGGCCACCTGCGGCACAAAGGTGCCGCCGCATTGCTCTGCGGCCTCGATGGCATGGGCTTGCAGCCGGTCTTGCCGGATGCGTTCGGAATTGGTGAATTCGGTTTGCACCGGCAGGATGCGCGCCGCGCCCAGTTCCGCCGCCTTTTCCACGATAAAATCCGTGCGCGCCTTTTTGATTGGCGCGAACATCAGCCACAGATCGGGCGCATCACGCTGAGGCGCGGTCTGGTGCAAGATCTCGATCATGGCGCTGCGCTTGCCTGCCTGCGTGATCCTGGCCAGCCATTCGCCATCGCGGCCATTGAACACCGCGATTTCGGCCCCCGGCCCCAGCCGCATCACGCCGCACAGATAATGGGCCTGATCCGCATTGAGATCGGCGGCTTGTCCCCCGGCTAGCGGGTGATCTATGAACAGTCTGATCTTTGCCATGACAGGCCGCAGGTTATGCAAGCCCCGCAGAAAACGCCAGATCGCGTCGTGGACGCGCCCGAAGATAACTGGGTGGACCGGCTGGCCCCGCCCGCATGGCGGCCATGGCTGCGGCTGTCGCGCGCGGATCGGCCTATCGGGACGTGGCTGCTGTTGCTGCCCTGCTGGTGGGGTGTCGGGCTGGCAATGATTGCGGATGTGCCGATGTGGCGGGATCTGTGGATTGCGCTGGCCTGTGGCATCGGCGCGGTGGTGATGCGCGGGGCGGGCTGCACCTGGAACGACATCACCGACCGCGATTTCGATGCGCAGGTCGCGCGCACCCGGTCGCGGCCGATTCCGTCGGGGCAGGTGACGGTGCGCGGCGCGGTGATCTGGATGGCGGTGCAGGCGCTGGTCGGGTTGGCGGTGCTGCTGACGCTGGGCTGGGCGGCGATCTGGCTGGGCGTGGCCTCGCTGGCGCTGGTGGCGATCTATCCTTTTGCCAAGCGGTTTACCTGGTGGCCGCAGGTGTTTCTGGGGCTGGCGTTTAACTGGGGCGTGCTGCTGGCCTGGGCGGCGCATATGGGCGGCGTCGGCTGGTCGCCGGTGCTGGCCTATGCGGGCGGGATCGCCTGGACGATCTTTTACGACACCATCTATGCCCATCAGGATACCGAGGATGACGCCCTGATCGGCGTCAAATCCACCGCCCGTCTGTTTGGGGATGACAGTCCGCGCTGGATCGCGCTGTTCGGCGGGCTGGCTGTGTTGTTGCTGGCGCTGGCGATCGCGGCGGCGGGGGGCGGGCTGCTGGCCTGGGTCGGGCTGGCCGGGTTCGCGCTGCATCTGGCGTGGCAGTGGCGGGTGTTCCGCCCCGACAGCCCGGCGGTCTGCCTGCGGCTGTTTCGTGCCAACCGCGACGCCGGGCTGATCCTTGCGCTGTTTCTTGCCGTTGACGCAATCGTTTGATTGCGTGCCCGCCGAGGGGGAATTAAGCGGGAACGATCCCTGAACAACTGCAAGGCACACTGATGGCCAACCGCATGACAACCGCCCTTGTGACCGTCCTTGCCCTGACTGGCGCGGGCGCGGCCTGCTGGGTGGGGGCCGGGGCGGCGGCTGATTTTATCGAAAACCGTTCGCGTCAGGATGTGCGGCTGGCGCTGCGAACCGGCGGGCATGACTGGGCGCAGGTGGAAACCGACGGCCTGCGCGTGCGGCTGACCGGCACCGCCCCGTCCGAGGTGCAGCGGTTCCGCGCCATGGCCGATGCCTCGACGGCGGTTGATACCAGCCGGATCATCGACGACATGACCGTGGCCAGCATCGCAACCCTGAACCCGCCCGATTTCGAGGTCGAGCTGTTGCGCAATGATGAGGGGATTTCACTGATCGGGCTGGTTCCGGCGGGCACCGACCGCGCGACGCTGGTGCGCAACCTGCGCAATGGCACCGGCGCGGCCAATGTGGCCGACCTGCTGGAAGGGGCGGATTACCCCGTGCCGGACGGCTGGCAGGTGGCGCTGGATTACGGGTTGCGGGTGGCGCAGATGGCCCCTCGGTCCAAGATTTCGATCAGCGCCGGGCATGTGGCGGTCACGGCGCTGACCGACAGTGCCGATGACAAGGCCCGGCTGGAAGCAGCGCTGAACCGGACGCGGCCCGCCTCGGTGACGCTGAGCACCGATATTTCCGCGCCCCGGCCCGTCATTGCGCCCTTTGTGCTGCGCTTTGTGCTGGATGATGACGGCGCGCGGTTCGATGCCTGTTCCGCCGACAGTCAGGCGGTGCGTGACCGTATCCTTGCCGCCGCCGTTCGGGCCGGTGTGGCGCAGGGGGCGGATTGCACCATCGGCCTTGGCGCGCCGTCCCCCGAATGGGATCGCGCGGCGGTGGCGGCCATCGGTGCGGTGGCGGCCATTGGCGGCGGCACCGTCACCATGTCCGATACCGATATGGCGCTGCTGGTGCCCGCCTCGGTCGGGGCCGCGCAATATGATGAAACGGTGGGGCGGCTGGAATCGGCCCTGCCGCGCGGCTTTTCCCTGACCGCCGAACACGAACGCCCCGAGGCCGCCCAGCTTGGCCCTGCCGAATTTTCCGCCAGCGTGGGTCATGACGGCACCGCCTCCCTGCGTGGGCGGATCACAGATGACCGGATGCGCGACGCTGTGGACAGCTTTGCCGGGGCGCGCTTTGCTCGGGTGGATTCCAGCCTGCGCGTCGATCCCGATGTGCCCGGCGGCTGGACCGTGCGCGTCATTGCCGGGCTAGAGGCAATGGCCCCGCTGAAGACCGGCTCGGTCACGGTGACGCCCGATATGATCCGTATCAGCGGCGTGTCGGGCGATCAGCAGGCATCAGACCGGGCGGCGGCGGTGCTGGCCGACCGTCTGGGCGCGGGGGCGCATTACGAAATGTCGGTGCGCTATGACCGGCGACTGGATGCGTCGCTGGGGCTGCCGGACGGGTCGGAATGTGTGGCGCAGATGAATACCATCATGGCCGAATCGGCCATCGGGTTTGAGCCGAACAAATCGGTTATCGCGGGCGATCCGGCCCCGACCCTGGCCGGGCTGTCCTCGGTGATGGAAAACTGCGCCGACTTTCGTATCGAGATTGGCGGCCACACTGATTCCCAAGGCTCGGATGCGTGGAATGCCGAACTGTCGCGCAACCGGGCGCAGGCGGTGCTGGCCGCCATGGCGGGGGCGGGGATGGACACCGACAACATGACCGTGCGCGGTTATGGCGAAAGCCAGCCGATTGCGACCAATGAAACCGACGAAGGACGCGAGGCGAATCGCCGCATCGAATTCCGTCTGCTGTCCGAACTGCCGGTGACGCAGGGCACCCTGCCTGCGCCGCATGTCACCAGCGGTGTGACCGGCGAGGCACCGCAAGTCGCCGATGCCCCGGTGGACGCGGATGCTGCCGCTGTCTTGGCCCCCGGTCTGATTGGCCCGACCTTGCCCGATGGCATGGCACCTGATGACGATGCCTCGACCCGATCGCCGCTTGCGGCGGCACTGGGCACGCCCGCGTCTGACGCTGTGGCCGCGGAAAACGACCTGCCGACCATCCCGCCTGCGGTTGTGGGCGTGCCGGAAAGCGTTGGTCCGCTGTCGGATGGGCTGGACCTTGGGCAAGAATCCGCTACGGTTCCTGTGCAGACACCGGACGACACAACCCCCCGGCCTCAGCCCCGCCCCGGCGGTGACGGTTGACCGGAACAGACGGCGCAAAAGCATGAACCGCAGCGAATTCATCACTGTCACCGCGATCATCCTGTTCGCCGCCTTCGTGCTGGGGTGGTTCGCAAGCTGGCTGATCCACCGGCTGACCCGCCCCACCCGTGCGGATATGTCGGAACTGGACAAGATGGCCCAACAACTGCACGACGCCGAAGAGGAACGCGCTGCCGCCGTCGCCGAACTGGAGGCGCGCGAATCCGACCTGACCCGCCGCCTGCTGGAGACCGAGGCCGAATTACGTGCCGCCATGGATGGCCTGCGCGAAAGCCGCACCGAGGTCGAGGAATTGCGCCATTATATCGAGGCCAAACTGGCCCGCCGCAGGGCTGGCGAGTGATCGCGCGCACCGCTCTGCTGGCCGCTCTGGCCGCTGCGCCTGCCTTGGCTAATGACAGCGAGGCGGGCCTGTCGGCAGGCGGTCTGGTGTTCGAATTGCGTCAGAACGACCAGATCGAGATGGTCAGCGAGGATCTGTATATCTCGGTTGACCGGGTGCGGGTGGATTACCAGTTCGTCAATCATGGCGATCAGGATGCCACCATCACTGTTGCTTTCCCGATGCCGGATCTGCGGTTGGATCTCGGTGTGCCGCTGGCCTATTACAATAACGATACGCCGGGTCAGGCCCCGCTGTCTTTTCATGTCACGGTCGATGGCCAGCCCGTCGCAACCGCGCATCAGGAACGTGCCACGCTGAACGGGCGCGATGTGACGGATCAGGTTCTGGCCGCTGGCCTGCCGTTGAACCCGTTTTTTGCCGCCCATAGTGATAGGGAACCCGCCACGCTGACCTCTGCCCAACAGGGGCTGATGCAGGATGGCTGGCCGGAATGGACCTATGAAAGCCTGTTTCACTGGCAACAGACATTTCCGGCTGGCAAGACCATTGCCGTCTCGCACGAATACCGCCCGATGGCGGGCGGTGCGCTGATCGCGCCGGACGAGATTGATGCCAGCCAACCCTATTGGGCGCAATTCTGCCCCGAGGCAGATTTCATTGCCGGGGCAAACCGGCTGATGCGGCGTGGCGATGCGGGTTTTGTTGTCGCGCGCATGGTCGGCTATATCCTGACGACAGGCGGCAACTGGCGCGGTCCGATCACCGATTTTCGGCTGACCGTGGAAAAGCCGGCTGCGAATACGCTGGTATCCTTTTGCGCCAGTGGCGTTACGAAAACCTCGCCCACCACATTCGAGGTGCGGCGCAAGGATTTCACCCCTGACGCCGACCTGAACATCCTGTGGATCATTCCGCCGGGCGGTTAAGCACCCCGCGCCCCGCGGCAATACCCATGCGGCGCGATCACTGGCACCTTTGTTCTCAAACGCGCGTCATCACCAGCGCCGACCAGTCACCCGCATCCTCGCGCCGGGGATCGCCAAAGCCTGCGGCGGTATAGGCCGCGATCACCTCATCGGCCTGCGTGGTCAGGATACCCGACAACACCACCTTGCCACCCACTGCCACGCTGGCCGCCATGTCGGGGGCCAGTTCGATCAGCGGCTGTTTCAGGATATTGGCCAGCACCAGATCATAGGGAGCGCCATCGCGCAGGGCAGGGGCGTCAAAGCCCGCTGCCTCAAGGCAGATCACCCGACCGTCCAGCCCATTGGCGCGGACATTCGCGGCCGCCGTATCGACCGCCACCGGATCAATGTCGCTGGCCAGAACCGGCGGGGCATCGGGCCACAGCCGCGCCGCCGCCATCGCCAGAACGGCGGTGCCGCAGCCGATGTCGGCCATACGGGCGGGTGCGAACCCCGTCACCGCCAGCCGGTCCAGCGCCAGCAGACAGCCCTTGGTCGTGGCGTGATGGCCGGTGCCAAAGGCCATCGCCGCCTCGATACACAGCGCCTCGGCCTCCGGCGGCACTTTGTCGGCGTCATGCGCGCCATGAACGAAAAACCGCCCGGCCACGACAGGCGCTAACTCGCGCCGGACATGGGCGACCCAATCCACTTCGGGCAGTTCCGACACCAGAAACGGCTGCGCGCCATGGGCGGCGGCCAACAGCGCAAGGCCCACCTCATCCGGGGTTTCGGTGAAATAGGCCCCGACCTCCCACCGATCCGAGCCGTCCTCGATCTCGAAAAAGCCGGTGCCCATCGGTTCGGGCTGCAACGCCTCGCAGGCTTCAGCCAGAGCTTCGGCATCGTCGCGATTGGTGGTCTGGGTCAGGGCGGTCCAGGTGGGCATCTCTTACTCCGGTTGCGGCATGGATGCGGCTATCCCGGTGCCACGCAGGCCGCAATACCCATCGGGAACCTTGTGCAGATATTGCTGATGATCCTCCTCGGGGGCCAGCCAGAAGGGGGCCTCGTCGATGATCTGCGTGGTGATCTCGCCAAAGCCCTGCAAGGCCAGCCGGTTGCCGTAATCGGCGCGCGATGCCTCGGCCAAAGTCCGTTGCGTGGGCGAAAACACCATGATGAGGCTGCGATACTGATCGCCGACGTCATTGCCCTGCCGGTTGCCCTGTGTCGGATTATGGTTTTCCCAGAACATCTTCAGCAGATGATCGTAGCTGATGCGGGAACTGTCAAAGATCACCCGCACCACCTCGGCATGGCCGGTGCCACCGGCGCAGACCTGCCTGTAGGTCGGGTTTTCGGTATGGCCGCCGGCAAAACCCACCTCGGTCAGCCAGACGCCTTCTTGTTGCCAGAACAATCGTTCGACACCCCAGTAACAGCCCATGCCGAAAACCGCCTGATCCAGCCCCTTGGGCACCGGCACGCCCAACGGACGCTTGAAAATCGCATGTTCCATCGCAAACCCTTTCCTGTCGATGCAAGACAACCCGCATCCCCCCGGCAAGGGTTCCGCATCGCGGCCTGTCTTTCGTTTCTAAATATCCTCGGGGGTCCGGGGGTGAAACCCCCGGTCAGCCGCGCGGATGGGCGCTGCGATAGATTTCCAGCAGATGCGCGTCATCCACGCCCGTATAAACCTGTGTGGTGGACAGCCGCGCATGGCCCAGCAGTTCCTGTATTGCCCGCAGATCGCCGCCATGGGCCAGCAGATGGGTGGCAAAGGAGTGGCGCAGGGCATGGGGCGTCGCACTGGCCGGCAGCCCAAGGCTGGCACGGGCCTGCGCCATGGTGCGGGCGATCAGGCCGGGGTTCAGCCGCCCGCCGCGTGCGCCGCGAAACAGCGCCTCGCCGCGCGCCATGGGCCAGGGGCACAGCCGCAGGTATTCGGCCACCGCTGCCTTGGCCGCAGGCAGCACCGGCACCTGCCGTTCGCGCCCGCCCTTACCGCGGATCAGCAGCGCATCACTCAAAGGGGCATCCTCACCGTTCAGGGCCAGAGCCTCGGAAATCCGCAACCCGCAGCCATAGAGCAGCGTCAGCACCGCAGCATCGCGGGCGGCGATCCATGGCGTGTCATGGCTGATGCCAGCCATATCCAGCACCTCGCGCGCCTGGGGTTCGGCCAGCGGGCGAGGCAGGCTGCGGGCGTATTTCGGGCTGCGCGCCGACAGGGCGGGCGACAGGTCAACCGCCTCGCGATCCGACAGCCAGCGCAAAAAGCTGCGCACCGCCGATTGCCGCCGCGCCAGCGACCGCGCCCCCAAACCGCGCGCCCGTTCGGCGGCGGCAAAGGCGCGCATATCGGTCTGCGCCAGCCCGGCCAGCGTGCCGGGCAGCGCGGCTGTGCCGTGATAACCGCCCAGAAACGCCAGAAACGCCGTCACATCCGCACGATAAGCACGCAGCGAGTGGTCCGAGCGCCCGCGCGCCGCTCCTTCTGCCAGCAGCCAGCGGTCCAGCGCATCCGACATGGCCGGGGCAAGCGCCAGCTGTGGCGCGCCGGTCATCTGTTCAGCCAGCCGATCAAAACCAGCCGGAACACCTGTGCAAAGAACCGCAGCAGGTCAGTGCCCTGCGCGGGGGTAAAGCGCGCGGGATCGGCGCTGCCCATCACCAGCAGGGCCGAGGGCTGGCCGGGGCCAAGATCCAGCGGGATCAGCGCCTCGGATGCGACAGCGATGCCGTTGTGCAACGGATCGGCCACCGGATCGGCGCGGCGCAGCACGATGTCATCGCCGCGTGGTGCCCGGCGGCCTGCGGTCAGCATCTGCCCGATGGCGCCGGGCGGCAGCGAGATGGCGCCGGGCAGCCCCGGCCATGTGCCTTCGACCGCCAGCCCCATGGTATCGACACGCAGAACCGGCGCGACATCGGTCTGTAACCCGGCGATGAAACCGGCGATGTCCATCGGCTCCAGCAGGGCCAGAACGGCGCGGTGCACCACGGCGGTGCCGGACTGGTTGTCCCATGCGGCGGCGATGACGGTTTCATGCGCCGCCTCCAGCCGGTCCAGCCGCGATTCCAGTGCTGCCATCGCGCGGCCGCGAATGTCGATGACATTCTCGCCAATATCAGCATCCCGCGCGGCGATCAGCGCCCGCATCACCTCGCGGTCATCCAGCAAAGCTGCCGGATCAGCCAGCAGCTTTTCGCGGGTTTCCGGGTCCAGCCCCGCCATCAGCCGATCTTTTGCCCGGTCTTGGCCCAGTCGGCGTTAAACTGCGCCAGCCCCTTGTCGGTCAGCACGTGATTGGCCATCGCCTTGATGACATTGGGCGGCGCGGTGATGACATCGGCACCGATCAACGCGCAGTCGGTGATATGGTTCACCGACCGGATCGAGGCCGCCAGCACCTGCGTATCAAAACCATAGTTGTCATAGATTTCGCGGATCGACTGGATCAGTTCCAGCCCGTCCAGATTGACGTCATCCAGCCGCCCGATGAACGGGCTGATGAATGTCGCCCCCGCCTTGGCCGCCAGAATCGCCTGCGCGGCGGAAAAACACAGCGTCACGTTCACCATATGCCCGTCATCGGACAGGGTTTTGCAGGCGCGCAACCCGTCCCATGTCAGCGGCACCTTGACGGCGATGTTGGGGGCGATCTCGGCCAGCTTCTTGCCCTCGCGGATCATGTCCTCGGCCTTTTCGGCCACGACCTCGGCGGACACCGGGCCATCGACCATCTCGCAGATTTCGCGTGTGACTTCGATGATGTCGCGGCCCGATTTCAGGATCAGCGAGGGGTTGGTGGTGACGCCATCCACCATGCCCAGATCGTTCAGTTCGCGGATGGCATCCACATCGGCGGTATCGACAAAGAATTGCATCGCAGGCTCCCATTCTTGCGTTGGGTCTGTGATAGCGCAAGCCGCGCCCTGCCGAAAGAGCAGAACCAAGGGCGTCTTGCTGGCCCGAATACCCAAAAACCGTGCAGCCTGCACGGCGGCATTGTCGATCCGCGCCGGTCAAGCTACCACCACCGCATGAGCCAGCCAGCCTTTTTCCCCCAGGGTGCCCGTATCGCGGTGCTGACCGCCGAACCCGTCGGCGTGCTGGATTACCTTGCCCCCGAAACCGGGGTGCAGGCGGGACAGTTGGTGCTGTGTCCGCTGGGGCCGCGCCGGGTGATCGGGTTGGTCTGGGGTGCGGGGCAGGGCGGGTTTGACGCGGCCAGGCTACGCCCGCTGATCCGGGTGCTGGATGTGCCGCCCTTCACCCCGGCCTTTGCCGAATTTCTGGCCCGTGCCGCCGATTACACGCTGACGCCGCTGCCGCTGATGCTGCGTATGGCGCTGCGCGTGCCGGGGCTGGATCAGCCGCCTGCCGCCCGCCGGGTGATTGTGCCTGCGGGCGACCCGCCACCCCGGATGACCGAGGCGCGGGCGCGGGTGATGCAGGTCTTTGCTGACCACGCGGGCGCGCCGATGGCCCCGGCAGAACTGGCGCATCTGGCCGGGGTCGGCACCAGCGTCGTGCGGGGTCTGGTGGCGGCGGGCACGCTGGCCGAGATCGCCGCGCCGCGCGATCTGCCCTTTCCATTGCTGAACCCCTCGCTGCCCGGCAAGCCGCTGGCCCCCGATCAGGCGGCGGCTGCGGATGCCCTGCGCGCGGGCATCCGCGACGGCGGCTATGGCACCACGCTGCTGCGCGGCGTCACCGGATCAGGCAAGACCGAGGTTTACCTTGAGGCCGTGGCCGAGACCCTGCGCCAAGGTCGTCAGGCGCTGGTCCTCTTGCCCGAAATCGCCCTGTCGGCCGAATTCCTGAACCGGGTCGAGGCGCGTTTCGGTGCCCGCCCCGGCGAATGGCATTCCGGCATCACCTTATCCGAGCGGCGGCGGCTGTGGCATATGGCGGCCAGCGGGCAGGTGCAGATGGTCGTCGGCGCGCGGTCGTCGCTGTTCCTGCCGTTCCGCGACCTTGGTCTGATCGTCGTCGATGAGGAACATGATTCCAGCTATAAACAGGAAGATACCGTTTATTACAGCGCCCGCGATATGGCGGTGCTGCGGGCCAGCCTGTCGGGTGCGCAGGTGGTGCTGGCCTCGGCCACGCCGTCGCTGGAAAGCTGGGTCAACGCGGCGCAGGGCAAATATGCACGACTGGATTTGACCAACCGCTATGGCGATGCCGATCTGCCGGATATGGCCGCCATCGACCTGCGTGCGCAGGATATGACCGCCGGGCGCTGGATTTCGCCCGCGCTGGCGGCGGCGGTGGCAGAGCGGTTGGCGCGCGGCGAACAGTCGCTGCTGTTTCTGAACCGGCGCGGTTATGCGCCCGTTACCGTGTGCCGGGCCTGCGGCCAACAGATCGGCTGCGATCACTGCGATGCGCGGATGGTGGAACATCGCTTTCAGAACCGGCTTGTCTGCCACCAATGCGGGGAAACCCGACCCATCCCCACCGCCTGCCCCTCCTGCGGGGTCGAGGGGCGGATGGCCGCGCTTGGCCCCGGCGTCGAACGTCTGGCCGAGGAAGTCACCGCCACCTTCCCCGAGGCCCGGACCACGGTGCTGTCATCCGACCTGTTCCATTCGGCCCGCGCGCTGAAAGAAACCATCGCCCAGATCGGCAGCGGCGGCACCGACATCATCATCGGCACCCAGATCGTCGCCAAGGGGCATAACTTTCCCGACCTGACACTGGTGGGGGTGATCGACGCCGACCTTGGCCTGCAAGGGGCCGACCTGCGCGCCGCCGAACGATCTTTCCAACTGATGCGGCAGGTGGCGGGCCGCGCAGGCCGCCAGTCGGGCGACCGCCCCGGCGTCGCGCTGCTGCAAACGCATCAGCCCGATCACCCGGTGATCCGCGCCATCTTGTCAGGCGATGACGAAGCCTTCTGGAACGCCGAGGCCGCAGGCCGCCAAGCCGCCGGAATGCCGCCGTTCGGGCGCCTTGCCGGGATCATCCTGTCGCATCCCGATCTGGAAACCGTTGCCGCCTTCGCACAAAAACTGGCAGGCGCCGCCGCCCCGATCCACGCCGCCGGGGCCGAGCTATGGGGACCGGCCCCCGCCCCCATCGCCCGTATCCGTGGCCGCCACCGGATGCGGATACTGATCCGTGCTCCGCGTCAGGCCCCGCTGCAATCCGCCATCGCGGCATGGCTGGCCCCACACAAACCACCGACAAACCTGCGCCTGTCGATAGACATCGACCCGCAAAGCTTTCTTTAAGCGGCGTGGCAGGCACAGCCGCTCTGTCTTTCGTTTATAAATATCCTCCGGGGGTCCGGGGGTGGAAAACCCCCGGCCTTGGGGCGCGGCCTTAGTTGCGCAGCACTATACAGGTGCCGCCCGCCGCCTTCAGCCGGTTGCAAAACGCCCCCGCCTCGCCGCGCGACTGAAAGCCGACCTGCGCGGTGAACACTGGACGGCTGCCGCTGCGCAGCGGGCGACGGACAAAGCCGACCTGCTGCCCTCCAAGGATCGGGCGCAGCGTCCGGTTCAGCCGCTGCACCTGCTGCTGCGCCCCCGATTGCGTCGGATGCGAGGCGACCAGAACGCCCCACGGAAACACCCGCTGCGGCACGGTAAATTCACGCAGGCTGCGGTTTCCGGCCAGTTTCACACAGGCGTCGTGAAAAGGCAGCGTCTCGTCCAGCGCCAGCTTCAATGCGTCGTCGTCAGGCGGGTTGTCGCGCCAGGTCCAGGCGTTATGGCCGGTGATCGACTGCACGTAATCCTGCGTTTCATAGGGCAGCACGGTCATCTCATCAATGAACCGCTGCGCCCGGTTCTCGCCGCCGTTATAGGCGACGGCGGCCAGACCGACATTGCCGAACATGTCGGTCAGATAGCGCAGATACCACGCCGATTTCGCGATTGCCTGCGCCGGGTTGAAGGGATCGTCCAGCCGATACAGCCGCGCCGTGCCGGGCATGAACTGCGCGATCCCCTGCGCGCCCACGGGGCTGACGGCTGACGGCTCGAACCGGCTTTCCTTCCACAGCAGCCGGGCCAGAAAATTCGGGTCAAGCTGGTGATCGGCGGCGTTGCGCTCGATCATGGTGCAGACGTCCAGAACGTAATGCTCCAGTCGGATGCAGTCGCGACCATCGTCGGTGCAGCGGATCTTGTCGTGCAAAATCGGGGGCGGGCGGCCGTGGATCGCATCCACTGCCGGGCGGGCCTGCGCCGGGGCGGCCAGTATCAGGCAGGCGAACAACAGCGAAAGACAGCGGCGCAGCAAGACAACCCCCAAAAGGATACGTGCCGTCCATAACATCCACACCGGACCTTGGAAACCGCATCAAGGCGACATGGCATGGCACGGGGCCGGTTCAGGCACCCTTGCCCTTTTTGCCCTTGGCCGCCTGCTTTTCGGCCTTGCGGGCGGCCTGACGTTCGGCCTTGCGCGCGGCTTTTTCGGCCTCTTTTGCGGCTTTGCGTTCAGCCTTGCGGGCGGCTTTCTCTGCCTCTTTGGCGGCCTGTTTGTCGGCCTTGCGCTGCGCCTTGATCGCAGCTTTGTCCGGTTTTGGCGCTTTGGCTGGCTTATCGACGGCTGTGGGTGTGGTGGCTGCGATTGCTGTCGGGGCAGGTGCTACCGTGGCGAGGGGCACCGGGGCTGTGGCGGCAGCTGCCTTGGCCTTGGGAATGCGGCGCGGGCCGGTGCGTTTGTCCAGCGGCTGACCGTCCTTGTTGCGGGGGCTGCCGGTGCGTTTGGCCAGGTTGCGGGCCTTGGCGGCGGTGGCGGCCGGGGCTGCGCCGGCCGCCACCGCAGGTTTGCCGCCCGGCTTTTCCTTGCTTTGTTTGCTGCCATCGGGTTTCAGACCGCGCGCCCGACGTTCGTCGTTGCAGCGGCGCAGCGCGGCGTTCAGCAGGTCATAGCGGTTACGGTTTCCGGGGCCGCCCGGCTGGCCCGCATCCTTGCGCGCCGCGTCAAGTTCGGCGATCAGTTTCATCAGCGCGGCATCGACCATTTGCGTCAGATCCGAACCCCGGCTGCGGGTGGTCAATGCCCGATCCTTTTCCGACAAAAGCTTTTGTTCTGCCTTTGAATAGTTCGGCATGATGTGCCCCGCTGCACCGCTTGCGATCTGGCGCGACTGTGCGTCAGCCGCCCCGCGATTGCAATGTCAAAGCCCCGGCCAGATTGACCGGGGCCAGACGTTTTGTCTTGTTGCGGCAAATGCGCTGTCAGAAGCGCGACGGAACCGCGCTTTCGACCGGCGAGCCGACATAGGGGTTGACCGTGGCGCTGGCCTGCACCGGCGCGGTGGCCTGAACCGGGGCCTGCGGGGCGGGAACCATATAGCCCTGCGGGGTTTCGATCATCGGCCCTTCCAGGCGCAGGCTTTCGGCCTGGCTGCGCACCTTGACCGGGGCACCCAGCGGCAGTTCGTCATACAGGTCCATGATGTCCTGCTGGAACAGGCGGATGCAGCCCGCCGAGGTGGCCTTGCCGATGGACGAGGGGTCCATGGTGCCATGGATGCGATACATGGTATCGGTGCCGCCCTGATACAGATACAGCGCGCGCGCCCCAAGCGGGTTCTGCAAGCCGCCGGGCAGGCCGTGGCGAACGTTGTAATACAGTTCGGGTTCGGTGCGGACCATGTTGGCGGTGGGCGTCCAGCTGGGCCATGCGGCCTTGCGCCGGATCGTCGCGTCGCCCGAAAAGCCGCGACCCGCGCGGCCCACGGCGACGCCAAAGCGCATTGCCTGACCGTTGCCCAGAACGTGATACAGCACGCGTGCATAGGGGTCGACGACGATGGTATCCTTGGGTTCGGGGCCGTTATAGGGCACCTGCTGGCGCCGGTTGCGTTCGTTCAGATAGCCCTGACGCACGGCGGCGATTTCGATCGGTTCGCCTTTGGGGCCGACATCGGTGCGGGCCTGATACATCCACAATTCGGACGCGGGTGCAGCGGCGGGTTCGACCGAGCCGGTCGAGGGGTTGCGGCTTTCGGGCGTGCCGCAGGCAGCCAGACCCAGGGTCATGGCAAGGCAGAGGGGCGCGAGGCGCATCTTGTGTCTTCCTTGTATCGGCGGCGGACGGCGGCAGAACCGCCCGCGGCAATCATAGGTAGCGGAATATCGTGAAAACCGCATCGGCACCAGCCGCGCGGGATTCAAGCCGGTCCCCATCAGCATAATGCGGGGCATGATCGTCAACCCCTCGATTTCGTGAGGTGGTTAATTCGTTTTCAGCCTGTGGCCCGGCTGCATGTTTGTTTGCGGCGGAACTTTGCCGCCGGGTGGGCCGTTGGCCCGTTATCTGGGGCCGCGATGGGCGGCTTTTCAAAGGGGTAAGCACTATGACCACTCTTATCGTTGCACTGATTATCGGTGCCATCGCCGGCTGGCTGGCCGGTCAGATCGTCAAAGGCCACGGGCAGGGCGTGCTGATGAACATCGTCGTCGGTATCATTGGCGCGGTGATCGCCGGTTTCCTGTTCCCGGCTGTCGGCATCGGCAGTGTCGCATTGGGCGGTGTTCTGGGCGCGATCATCTTTTCGACCATCGGCGCGGTTATCCTGCTGCTGATCGTGCGGCTGGTGAACCGGGCCTGAATGTGGGCCTTGCCTTGTCTGGTCAAAGCCAGCCGGATCATCGTCCCGCCCCCCGTATATATCAGGGGGCGGGACTTTCCATCAGCCCACCACGTTGAAATCCGGCCCATAGGGATAGCCGGTGATATTTTCGTTGCCGTCCTCGGTGATGACCAGAATGTCATGTTCGCGGTATCCGCCCGCGCCCGGCCGGCCCGCAGCGATGGTCAGCATCGGCTCCATGCTGATGACCATGCCGGGGCGCAGCACGGTGTCGATATCTTCGCGCAGTTCCAGCCCGGCCTCGCGGCCATAGTAATGCGACAGCACGCCGAAGGAATGGCCATAGCCAAAGGTGCGGTATTGCAGCAGGTCGCGTTCGGCAAAGAAATCGTTGATCCTGGCCGTCACCTCGGCGCAGGAGGCGCCAGGTTTCAGCAGGCTCATCCCGTATTCATGTGCCGCCACATTCGCCTGCCAGATCGCCAGCGAGGCGTCATCGACGGTTTCCACGAACATGGTGCGTTCCAGCGCGGTGTAATAGCCGGAAATCATCGGGAAGGTGTTCAGCGACAGGATGTCACCGCGTTCCAGCATGCGTGAGGTGACGGGATTATGCGCGCCATCGGTGTTGATGCCGGACTGGAACCAGACCCACGTGTCGCGGTATTCGGCATCGGGGAACAGGCGCGCGATTTCCAGCTCCATCGCGTCGCGTCCTGCCATGGCCACGTCGATTTCGCGGGCACCGGCACGCACCGCGTCGCGGATCGCATAGCCGCCGACATCAGCCACCCCGGCACCGGCGCGAATCAGTGCGATTTCGGCGGGGGATTTCAGCATCCGCTGACGCATGGTGGCGGGGGCGATGTCGGTCAGTTGCGCGGGGTTCAGGGCGGCCTGCATCTGGGCGTGACGTTCGATGGTCAGGTGGTCGGCCTCGAACCCGATATGCTTGCCGGTGCCGGTGATCCCGGCCACCGTGCGCCAGAAATTATCGCGGCCCCAGTCGGTAAAGGTGATGTTGTCGCCGTGACAACGCCGCCATGGCTGGCCTGCGTCGATGCCTGCGCTGATGGTCACGCTGTCATCCGGCGTCACCACCAGCCCATAGGGGCGACCAAAGCTGCAATAGAGAAATCCGGAATAATAAGCGATGTTCTGCATCGAGGTCAGGACAACAGCCTGCACCCCGGCCTGATCCATCGCCGCACGCAGCCCGGCCAGCCGCGCGTCGTATTCATCTGCTGCAAAGGGCAGCGGTGCCTTGTGGCCATTGTGGAAACGATAGTTCTGCGGACGCTCCATCGCGGTCCCCCCGACATTCGGGGCCGCAAGGAAGCCCCGCAAGACTTCCCGGCGTGCAGGACAGATCGGCCAAGGATACGACGACGCCATCGCCGCGACCGTGCCTGACAGGATAGCGCGGGCCTGATGATGGTCAAGCCGCAAATCATGCTGCGCCGCAGCGGAATTGAGTCGCGTCAAATATCAGTTATTAACAACCCTCAGTTGACAAGACATATTGAACAAATACTTCAGGTTTCACGCTAACAAAATAAAAATCAAGCAAAAACAATGATGTGCTAGAAATCGCCCATAGTGGTTAACTTTCGCTTTCTGACCTCAAGTTAATTCGCTAAAATTGCGGCGCGAACGTCTTGTGTGCTATTTGAAGGAGTCTTCAATGTTCGATAATCTGAAAGCTGTGGCACTGGGTGCCGCCGCTGCCGTTACGCTGGCAGTGGCTGCTCCGCAGGCTCAGGCTGCTACCTATGACCTGGTTGATGGTGGTTCCTACACCGTCACCGGGTCCGACACCTATGCCGGTGTGATGGACCTGACGCTGGCTGGCCCGCTGGGCACGCTGACCGGCCCGAACAGCATCCGCGCCGACTTTACCGTCCTGACCTCGGGCAGCGCGCTCGCCGAGCTGGCGCTGACCAACTATGCTGCCAGCCTGTTCACGGGCCTGACGGCATCCTGGGTTGACACTGCCACTAACGCCCTGCTGTCCAGCACGGCGCTGACCGCGGGTAACAACGTTCTGTCCTCGACCTTCGGTCCCGGCTCGCTGGCCCAGACCCTGGTTCTGAGCTGGACCTCGCTGCGCGTTCCGACCACGGTTGCGCAGTCGGCGCTGAACCCGAACGTCACGTTTGACGTTGCCCCGGTCCCGCTGCCGGCCACTGGCCTGCTGCTGGTTGGCGCTGTCGGCGCGACCGCGATGCTGCGTCGTCGCAAAAAAGCCGAAGCTGCTGCCTGATTTCTGGCCGCAGTTTGGAAAAAGAACCCCGCAGAGCAATCTGCGGGGTTTCGTTTTGCAGGGATGCGTTTGGGCCGGGAAAATTCAATATAATAAAATTAAAAATATTTAATATCATATACTTGCATGAAACACCCCTTCCGTCTCACTGTTCGCTTTCCAAATGATTAATAGTTTATTAAGGTTGTATGCGGGCGCGATATGTTCGCTTAAGGAGGTTCCCATGTTTGAGAAATTGAAATTTTCTGCTTTGGCTGCTGCCACCGCCGTGACGCTGGCGGTTGCCTCGCCTGCGGCCCAGGCGGCGACCTGGACTATTGTTGATGGTGGTTCCTATACCGTCACCGAGTCGGGCGTCTATTCCGGCACTATGGATTTGTGGCTGGCTGGTGCGCCGGGCGCGTTGACTGGTCCCGGTCAGATCAGCGCCAATTTCACCGTCCTGACCTCGGGCAGCGGTGTGGGTGAACTGGCCCTGACCAATTATGGCGCTGGCCTGTTCACCGGGCTGACGGCTTCGTGGCTGGATACGGCCACCAATGCTGTGCTGGCCTCTGTTGGTCTTGGTGCGGGGAACAACTCGCTGTCCACGACCTTTGGCGGCGGCAGCCCGCTGACGCAGACCCTGCTGCTGAGCTGGGATTCGCTACTGGTGCCCACCACTGCGGCGCAGTCGCAACTGAACCCGGATGTCACTTTCGAAGTGGCGCCTATTCCGCTGCCCGCCACTGGCCTGCTGCTGCTGGGCGCTGTTGGCGCGACCGCAATGCTGCGCCGTCGCAAGGGTGAAAAAGCCGCCTGATTGGCGCGATTGCCGAACAAGACGCCCCGCAGAGAAATCTGCGGGGTTTTGTTTTGGCTGGTCACCCCCCCAAGATGCGCATTCGGGCAAACAGCAAGCCGGTGTGCGTCCAGGGCCCCCGCAGACCGTGCTGCGGAGGGGAGATCAGGCGTGCACGGGTTGCTGTGCTGGCGCAGGTGCCGTGCGGTTGCCGCGCAGATAGCGCGCATAGCCCAGATCATCGGCGCGGATGTCGGGTGCCCGGCCCGAGATCAGGTCGGCCAGAAGGCGGCCCGATCCGGCGGCCATGGTCCATCCCAAGGTGCCGTGCCCCGTGTTCAGGAACAGGTTGCCGATGGGGGTGGCGCCCACGATGGGGGTTCCATCCGGTGTCATCGGGCGCAGGCCGGTCCAGAAGGCGGCATTGCTCAGATCGCCCGCGCCGCCGAACATCTCGCCCACCGACAGTTCCAGCGTTTCGCGGCGGCGGGGGTTCAGGCTCAGGTCAAAGCCGGCGATTTCAGCCAGCCCGCCCACGCGGATGCGGTCGCCAAGGCGGGTGATCGCGACCTTGTAGGTTTCGTCCATCACAGTCGAAACCGGGGCGCGGTTTGCATCGGTAATGTCGATGGTCAGCGAATAGCCTTTCAGCGGATAGACCGGCAGTTTGATCCCCAGATGGCGGACCATTTGCGGCGAATAGCTGCCAAGCGCCAGCACATAGCGGTCGGCCATGATCCGGCCCTCGCCGGTGCGCACGGCGGTGATGCGCCCGCCCTCGGATTCCAGCGCCTGAATATCGACGCCCCAGCGAAAGGTCACACCCGCCGCCACGGCCATTTCTGCCAGGCGATTGGTGAATTTAAAGCAATCGCCGGTTTCATCCCCCGGCAGCCGCAGCCCGCCCGCGATCAGGTTGGCGGCGCCCGCCAGTCCCGGTTCGGCGGCAATGCAACCGGCGCGGTCCAGAACCTCGAACGGGACACCATCGGCGGCCAGCACTTCGATGTCCTTGGCGGCGGCATCGACCTGTTTCTGACTGCGGAACACTTGCAGCGTGCCTTGCGTCCGCTCGTCATAGGAAATACCGGTTTCCGCGCGCAGTTCGCCCAGACAATCGCGGCTGTATTCCGCCAGCCGGACCATACGGCTTTTGTTGATCTGATAGGCCGAGGTGGTGCAGTTCGCCAGCATCTGCATCATCCAGCCGATCCGTTGCCGGTCCAGTTTCGGTTGCAGGACCAGCGGTGCGTGGCGCTGAAACATCCATTTCAGCGCCTTCATCGGCACACCCGGCGCGGCCCAGGGCGAGGAATAGCCCGGCGACACCTCGCCTGCGTTGGCAAAGCTGGTTTCCAGCGCCGGGCCGGTCTGGCGGTCGATGACGGTGACATCGTGGCCCGCGCGGGCCAGATACCAGGCCGAGGTGACGCCGATGACACCGGCGCCCAGAATGACGATCTTCATGGCGTTACCTTCCCTGTTATTTCTGAAAGGATAGCCGGATCGTCTGAAATGAAATCCCCAAGTTGCCGGGGGATTCGCCCATTTTTCGAAGAATATTTCCCTGTTTGACCTATGTGTCGAAAGATTCTGCGGCAGGTGACATTTGAGCAAAATATATCTATTATTCTGGGGGATCAGTTGCGCGAATCTTGTGCGGCCCAAGAGCGTTGCAGCCCGCCGCGCTGCGGCCTAACGTCGCGCCATGACCGAACATGCCTCTGCCTTTGCACCGCTGCGCTATCCCGCCTTTCGCAACCTGTGGGGGGCGACGCTGATTTCCAACTTTGGCGGCATGGTGCAGGCGGTGGGGGCGGCGTGGCTGATGACGCAACTGACCGACAGCGCCACGATGATCGCGCTGGTCCAGGCGTCGAACACCTTGCCGATCATGGCGTTGGCGTTGGTATCGGGCGCGCTGGCCGACATCTTTGACCGGCGGCGGCTGCTGTTGTTGGCGCAGGGGTTCATGGCGGTTGTGTCCGTGCTGTTGGCGGTGGTCGCGTGGCACGGCGGGGTTACGCCATGGATGCTGCTGGGCTTTACCTTTCTGATCGGGGCGGGGCAGGCGGTCTATAACCCGCCATGGCAGGCGTCGCAGGGCGATCTGGTGCCACGGCGGGATCTGCCTGCGGCGGTGTCGCTGAACTCGGTCGGGTTTAATCTGATGCGCAGCGTTGGTCCGGCGGCGGGCGGTTTTATCACCGCCGCCTTTGGTGCGCCGGTGGCCTTTGTCATCAACGCGCTCAGCTATCTGCCGCTGATCGGGGCGCTGATCCGCTGGCGTCCGCAAGCCGCGCCGCGCACCATGACGCCCGAGCCGTTCTTTGCCGCCGTGGGTGCCGGGCTGCGTTATGTCGCGCTGTCACCAAATCTGATGCGAGTGATTGCACGCGGGGCGCTGTTCGGTTTTGCGGCCATTGCGGTGCTGGCGCTGCTGCCGCTGGTCGCCGCCCGCCACCCCGAGGGCGGCTCGCTGCTGCTGGGGGCACTGCTGGGCTGTTATGGCATGGGAGCGATTGGTGGTGCGCTGCTGAACCCGCGCATCCGGGCGCGGTTCAACAATGAAAAGATCGTCCGCACTGCCTTTGCCGGTTTTGCGCTGGCCGCCGCTACGCTGGCGCTGACCGATTCCGTCTGGGCACATGCTGCCGCGATGCTGCCCGCCGGGGCGTCATGGGTGCTGGCGCTGTCATTGTTCAATGTCACCGTGCAGCTGTCCACGCCGCGCTGGGTCGTGGCCCGTGCGCTGGCGCTGTATCAGACGGCGGTGTTCGGCGGCATGGCGGCAGGCGCCTGGGTCTGGGGCATGACGGCGGGTGTCTATGGCATCGAAACCGCATTCCTGTCGGCGGCGGGGTTGCTGGCGCTGGGGGCGCTGATCGGGTTCTGGTTCACCGCGCCCGAATTTGGCGCTGTCGATCTGGACCCGGTGAACCGCTTTCAGGAACCGCAGCTCAGCCTTGATCTGCGGGGCCGGTCGGGGCCGATCATGGTGATGGTCGATTACCAGATCGACCAGTCCGACGTGCCGGAATTCCTGCGCCTGATGCGTCAGCGCCGCGCCATCCGCCGCCGTGACGGGGCGCGCAACTGGGCCTTGCTGCGCGATCTGGAAAACCCGGCCATGTGGTCGGAAAGCTATCACATCGCCACATGGGACGAATACGTCCGCCACAACCTGCGCCGCACGAAAACCGACAATCAGGTGACCGAGGCGCTGCGCGTCCTGCATCGCGGCGAGGGTGCCCCGCATGTCCACCGCATGATCGAGCGTCACAACGTCACCCCCGCCGATGACATCCCCCTGCGTGGCAAGATAGAAATTCCGCACTGAGGATGCGTTTTGCCCGCGCGCGCGTGGGGTGTTCGTGTCTTGTGCTGCTGTTTACCGGATATTAAGTGGCACTCGGGTATGGTCCCTCTGTGCAGGGGGCTGCGACCATCCAGAGGCTGACATGGCAGAATATACCGTTTTTTATATTCCTTTATCCGAGCTGAGCATCACCAACCCGACTGGTCCCTTCGGGGGTAGTAGCGGCAAGCTGTTCCCCGATGCCGACATTGCCAACAGTCTTGCCGCCAATGCTGTCAACCGCGGGCGGTTCGTCTGGGGCGGGCAGGGGGGCTATGCGCTTCGGGTCTCGGACGATGACGGTAACTTCAACGATGATAGTGACAGCGGTCAACGCATCGCCACCTCGGCCGAGGGCTTTCCGGCTGGCACCCCGGTCGAGCTGCAATACGGCTATATCATGGATGGCAGCGACGGGTCAGAACTCACGATCTATACGGTCGCTTTCAACAACCTCAACGGTGGCAACCAGACCGTTTATGGTATCGTCGCCAACAAGGAAATCGTGCCGGGTGTCACCTATACCGTGCGCCCCTCCGGCTATTACCACATCGTCAACCCGTCTTACGATTCCATCTACTGCTTTACCGCTGGTGTGATGATCGACACGCCGCAGGGGCCGGTGCGGGTCGAAAGCCTGAATGTGGGCGATCTGGTGCTGACCCGCGATCACGGCGCGCAGCCGCTGCGCTGGATCGGGCGACGCAGGCTGGGGGGTGCCGAACTGGCGGCCGCGCCGAATCTGCGCCCGATCCGTATTGCCGCCGGGGCGATTGCGCCGGGGGTGCCGGACGCTGATCTGGTCGTTTCGCCCCAGCATCGGGTGTTGGTGCGGTCGCAAATCGCGCAGCGGATGTTCGGCACGAACGAAGTGCTGGTGGCCGCCAAACAGCTTTGTGCACTGGATGGCATCGACTGCGCCGATGATTTGCCCGAGGTCGAGTATATCCACCTGCTGTTCGATCGGCACGAGGTGGTGATTTCCAACGGCGCGGAAACGGAATCGCTGTATACCGGGGCCGAGGCGATGCGGGCGGTTGGCCCGGCGGCGCAGGCCGAGATATTTACGCTGTTTCCCGAACTGCGTCACCGCGACGATGCGCTGCCTGCCGCGCGGGTTCTGGTTCCGGGCCGCATGGGCCGCAAGCTGGCCAGCCGTCACGCGCAGAATCGCCGACCGCTGATCTGTGCCTAGCATATTGGCCTGCTGATCCATGGTCGGGTGGGGCAGGGTAAAACTGCCCGGCCCCGCCTTGGCCGGGGCGTTTGAACCGCTGTATGAATCCGCTTGGGCCACGTTGGTCTTTGCGGCTTCGCGCCTATCCGTGCCAAGCCGCGACGGTTTTCAGCACCGAAAAGCCATACAGCGCCTCGAACCCTTTTTCGCGGCCATGCCCCGACAGGCCGCTGCCGCCAAAGGGCAGTTCCACTCCGCCGCCTGCGCCGTAATTGTTCAGAAACACCTGACCCGAGCGGACCGCCCGTGCCAGCCGCATCGCCCGGCCGCCGTTTTCCGTCCAGACCCCGGCGACCAGCCCGTAATCGGTGCCATTGGCGATCTGCACCGCCTCGGTTTCGTCGTCAAAGGGGATGACGACCTGCACCGGACCAAAGATTTCCTCTTGCGCCAAGGGGTGATCGGGTCTGGCTCCGATCAGCAGGGTGGGGGGCACATAGAACCCGCCTTCGGCTGCGCCATCGACCACACGGCCCCGCGCGGCCACCGTCAGATCGCCGCCGCGTTCCAGATAGCCCGTCACCACCTTGCGCTGGCGGGCGGAAATCAGTGGGCCGACATCGTAATCATCGACGGCAGGCCCGACCCGCAATGCGCCATAGGCCTCGGCCATGCGTGCCACCACGGCGTCATAAACCCCGCGCTGCACCAGAATGCGGCTGGCGGCGGAACAGGTCTGCCCGGCATTCTGCACCCCGGCATTGACCAGAAACGGCAAGGCGCGGTCCAGATCAGCGTCATCGAACACGATCTGCGGCGACTTGCCGCCCAGTTCCAGCGTCACCGGCACGATATTCTGCGCCGCCGTCTGCTGGATCAGCCGCCCCACCCCGACCGAGCCGGTAAAGGACAGGTGCCGCACCCCCGGATGTGCCGACAGCGCCGCGCCCGCCTCTGCGCCCAGACCCGGCACAATATTCAGCGCGCCGGGCGGCAAACCCGCATCGACAGCAATGCGGCCAAAGGCCAGCGCGGTCAGGCTGGCATCCTCGGCCGGTTTCAGCACCGCCGCATTGCCCATGGCCAGGGCCGCCCCGACCGACCGGCCAATGATCTGCATCGGATAGTTCCACGGGATGATATGGCCCGTCACCCCATGCGGCTCGCGCAGCGTGTAAACGGTATAGCCGTTCTGATAGGGGATCGTCTCGCCCATCAGCTTGTCGGCGGCACCGCCGTAAAACTCGCAGTAACGGGCCAGCGCGATGGCGTCGGCGCGCGCCTGCCGCAAGGGCTTGCCCACGTCCAGCGCCTCAAGCTGTGCCAGTTCCTCGGCCCGCTGCGCGACCAGAACGCCGATGCGAGTCAGCACGCGGCCGCGTTCCGCAGCCGTCATGGCCCCCCATTCGCCCGACAGCGCGCTTTGCGCCGCCGCCACCGCCGCATCCACCTGAAGCGCGCCGCAGTGGACGATCTGGCCCATCGTTTCGCCGGTTGAGGGGTTGACCACCGGCAGATGCGCCCCGGCGTCCAGCCATCGCCCGCCGATCAGATATTGCGCCGTGTCAAACCATGCCTTGTCCATTGCCCGCTTCCTGTTTGTCAAAATACGCATCCAGCCATGCCGTCACGTGTGACCGTTCATCGGGTCATCCGCCCAGCCATCGGGAATCCGGGGCACGGCCGCCATCAGGGTCTGCGTAACCTGATGCTGTGGCGCATCCATCACCGCCCCGGTATCGCCCGATTCCACGATACGCCCGGCGTCCATCACCAGCACGCGGTCGGTGATGCCGCGGACCACCGACAGGTCATGGCTGATGAACAGGTAGGACAGCCCGTGATGGGCGCGCAGATCGGCCAGCAGATCCAGCACCTTGGCCCGCACCTGCACATCCAGCGCGGACACTGCCTCGTCCAGCACGATCAGCCTTGGTCGAATAATCAGTGCGCGGGCAATCGCGATCCGCTGCCGCTGGCCGCCGCTGAATTCGTGGATGTATTTGCGCCCGTCCGAGGCCGACAGCCCGACCGATTCCAGCGCCGCGCCCACCTGCCGCCGCCAGTCGTCGGGGCGGCCCACCAGATGAAATGGCTCGGCCACCAGCCGGTCCACCCGCCAGCGCGGGTTAAAGCTGCCGAACGGGTCCTGGAACACCACCTGCACCCGTGCCCGGACCGCTGCCGGCATCTTGGCCCGCACCTCGTCCCCGCCCAGCCAGATGTGCCCCTCGGCCAGCGGGTCCAGCCCAAGGATCGCCCGTGTCAGCGTCGACTTCCCGCAGCCCGATCCGCCGACCAGCCCGACGCTTTCCCCCGCCGCAATCGTCAGGCTGACCCCATCCACGGCCCGCAGCCCGCCATAGTCGCGGACCGCATCCTGAACCCGCAGCACCGGCGGGCCGTCCAGCGCCGCCACACGCACAGGCACATGGCGCGAGGCGGCGAACAGCGCCCGCGTATAGGGGTGGCTTTGGGTGCGAAACAGCGCCTCGGTCTCGCCTTCCTCGACGATCTGCCCGGCCTGCATGACAGCGACCTGATCGGCCATACCCGCCACCACCGCCAGATCATGCGTCACCAGCAGCAGCGCCATCCCCTCATCCCGCACCAGCCCGCGCAACAGGTCCAATATCTGCGCCTGCGTCGTCACGTCCAGCGCCGTCGTCGGCTCATCCGCGATCAGCAGGTCGGGGCGTTCCGCGATGGCGAGGGCAATCGCCACCCGCTGCCGCTGCCCGCCGGACAGCTGATGCGGGTAAAGGTCCAGCGGAAAACGCGGCGCCGTTAAACCCACCCGATCCAGCCTTTCGCGCGCCCGCGCCATCGCCGCCGCACGGTCCAGCCCATGCAGCCGCGCCGCCTCGGCCACCTGATCGCCGATGGTCATCAGCGGGTTCAGCGCCGTCATCGGTTCCTGAAAGATCATCCCGATGCGCCGCCCGCGCACCCGGCACATCTCGCGTTCCGGCAGGATCAGCAGATCCCGCCCGTCCAGCGCGACACGGCCCGATACCGCCGCCCCATGCGGCAACAGCCCCATGATCGCCAGCGCCGTCATCGACTTGCCCGAGCCGCTTTCGCCGACCAGCCCGGTGATCGTCCCCGGCGCAAGCGTCAGGTCCACATCGCGCAGCACATCCGCCCCGCCGATGCTGATGGCCAGATCGGAAACCTCGATCATCGCATCACCCGCAGCCTTGGGTCCAGCCAGTCGCGCAAGCCGTCGCCCAGCAAATTCAGTCCCAGAACCGTCAGCACGATGCACAATCCGGGGATCACCGCGACATGCGGGGCCAGCGTCACCATCGTCTGCGCCTCGGCCAGCATCCGGCCCCAGCTTGGGATGGGCGGCTGCGCGCCAAGGCCGACGTAAGACAGCCCGGCCTCGGCCAATATCCCCAGCGAAAACTGGATCGTCCCCTGCACGATCAACAGGTTGGCGATATTGGGCAGGATATGTTCGACGCTGATGCGCACCCCGCCCTTGCCCGCGACCTCGGCGGCGCGGATGTAATCCAGCACCCAGATCGGCAAAGCTCCGCCGCGTGTCACCCGCGCAAAGACCGGGATGTTGAATATGCCGATGGCGATGATGGCGTTTATTGCGCTTGGTCCCAGAGCGGCGGCCAGCAGGATGGCGATGACCAGCGCCGGAAAGGCAAAGATCAGGTCGTTGCCCCGCATCACCACTTCATCGACCCAGCCGCCGCGATGCGCCGCGGCGATCAGGCCCAGCGGCACACCCGCGCCCATGCCGATGCCCACCGCCACCACCGCCACCGCGATGGATGTGCGCGCGCCGACCATCACCATCGACAGGATGTCGCGGCCCAGATGGTCGGTGCCAAAGGGATGTGCGACCGATGGCGGTTGCAGCCGCGCCGCGATGTTCAGCGTCACCACATCGCCCGGCGTCCAGATCAGCGACACCGCCGCCGCCACCAGCGCCAGCCCGGTCAGCAGGCCGCCAAGGATCAGTCCCCATCTCATCGTGCGCGCAGCCTCGGGTCCACGGCGGCATAGGCCAGATCGACGACGAACGTGACCAAAATCACCGCCGCCACCATCACCAGCACTGCCGATTGCACCACGATCAGATCGCGCTGTGTGATCGCCTGAAAGATCAACCGCCCAAGGCCGGGCAGGTAGAACACGTTCTCGATGATGATCGCGCCTGCCAGCAGAAAGGAAAACTGCATCCCCATGATCGTCAGCACCGGGATCAGCGCATTGCGCAGCCCGTGGCGGCGCAGGGTCTGGCCGCGCGTCAGCCCCTTGGCCCGCGCCGTGCGGATGTAATCCTGCCCCAGCGTCTCGATCAGGGCCGACCGCAGCACGCGCGCCAGAATCGCCGCCTGTGGCAGCGCCAGTGCCACGGCGGGCAGGATCAGCGATTTCAGCGCAGCGGCGGGATTGCCCCAGCCCGGAAAGCCACCGGCGGGCAGCAGCCGCAGGTTCACCGCGAACAGCAGCACCAGCAGCATGGCGAACCAGAAATTCGGCAGCGCGATACCCAGTTGCGTCGCGCCGATGACCGCCGCATCGCCCGCCCGGCCCCGGCGGCTGGCCGCATACATCCCGGCGGGAAAGGCGATCACCACCGCCAGCAGCAGCGCCATCAGTGCCAGCGGCAGCGACACCTGCACCCGGTCGGCAATCAGCCCGGCCACCGGGGTTTTATAGGTAAAGCTCTGCCCCAGATCGCCGGTCAGCACCCCACCCAGCCAAGCGGCATAGCGCACCGGCCAGGGCTGATCCAACCCCATCTGCGCCCGCAGCGCGGCCAGCGTTTCGGGCTGCGCGCCGGTGCCCAGCATAAAGCTGGCCGGATCGCCCGGCACCAGCGCCACGACCGAAAAGATCAGGGCTGAAGCCACCAGCAGGCTCAGCCCCAACGAGATCAGACGCCGGATCAGGTATCGCAACATGGGCCGACGCTAACGCGCGACATCCCGGCGGTAAAGCGGGGCCGGGCGCAGAAATGCCGTTTCCCGGTCGGGCCGCGTGAATTGACCTGCGGCGCGTCGCGCGCTTGAATGCGGCATGACCATGCGCAGCACCGCCGCCCATCCCGCCACCGGCTCTGGCCTGACGGGCACCCGTATCCGCGAACGACGGCTGTCGCTGTCGCGGCGGCAGGCGGATGTGGCGCGGGCGGCGGGGATCTCGGCGGCGTATCTGAACCTGATCGAACATAACCGCCGCCCCGTCAGCCCCGATCTGATCGCGCGGCTGGCGCAGGCGCTGGACGTGCCGCCCGAGGAATTGGCCTCGGGCCGCGAGGAAGCCCGCATCGCCGCCCTGCGTGAAGCCGCCGCCCGCCAGCCCGCCACCCCCGCTGAAGTCGATCAGGCGGCGGAATTTCTGGCGCGCTTTCCCGGTTGGGCCGCCGTGCTGACCGGCCTGTCGCAGCGCGCGGGCGTGATGGAGCGGCGATTGATCCATATGTCCGACCGCATGTCGCATGACCCCTATCTGCCCGCCGCGCTACACGAGGTGCTGTCGGCGGTGACATCGCTGCGGGCGTCGGCCTCGATTCTGGCCGAGGGGGGCGATCTGCCCGATGAGTGGGGCGCCCGTTTCCGCGCCAACCTGCAAGAGGACAGCAACCGTCTGTCGGCCACCGTGCAGGCCGTCGCCGCGCATCTGGACACCTTCGAGGCCGAAGGGGCCACGTTCACCCCCACCGAGGAGGTCGAGGCATGGATGGCCGCCGGAATGCCGCCGGTGGGCGACAGCGCCGATCTGGCATCCGATGCCGCCCGCGCCATGGCCCGCGCGCATCTGGCCGATCAGGGGCGCGACCGCGAGGCGCTGCCGGATGCCGCAGTGATCGCGGCGCTGGACGATGGGGCCGACCTGCCCGCGCTGGCGGTGGCGCTGGATTGCCCGCCCGATCTGGTTATGCGGCGGCTGGTGGCCTTGCGTCCGCCCGGCTTTGCGCAGGCGGGGCTGCTGGTGTGCGACGGGGCGGGGGCGCTGGTGCTGCGCCGCCCGCCGCCGGGGTTTCCGCTGGCCCGGCTGGGCGATCATTGCGCGGTGCTGCCGATCTATCAGGCGCTGGCGCAGCCGCATGTCATCCTCCGCGTTATCGTTGACACGCCCGAAGGGCAGCGGTTCGATACCTATTCCTATGCCCGGCGCAGTCAGCCCCACGGGCTGGACGGCCCGGTTCTGACCCGTGCGCAGATGCTGATTCTGCCTGTGTCCGCCGCCGTGCCCGCCGGCCCTGTCATCGGCATTGGACCGACGTGTCGCATTTGCCCGCGCGGGACATGCCCGGCCCGGCGCGAACCGTCGATTCTGGCCCCGATCTGACCGTGCGGCGCAACCCGCGCTTTGACAGGCCGCATCACCACGCGCATAGTAAAACGCGGAGGAAGCAGGAGGATAGCAGCGTGCCGCAGGCCATCGACATCCTGCTGGTCGAGGATGACACCAATATCGCCGTCGCCCTGACCTTTATCCTGTCGCGCGCGGGCTGGCGAGTGCGGCAGCATGATGACGGCGAAGGCGCGAATGATCTGCTGCGCGCGACCCGGCCGCGGCTGGTCATTCTGGACCTGATGTTGCCCGGTCTGTCGGGGGCCGAGGTGCTGGCCCGGCTGCGCGCCGATCCTGACCCGGATCTGGCGGCGACGCGGGTGCTGATGCTGACGGCGCGCGGCCAGCCGGAAAACAATGCGCCGGGTGCCGACGCCTATCTGGCCAAGCCCTTTGCCAATGACGAACTGCGCGATCTGGTCGGCAGCCTGCTGGGCGAACAGGGGGGGACGCGTGATGCCTGACGGCCCGTTGTTCCTTGAAAACGCCGCCTATCGCCGCCGCCGCCTGCGCGATGCCGCCCGTGTCTTGCCGGTGCTGGCCTTTCTGGCGGTGATGCTGCCGGTCTGGCTGATCCCGGACAGCGCCAGTTTCGCGGGTGGCACCATCTGGTTCTTTGTGCTGTGGGCCGGGTTGGTCGTGGCCATCGCCCTGCTGCATCGTGCGCTGATCCGGGCCGACCGCGCCGTGCAAGAGGGCGAGGCCGCGCGCGCCGGGATCAGGCCCGATGACGTGTAAGCGGCGATATATGGTGGCGCGCCATGCCGTTTGAGGCGCTGGTTCTGACCTGTTTGGCCTATGCCGCGCTGATGTTCGGTGTGGCCTTTGGCGCCGACCGCGCGGCTCAAAGCGGGCGGGTGCGCTGGCTGGATCATCCGCTGGTCTATACGCTGTCGCTGTCGGTTTATTGCAGTGCGTGGACGTTTTATGGCGCGGTCGGCTATGCCACCCGCTCGGGTCTGGAATTCGCCACCATCTATCTTGGCCCGACCATTGTGTTCGCGGGGGCGTGGTGGGGGTTGCGGCGGCTGGTGCGGGTGGCGCGCACGCATCATGTCACCTCGATCGCTGACCTGATTTCGGCCCGGTTCGGCAAGTCGAACCCGCTGGCGGCGATGGTGACATTGCTGGCGGTGGTCGCCGCCACGCCCTATGTCGCGCTGCAATTGCAGTCCGTCACCCTGTCATTTGCCGCCTTTACCACCGATCAGACGACCGAACCGGGGCTGACCGCGCTGTGGCTGGCGGTCGGGCTGGCGCTGTTCACCATCCTGTTCGGCACCCGCCATCTGGACGCCGACGAACGGCATCACGGCGTTGTCACCGCCATCGCGCTGGAAGCGGTGGTCAAGCTGCTGGCCTTTCTGGCGTTGGGCGTGTTCGTCGTCTGGGGGCTGGCGGATGGTCCGGGCGACATCGTGGCCCGGCTGGCCGCCGCTCGCGATGATCCTGCCACGCTGCAGGGCTGGCTGCTGCGCCCCGACCGCTGGACCGCGCTGATTATCGTGTCGGGCGCTGCTATCGTGACCCTGCCGCGCATGTTTCAGGTCATGGTGGTCGAGGCCGCCGATGAAAACCGGATGAGCATGGCGGGCTGGGCCTTTCCGGCCTATTTGCTGGCGATGTCGCTGTTCGTCATGCCGATTGCGCTGGTCGGGCGCGACCTGCTGCCGCCGGGGTCGAACCCCGATCTGTATGTGCTGACCCTGCCCGCGTCGCAGGGCAATGACTGGCTGGCGTTGCTGGTGTTTCTGGGCGGCTTTTCGGCGGCGACCTCGATGGTGGTGGTCTGCGTCATCGCGCTGGCGACGATGATTTCCAACCACTGGCTGGTGCCGCTGTGGCTGGGCCTGCGGCGTCAGGGCGGGACCGGAGCGCAGGATCTGCGCGCCTTCGTGCTGAACGCCCGGCGGATCGCGATCATCGGTATGATGGTCGCGGGCTGGGCCTATCATCAGGCCTCGGGCGGGCTGGCGGCACTGGCGGCGATGGGGCTGGTGGCCTTTACCGGCATGGCGCAGGTGCTGCCTGCGATGGTTGGCGGTCTGTTGTGGCGCGGGGCCAGTCGGCTGGGGGCCTATGCGGGCATCGGGCTGGGGTCGCTGCTGTGGCTGGTTCTGGTTTTCCTGCCCTCGATCGGCCTGTTGCCGCACCCCGTTTGGCCCGAAGGGGTGGATGCGCTGGCGGGCAGCATTTTCGTGTCGATGTCGCTGAATACACTGGTATTTGTGGCCATCTCGCTGGCGGTGATCCCCGGCCCGGTGGAACGGATGCAGGCGCTGTCCTTTGTTCACGCGGTGGAACCCGCCTCGCCTTATGCCGCCGCCCGCACCGGCGGGGCCGAGCCTTTGCTGGCGCTGGCCCGCGATGTCTGGGGCGCTGACCCCGCGCTGCGCTTTTTCCAGACCGAAGCGGCGGCGCAGGGCAAATCCGGCTTTTTGCCCGATCTGACCGCGCGTTTCCTGACCCGGCTGGAACGGCGTCTGGCCGGGTCGGTCGGCGCGGCCACCGCCCATGCGATGATCGACCGCGTGGCGGGGGGCAGCGCGCTGTCGGTTGCCGATCTGATGCAGGTGGCAGGCGAAGCCCGCCGCGCGCAAGAGGAAACCCGCAGGCTGGAAATCGCCAGTGCCGAACTGGAACGCACCGCGGGCCAGCTGCGCGAGGCGAACGAAAAGCTGACTGCGCTGTCGGTGCAAAAGGATGCTTTTCTGGGCCAGATCAGCCACGAATTACGCACGCCCATGACCTCGATCCGGGCGTTTTCGGATATTCTGAAATCCGATGATCTGCCCGACGCCGACCGCGTGCGCTTTGCGGGGATCATCCATACCGAGGCGGCGCGTCTGACCCGGCTGCTGGATGATCTGCTGGATCTGTCAGTGCTGGAGGCCGGGCGCGCCACGCTGACCGTTTCGGTCAGCAACCTGCACGACCTGATCGAACGCGCCGTCGCGGCCGCATCCGCCACCCGGCCCGAGCGCAGCTTTGCGATAGACCGGCAGCCTTTGGCGGAACATATGGCTGTTATCACCGATGCCGACCGGCTGTTGCAGGTGGTCATCAATGTCATCTCGAACGCGCGGAAGTATTGCGATGCCGAACGCCCTGTGCTGACGATCCGTGCCCGCAAGCCGCAGGGGCAGGGGCCAGAGATCGACATTATCGACAACGGTTCCGGTATTGAGACCGACCGGCAGGGGCTGATCTTTGAAAAATTCGCGCGGCTGAACGATCCGGCGCGGGCAGGCGGCGCGGGGCTGGGGCTGGCCATCTGCCGCGAGATCATGGAGGCTTTGGGCGGCAGTATCGACTATTTGCCGGGGCAGGGCGGGGCGGCGTTCCGCATCAGTCTGCCGGATCGCCCCCTGGTACGCCGGTCCGATCCCGATTCCGATACAGGGAACGGGGACGGGTAACCAATTCTAAACCTCTTTCTGAAAGATTGCCCGCAGATGACAGATTCGGGCGGGCCATGGCAGACGATTCGACAGCAGGGGATGATGTGACGCAGGGGGCAATCCTGCGGCGGCTTTTGCGGGGGCGTAACGTGTCACGCGTTGATGCCGGGCAGGCACCGGGAATGCCGCAGAACATCCCGCAAACGCCCGCGCGTGGGGCCGCTGTGGCTTTGGGTCGCGCCGCCGAGGAATTGTATAACTTGCCCGCCCGCGCCGTTTCCGTGGTGACGGGGGCGCAAACGTTGGCCGAATTGTCCGAACTGCTGCCTGAACCGGCTCTGCTGGCTGTGGTGGCCGGGCCAGGCGATGTGGTCGGTGTCGTGGCGATGGACCCGGCCTGCTATACGGCGCTGATCGAGGTGCAGGCCCTTGGCCGCCTGACCACCCGTCCGGTCGAAACCCGCCGCCCGACCCGCAGCGATGCGCTGATCTGCGCTGATTTCGTCAATCGTCTGCTGGCCGAGTTGCAGACAGAAATCGGTGCGCTGGATGGTTACGAAAGCTATCGCGGCTTTGCCTATGCCAGCCATCTAGATGACCCGCGCCCGCTGATGTTGATGCTTGAGGATACCGGCTATCGCACGCTTAGCATGTCCGTGACCTTTGGTGCCTCTGATGCCCGGCGTGAGGGGCGGATTTTCGTGGCCCTGCCGCAACAGCGCCCGGCAGGTGCCTTGCCCGCGCCGCAGCCCGTCTTGCGCGCCGGAACTGCCGCGCAGACCAAGGTGGACGGGGCGGCAGTTGCGCCAGCGTCGAACGGTCCTGATCTGGGGGCTGCGGTGCAGGAGGCGCCGGTGGAACTGCTGGGCATCCTGTGTCGCCGCAAGGTGTCGCTGGGTGAATTGCGGGGGCTGCGCCCCGGCAAGCTGCTGGCCCTGCCGCGTGTCAGCCTGCTGGATGCCCGCCTGGAAACCCGACAGGGGCAGGTGCTGGCTCATGGCAAGCTGGGCGAATCCGAGGGGTGTCACGCAATCCGTCTGCATGACCCCGCCGACGAAAACCTGTATCAGCCGCCCGAACACAGCACGCCCGAGGCCTTGGCGGCGCTGTCCCGACCGGGCGAGGGCGCGCGCCCGGCGATGGAACCGCCGATGGGCGATCTGGAACAACCCGACGGATTCCGGCGTGCTGCTGGCTGATCCGGTGCTTTTGGGCCGCAGGAATGCGGCGTCTGGCCGCTGTTGCGCGCTTTTCCCTTGAAAAAGCCGCGCTGCCGCCGCATGTAGCATCGTCCCCGCCGATGTGCGGGTTATTTTTGACGGAGTGACCATGGCCAAGGAAGAAATGCTCGAATTCCCCGGCGTCGTGAAGGAACTCCTGCCGAATGCGACGTTCAAGGTCGAGCTTGAGAATGGCCATGAAATCATCGCGCATATGGCAGGAAAGATGCGGAAAAACCGCATCCGCGTTCTGGCCGGCGACAAGGTGCAGGTGGAAATGAACACCTATGACCTGACCAAGGGGCGCATCAACTATCGCTTCAAGTGACGGGCGCAATGCCGCCCCGGCTGATTCTCGGCTCGGCCAGCCCGCGTCGGCTGGAACTGCTGGCACAGATCGGCATCCGCCCCGATGCGATCCGCCCCGCCGACATCGACGAAACGCCCCGGCGCGGCGAACCGGCGCGCGATTACGTGCGCCGCATGGCCGTTGAAAAGGCCGCTGCGGTGCCAATGTCTGACGGTGAAGCGGTGCTGTGCGCCGATACCACGGTTACCGTGGGCCGCCGCATTCTGGGCAAACCTGAAAACGAGGATGAGGCGCGGGCCTTTATGCGCCTGATGTCGGGGCGGCGTCACCGTGTGCTGACCGCTGTCGCGTTGCGCCATGCTGGTGTGACACGCGAACGGCTGGTCGAAACGCAGGTGCGGATGCGCCCGCTGGATGGCCGGGCGCTGGATCGCTATATTGCCGCCGGTGACTGGAAGGGCAAGGCGGGCGGCTATGCCATCCAAGGCGCGGCGGCTGAATTTATCCCGTGGATTCAGGGGTCTTTTACCGCCGTTGTCGGCTTGCCCCTGTCAGAAACCGCCGCCCTTCTGGGCGCTGTCGGCATCACCGGAGGACCGCAATGAAGGGTCGTCATATCGTTCTGGGGCACCTGTTCGGTGCCGAAGCCGCGGCATTGCTGATCGACGGGCAGTTGCACGATCTGATCGCTGACCCGACCCCGGTTGCCGCACTGGCCCCCGGCGCGATCCTGCGTGGCAAGGTCGAGCGCCTGATGAAGGGGCAGGGTGGCGTTTTCGTTCGCCTGCCCGATGGTCTGCGCGGCTGGCTGCGCGACCGCGCGGGCGTTGGCGAAGGCCAGACCGTGATCGTGCAGGTGACGGGCGTGGCCGAAGAAGGCAAGGCGATCCCGGTGTCGAACCGGCTGCTGCTGAAGGGGCGGTTTGGGATCGTGACCCCCGGCGCGCCCGGCGTGAATGTCTCGCGCCGGTTGCGCGACCCCGACCTGCGCGACCGGCTGACCGCGCTTGGTGAATCGGTGTTGGCGGGGCGATCGCATGGCCTGATTCTGCGCAGCGCCTGTGATGATGCGGACGGTGCGGATGTTCACGACGATATCGCCCCGCTGGCCGATCTGGCCGACCAGTTGCTGGCTGACCGTGATGGTCCGCCCGAACTGTTGCTGGACGCCTCCAGCCCTTGGGAACAGGCTTGGATGGAGTGGAACGACCCACCCCCGGATCAGTTGGACGAGGGTGATGATACGTTCGAGGTTCACGGCGTTCTGGATGCGGTGGATGCCCTGCTGCGCGCCGAAATCCTGTTGCCCGGCGGGGCCACCGCCATGATCGAGCCGACGCGCGCCCTGGTCGCGGTGGATGTCAACACTGGTGCCGATACGTCGCCTGCTGCCGCGCTCAAGGCGAATATCGCGCTGGCCCGCGATCTGCCGCGCCAGTTGCGGTTGCGTGGACTGGGCGGGCAGGTGGTGGTCGATTTTGCGCCCATGCCGAAACGTGATCGCGCGGTGCTGGATCAGGTGCTGCGCGCGGCCTTCAAGGGTGAATCCGCCGAAACGGTGCTGTCGGGCTGGACGGCGATGGGTCTGTTCGAGGTGAACCGCAAGCGTGACCGTCTGCCGCTGAGCCGCCTTGCCGCTGCGGCGCGGGGTGCGTGATGGCGATCAAATGCCCGATCTGCGGCAAGCCCGCCCAAGACCGCTATCGCCCGTTTTGTTCGAAACGCTGCGCCGATGTCGATCTGGCGCACTGGCTGCGCGGCGATTACGTCATCCCCGGGCCGCCCGCCGACCGCCCCGAGGATCAAGAGGCGGATTAACGCAATTTTCCGTCGAAAGGGGCTAGACAGCGCCAACCGCCACCCGTAAATACCCTTCACCGCAAAGGCGGCCCGGATAGCTCAGTTGGTAGAGCAGCGGATTGAAAATCCGCGTGTCGGTGGTTCGAATCCGCCTCCGGGCACCATTTTTTCTTTCAGAACGGCAGCTTAGATAAGGGTAAATCGACTCTCCTTCTGCTGGTTTGGTTTGGGACTGCACCGGGACTGCGGAGCAGATCTGGCATGATAGCAGGCTGTTTCACCGGGCGCTACGTTGGGTTAGGATCGATCGCTACCCATGTCTCTGGATGCCTCTTCGACGCTTCATAACTGGTCCGCTCATTCCATTCTTATGGAATCGGCGCGATCGATTTTCGTTCTTCGCAGCATGAACCGATCTCGTCGTTATGCATCATAACTTCGAGAGAATACTTATGCCAAATATCGCAGACATCGATATCGACACTCTGGTTGACCTCCGCGTGGTCTGTCGTGCGCTGTCACCGTCGCGCGCAAGCATTTACAGGGACATTGCCCGCGGCGAATTTCCTGCACCACTGAAGATCGGTTCATCGTCCCGCTGGCGCCTGTCGGATGTGCGCGCGGTCGTTGCCGGGACAGGTCGAGCATGACCGCCCCTCAGGCCGCATCACGGCCTCCGGCAAGCGTCGACGTTATGTGCGAGGGCCCCTACGGAACGGCATTCCACCGAGGCACGAAGCATAGGCTTTATGATCCGATCAGTCCTCGTCTCGAAGCATGCTGACGAGGCGCTCTGCCTGCAAAGCCGCAGAGAGGTGAGCCGACGCGCGATCCAACATTGCTGCCGCTTTTCTGGCGCGCAACCAGACCTGGGCGGCATCGGTGAGCACGATTGAGACCTCGATACAGCCCGCCTCGCCCAGATATTCCGTCTCATGCGTGCCTGCTCGAATGATCTCATCGGCAGAGTTGATCAGTATCTGCAGTTCCTGCTGCAGTGCGGGATCCATGAACATTTTCGGTTCGGCCAGTATATTCTGCAAGCGCTTCAGCGCGATGAGGCTGCCGTGCCGGGTGAGGGTCAGATCAGGAATCATTCTGACAAGTTGATCGCGATGGCGCAGCGTGTCGATTGCAACGTGTTCTATATTGTCCATCATGCAACCTCCCGCAGGGCGACCGCTGACACGCGCTCCAGCGCGGCAATTCCGCGTTCGAGGGCTTCGGCACATCGCCGCGCGTTATCCGCGCGAGGATCGTCTGGATGCAGCATCATGAACCTGCGCGCCTCATCGCTATCGATATCATCGACATATTGAAGCGTAAGAAGTCGATGGAGCTTGCGCAGGTGCGGAAGGCTTGCATGAAGGCGTTGAACGTCTCTGGCAGCTGAAACAGTACCTTGCGCGAGAATAACCCATTTCGGCCCACCCAGGAGATCCGCCGTATCGATCAGATCATCGGAGGACGAGCAAAGCCATTCCATAAAAGCGGGAATCGTCTGTGTCGTACGAAACAGCACCGGCGCATTGGTGAAATTATGCATCCTGTTATTCCTTCAGTGGATGCGCAGGTCCGGGATGGACCGCGTCAAGATGCGCCGAGGTTTCATTTCTTTCGGTGAAAAGGATTTTGCCTGGAACTTCGCCATCGGCCTATATCGCTGCGTACAGCTACTCTTCTTCCCAAGACTGTCTTCTCTTCGAGCGTTCACCAAAGACGATCGAAAGAAAGACGTAAAGGGAAACCAGATGATCTTTTTTTCTTTTCAAGAATCTTGCCGGGAGTTGGTCGGCATTGACCTGGGCCTCGGTCGAATAGCAGTATCCGGGTGGGCTGGACTTGCTGTGGCGACCAACGTGGCACAATAATTTTATGAATGACTTTGAGGTCAAACCGCACAGCTTGTCGCGATTTTTCCACATTTCGAAAATAGGTCCGCAAATATAAACCCGGTAAATGTTCGAGGGCCTTTGTGTGGCTGTCGGGACAATGCCGAATTGCGGAAATTGGGTGGGCAGATTGTGCGGACGAGGTCATATTATCGTCCTGTTCGTGATGCCGAAGGTCCGGTTTGTCCATTCTTCAGCATCAAAGGGCGCAATGCGGACACTGCCGAATACGTTTCTCGTCGGCAGCCCATCAGCGATCCATCGCTCAACGGTTCGCTCACTGATGCCCCATTTTGCTGCCAGCGTCTTCTTTGACATGAGGTGCCGCCGATAGAGGTCGGCTCGTTCGCCGCGCGGCATCGGACCCATCTCTGCCCGCCAAACCGCCCTCCATGAGCAGCGCCATTCCCCTTTGATGCGGACGCCACTCAGAGCACCATCTTTCAGGTGCTGGCGAACCGTCCGAGGTGATAGGTTATAATGTGCGGCAACATCGGCGACTGTGAGATTGTGATCTTGAATCTTTTCCATGCGGAGAAGATTGTGTCGAATTGCAGGGAGCAAAAATCCGGCGCGGAAATATTTTTAGTTCTTACCTGACGGGCGTTCACGCTTATGGTTAAAACTGCCAGAGCTTTTATTCCAGATTCAGGTAAATAATTAAACCCGACCAGAGATGTTCAAGTCACATCATTGCTTGCCTGCGCCGTTGTTCTATTTTGGCCAGTCCAGCAGCGCCTTCATCAGCATTTCGGCATCTGCTCCAGCCCGATGTGGAATTTCTGTTGTGTCCAGATGCGCTTGAAAACGCGTTAGTTGCTCGAGATCCTGGTCTAGCCAATTGCAGACCCAAACGCCGTAATCCACCAACTGAATCTCCCGCTTGATACCCGCAGCGCGCAGCAGTTGCCGCAGCCAGAAACCGTCATAGCTCGGCGCATCGCTCATCAGGATGCGTCCTTCTGCGTGATGCAGCAGTGCCTCAGCGACCTCGGCCGCTTCGGGCGCCCAGTCCAGTTCGGTGGCTGCGATGCCGTGAACCTCCTCTGCCGCAGGATCCCATGCCGATTCTGGCCAGTCGGGTGCTGGACGGATCAGCGATGACCACGTCTGCGGGCCTCTCGGATACACCCATGATAATCCCATCTCGATCGGCCAGCTGTCAGAACTAAGCCCCGAAGCTTCGATATCGAGAATACAGATGTTGTTCAGATCATATGCGTTCATCAATGATATTCTGCGATCTTATGGTTTTGCATGAATGCCTGAAATCTAGCGCCCGGTCTGATATTCGATCAGCTTCCGGGCGCCCTGTTCGTAATCGGCCAGGCCGCTTCCGGCATCAGGCTTTTACATGATCTGCGCGAATTGTGCGCCATTCCTGCTGGGCTGCCGTCTCAACACATAGTGCCCGATATTCCGTCCCCGCCTCCATGGACCTGTGACCGAGCAGTACCGAAACGATCCTCGGCGCATCTGCTGGATGGTGCAGTCGCAGATAATCGGCGGCGAGGGTGCGCAGATCGTGCAGCGGAATCCCGACAGCGTCTTTCACCTGCTGACTGGGCCAATTACTGGCATAGACATGATCGCTGAGGCTAAGCCAATTACGCCCCCGCAGTTCATCATAGCGCCGCTGGACATGACGGGCGGGCCGACCGCCGAGAATATGCTCATCAATGACGCGACCGATCTCTGGCCAGAGCGTACCTGCCACTTTCCAGTGATTGGTCTTTTCCTGCCGCCAGCGGAGTTGCCAACTGCCGGTCGGCTGCCTCACCAATTCTTCGCCCAATATCCAACCTGAGACATCCCCTGTGCGGGCGGGATCGTTCGTGGTTACTGCTAGTATAGCGGCAGTCGCGCGGGCGGTCTCGGCTGCGGCCGTCCAATCCGGCAGCATGTCGGCTTCTTCGAGTTTCTCCAGCAGGATGCGCATGATCTCGTCATAGCCGCGCCGTTCATAGAGCACCTCGATGCGCCCCTCCTTTGCCTTCGGCAGCCTGCGTCCCTGGCGCTGCAGGTGCGCTTGCACGGCCCGCATGCCATCCAGTGCATCGCTGTGCAGGCCACCGTGCAGTCCGAGGCCGATCAATGCGCCAAGATAGCTGGCCGCTGTTCTGGCATTTACGCCGGGCTTGCCCGTCGCGGAATTGGGCGCCTGCACGGCGACCGAGAACTGCCATGCGAGTAGCCATCCCAACCGAGGCGGACAGCTGAGTGAGCCTAAGACATCGGCGCAGCGGTTAATCGCATTGATATAGCAGCTGATCGAACTCTGCTTGATAGGCGCGTGCCGCAAGCCCGGCAGCAAAGCCAGCCAATCTGCTGGCCAGTTCCGTGGGAAGACTGTGGCTTTGGTCTTCCGTGCCGACCCGCATGGAGCTTTCGATCCATTCGGGCGCTTGCGGTAGTATTCTTTCCGAAGCTCTCGCGCTTCGGAAAGACAGACATCGGGCGCATCGACACTCAAGGTCTTAACCAGTTTCGCAAGAGTTGACTCACTTCCGCACGCCGCATCGAAGGTCGCTCGAGAGGGCGCGGATGGGTCTTCCCCACGCTCAGCTAAGCAGGCAAAAAAGCGCGCAACCCCCGAAATCGCACCAGCGGGCAGATTAGCGCGGCGCAACATCAGGCTGTCGCGGACGCTGGCTGGCACTCCCTCCAAACGGGCGAGGGCAATATCATCTTTCATGGACGTGTCTCCTGTTCAGTTGCTGGAATAAGGCCGGATGTTCGGCCAACATCGCGGCGCGTGCCACGCGTGCTGCGGCTTGACCATCATCCCGACCATAGTGATGGCGAGCGGTTGCTTCGGTGTTTCCGAGAACGGCGGAAACGAATGCGTAATCGCCGGGGCGCGCCGCCAAGATCAACAGCGCCACGACATGGCGCATCCGATGCGGTGTGACATGAACGCCCAAAACCGACGAAGCATCAGCCCAGAGGTCGAGAAATGCGCTCGGCGAATAGCAGCCGCGTGGCAGCGTGATGGGATCACCTTCGTCCACCGCAGGCACGGCGCTACCAGGAAACAGATAGATATTATCACCATCGAGATCCTGCAGTGCGATCATCCGCGGACGCCAGATATCGATCCATTCGCGCAGGATTTCGGCGTCCTGACCCACGACATCTACGGTAATGGGACGATCGTTCTTGATCTCAAAAGGGGCAAATTTGAATGTGTAGATGTTTTTGTCGGGCGAGCTGTGCAGCAGATTTGCCTGCGCCTCGCCGTGCGATGCGACACGCCCGACGATGCGTTTCGTGCCGGTGAAGTC
>NZ_JAUNTO010000039.1 GCF_030538655.1 Paracoccus sp. (in: a-proteobacteria)
GTATGCAAAAAACCGCTTGACTGAGACGACCCCGTTACCGAAGTCTGGAGCCTAGTTGCGATCAAAATCCGAGAAATATAATCAGAAATAATGAGGCATCTGTCAGATGTTGCCGATCCGCTGATCCCGATCCAGGACGCCGCCCATGCCCCAGCGCATCGCCAGAACCCCGGCCAGACGCCTGTCGCGGCATCTTCTGGCGCTGTTCGTTCTGCTGGCGGCGGGGATCGCACAGGCGACGTTTCAGGGCGGGTTGTGGCCGTTTGACCTGCGCTTCTCGGTGCTGATGACGGCGGGATGGCTGGCGGTGCTGGCCGCCGCGTGGTGGCCGGTGGCGCTGATCCTTGCCGCCGCATCCGCCCTTGCCCCTTGCGCGCGGTGGCGGCTGGCGCTTTGGCCCGCCGCGCTGCTGCTGATGACGCTCGTTCATGGCCTGTGGGGGGCGAGGCTTGGCTTTGTCCCGGCTCCGCGACTGGGCGCGGACGGGTTTTTGCGGCTTTACACCATCCCCACCGCCCTGCCGCTTCTGGCCGGATCTGTCCTGCACACGGCCATCCCCGCGATCTTCCCTGAAAGGAGAACCACATGACCACCACGACCACTCGCCGGAATGTGCTGATCGGGGCGCTGGCTGCCAGTTCGGCCCTTGCCCTGCCGGGGCTGGCGCGCGCGCAGGCCCGCATCGCGGAACTGGCGCTTTATGGCCCGCCCGCAGGCCCTTCGGTCACGCTGGCCCATGCCGTTGCGGGCGGGTCATTCGCTGCGATTGCCGACAACGCCACGATGACCGCATGGCGCAACCCGGATGAGCTGCGCGCCGGGCTGACCTCGGGGGGGATTCTTGCCTCGATCATGCCGGTGCAGGCGGCGGCAAATCTGTATAACCGCGGCTTTCCGATCCGGTTGGCGAATGTGATGACGAACGGGCTGCTTTACGTCACCTCGGGCGACAGCAGCATTACGGCGATCCCGGATCTGAAGGGCCGCCATATCGCCGTGCCCTTCCGGGGCGATACGCCGGAAATCCTGTTCAGCCAGCTTGTCGCGCATCACGGCATCGCGGATGATTTGGAAATCGCCTATGCCGGATCACCGATTGAGGCGATGCAGATGCTGCTGGCGGGCCGCGTCGATGCCGCTGTCACGGCCGAGCCGTCGGCCACCGCCGCCGTCATGCAGGGTGCGCAGGCGGGCAAGGGCATTGCCCGCGCGATCGACATACAGGCAGCATGGGGCGAGATGACCGGGGCCACGCCGGTGCTGCCGCAGGCCGGGCTGGCGCTGACGGGCGGCTTTCTGGACGCACATGCGGATGCGGTGCCCGCGTTGCTGGCCGCGATTGCGGATGCCACCGCCGGGGTGCTGGCCGATCCCGCCGCTGCCGCCGCCCATGCCGCCCCGGTGCTGGAGATGCCCGCGCCGCTGCTGGCGGCATCGGTCCCCTATTCCAACCTTGTCGCGCGGCCCGCACCCGAGGCCCGCCCCGACATCGAACGCATGCTGACCGCCATGACCGGCGCCGATCTGGCCGCGATCAATGGCCGCCTGCCCGATGACGGGTTCTATCTGCAACCGTGACGCCACCAGCCATGCCCGCCCGCGCTGCCCCTCTTCTTTCCGCCATGACCGACCGTGTCGGACGGGTGCTGGCCTTTCTGTGGTCCGGCTGGGTCGGGCTGGCGGCGCTGTTTCTGCTGGCCGCTGCATGGCAGGCCGGACATGAGGCTTACGGCCCGTTCATCCTGACCTCGCCGCTCGATACCGTCGCGGCGGCGGCCCGGCTGGCGCAGGACCCGGCAAGCTGGGCGGTGGCCGGGCTGACCTTGCAGCGCGCGGTGACGGGCTTTGCCCTGGTGGGCGCCATCGGCGTGGCGCTGGGGTTGGCCGCAGGTTATTCGCCCGCCACGCTACGCCTGTTGCAACCGCTGATTACCGTGTTGATGGGCGTGCCGCCGATTGCATGGATCGTGCTGGCGATGATCTGGTTCGGCGGATCGGATGCGACGGTGCGCATGGTGATCGTGGTGTCCGCCCTGCCGGTGGTGTTTCTGGGCGCGGCGCAGGGCATCGCCACGCGCGACAGGGGGCTGGACCGCATGGCGCAGGCGTTCGGTGCAGGACCGATCCGGCGGTTTCTGACCGTGGGGCTACGCCAGACCACGGTGACGTTGTTTCCGGCGCTGGTGCTGGCGCTTGGCACCGCCTTCAAGGTCGCGGTGATGGCCGAACTGCTGGCCAATGCCGGCGGGATCGGCGGCGCGCTGGCGGCGGCGCGGATCAATCTGGACATCGCCACAGCGCTGGCATGGGTGCTGATCGCCGTTGCCCTGCTGATCGCGGTAGAATATACGCTGGTCCACCCCGTCAAGGGCGAGATCGACCGCTGGCGCCGCGCCGCCCGGCCATGGGGGGTGAAGCGATGACCGCGCCTCGGAACAACGGGCAAACATCCGCAACCTCGGCCAGCCGCGCGGGGGCCGTTGCCGCCGCAGGACTGCCCGGCCAAAATCAGACGCCAGCACCGCATCGCGCAACTTTGATGGGCAAGCGGGCAGGCGCGCTTACGATCAGTGGTCTGGAACATGCCTATCTGGGCCGCTCGGTCCTGCGCGGCATTGACCTTGCAGTAAGCACGGGCGAGATCGTGGCGCTGGTCGGCCCCTCGGGCTGCGGGAAATCCACGCTGCTGCATGTCGCCGCCGGTCTGCTGGAACCGAAATCGGGCCGGATCACGCGCGGCTATGCCTGCCATGCGATGATCTTTCAGGAACCCTCACTGATGCCCTGGGCAACCGCGGCGGACAACATCGCCTTCGGTCTGCGGCTGGCGCGCCTGCCCGGCCGCGAACACGCCGCCCGCGTATCAGAGGTTGCCGCACAGGTCGCACTGGAGCCTGCGGATCTGGCAAAATACCCTTCGGAACTGTCGGGCGGGATGCGCCAACGGGTCGCCATTGCCCGCGCCCTGGCCGTTCGACCCGATTTCATCTATTTCGACGAACCTTTCACCGCGCTGGACGTGGCGCTGCGTCGGCGGATGCAAGATCTGGTCATCGCCACCTGCGCGGGGGCCGGTCTGGCGGGTCTGTTCGTCACCCATGATCTGCATGAGGCCGCGCGCATTGCCCACCGTGTCGCCGTGCTGGACCTGCGCGGCGCGGGTATTCATGGCGACCGCATCGTGCCGGGCGTTCCGGGCCAGCGTGGTGATACGCCGCTGCATGACTGGGTGGCGCGGGCGCTGGCCGATGACCCGCTATTTGCGCATATCCACAATGTCGATGAACGGCAGATCGCATGAGTTGCGCTGCCGGATCATCCCGCCCCCGGCCCCGAACCACCCTTGCCGCGCTTGGCGACGAGGGCTTCCGGCTGTTCTTTCCGCTGGCCGCGCTTTACGCGGCGGCGTTTCCGTTGGTCTGGGTGCTGACACTTGGCTTTGATCTGCCGCTGGCCCACAGCGTGCCGCCCGCGCTGTGGCATGGATACGAGATGCTGATCGGCGCGTTCGGCGCGGCGCTGATCGGCTTTCTGACCACCGCAGCACCCGAGTGGACCGATACCGAGCCGATGCGCGGCCGCCCCTTATGGGTGCTGGCGGGGCTATGGGCCGCAGGGCGCGTCATCGGCGCGCTTGGCTGGGACGGGTTGAGCGTCTTGGGCCTGTTGGCCGATCTGGGCTGGATGGGGGCACTGCTGGCCTATCTGATCCGCCTGTCGATCCGGGGCCGAACCGACAGGCTGCTGGCCTTCATCGTCTGGTTGGCGCTGCTGGCGGGCTGTGCGATGGCGGCACGGCTGGCCTTCGTGACCGGCGAGATCACCCGCGCCGCCACTGCACTGCACATGACCGGCTTTGCCTTTCTGGGCCTTCTGGCGCTGGCGCTGGCCCGGATCACCGTGCCGATCACCAATCAGGTGCTGGACCCGACCGAGACCACATCCCCCTTTCGCCCCCATCCGGGGCGAGTGAACCTTGCGCCCGGTCTGGTGCTGATCGCGATGGCCGGGCAGATGCTGGACCTCAGCCCGATGGTGCAGGGCTGGCTGATCCTTGCAGCCGGGGCCGCCTTCCTGGACCGCGTGGCCGAGGGCTTTGTCGGCCGCGACACCGCCCGGACCGAAATCCTGTTGCTGTCGGGCAGCGCGGCGCTGGCGGGGCTGGGGCTGCTGATGACCGGGGCCGCGATGCTGGGCGCGCCGTGGACACAGGTGGCGGGGCTGCATCTGGCCTTCATGGGCGGGTTGGGCATGGGCGTCTATGCGGTTCTGTCAATCGCTGGGCTGCTGCATACCGGGCAAAGCCTTGGCTTGTCGGTGCTGACGCGCATGGGCGCGTTGATGTTGGTCGCCGCGACCCTGCTGCGCATCGCGCCTGAAATCGGCCTGCCCCTGCCCGGCCCGCTGCACGCGCTGTCGGCGCTGGTATGGGCGTGGGCTTTCCTGATCTGGATCGCCGTCTATTGGCCCGGCTTGCGCAGCGGCGGGTTCGGCGGATGGCACTGACCTGTCGTCACTCACCCGCCGCGATCAGCCCGGCACAACCCGCGCGCCAGTCGGGATAGCACAGCGCAAACCCCGGCAGGGCCAGCAGGCGGTCGTTACGGAGACGGCGGTTTTCGGCGTAAAACGCCGCCGTGCCGGGCGGCAAGCCGGCATCACCAAGCGCCACCCGAGGCGGATCGGGCAAGCCCAGCGTCGCCGCAACCCCGGCCAGCAGATCCGATGCCGCCGAGGGCGCGCCATCCGCCAGATTGGTCAGGCGCAACGGCGCAACGGCGCGGGGTTGGCAACGGCGGCCAGCGTGGCGGCGGCAATATCGTCGCGGTGGATGCGGTTGAACACCTGCCCCGGCTTGAGGATCGCGCGCGCCGTCCCCCCGCGCAACCGGGCCAGAACGTTGCGGCCACCGGGTCCGTAAATACCCGCGATGCGAAGAATATCCAGCGCGGCACCGTGACGGGCAGCAAGGGCCTGCCATTCCGCCTCGGCCATCAGTCGGGCGCGGGCGTCGGCGGTTGCGGCAGCAGGCGGGCGTTTTTCGTCGATCCAATCGCCACCGCAAGCGCCGCAAACCGCCATTGATGAATAATACCCGATCCAGATCAACCCCGGCGACAACCGCCCGCCCAAGGCCGCAAGCGCCGGGCAGCCCCCGGCCAGCGGCGGGGCCGAGACCAGCAGATCCGTCACATCGCCGATCCCGTCCGCCATCGCCTCCGCCGGAACGGGCACGATGCCGGATGCACGCATCGCGTCCGCGCGGGCCGGATCACGCAGCACCGCACTGACACGCGCACCTTGCGCCCGCGCAAGATCCGCCACCGCCCGCGCGACATAGCCCGGCCCGAACAGCAGCAGATGCCGCCCCGCCAACCTCGCCATCATCACAGCCCCGCCAGCAGCCGCGATTCAAGCGCATCGAAGGCGGCGATCTGTTCGGGGATCAACTGACGCTGTGCATCGCGGCCCAGATAGATCTTGAACAGGCAATTGCCGTCATGGTCATAGAACTGGACCGAGCGTGTCTCCATCGAGAACAGTTTGCGTCGCACAAAGGCCACGCGCGCGCAGGCATCGACGTTCAGATGGCCGCTGATCGGCTTGCCTTTCAGGTTATACATGCCATGCACCGCCGTCCCGCCTTGCATCGGCGCCTTGGCCTCAAGAATGACGGGGCCGGTATTGACGATAAAGGTGATCTCGCCCCAGCTGGCGATGGCGTCCAGCACATCCGCCATCAGGCTGCCCGGCAGATGGGTGACCTCGCCCTTGGGCAATGCCTCCAGCACAGCCAGCGGCGTGGTGTCGGCGGCCCGCGCGATGTCTTCCAGCGCGGCGGTGGGGTTCTGGGCGATGGCCTCGGCCAATGTGGGGGTGGCCATGGTGTCGGTAGTGGTCATGTCGTCTCTTTCAGATAAGGATGCTGGCCCACCCATGTCAGCAGCCGCCCGGTCATGGCGACCTGCCAGAACCGGCCGGCGCGGGTCAGTTTATGAAAGCGGTGATGCGGCACCAGCAGACCGGCACGGGTCCATTGCGCAAGCAGTGGGTCCAGATGCTGCGTCAGGCGGCGAGGTCGCTCGGCTCGTCTTCCAGCAGGCAGGCGGCTTCCATGATCGCGTCGAGCAAGCGGGCCTGCGCCTCGGCCGCTTGCGGCATCTGCAGCCAGTCGCGGCTGATGCGGGTCAGTTCTTCGATGCGCAGGGTATCGCGGGCGATCAGCGCCTCGGCGGCAGCGGCGATCAGGTCGGTGATGCTGTGGATATCGGTCATGGTTTTCCTCGTGGTGCGGCGGGGCGGGATGCCGGGCCTGCTACCGCCTCAAGCCCCGCGTGGCGCGCGGGGCCGGGGCGGGTTGGCGGGACGTCAGTCCTCTTCGCGCTTCAACACCGTAAAACCCTCGGCTTCCCAGTGGCCGAGGACGATATCCGCCATCCGCTCGTCATTCTCAAAGCGGGCAGTCTTGACGATCAGCCGGGCGCGGTCATTGGTCAGGGCGGTGAGCGTGATGGTCATGGCATGGTTCCTTGTGCTGCGTCTTTGCCAGCATCCGTGTTCGCTCTGACTACATCTTATATCCAGTATAATTTCAGCAATATCATTGCTTTATGCGAGGGGTGCCTCGGCCTTGTTCGACCCACCAATAATCGGCCCGGAAGGCCAGCAGCCTGACCGCGCTGCCTTGTTCCGGGTGATGGTAGACGGCCATCATCACCTCTTCGGTGATGTCTGGGCTGCCGTGAACCCCACGGTGCAGATGGGGGTGGATCTGGTCGGTTTTGCGGAAATCCACCCCGTCGGCGCGGATGGTTTCCGGCATGAAGAACAGAAAGCTGCGAGCCTCTTCGGTGGTGAATGCCATGGCTTTGGTTCCTTGTGCTGATGGGTTGGGGCCGCTCCCCTTTGCCTGCCTCCGTGTTCGCTCTGACGGCGGATTATAGCCAGTATAATCGCAGTAATATCATAGCCTTATTCGCCACCGATCCGGCGCAGAAGATCGTTCGTCTCGCGCTGCGAGGCGCGGATTTCCTCGATCACCGAGACCATCGCATCAAGGCGCACGTCCAGCCGCACGCTGCCCTGTTCCAGCGCCCGGATGCGGGCCTCCAGCGCCAGCATGGTGCCGCGATCCGCCGCGATGGTGGCGCGCAGCTCGGACAGGGCAACGGTCTGCGCCTCGGTCGCGTGCTGCAGCCGGGCGACGGTGGTGCCGCCATACCAGACCAGAGCCACGAGCGCGGCCAGCGTGGTCCATGCCAGCGATTTGTTCAGCGTGATGCCGCGTTCGGAGTTCTCGATGCGAATGCCGGTCATGGTGCTATCCCTCGGGCGGCGTGGAAGTCAGCACCCGCTTCACCGCCGCGCCATCCATGATCTCGACCTGCCAGTGTTCCGCCTGTTCGCTGATCGGTATCTCAGCGGTGTTCCAACTATACGCCGAAAGCGCCCGGTCGCGCCGCATCCAGCGGATCAGCAGATCCCCCGGCACGTGGGATTGCCGCCACGGTTGGGCGACCTGCACCGGCGCGAAGGGACGTAGCCCGGCGCTATTCGGTGTGAAGCTGATTACCGCATAGCTCGGTTTTGTGGCCGGACCGATGCGTAGGTTCACCGGCAGGCCGAGATCGGCCAGTGCGGCCGGCAGATCGGCCAAAGCCTCGTCGAGCAAGATGATGCGGGTGCCCGAACGCAGCCTTCAGCCAGAACCCAAACGCCGCCGCATCAATCGGCACGGTCAGATCGCCATCGGCACTGATCGCGTCCTTCACCGGCGGCAAGGGATCACGGCCATAGCCCAGCAGTTCCGACGACAGCAGCGGCTGCTCCGCGCTCAGCGTCGTGCTGGCGAACGGCATCCGCATAAAGCCGCCTGCGGGCGCGGTGCCGTAATCCGTCTCAAACGCGGTCGCAAGCTGCGACCGCGCGCCTTGCGCACGTGCCATGGGATGGTCCTTTCGGGGTTGGATTCAGGCCAGCGGGTCGGCGCTGGTATAGTGAAGCGTCAGGGTCAGGATCGCCGCCCGGATCGGGGCAGCGCCGTCGACGGCCAGATAAACGGGTTCGGGCGCTGAGGGTTCGATCCAGTCGCGAAGCCCGCCGAGGGTGCGGTCGGTAGCGAGGATCGCACCGATCTCTGCCAGAAGCGTATCGAACAAGGCATCGAGCCCGCCCCGCAGGAACACCTCCAGCTCCGCCCGGTGCTGCCAGTGATAGCGCAAAGGCGAGAGCGTCACCTCCGGCTCCCCCGATTGGCCATCGCGCAGGATCAGCAATCCTTCTGCGGGGATGCGCTCCGGCAGGGATGCGTTGCGCAGCATTGTGGCAGGCAAGTTTGAGAGCCGCGCATGCAGCGTGGCGAGGATGGTTTCGCGAGTGGAGGGCATTTCATAGACGCTCAGGTTTCTGGCATCCCGCCCGTGGAAGGCACCGTGCGGAAAGGTAAATATTCGTTAACTAATTGCGCCTACAACAGATCCCGCAGATCGGTGGGGAGGTTACATTGCGGCACAATCTTGGGGACTTCCTCCGGCACGGTGGTCATGGTCAGTACGTGGTCAGCCAGCACAACTGTTCGACGTACGGTCATCGCGCGGCCATTTCTATCAAGTCGTTATTCCCTGGCTATACCGGTCTTCGGAACGCTTTTTCGGATCGTCTGGATCAGGTTGTCGTCGACAACACACGTGCGCTTCTGAATGCCTTGACGCCACCCGATACCGCCCTTTTGGTGACGGAGGCAGACCTGCGCGATGTTTCGGACGCGAAGGAGGCAGTCCTGCGCGAATGGGATATGCGTCTGACGGCCATCTTTGAAGCGTATCAGTCCCACCCCCAGCGGCTCCGCCCGTTGCGCATGGCCATGGAAGAGCGTCTGCTGAGGGCCTTCGGGGGATTGATCAATCAGCTTCGGCAGTAGGACCTCGGGATCGAGCGTTACATCTGGCGTTCCCGAGATGACGCACAGGTTCGCGACAGTCACGCAGAGTATGACGATCAGATCTTCAGTTGGGACGAACCTCCGGCAGGCGGGCATCCGGGACAGGCACATAACTGCCGGTGTTACGCCGAGCCTGTTGCGTCGACGTTGCCAAACGAGGTTGTCCTTGCCCAGTATGCGCCAGCGGCGGAAATTCCGGTGGGGGCCTTTTTTCGCGGCCTTATCGGACGTGCGGTCGCGCTTACCCCTCAGGGAGCTGCTGCATTGGCGGCGCTTGGGGCCGCGTGGGAGACGAGCAATACCTTGCGGGAACTCACCGAACTCGCAACAGAAAGCCGCCTGAACCGCGCGGCCGATATCCTCGGCGTCGATCTAGGATCGGCCGAAGGCGTCTTGGCCGCCATTGCGCACGAACTGGTACAGGAGACGGTCATCACCGGATTCGGATCCAGCCTGCCCAAGAACGTGAGTGCCGCGCAGATCGCTGGTCAGGCGGCGGCGCTTTTCGAAATGTCGAATCCCGGAATTATTCAGCAGGTCGCGGCACGAGACCGCGCTGCTCAACTCGCGCTTGGCACATTCGTGCAGCAAGCCTACGGGGCTTTCAGCGAGGGTCGGCTCCGGCTTCAGGATGGCACGATTGCCGATGGCTGGGTCGAGGTATTTCCTGAACTGACCGATGGCGAGCGTCGGCTGGGTGAACTTCCCGGTTTCACCCCCGAACGCATCGAGCAGTGGCTGGAAACCTACCCGGTCGAGGTCCTTGGCCTGCCAAACCACACCGGATCGCCGGCTACAGAAACCCCGACCAGTAATATCATTTCCACGCCTGTCCCGAATGAAGCGACGCCGAGCATCGTCGAGGCACGCCTAGACGGCGTCTTCATTTAAGGATTCCCTTGTCATTCGAGTTCTGATTCAA
>NZ_JAUNTO010000018.1 GCF_030538655.1 Paracoccus sp. (in: a-proteobacteria)
TCTTGAATCAGAACTCGAATGACAAGGGAATCCTTAAATGAAGACGCCGTCTAGCGGTGCTGTTTGGTTCCAGTCGCTCACCAGTGAAACGCGCACTGACCGAGCTTGAGGATGAGGGTCTGCTCAGCCGGTTCGATGGTCGTGGCCTACTGGTTGGTCAGAACCCGGTGCCGCGTAGGCTAAAGATTACCACGATATGCTGTTGCTGAACGATGACAACGGGATCAGCACCAAGAGTTTTGCATGGCAACCCCATTACTACGATTTCGAGCGCGAGATCATTTTACGCTCGGTATTCGGCAAGGCGCGGATTAACGAATTGGCGCTGGCCCGGCATCTGGATATCGGTCGAACAGTGGCGCACGATCTGCTGATCCATGCACGTGAAGTGGGAATCGTCTATAAGGATGAGGGTTCACGCTGGTGGATCGTGCCGCTGGACGAAGAGCGCTTTGATAATCTTTATGAATTGCGTATACTGCTCGAGTCGGCTGTCATGGCCAGTGCCACCGGCCAGATTCCAACTGCACAACTTGATAAGATCGAGGCGCGCCTGCGTCGCGCGCAGAGTGAGTTTCCAGCGATCTCCATCGCGGATCTGGACCTTCTGGAAGCCGATCTTCACATCGATTGCGCCCGCTTTGGCCGCAACTCCGAGATTATCGAAGCCCTGAAGCGCAGCCATTGCATCCTTGTCGCCGGCAAGCATATCCAGCTTGCCTTCGACGCCAATGCCCGCATCGACCCTCTCTTTATGGACGAGCATCTGGAAATCGTTTCTGCATTGCGTGACGAAGATCCGACTGCCGTGCAGGAAACGCTGGTACAGCACCTTGAAGCATCGGCAGAAAAAGCCGCCCAACGGCTCGCGGCTTTCCGGGCAGTACAACCTATTGCAGAGCTTCCATACATCTTGAGCTCATGACTTTCAGCCCAGTTGAAAACATGCCGTCACTGCAAAGCGCACTGAGCTTGCTACAATCTGTTACCGTTTTAAGGATACCCCAATCGGTCACTGGATGATTCAAGGTTGTCACATGGGGGACAATTTGGATCCCGATAACATCGACTGACACGTAATAGACGATCACCGCCCCGCGCAGCTTGGCCGGGAGTGTGATCCTGAGCCTCGGACCCCGATCCCTGGCTGTTCGTCGAGGCTGTGCTCTGATCGCCCGAACCAGGGGCTTATGGCGCGGCCTGCCGGGGGAGTTCGACAAATGGAACTCGGCTTTCAAGCGGTTCCGCCTGACAGATTAGCCGATAAACAAAGCCATCAAGGAGGTCACAGCCAAACGCTTCCATTATGATGACCATTGCGATCTACGGCGCCACCACCTCGGCGAGATCGTGGCGGCTTATGACTTCGCTTGCCGCCTCAAGGCCCTCAGCGGTCTCACGCCCTATGAATACGCCTTTAGAATCTGGATTTCAGAACCAGGCAGTTCATTATCGACCCAATCCATCAGATGCCGGGACTGAATAACTAGGCAGACCCGACCGCTTGGTCTAGGATGCGGGGAACGAAAACCAAAGCAGTCCAGAACAGGCACATCCATGACTCGATCCGTTATCCGCTTTTTGATGTCCACTGCCGTGATCGGCACGATTGCGTCCTGCGGGGCTGCCGTTGTGCAGGTGCCCGGCGCGGGGGGGCCGCCTGCTGTGTCGGGTGGCCAGACCCCGGCGGCGATCCCCGCCGCCAGCCCCGCTGACGAGGCCGGGCTGCAACGCTGGATCACCCAGTTCCGCCCCCGTGCGCTGTCATCGGGCATCACCCCCGCCACCTATGACCGCGCCATGGCCATCGCCCGCTATAACCCCGAGGTGATCCGGCTGGACCGGCGGCAGGCGGAGTTCTCGCGCCCGGTCTGGTTGTATCTGGACAGCGCCGTGTCGGATAACCGCATCACCACCGGCCGTCAGATGCTGACCCGCCATGGCCGCACGCTGGCCGCGATCGAGGCGCGCTATGGCGTGCCGCGCGAAATCGTGCTGGCTGTATGGGGGATGGAATCGAATTTCGGCGCAAACCGGGGCCGGATGCAGATCATCCCCTCGCTGGCGACGCTGGCCTATGACGGTCGCCGGGGCGAGATGTTCTCAGGTCAGTTGATCGCGGCACTGAAGATCATTCAGGCGGGCGACATCGACCCGGCACATATGCTGGGATCATGGGCCGGTGCGATGGGGCACACGCAGTTCATGCCCACCTCCTACCTGCAATATGCGGTCGATTTCACCGGCGATGGCCGTCGTGACATCTGGTCGGACGACCCCACCGACGCGCTGGCCTCGACCGCCGCCTATCTGGCGCGGAACGGCTGGGTGCGCGGTCAGAGCTGGGGGGCCGAGGTGCAACTGCCCGCCAATTTCAACATGGGCCTGATCGGCAAGGGCACCCGCCGCGCCGACTGGGGCAGCATGGGCGTGCGGCGCATCGGCGGCGGCGCGGTGCCCGCGGGCAGCGGCTCGATCATCATGCCGGCGGGGGCACGTGGCCCGGCCTTCCTGATTATGGACAACTTCCGGTCGATCCTGCGCTATAACAACAGCGACAACTATGCGCTTGGCGTGTCCTATCTGGCGGAACGGATCGCCGGACGCCCCGGCATTCAGGGCAACTGGCCGCGTGCCGACCGCCCGCTGTCCACATCCGAACGCGAAGAAATCCAGCGGCGTCTGATGCAGCGCGGCTTTTATCAGGGCGAGATCGACGGGCTGTTCGGATCGGCCACGATGGAGGCCGTGTCGGCGTTCCAGCGGTCCATCGGGGTGACACCGGACGGCTATCCGACCTCGATCCTGCTGGGGCAGTTGCGGCGATAAGCGGTGCGCCGGGGGATTTCACACCCCCCTAACCCGGCCCAAGGACCGGGCGTTCGTCGGGGAAAAGGTCCTCTGGATCTTTTCCTGATCCTCTTCACCCTGTGGGATATTTCCGAACAGAAGATACCGTGGCGGGCTGAACTTTTCGGAAGATTGCGGCGTTAGCCGTTCAAGCTGTTGAAAGGAGTGAGTCATGCAGGGACTGGGTTGGCTGGCGGCAATCATTGTCGGCGGGATCGCGGGCTGGATTGCCAGCAACATCATGAAGGCCGATACCGGCGTTCTGGTGAATATCATTCTGGGAATCGTTGGCGCGGTTCTGGCAAATGCGCTGTTCGCGATGGTCGGCATCAACGCACAGGCGGGCAGCTGGATCGCGCAAGGCATCGCCGGGCTGGTGGGCGCGGTGATCCTGATCTGGCTGGGGCGGCGGTTGTTCTGAACCATTGCCTGAATGACCAAGGCCCGCTGTGACGCGGGCCTTGGTTATGGGGCTGTTCATAGATACGGCGGCGCTTAGCCCGCCAGATGCGGGGCGAATTCAGCCATCACCTGCCGGTAAACCTCGCGCTTGAACGGCACGATGCCCTGGACCAGATCATCGGCCCGCACCCATTGCCAGGCATCGAATTCCGGGTGATCGGTGTCGATGCGCACATCGCTGTCCTGCCCCAGAAAGCGCATCAGCACCCATTTCTGACGCTGGCCACAGTATTTGCCCTTCCAGACTTTGCCCAGCAGTTCGGGCGGCAGATCATAGATCACCCAGTCGGGCGTTTCACCGATCACCTCGACCAGATCGGCGGAAACGCCAGTTTCCTCGACCAGTTCGCGCAGGGCCGCCTGTTGCGGAGTTTCGCCCTTGTCGATACCGCCCTGCGGCATCTGCCAGGCATTGCTGTCACTATCGATGCGATGGCCTGCAAAAATCAGGCCATCGCGGTTCATCAGCACCACCCCCGCGCAGGGGCGATAGGGCAGGCCGTTGGCACCGCGTTCGTCGCTCATTCCGCCGCCTCGTCGCCGGTGCCCTGTGCGCCCGATCCTTCGCCCGTGACCGCTGGCGTCGCCTCGGCCCGCACGTCACCGGCGCGGAAATCGACCGCTGACAGGCCCTTGAGGATGTCCACCGCATAGGCAAGCTGATAGTCCTGTTCGCGCAGCCGGGCCGTCGCCTCGACCTGTGCGGCCTCTTCTTCGATCTGCTTGCGCTCTTCCTCGCTGATGGAATCGTTGTTCAGCGCGCCGCGCAAATCCGCCTCGGAGCGCGAAAAACTGGAGTTGCTGCGCGGGCCGTTTTCCTGATCCTCGTTGCCCTCGTGCGGGCGCGAGGGGGGCTGCACCACGATGATGTCGGGATTGATGCCCATGGCCTGAATCGACCGCCCCGAGGGGGTGTAATAGCGCGCCGTGGTCAGTCGGATGGCGCTGTCGGCCGTGACCGGCATCACCGTCTGGACCGAGCCTTTGCCAAAGGATTTCTCGCCCACCACAATGGCGCGGCGGTGATCCTGCAAAGCGCCGGTGACGATTTCCGAGGCGCTGGCCGAACCGCCGTTAATCAACACCACCATTGGCTTGCCTTGCGCCAGATCACCGGGTTCGGCGTTCCAGCGTTCGCTTTCCTCGGGGTTGCGGCCACGGGTCGATACAATTTCGCCCGCATCCAGAAAGGCGTCGCTGACCGCAATGGCCTGATTGAGCAGACCGCCGGGGTTGTTGCGCAGGTCCAGCACGAAACCGCTGATCTTGTCCATGCCGCCCGCCTCGGCAACCGCCTTTTCCAGTTCGGTCTTCAGCGTCGCAAAGGTTTCGTCGTTAAAGGTGGACACACGCACGACAACGGCATGGCCCTCGATCTGGGTGCGCACCACAGTCAGCTTGATCGTGTCGCGGGTCATGGTCAGATCGAAGGGCTCCTGTTCGCCCTGACGCAGAATCGTGATCGTCACCTCGGACCCGACCGGGCCGCGCATCCGGTCCACGGCCTGATCGACGCCCAGACCCATCAGCGATTCGCCGTTCACATGGGTGATGAAATCGCCCGATTTGACCCCCGCCTTGGCCGCAGGCGTATCGTCGATAGGCGAAACCACCTTGACGATGCCATCTTCCTGCGTGACCTCCATCCCCAGCCCGCCAAAGCTGCCGCGGGTCTGGGTCTGCATGTCCTGGTAATCATTGGCCGACAGGAAACCGCTGTGCGGATCAAGCGAGGTCAGCATTCCGTTGATCGCCGCCTCGATCAGTTTCTTGTCGTCAGGGCGTTCGACATAATCCGACCGGATGCGTTCGAAGATATTCCCGAACAGTTCCAGATCCTGATAGAGCGCGGTATTGCCATTGCTTTCCTGCGCGATCAGCGGGCCTGCCAATTGCGTCGTCACCAGAATCCCGGCCAGAATGCCGCCGACCCCTGCCATCATATAGTGCTTCATCTGGTCTCTGCCTTAATCCTGCGCCTGCTGCGTTCCGGTCAGCGCGTTCATCACGAACCAATCCGCCGGGTTCAATGTTTCCCTGCCCTTGCGCAATTCAAGATACAAGGTTTGGGACTGCCCTGCATCGCCGCCTTTGGTGGCATCGGCCACGAATTGCGCACCGAATTCCTGTGCCGGCGGCTCGGTTCCGCCCATCAGACCGACCGGCTCACCGGCGGCCAGCACATCGCCCACTTCTCCGAACACCTGACCTAGACCTGCAAACACCAGAAGATAACCGGACGCAGGCTCGAGAATCATCACATTGCCGTAATCAAGCAAGGGACCACGGAACCGGATCGTCGCAGGCCATGGCGTCGTGACCAGTGCGGCGGGGGCTGCGGCGATCACCAGACCGGGGCGGCTGACACCGGCTGCATCCGCCTCGCCATAGCGGCGCATGACGGTGCCCGCGACCGGCAAGGGCAGGCTGCCCTGCGCGCCCTCGAAATCGGTGATCGGCGGACCGACATCCAGATCCATGCGCGACACACCGGCGGCAAATTCATCCAGACTGGCGGCGCTGGTTTCCAGCGCCTGCAATTCCGCCGGGTTTTCGGCATAGCGCACCGGCATATGCGAACGGTCGGTGACGGCACTGGCCAGCAGGCGACGCGCCTCTTGCACGGCGATCAGGCCGCTGCCTAGCACCTGCGCGGTGCTGTCTTGCAATTCGCGCACGGTGGCGATCTCGTCCAGATCGGATTGCAGCGCCTCGGCCTCGGCCCGCAGGCCGGGGGCGATGTCGGCGACGATCATCGCCGACCGGGCGGTGGCGGTTGCCCCGCCGGGATGCAGCAGCAGCGCGGTTTCGGGTGCTTGCTGCATGGCGGTCATCGCCCCCAATACCCGCGACAGCCGGTCATGCTGTGCCTGAAACCGCGCGCGCAGATCAGATTCGCGCTGCGCCGCTTCGCGCAGGCCCGCGCGCAGGGCGGCAAGGCCTTGTTCATAGCCGTGGATCACCTCGGTCAGCGCGGTCACCTGATCGTCGGCCCCAAGCGCCGCCTCCAGCCGCGAGATGGACGCGCGCAGCTGATCCGCCGCCTGCTGCGCGGCCTGCGCCGCCTCGGACGCCGGCGTGACGGCAGCCGCAGGCACAGCCAGCACGGCGGTCAGCGCCACGGCGGCAAGAGGACGCAAACAGGCGATCATGTGCGGCAGATCAGGCTTTGGCCGGTCATCTCGGGCGGCAGCGGCAGGCCCATCAGCTCCAGCACCGTGGGCGCCAGATCGGCCAGCCGCCCGTCGCGCAACGCGACACCCGCAGGGCCACCATAGACGATCACCGGCACCGGATTGGTGGTGTGGGCGGTATGCGGGCCGCCACTGGCCGGATCAACCATGGTTTCACAATTGCCGTGATCCGCACAGATCACCGCCGCGCCGCCGGTCTCGCGCAGCGCGGCGATCATCATGCCAAGGCCGCGATCGACCGCCTGACAGGCGCGGATGGCGGCGGGCAGGCTGCCGGTGTGGCCCACCATGTCGGGATTGGCGAAATTGACCACGATCAGATCGTAGCCGTCGTGGATCGCCTGAACCAGCCGCTCGCTGACCTCGGCGGCGGCCATTTCCGGGGACAGATCATAGGTCGCCACCTTGGGGCTGGAGGGCATGAAGCGGTCTTCGCCCGGCTCGGGCGTTTCCTTGCCGCCGTTCAGGAAAAAGGTGACATGGGGGTATTTTTCCGTCTCCGCCAGTCGGAACTGGCGCAGCCCCTGCGCCGCAACCCAGGCCCCCAGCGTATTGACGACCTGCCGTTTTGGATAGGCGGCGGTCATAAAGGTATCATGCTCGGCGGAATAATCGACCATGCCCAGCATTGCCGCCCATTTCGGGCGGATGCCAGTGTCGAAGGCTGCGAATTCCGGCGCGGCCAGCGCGGCCAGAATCTCGCGCGCGCGGTCGGCGCGGAAGTTCAGGCAGAAAAATCCGTCGCCATCACGCGCGCCGGTATAGCCGGGCATGACAGTGGGCCGGATGAACTCGTCCGTTTCGTCACGGACATAGGCGGCGGTTACTGCGTCGGGGGCATCGGCAGCGGTCAGCCCCTCGGCCCGGATCATCGCGGCAAAGGCGCGCGACACACGGTCCCAGCGGTTGTCACGGTCCATCGCGTAATAGCGGCCGATAACGGTGCCGATGCGCGCGCCCTCGGGCAAGTTGCCGGCCAGTTCGGTGACAAAGCCAAGCGCCGATTTCGGCGGCACGTCACGCCCGTCGGTAATAGCGTGGATCACCACCGGCACACCGGCCCCGGCCACTGCCTGTGCGGCGGCGATCACATGGCTGATATGGCCGTGCACCCCGCCATCCGACACCACCCCCATCAGATGCGCCGTCCCGCCCGTCGCCCTAAGCCGGGTGATGAACTCGCCCAAGGCGCTGTTGGCCCAAAAGCTGCGGTCCTCGATGGCAAGGTCGATCTGACCCAGGTCCATCGCCACCACCCGGCCCGCGCCGATATTGGTGTGGCCGACCTCGGAGTTACCCATCTGGCCACGGGGCAGGCCGACATCCGGGCCAAAAGTGGTCAGCGTCGCATGGGGGCAGGTCGCCATCAGCGCATCAAAGGTCGGGGTGTTCGCCTGATCGGGGGCGGATTGTTCGGGCCGGTCGGAAATACCCCAGCCGTCCAGAATGCACAGGATCACAGGTTTCGCCATCGCCGCCCTCTTGTCTTGATCTTGCATCTCAATACGCCCGTGCGGGCCGAGGGGCAACCAAAGCCAAGAGGGCGCAGGTGCCGAAATCCGTTCTGACGATCACGACACGGTGCAAAATTCCGCTGTGCCGCGCGGTATGGCACTTGCGCGGTCCCGGCATGGTCAGATGGCAGGGACGACGGGCCGTTTCGATTGGCACAGCTTCGGGCCGCCGATGCCCGGTCAGCAGGCAAGGTTTTGGCTGCATTCCCTCTGCTGTTGCGGGACGTCTGAGCGGCCCAATAGGCCGTGCCGAACGCGCAAGGCGTGGCGGCCCCACGATCAAGCAGCCCGCGTTGGTGCATTTGGCCAATCATGCGTCCCGAAAGAGTGAAAACTTGCGGGCGCTTTTCCGGTAATATCCTGCTGCGATGGGGAGCTGGCGGGTTCATGGGCCTGACGGGCATGGCAGGGCGCGAACCGCGTTCTGCCCCACCGCCCCATCTGGCCGGGCGGATTTGAGTTTGATCGGCACCGACCGCCATGTCGCAGCAGGGCAATCAGCCCGCAATGGCCGCAGGTGGTGCCGGTGCCCCTGACGCATCCGTGATTGCCGCCCCATCCCCGCGACCGGCAGCAGAGACAGCGGACGGACGAAAACGGATCATCAGCCGCCCGCCCGGCAGGCGCGTGGCCGACCAGCCCAGCAATTCCCCGCGCGGCCCGATGATCGCCCCCTCGTCGCGGGCATCCGCCGCGCCGCGAACCCGGTTGCGCAGGGCGCTCAGCCCCGGTCCGGCCTCATCCGTCTCGCCCTGCCACAGCGCCAGGGCCTGATCGGCACGGTTGCTGCGCTGGCCCCAAAGCTCGGCATATGCCTTGTTGCTGGTCTTGACCGAACCATTCGGGCCGAATACGATCAGCCCGTCTTCGATCCCGTCCAGCACCATCTCGCTCAGCGACAATTCGGCGCGGTATTTGCGGTTCAGGGTGATTTCCGAGGTAATATCTTCGAACAGGAACGCCACCGCGCCATCAGGGTGCGGACGCCCGGTCACGCGATAGGTCTGCCCGCCGGGCAAGGACCATGTTTCGACATGCCGCCCGGTCGCGGCGGCATTTTCCAGATTGCTCATCTGCTGACGCCAACTGCGATAATCCTTGGGTTCGGGCACCATCCGCGCCTCGCGCAACTGATCCAGAAAATCGAACAGCGTCGGGCGCGCGGTCAGAAATCCGGTCGGCAGGCGCGTCAGATCGATCAGCGCCGGATTGAACAGTTGCAGCTTGCGTTCACGATCAAAGATCGCCAGCCCGGTCGGCAGATCGGCAAAGGTCTTGGTCAGCGTCTGCACGAATTCGCGCAAGGACCGTTCAGCCCGCACCGCCGCATCGGCGGGCAACGCGAACATCATGGTCTGATCGCCCGCGCGGTGGCTGTGACAGTCATACCAAAGCACCGATCCGCCACTGTCCAGCCGTGCCCGGCGCGGTGCCGTGCCGCCCGCAGCCTGCATCCGCGGCACATCCAGCAGCCGGGGTAAAGGCCATGCGATCTGCCCATCCGCCCCCGCCTCGACACGTTGCAGATAGGCGGCGTTGGCCCATGTGATCCGGTCGTCGGCATCCTGCCGCCAGACCAGCATCGGGGTCTGATCCATGGACAGGCGCAGAAGGTCCAGTTCTTCCTCCATCGCCTGAAGCACCAGCGAATCGACGGTGATGCCCGCATGTTCGGCGGAAGGATCGGTCAGGGTCAGGCGCATCAACCCGCTGCCCAGATCCTCGGCCGCCAGCCGCAGGGTGGCATTGCCATGCCCGTCAGGGCCGCGCAGATCCTGACGCGGGTTGTCGGCCAGCCGGTCCAGCGCACCGGCGGCATCGGGAAAACGCCCGGCGATCCAGCCGTCCAGCCGCGCCCATTCGCCGCCGGTGCCGGTCACGCTGTCCAGCAGCGCACGGGCGGGCGGCGTGGCGTCGATCAGCATCCGGTCGCGGAACAGAAAGACCATGGGCTGCACCGCCGGTTCCAGCAGATCCAGCCGCCGCGCCACGGCAACAGAGCCGCCGCGCCGCCGGTCCCACAACCGGATGGCTGCCACCGCCAGAATCACCGATAATATGCCGGCCCCAAGCGCGATCAAAAACGTCTGCAACACGGACAGTCTGCCCCCGGATTCCCACTATTGCACAGACATTATGTCACAAGACGTTAAGGGAAGGTTAACAAAACCGCTTCAGCCGGTAATCTCGGGGTTTTCGCCCAAAGCCTGCCGCGTATCCGCCGCGATCAGCGCCAGCGGCCAGCGCAGTGTGACCTGCGCACCGGGCCGCAGATTGGCAAAATCAACGGCGGCGCCCGACCGTTCCAGCAGAGTGCGGGCGATGAACAGGCCAAGGCCCATCCCCTCGCCATCCTTGCGCGTGGAAACGGATCGCGGTCCCAGCGGATAGCTTTCGCCCAGACGCGGCAGCAGCCCGGCGGGAAAGCCCGGCCCGTCGTCGCGGATCGTTACCGTCAGGTTGTCAGCATCCTGAAAGGCTGTGATCTCGATCCTGGTTGCCGCGTAATCGACCGCGTTCTGGATCAAATTGCGCAGCGCGTGGATCACGCCGGGATCACGGCGGATGTCAGGGCCGTCCGCGTCGATCTGAATGGCGACACCACGGTTCTGATGCGGCTCGGCCGCTTCTTCCAGGATCACGCGCAGCGGCCCCGCGCGCAGCAGCAGATCATCCTTGCCCGCCCGGCCCATGGATCGCAGTGTCGCGGCGCAGCGGGCGGCCGATTGCCGCAGCACGGCCAGATCGGCAGCCAGATCGGGGCGATCGGCCAACTCGTCCTCAAGCTCGGCGGCGATCAGCTTGATGGTGCCCAAGGGCGTGCCCAGCTCATGCGCGGCGGCGGCCACCACGCCGCCCAGATGTTGCAACCGGTGTTCGCGCGCCAGCGCAAGCTGCGTGGCAAACAGGGCGCTGGTGGTGTCCGAAATCTCGCCGGTCACGCGGCGGGCATAGATCGCAAAAAAGCCGATGCCCACCACAATCGCCAGCCAATGCCCCAACGCCAGCAATGGCGGCAGTTCCAGTTGAATCCCGGTCGCATCATAGATCGGCCAGCCCCACAGCCCCGCCGCAGAAATCAGCGCCGCCGCCAGCAGGCCAAGCGCCACCGTCAGCCGCCGGTCCAGCACTGTGGCCGATACGGTGACAGGCGCCAGCACCAGCAGCGCAAAGGGGTTGGCAATGCCGCCGGTCAGCGCCAGCAGCGCCGACAGTTGCACCAGATCAAAGCCAAGCTGCCCCAGCACCGCGCGCGGCGACATACGCTGCGGACCGCGCATCACCAGCCACAGATTCAGCACCGCCGCCGCCGCGATCAGCAGCGCCACCGGCACGACCGGAAACAGCACCCCCAGAGCCAAGGCCCCCGCCACCGCCGCCGCCTGCCCCGCCACCGCCATCCAGCGCAGCAGGATCAGGGTGCGCGCGCGGATCGGCTCGGCCTGAATGGCGGGCAAGGGCGGTGTCGCGGGGGCAGAGGGTTGCGGTCGGATCATGACGGGCACCGGGTTGTGACGATGCGTCGCTTGATAACCCCGGCTTTCTGGGCGATCAATGCGCGCCCATCTGTCAAACCGAGGATCGCCATGACTACCGAACGCCGGATCATCATGCTGGGAACCGCCGCGACCGCATTGTTGCTGGTCAGTGGCTGGCTGTGGCTGTCACGCGGACCTGCGGGCGATCCTTATGCGGGGTGCCGTCAGTCGGTGGTCAGCGGCGGAATGGACAGTTTCGGCACCGATTTCACCCTGACCAATCAGGATAGTCAGCGGGTCAGCTATGCCGATGTGTTCACCAAGCCGTCGCTTTTGTATTTCGGCTATACCTTCTGCCCCGATGTCTGCCCGATGGACAGCGCCCGCAATGCCGAGGCCGCCGATCTGCTGGCCGGACAGGGCAAGGATGTGCAGACGGTCTTTATCACCGTCGATCCCAAACGCGACACGCCCGAAGCATTACGTGATTTCACCGCCCTGTTTTCCGATGACATGATCGGCCTGACCGGAACCGATCAGGAAATCGCCGATGTGAACCGGGGCTGGCGCAATTACTATCGCGCGCAGGATGCGGATGGCGACGATTATTATCTGGTCGATCACATGACCAATACTTATCTGGTTCTGCCCGGCACCGGCACAGTCGAGTTTTTTGGCCGTGACGTGACCCCCGCCGATATGGCCCAGCGCACCGCCTGTTTTCTGGATGCCGCATAAAGTTATCGTCTAAGCGTTTGACCAGACAGACCCGGACAGCTTAGATCGCACAAACGAGGAGGCGATATGGCTGACACACCCGGCACCCGGATCGGCAGTGACCCCAGCTTGCTGCTGGTCGATGATGATGAGATTTTCGTAACGCGGCTGGCCCGTGCCATGGAAAAGCGCGGCTTTCGCACCACCGCCGTGCTGAGCGTGGCCGAAGCCATGAAAGCCATCGCGCAATCACCCCCCGCTTATGCCGTGGTCGATCTGCGGCTTGAGGATGGATCAGGTCTGGATGTGGTCGAGGCTTTGAACGAAGCCCGCCCCGATTGCCGCGCCATCGTGCTGACGGGATATGGCGCCATCGCCAGCGCCGTCGCCGCGGTCAAAATGGGTGCGACCGATTATCTTTCCAAACCGGCAGATGCAAATGACGTAACGTCGGCGCTTTTGGCCAGTGGTGACATCTTACCGCCGCCACCACAAGAACCCATGTCGGCCGATCGCGTTCGCTGGGAACATATCCAGCGCGTTTTCGAACAATGCGACCGTAATGTCAGCGAAACCGCGCGCCGCTTGCATATGCATCGGCGCACCTTACAGCGGATACTGGCCAAACGCAGTCCGCGCTGAATATATCTTTTGACCCCTTGCACATTCTGCTAATATAAATAAATGGGCAGAATACATTTGTTGGGGATACGACGACAATGACCATAGAAATCGAGAAAATGGACCTGAAGGAACTTCGCGAACTTCGGGCCAAGCTGGAGCGGGCCATCAATTCGTATGAGGACCGCAAACGCCGCGAAGCACTGGCCGCCGTCGAAGAAGCCGCGCGCACATATGGTTTTAATCTGGCCGATCTGACCGGCGGCAAACCGCGTCGGGCGGGCACCGTGGCGCCGAAATACGCCAATCCCAATGATCCGACCATGACCTGGACCGGCCGTGGCCGCAAACCGCGCTGGGTTCAGGAAAGCCTGGATTCGGGCCGCTCTCTGGAAGATCTGCTGATCTGACAATTTAAGGGCTGCCGTTCTGGCGGCAGCCCTTAATTCTCCTGATCGGCCAGCGCCATCAGCTCATCAAATCGCGACAGATATGCCTGACGCACCTGTGCAGGCGGTCGCAGCATTATTGCAAAATAATCCAGAATATCCGCCTGCGGCACCGGGAACAGCTTTTTCGCCTCGGTTGGGGTAAAGCCCGCGATACGTTCCGCTTCGATCCGGGCGGAAATCCGGTCAGCTGCTTTTATCTGACGGTGTAAACTGTGCGGTAATGCCGCAGGCAGGCCAAAGCGGCGGTGAATGGCGGCAGAAATCCGCCGATCTATTTCGCCGTATTCAAGCCCCAAGGCCGATTTGACCGGCGAAATCATATCACCGATGACATATTCTGGCGCATCATGCAGCAGGGCCGCCAGACGCGACCGGGCGCTGGATTGCGGCACCATATGGGAAAAGATGACCTCGACCAGCAGCGAATGTTCGGCCACCGAATAAGGCCAGTCGCCCTGCGTCTGCCCGTTCCAGCGGGCAACAAAGGCCAGCCCGTGGGCAATATCGGCGATCTCGATGTCGAAAGGCGTCGGGTCCAGCAGGTCAAGCCGGCGCCCCGACAGCATTCGCTGCCAGGCGCGCGACGATTTTACGCGGGGGGGCATTGCGGCCCGGATCAGGACAGCGGCACGCCTTCGGGGCGCTGGTTCTGCTGCTGTTGCTGACGACGGGCGATTTCCTGACGATACAGGGCCACGAAATCCACCGGGTCCATGTTAAAGGGCGGGAAGCCGCCGTCACGGGTCACATCCGAAATGATCCGCCGCACAAAGGGGAACAGGATGCGCGGGCATTCGATCATCAGGAAGGGGTGCAGTTGATCTTCGGGCACGCCCTCGACGTGGAACACACCGGCATAGTCAAGCTCGCACAGGAACAGGGTCTGGCTGTCCACGGTGTTGGTCGAGGTGACCTTGAACTTGGTGACGACCTCATACTGATGATCGACCGGACGCTTGCGGGCGTCGAGGCTGACCTGCACGTTGATCTCGGGCTTGACCTCGCCGGTCGGGACGCCCTTTTGGACCACCGCGTTTTCGAACGAAAGATCGCGGATAAATTGGGCCAGAATGCGCATCTGGACCTGCGGCGGTTGCTGCTGTCCGTCAGCCGCGGCAGTGCCCGCTGCGCCGTTGTTTTCGTCGGCCATGTCGATTCCTCGTGTAAAAAGACGTTGCGCGTGTCCTATCAGGGCTGCGCGCCGGTCTCAATCGCCAAGCGGTCAGGCCCGAACAGTCAGGATCGCGTCCAGCCGGACCCGCCACCGGGTGGCAGCACGTCGGGCGGCAGTGTGTCGGGCGGGCCGGGCGGACGGCGAGGGTCGTCGTCATCCTCGACCGTGTAATCGCCGTCAATGATACCGCCCTGAAACGGTGGGCGATGCGGTTCGGGGCGCATCCCGGCAAAGCCCGCCGTCTGCACCTGAACCCGGCGCCCGATGCGCCGCATCACCAGATCACGCACCGCCGGGATCAGCAGCAGCAGGCCGATGGCATCGGTGAAAAAGCCCGGCAGCACCAGCAGCGCACCGGCCAGCATGACCAACGCGCCATGCGCCAGCGGACGGGTGGGGTCGCGCAGCTCGGCCAAGGCGCGCTGCCCCTCATACGAGGTGCGGGCAGCATTGGCGCGCATCACAATCACGCCAAGAACCGCGCCAAGCAGCACAAGAGCCAGCGTCGGCCACACTCCGATGGCACCGCCGACCTGAATGAACAGGCCGATCTCGATCAGTGGAATCGCGACGAACATCAACAAAAGCCACATGGCGCCCCCCTATTGGCTGACCCTCTGAACTGGACTTGGCCCGGTCCAGCCCCTACATAGGATGCATCCGCGCCGATACCAACTGGCGCTTTTATGTCAGGGGTTTCGCCGATGAACAGTCCGCTTATCCAGTTGCTTGTGCTTGCCGGGATCGCTGTATTCCTGATCCTGCGGCTGCGCAATGTGCTGGGCACCCGCGACGGGTTCGAGCCGCCCAAGGTCGATCAGCAGCCCCAGCCGCAGGCCCGCCAGCGGTTCGAGGTGATCGAGGGAACCGCCGAACAGGGCGATCACGACATTTCCGACCACACCGATCCGCAGGGGGCCGCGGGCCGTGCCGTGGCGCAGATGAAACGGGCCGAGCCGTCGTTTAATCTGGGCCAGTTCCTGTCGGGGGCGAAATCCGCCTATGAAATGATTCTGATGGCCTTTGAAAACGGCGATCTTGAACCCGTGCGCCCGTTCCTGTCACCCGATGTGGCGCAGGCGTTCCAGTCGGTCATCGACGACCGCAAAGCCCGCGGCCAGACGGTCGAGGCGCAGTTTCTGGGCACCCGCGAAACCGCGCTGGCCGGGGCCGAATTCAACGACACCACCGGCGAGGCCGAGGTTTCGGTGAAATTCGTCGGCGAACTGATCGTCGCCACCCGCGATGCCGAAGGCAATGTGGTCGAGGGAGATCCCAAATCCGCACGCAAGCAGCGCGACATCTGGACCTTTGCCCGCCGCATGGGTCAGGACGACCCGAACTGGCAGCTTGTCGCGACGGGCTGAGGATATATGTCGCGCCGCCGAGGGCTGAGTGGCGAGGATCACGATCTGTGGCAGCGGGTGGCCCGCAGCATCGTCCCGCTGCATCAATCGCGCAAACACCCCCTGCCCGAACCGGCCCCCAAGACCAAGCCCGCACCCGGTCTGAAGGGGTCGCAGCACCCCCCGGCCCCCGTCTTTGTGCCGCAACCCTTTGTTATCGGGCAATCGCCCGCCAAAGGCGGCGCGTCCCACGCCATGCCGCTGTCGCCCGCGCAGCATCTGGCCGCGCAGGCGCTGCGCATGGATCAGAAAACCCACCGCCGCATGACCCAGGGCAAACTGCGCCCCCAAGCACGGCTGGACCTGCACGGCATGACGCTGGCACAGGCGCATCCTGAACTGATTGATTTCATCCTGCGTGCCCGCGCCTCGGGCCTGCGGCTGGTGCTGGTCATCACCGGCAAGGGGCGCGGCGATCACGGCCCGCTGCCCACCCGCCCCGGCGCGCTGCGCCATCAGGTGCCGGTCTGGCTGCATCACACGCCCTTGGCAGGTGCCGTGCAGCAGGTCACGGCCGCGCATTTCCGCCATGGCGGCGAAGGGGCCTATTACGTCTATCTGCGCCGTTAGGGCAGATCGGCACATTCGGGGACCATGTAATCCCCGGTCAGATCAGACAAAGGCATCGCGCGGGCCGTGGTCGTCAGGGTTTCCGTGCGATCCTCGCCGTCAGAAGGCAGGAATTTTTTCTCGACCGCGCTGGTCAGCAGGTTCACGTCACACACCGTCACCGAAGCCTCGATCCGGTCATTCGTCACCCGTGTGAACCCGGCCAGAACCCAGGCGCCATTCCTTCGCACGGCCTTGTATTCATAGACATTGCCCCAGCGGCCACAGGTCGCATCGCAACCAGAATAGGCGGTGAACCGATCCGGGCCGGTCGCTTGGACATCCGGCCAGCCGGTCATATTCGGCCAAAGCCAGAACAACGCCGCCACAGTGCCATCGGGGGCGCTGCTTTCTTCAATCTGATCGACGATAAAGACGCGATTGCCGCCCGTCGGGTTGTCCACGACCTGAATCACGACCTGCCCCATCGCATCGAGGGGCAGGTGAACAGGGTCAGCCGTTCCGGCCACGGGCGCAGCGAGCAGCACGGCCAGAACAAAGGCCACTCTCATCGGTTGTAATTTGCCTTCGGCCCCGCGAACCACCATGCGATCAGCCCGATCACCGGCAAAACCGCGATAACCAGCACCCAGATGATCTTGTTGGTCCGGTCCGCATTGCTGTTGATGACCGAGGCGATGGCCCAGACATCCAGCACAAAGATGATGATCCCGAAAAGATAGCGCATCTTTTTCTCCCTGTCCTATGGTCGGTGAACCCCGTGCAAGGGGATTGGTTCCGCAGATCACCATCACTTTGCATCAAGGCCGGACGCGCGGCAACTACAGCGTGCAATCCGCGATATTGCCTTGCCAGCCCGCCATTTTGGTTTCACAAAATCAACACATAACCGCGCTAACCGGGCGCGGATCAACATCTGACAGGGAACCTAAAAATGAAATATTCCGCCTCTGTGATCGCCGTAATCGCCGCTTTTGGCGCGACGGCGGCTACCGCCCAGACCGATCTGGCCGCGCTGGAACAGGCTGCCAAGGCCGAAGGGATGCTGACAACCATCGCCCTGCCCCATGACTGGTGCAATTATGGCGGCGTCATTGCGGCCTTCAAGGAAAAATACCCCGAAATCACCGTCAACGAACTGAACCCCGACGCCAGTTCCGCCGACGAGCTAGAGGCAATCCGCGCCAATGTCGGCAACACCGGCCCGCAGGCGCCCGACGTGATCGACGTGGGTCTGGCCTTTGGTCCGCAGGCGCAGGCCGAAGGGCTGATCCAGCCCTATAAGGTCGCCACCTGGGACGATATTCCCGCTGACCTGAAAGACGCGGACGGCCATTGGTATGCCGACTATTACGGTATCATGGCATTCGGCGTGAACACCGATCTGGTGGACAACGTGCCGCAGAACTGGGCCGATCTGCTGAAACCCGAATATGCCAATTCCTTCGCGCTGACCGGCGATCCGCGCGCCTCGAATCAGGCGATTCTGTCGGTGATGTCGGCGGGCGGTTCGCGCGGCGGCGCCCCCGGCGAAGACAGCGGCACCAAAGGGCTGGAGTTTTTTGCCGAATTGAACAAGGCGGGCAATTTCGTGCCGGTCACGGCCAAGGCGGGCACCATCGCGCAGGGCGCGACCCCGATCGTTGCCGCGTGGAACTATAACCTGTTCACATGGCGCGACCAGTTGGCCGGCAACCCCCCGGTCGAGGTGGTGATCCCCGCCGATGGCGTGCTGGCGGGCGTCTATGTGCAGGGCATTTCCGCCCATGCACCGCACCCCAATGCCGCGAAACTGTGGATGGAGCATCTGTATTCCGATGAAGGCCAGTTGGGCTGGCTGCAAGGCGGCTGCTATCCGGCCCGTTTCGTCGCCATGAAAGAGGCCGGGCTGATCCCGCAGGATATGCTGGACGCACTGCCGCAGCCCGATCTGGTGGACCGCGCCGTGTTCCCGACTGTGGAACAGCAGGACGCCCTCAAAAGGGTCGTGACCGAGAACTGGGATAACGTTGTCGGCGCGACCGTCAGCGAATAACCACGCACTGGCGGGGCGGGCCTGTCTGGCCTGCCCCTCTTTTTTCATCCAGCGCCGAGGCATCATGGCACGCGCCCCAAATCTTTCGCGCCGTCTTGGCCTGTGGCTGGGCATCCTGCCCTTTGCCATCTTTGCATTGTTGTTTCTGATCCTGCCGACGCTTGGCGTGGTTGTGGGGGCGTTTCGCGCGCCCGAAGGCGGGTTCACACTGGCCAACCTGTCGGGCCTGACGCAGCCGCGCATCACCACCGCATTCTGGGTGTCGATCCGCATCAGCTTTATCACCGCGCTGCTGGGCTGTGTGGCCGGATTCCTGATCGCGGCATCGGTGACGCGGGGCGGACTGCCACGCGGGCTGCGCGCACCACTGATGTCCTTTTCCGGTGTGGCGGCGAATTTTGCCGGGGTGCCGCTGGCCTTTGCCTTTATCGCCACGCTGGGGCGGCTGGGCTTTGTCACGGTGCTGATGCGCGAATGGTTCGGCATCAACATCTATGCCAGCGGCTTTAACCTCATCAGCTTTTGGGGGCTGGTGCTGACCTATCTGTATTTCCAGATCCCGCTGATGGTGCTGGTTATCTCGCCATCTCTGGACGGGCTGAAACGCGACTGGCGCGAGGCCGCCGAAAGCCTGGGTGCCTCGCAGTTGCAATATTGGCGCATGGTAGTGCTGCCGATCATGTGGCCGGCGGTGTTGGGAGCATTCGCGCTGCTGTTTGCCAATGCCTTTGGCGCGGTGGCGACCGCGATGGCGCTGACCGGATCGTCGCTGTCGCTGGTGCCGATCGTGCTGTTTGCCCAGATCAGGGGCGATGTGCTGCAAGACCCGACACTGGGCTATGTCATCGCCTTTGGCATGATCGTGCTGACTGGCGTGGCCAGCCTGATTTCGATCATCCTGCGCACGCGCGCGGAAAGGTGGCTGAAATGACGCGGGTTCTGTCGTGGTTGTCGTTTCTGCTGGGCGCGCTGTTCATGCTGGTGCCGCTGGTCGGCACGTTCGAATTCAGCCTGCGCGCCCGGCGCGGTGAATACTCGCTGGACGCCTATCGCAGCGTGCTGGGCGACCCGCAGTTTCAGGCCACCTTTGGCTTTTCGGTGATGGCGGCGCTGGCCACCATCGTCATGGGCATCCTGATCGTAGTGCCCGCCGCCTATTGGGTGCGGCTGAAATTGCCATGGCTGCGCCCGGTGGTCGAATTCATCACCCTGCTGCCGCTGGTGATCCCGGCCATCGTGATCGTGTTCGGCTATATCCGCATGTTCAACACCAGTTCCTGGCTGCCGCTGACCGGCAGCGTGGGCGGCACGAACTTTCTGCTGGTCGCGGGCTACAGCGTGCTGGCGCTGCCCTACATGTATCGCGCCGTTGATGCGGGGTTGCGCACGCTGGATGTCGCCACCCTGACCGAAGCGGCACAGTCTTTGGGCGCAGGCTGGATCACGGTGCTGGGCCGGGTGATCCTGCCCAACCTGTTCGGCGCGGTGCTGTCGGGGGCGTTCCTGACATTCGCCATCGTGATCGGCGAATATGTTTTCGCGGCACTGCTGAACCGCCCCGCCTTTGGGCCGTATATGGTCTGGCTGGGCGGCAACCGTGCCTATGAACCGGCGGCGCTGGCGATCATCGCCTTTGCCATCACATGGGGTTGCATGGGGCTGATGCAGCTTGCCACCCGAATGACGCGCCATGGCCGCGCCCAACAACAGCAGATGAAATGACCGGATTCCTGACCCTCTCGAACCTGAAGAAATCCTTTGGCGACACGCAGGTGGTGCGCGATTTCGACCTGTCGCTGGCCAAGGGCGAGTTTATTTCCCTGCTTGGTCCCTCGGGCTGCGGCAAAACCACCGTGCTGCGTATGATCGCGGGGTTCGAGGCCCCGACCAGCGGGGCGATCATCGTCGATGGCAAGGATGTCACCAGCCTGCCCGCCAGCCGCCGCCGCATCGGTATGGTGTTTCAGTCCTATGCGCTGTTTCCCAACCTGACGGCGGCGGAAAACGTCGGCTTTGGCCTGCGCGTCGCCGGTATCCGCCGGAAAGAACGTGACGCCCGCGTGGCAGAAATGCTGGACCTGATCGGCCTGCCGCATCTGGGCGACCGCTATCCGTTTCAGCTGTCGGGCGGCCAGCAACAGCGCGTGGCCTTGGCCCGCGCGCTGGCCCCGCGCCCGCAACTGTTGCTGCTGGATGAACCGCTGTCGGCGCTGGACGCAAAAATCCGCGTCAGCCTGCGCAATGAAATCCGGCAGATTCAGCGTGATCTGGGCATCACCACCCTGTTCGTGACCCACGATCAGGAAGAAGCCCTGTCCATTTCCGACCGCATCGTGGTCATGCATCAGGGCATCGCCGACCAGATCGGCCCCCCGCACGAGATTTACACCCGCCCCGCCACCGATTTCGTCGCCAATTTCGTCGGCACGCTGAACCGGCTGCCGGTAACGGTGCTGGATGCGGCGCGCGGTGTCGTCGATCTGGCTGGAATGCAGATGGTGCTGAACCATCCCCTGCCCCAAGGCAGCCTGACCGCCCAGATCGGCACCCGCCCCGAGGCGCTGAGCCAGGTGGTGCAGGGTGGCATCCCTGTCACTGTTGTGTCGGTCGAATATCTGGGCGCGGTGCAGCGCGCGCGTGCCACATTGGGCGATGGCACCGAAGTGGTGTTCGACAGCCTCAGCCGCGGCAACACCACCCCGCCCGCGCCGGGCGATCTGCTGCGGCTGACGCTGGACCCGGCGGATGTCATCATGCTGGGCGGTGCCGCGGCCTGATCTCAGGCCGATGGCGCGCGGCGGAGGGGCGGTTGCGGCGGCGGAGCCTTGGACAGTTGCACCGCCAGAATCCCCGCCATGATGATACCGACGCCCACCACATCCATCACACCCAGCGATTCGTTCAGCAACAACGCTGCAATCGCCACGCCAAAAAACGGTGTCAGGAAATGAAAGGTCGCCGCCCGCACCGCACCGATGCGCTGCACCAGCAAAAACCACACCCAGGTGGCAGCCAGTCCCGGCACAAAGGCGGTATAGACAAACGCCCCGATCAGACGCGGGGTCAGGGTGACGTTCCAATCCTCGAACAGTGGCGCAACGATCAGCAGGCTGGCGGCGCCGACCAGCATTTGCAGCCCCACGATCATCATCACATTGCCGCCGCCCGATGCCCCGCGCACGGTCAGCGTCGCAATGGCCAGCGCCAGCGCGGCGACAAAGCACAGCACGATCCCGGTCAGATCGCTGCCACCTTGCAGCCGCGCGCCCATAATCAGCGCCACACCCAGCAGGCCCAGCGCCAGCCCGGCAACGCCCATCGGGCGCAGCCGTTCGCGCAGCACGATCCAGCCGATAAAGGCCACCATCAGGGGCATGGTGGCGGCGATGATGGATGCCAGCCCGGCCTCGATCCACTGCATCGCCACCCAGTTCATGCCCAGATACAGCGCGTTCTGACACAGCCCCAGCACCACCACCGCCCGCCATTGCGCGCGGGTCAGGGTGCGCCACGTCTGACCCATGGCCAGCGCGATCAGGATACCGATGCTGCCTGACAGCACGAACCGCACCGCCAGCGCCAGCAGCGGCGGCGCCTCGGTCACGATCATGCGGGTGGACGTAAAGGCCGAGGCCCACATCACTGCAAACAGCAGCCCCATGCCGATGGCTTTAAGATCCATGCGTCCCCCTTTTTCGATTGGCTAGCAAAAGCCGTCACGGCCCGAAAGGGCAATGCTGACCACCACCGCGCATAAAAAAGGCCGCGCATGGGCGCGGCCTGATCGGGTTATGCGGAACGAATCAGACGTTCACACTGTCTTTCAGGGCTTTCGCCACCGTGACCTTGACTTGCTTGTCAGCGGGCTTGGTCATCATTTCCTGGGTCTGCGGGTTGCGGACCTGACGTTCGGGACGGTGGCGGCAGGCGATCTTGCCGATCCCCGGCAGGGTCACGGCACCACCGGCAGCCACTTCACGCGCCACAACCGAAGCGATTGCATCAAGTGCAGCATTCGCGGATTTCTTGTCGCTGCCCATTTCTTCGGCAAGCGCCGCAACGAGCTGAGTCTTGGTCATCGGTTTGGCGGAAGCGGTAGCCATGTCTTCTGTCTCCTCTACCCGTTGTGGGCGATATCGTTGTGCCGGACTGACGGCATAACGCCTGCTACACACGGTTTTGACCGGCAGTTCAAGGATTTTTTGTCAACATGACGCATCGTCGGCAATGTGCTGCAAGATATTGTCACATCAAAGAAACGCTGTTTCCGTAAATGAGCGCAATTTACGCGAATGAATCCGCTCTAGTGGCATGGCGCGCAATTTCTCCATCGCGCGGATTCCGATCAGAAGATGGTTTGCGACCTGTGTGCGATAAAAGTCGGTCGCCATCCCCGGCAGCTTGAGTTCGCCGTGCAACGGCTTGTCACTGACGCATAAAAGCGTGCCATAGGGCACCCGGAACCGGAAGCCGTTGGCGGCGATGGTGGCGCTTTCCATATCCAGAGCGATGGCGCGTGACAGCGACAGGCGATGCACCGGACCAGACTGGTCACGCAATTCCCAGTTGCGGTTGTCGATGGTGGCCACGGTGCCGGTGCGCATGATGCGTTTCAGCTCGAACCCTTCCAGCCGGGTCACTTCGGCGACGGCCTCTTGCAAGGCAACCTGCACTTCGGCCAGCGCGGGGATCGGCACCCAGACGGGCAGATCGTCATCCAGCACATGGTCTTCGCGCAGGTAAGCATGGGCCAGGACGAAATCGCCCAGCGACTGCGAATTGCGCAGACCCGCGCAATGCCCCACCATCAGCCAGGCATGAGGGCGCAGCACGGCGATATGGTCGGTTGCCGTCTTGGCGTTGGATGGCCCGACGCCGATATTCACCAGCGTGATACCGTTCCCGTCGGGCCGGGTCAGGTGATAGGCGGGCATCTGCGGCATCTTGGCCAGCGGCGTGATGACACCATCAGGGCCACCGATCACCTGATTTCCCGGCGCGACGAAACTGGTATAGCCCTGCCCCGGATCGGCCAGAACCCGGCGGGCATAGGCTTCGAATTCGTCCACATAGAACTGATAGTTGGTGAACAGCACAAAGTTCTGAAAATGCTCGGGCGCGGTGGCGGTGTAATGCGCCAGCCGGGCCAGCGAATAATCCACCCGCTGCGCCGTAAAGGCCGCCAGCCACCCCGACCCGTCGGGCTGCGCCACCGCCACGCCGTTCACGATATCGTCGTTGACGGTGTTCAGGTCCGGCACGTCGAACACATCGCGCAGACTGAAACTCAGCACACCTTCCTGCGGCACATTCAGGTTCGACAGGGTGGCCACGGCGAAATGCACCGGCATCGGCGTTTCACTGAAGCCCACACTGACCGATGTGTCGTGGTTGCGGATCAGCAGCCCGATCTGTTCGCGCAGATACCGCCCGAACAGATCGGGCCGGGTGATCGTCGCGGCATAGCTGCCGGGAATGGCGACATGGCCAAAGGCAAGACGGGAATCGGTCTTGGAATGGCTGGTCGTGGTCAGCCGCACCTCGGGGTAGAAGGCGCGGAACCGGGCTTTGGGGACGGCACCTTCCAGTGCGACCGTGAATTTTTCCAGCAGAAACCCGGCGGCGGTTTCATATAGCTCGGCCAGCCGCGACACAGCGGCATCCGCATCGGTGAACTGTTCCCGCGCCACCGGCTCGGGCGTTTCGACCGGCAGAAAGCGGCTGTCCTGTTCCATCGCGTAACCTCCTGATGCCTTGTCGGGAATGTGCCAGCCGCACCATCAAAGAGCAAGCCGGGGGGCGGCAGCCTGTCGCCTTTCCCCCGCGCACGCGGCGCGATAGGCTGGGTATATGAAAGGGGGCGCAATGCGGCTGGTGATCCTTGGACATGGCTATTCGGCGGGGTTCGTGACGCGGCAGGTCACGGCGCAGGGCTGGCAGGTCAACGGCACGACGCGCGGCAATACGGCCCGCGTGGCGGCGGCCGGGGCCGAGGCGCTGATCTGGCCCGGACAGGATCAGGCGGTGCGTCAGGCGATTGCCGGGGCCGATGCGGTGCTGTCATCGGTCGCCCCCGCGCGCGATGGCCACGATCCGGTTCTGGCGGAATTCGGTGACGCGATTGCGGCGGCGCGGCCACGCTGGCTGGGCTATCTGTCCACCACCGGGCTGTATGGCGACCGGGCGGGCGATTGGGTGGATGAAACCGACACGCCCATGCCGACGACGCAGCGCGGACGGGCGCGGCTGATCGCCGAAGCCGCATGGCAGGCACTGGCCGACACGGCGGGCGTGCCGCTGCATATCTTTCGGCTGGCGGGGATCTATGGGCCGGGGCGCGGGCCGTTCGCCAAGCTGCGGGCTGGCACGGCGCGGCGGATCATCAAGGAAAATCAGGTGTTTTCCCGCATCCACGGCGAAGACATTGCCCAGGTCGTCGCCGCCACCCTGCCTGGTCCCACGGGCGCGGCGATGCCGGGGCGCATCTGGAACGTCTGCGACAACGACCCCGCCCCGCCACAGGATGTGATCGCGCATGCCGCCGACCTGCTGGGCGTGCCCGTCCCCTCTGCCGAACCGTTCGAGGGCGCGCAGCTGGACGACATGGCCCGCAGCTTTTATTCGGAATCCAAGCGGGTGCGGAACGACCGCATCACCCGCGATCTGGGCATCCGCCTGAAATACCCCGATTATCGCAGCGGTCTGGCGGCGATTCTGGAACAAGAGGACGGGCGCGATGGCCTTTGACCATGATATCATCATCGCCGGCGGCGGACTGAACGGGCCGGCACTGGCGCTGGCCCTTGCCGGGGCGGGGCTGTCGGTCGCGGTGGTGGACGCGCGCCCTGCCGATGACCGCGCCGGCGACGATTTTGACGGGCGTGCCTATGCGCTGGCGCTGGCCTCGTCGCGGCTGTTCGGGGCCTTGGGGCTGTGGCGCGATCTGGCGGCGCAGGCGCAGCCGATCCGGCAGGTCAAGGCATCGCAGGGCCATCCGGGCGAGGGCGCAGGCCCGCTGTTTCTGCACTTTGACGGTGCCGAGATCGAGGAAGGGCTGGTCGGCCACATGCTGGAGGATCGGTTCCTGTATCGCGCCCTGCTGACGGCCATGCGGGACCACGGCATCACCCATCTGCCCGGCGCCGCCGTCATTACGCAAGAGGTTGATCCGGCAGGGGTTTCCGTGGAACTGGCCGATGGCCGCCGCCTGCGCGGGCGGGTGCTGATCGGGGCGGACGGGCGTGGTTCGGGCGTCGCGCACCGGGCCGGAATCACCCGGCGCGGGCATGATTACGGCCAGACCGCGCTGGTTGCCGCGCTGGATCATGACAAGCCGCATCACGGCATCGCACATCAGTATTTCATGCCCGGCGGCCCGCTGGCGATCCTGCCGCTGCCCGGCAATCGCAGCAGCATCGTCTGGTCGGAACCCCATGCCACGGCACAGACAGTCAAGGCCCTGCCCGATGATGCCTTCATCGACGTGCTGCGCCCGCGCTTTGGCGACTTTCTGGGGAATATTTACTTGACAGGCCAACGGTTTAGCTATCCCCTGTCGCTGTCTTTGGCCGACCGTTATGCCGCGCCGCGCGTGGCGCTGGTGGGGGATGCGGCGCATGGGGTGCATCCGATTGCCGGACAGGGGCTGAATCTGGGCCTGCGCGACGTGGCGGCGCTGGCCGAGGTGCTGGCCGATACCGCCCGACGCGGCGAAGATATGGGCGCGACCGCCGTTCTGGAACGCTATGAGCAATGGCGGCGGTTTGACGCCACCGCGCTGGCACTGGGCATGGACGCCGTGAACAGGTTGTTTTCAAACGATAACCCGATCCTTGCGGTGGCGCGGGGCCTTGGCATGGGCGCGGTCAGCCGCATCCCGCCGCTGCGCCGCGCCTTTATGCGGCAGGCGGCGGGGCTGTCGCTAAAGCCGATGCCCCGACTGTTGACCGGACAGGCGCTGTAAAGCGCGCAACACCGCCGTGCGTTGCACGCGCAACAGGCAGCGATCCACGACGACAAATCGCCAGCAATTGCAGGGATTCGGCCTGCACAACCCGTGCACCACCCGTGCACAGGTTGTGCACAAGCTGTGCACAGGCAGCGCACGCCAAAAACACAGAGTCGGCAACAGCAGCGCAGCGCCGGTTACACAGCCGGAATGCGTGTTTGGGCGAACAGCAAACCCGCGCGCCCTTTCATAACCATTCACCGCCATCTCTGGCCCTACAAAACCGGATAGCGCGGCGATGTCCGTCAAACAGAAAACCGCCCCGGTTCATGCCGGAACGCGTGGGGACCAGGGCGCATTCCTGCTGCGTCTTGTTGGGATAAAAACGCAGATCGTAGTGCGGATCGCATGGGCGGTGGGGCAGAAACCGCCCCGGCTCGTGCCGCAATGGATGGGGATCGGGCGCATCCCTGCGCTTTCTGTTTGGAAAAAAACGCAATCGCGGCGCAGATTACAGGCGTGGTGGGGGCAGGTGAGGAAAACAGCGGCGTTATGGAACCATCACGTGCGCGCGACTGTTTCCATCTGTGCGCATCCTGCGAACGTGATGTGCAAGCCTTTGAATAATGGATATGATCCGGTTCATGAAACTGAAAACCCTCGCCCTTGCGCCCGCCTTCGTGCTTGCCCTTGCCTTTCCGGCTTTGGCCGAGCGGATTTCCCTTAACGAGCTGTCGAACTATCTGAACGGTCTGCGCACTGTCACATCGGCCTTTACGCAGGTCAACAATGACGGCACCATTTCGACCGGCACGGTCTATATCTCGCGCCCCGGTCAGGTGCGGTTCGAATATAACAATGACAACACGCTGGTGCTGGCCTCGGGCGGGACGGTGGCGGTGTTTGACGGCAAGACCCGCTCGGCGCCGCAGCAATATCCGCTGTCGGAAACGCCGCTGTCGATCATCCTTGACCGCAACGTCAATCTGGGCCGCGCCAATATGGTCACCGGCCATACGGAACGCAACAACGCCACCGTCGTCACCGCGCAAGACCCGGCGCATCCTGAATATGGCAATATCCAGATGGTGTTCACCGGCGGCCCGACCGAGTTGCGGCAGTGGATCATCACCGACAAGGCGGGCGAGAAAACCACCGTCATCCTGGGCGAGATGTCCAAGGGCATGAACATCCCCTCATCCCGCTTTTCGATCCAGAACGAGATCGGCCGCCGCAACTGATGCCGCGACTGATCCGGCGGTCTTACGACCCCCGTTGACAGTGTCACGGGCGCGCGCCACACCTTTCTGGTCATAGCCAGAGGGGCCATCATGTCGCAGCACAGCGCGCGCCTGTTCACGCCGATCCTGATCGGCGGCTGTATGATTTTGCTGATAAATTTCTCTCTGCGCGCCAGTTTCGGGATGTTCCAGATCCCGATCAGCGCCGAATTCGGCTGGCCGCGGGTGGAATTTTCCATGGCCATCGCGATTCAGAACCTGGCCTGGGGCATCGGTCAGCCGGTCTTTGGCGCGGTTGCGGAACGCTGGGGCGACCGGCTGGCGATCATTCTGGGCGCGTTTCTGTATTCCGCCGGGCTGATCCTGACCGCCTTTGCCACCACCCCCGCCACCATGCAACTGCTGGAAGTCATGGTTGGTTTCGGCATCGCGGGCACGGGGTTCGGCGTCATTCTGGCGGTGATCGGGTGCGCGGCGAGTGACGAGAATCGCAGCCTTGCGCTGGGGATTGCGACGGCGGCGGGTTCGGCGGGGCAGGTGTTCGGTGCGCCCTTGGCCGAAATTTTGCTGCAATTCTATCCGTGGCAAACGGTGTTCATCATCTTTGGCGTTCTGGTTCTCAGCTGCCTTTTGTTCCTGCCGATGCTGGGCAACAGCAAGCCCGCTACCCGGTCCGAACTTGAGGAAAGCATGGGCGCGGTCGTCCTGCGCGCGTTCCGCGACCCCAGCTATCTGATGATCTTTGCCGGATTCTTTTCCTGCGGCTATCAGCTGGCCTTTATCACCGCGCATTTCCCGGCGATGGTCGAGGAGATGTGCGGTCCCATCGCGCCCGGCGGGATGCTGGCCAGCATGGGGATCACCACGACGTCGCGGCTGGGGGCGGTGGCGATTTCGCTGATCGGGCTGGCCAATATCGCCGGGGCGATCTTTGCGGGCTGGCTGGGCAAGCGTTATACCAAGAAATACCTGCTGGCGGGGATCTATACGTTGCGCACCATTGCGGCGGCGGTGTTCATCATGATGCCGATCACGCCGGGGTCGGTGGTGGTGTTTTCGCTGGTGATGGGCGGGCTGTGGCTGGCGACGGTGCCGCTGACCTCGGGTCTTGTCGCCTATATCTATGGGCTGCGCTATATGGCGACGCTGTATGGGTTCGTGTTCCTGTCGCATCAGCTTGGGTCCTTTATGGGGGTCTGGCTGGGCGGCTGGCTGTATGATGTTTACGGCGATTACACGCTGGTCTGGTGGATCGGCGTGGGGGTTGGCGCGTTTTCGGCGCTGATCCATCTGCCGATCCGCGAGGCCCCGGCCCGCATGGTAACGGCATGAAGCGGCCCATCGGTGGTGGCGGCGCGGATGTGCGCGAATACGCCATGGGGCTGCGGTTTCAGCAGCAATCGGCCGAGGTGCGGGCGCTGCAATATCAGGCCTATAATCTTGCGCGGCTGCGGCTGGATCAGATGGCGGCGGCGGGGCCGGTGGACGGGCTGGCCGTGGTCACGGATCTGGATGAAACCGTGATCGACAACACCGCCCTGCTGGCGCGCGATCTGGCGGCGGGGCGGGCCTATGACGATTGGCGCACATGGCGGCACTGGGAACGAGAGGGTAATCCGCCGCTGATCCCCGGCGCGCGGGAGTTTCTGGATCATGCCGACGGCTTGGGCTTTGCGATCTATTACCTGTCGGATCGCGACGAGCGGCAGGCGGGCGCAACGTTGGCGACCCTGCGCGGGCTGGGCTTGCCGCAGGTGGCAGAGGATCGGGTGTTGTTGCTGGGTTCACCCAAGGAGGATCGCCGCGCCGTGGTGGCGGCGCGGCATCGTGTGGTGATGCTGCTGGGCGATACCTTGCCCGATTTCGATGCGGGGTTTCTGGCGGGTTTGGGCGATCAGCAGGCTTTGGTGGCGGCGAATGCGGATCGGTTCGGGGCGGAGTGGATTATTTTTCCGAATGCCGCCTATGGCAGTTGGGCCGGGGCGGCACTTGCGGGGTGGGAAGCGGCTGTTGTGGATGAGCCGTGGTAGCGCCTGAAGGCTGGGGGATTTCACATCCCCCAGACCCCCTGTGGGATATTTTCAAACGAAAGACGGGCTGGCGGCGTTCAGGATATAGCGCGCGGTCATCAGGTCCAGATGCGCGCCGCCGCCGTTTTTGGCGATGGTGATCTCGTCGTCGGATTGCCGGGTGAACCGCGGCAGGTCGTAGTAATCGGCGATGATCTGGTCTTCAGTGATCGCGCCGCTGTCCAGCGGGATCTGGATTTCGCCGATATGGCCGATGGTGGTGGCGCGGCTGTCCACGAACAGGCGGGCGCGGCGCAGGGCGGTGTCGTCCACCTCGCGCATGTCGGGGCGATAGGCACCGATCAGGTCGAGGTGGGTTCCGGGGGCGATCCAGTCGCCCTTGATGATCGGGTCTTTGGTCATGGTGGCGGTGGCGATGATCTCGGCCCGGCGGGTGGCGGATTCGAGGTCGGTGGTGGCCGTGGCGCCGGTTTGGGCGGCAAGGTCGCGGGCCGGTTCGGGGCGGCGCGACCAGATCGTAAAGCGGACGTCGGGGATCAGGGCGCGGTAAGCCGCAATCATGGAGGCCGCGACATGGCCTGCACCGACGATAAGGACCTCGCGGGCGTCCTTGCGGGCGAGGCGGCTGGCGGCCAGCAGGCTGTCCCCGGCGGTTTTCCATTTGGTGACAAGGTGGAAATCGACGATGGCCTGAAGCTGGCCGGTGGCGTCATCCAGCAGGTTCACCGCCCCGTTCACCATCGGCAGGCCCGCGCCAGGGTTGCCGGGGAAAATCGTGGCGCATTTCACCGCCAGCCCCAGCCCGTCGATCCATGCCGAACGGGTCAGCAGCGTATCTTTATCGCGGTAGAGGAAACTGTCCTTGACCTCGGCCCTTGGGCGGCTGTGGCCATCTGCCAATGCGTCGGTCAGGGCGATCCAGTCGAGGCGGCTTTCCGCCTCGGGGCCGATCATCAGGGGGGTGGTCATGGGTGCCTCGCTGCTTTTGCAGCAAGGCTAAGGCCGGGCGGGGCGGGCGGCAAGCCGGATCAGGGCCGGATCAGATCAGCCCGGCGGTGCGGTAAAAGGCGGCGCTGTCGGTATCGGCGTCAAAGCCGATGCCGGATGCGATGATGCAGCTGGTGTCATCGGCGCGGGCCGCAACCAGCGTCCAGGTGCCCATCAGGTCGGAACCCCACAGCTCGGTCCGGTGACCGTCAACCCCGGTGGTATCCACGCGCTGTTCGGCGAAATCATGGCGCAGGGTCGTGGCGATTTCGGCATCCGGGGCGCAATAGGGCTGATCGTCCACGGCGACGGCGGACAGCGGTAGTTCCTGCGCGGTGTGCAGCAGCACGGCGGGTTCGACGCCGGACATGGCCGACCATGCCTTGATCGGCGCGGCGGCGGCGGGGGATGCCAGCGTCAGCGCCGTGGTCAGCACGGCGGCGGTCGCGGCAATGCGGGCGGTGAACGGGGCAGTCATGGTTTTCACTCGTTTGCGGTTTATCATTACCTGCACTCAACGTGCGCAGGCCGCAAAGGTTCCCGCAGGCCCCTTGGCGGGGCGGGACGGCTGGCTTAGACAGGTGGTCATACGGTGCGAAAAAGGGGCGGATCATGGCGATGTTGCTGGCGGATGTAGGCGGCACGAATGCGCGGCTGGCGCTGGCGCAGGATGGCCGGATCATTCAGGCCAGCCTGAGCCGTTACCGGGGCGATGACCATGCCAGCTTTGACGAGGTGGTGCAGGATTTTCTGGCGCAGCAGGGCCAGCCCCGCATCACCGCCCTTTGCGTGGCGGTGGCCGGGCCGGTCGGCGGTGGGCGGGCCGCGCTGACCAATCGCGACTGGTCCTTTTCCGAAACCGGGCTGGCGCGGTTGACCGGGGCGGATCAGGCACGGCTGATAAACGATCTGACCGCGCTTGGCTATGCCACGGCGCGGCTGGCGGGGGACGGCGTGCAGGTGCTGCGCCCCGCGCCAGATGCGCGGGCGCGCAACGGGCAGGCGCTGGTTGTGGGGGCGGGCACCGGGGTCAATGTCTGCGCCGTCTACAGCCTGCCCCGCGGCGGCGTCATCTGCCTGGAGGCCGAGGAAGGCCACACCCGCCTGCCCGCCCATATCATGGCCCGACTGGAGACCGAGATCGGCCCACAGGCGCGCAAGGTGTTTTTTTCGACCGAGGAAGCCTTTGCCGGGCGCGGGCTGTCGCAACTGCACGCCCTGCGCACCGGCACACCCGTGCTGCGCGCCGAACAGATCGTCGCCGCAGCCGAGGGCGGCGACGAGGCCGCGACGGCGACCTGCGATCTGTTCGCCGAACTGCTGGGACTGTTGTGCCGCGAACTGGTGCTGCGCTTTATGCCGCAAGAGGGGCTGTATCTGGCCGGCAGCGTCGCGCGCAGCATGGCCGGGCGGATGGCGCAATTCGAGGCAGGGTTTCTGGCCGAACCGCTGATGCGCCACATCCCGCAAGCCACCCCCGTTCTGCTGATCCGCGACGATATGGCGGCGCTGCACGGCTGTCTGGCCGCATTGGCGTGATAGGCGGGCGGTTTTGCAATTTATGGGGTCAATTACGGCTTACCCCATCAAAGGTTCACTGGATTTGGCGGCCATATCCTGTCAAAATCCGCTCAAGTAAAAAAACCGGGGTGGGCAATGCAGGTTTTTCGGGCAGGCGTGTTACTGGCCGCCATGGCGATGGTGCCGGATACGGCATTGGCGCAATCCTCGAACCCGTTTTCGGGGCTGTTCGGCGGGCGGTCGGAACCGGAAGGCGCGGTCAGCCTGAACTGGCAGATCGCGGGCAGAGATGACGCGCTGGACCGCAGCCTGCGCAATACCTCGCTGATCGCAGGTGCCTTGCGGGAAGACCGGGCCACCGGGCAGGATATTCTGGCCGCTGCACGGGCCGATTACGCGCGCCTGCTGGGGGCGCTGTATGATCTGGGCTATTACGATTCCGTGGTGAACATCACCCTGGACGGCACCGAGGCGGCGGCCATCGCCCCGCTGGATGCCCCGGCCGAGGTGCGGCAGGTGGTGATCGCGGTCGAGCCGGGCCGTCAGTTCACCTTTTCCCGCGCGGCCATTGCCCCTCTTGCCCCCGGAACACGGGCGGATGACGATTATGCGCCGGGGCGGATGGCAGGCACCGGCATCATTCGCGGCGCGGCGACGCAGGCGGTGCGCGACTGGCGCGATCACGGCCATGCCAAGGCCGATGTGGCCGGACAACAGATCATCGCCGACCATCCCAGCCACGGCGTGGACAGCCAGATCGCGCTGGACCCCGGCCCGGTCGTGACCTTTGGTCCGCTGCATGTCAGCGGCAATGAACGACTGATCGAACGGCGGCTGCGCAAGATCGCCGGCTATCCCGAAGGCGCGCGCTTTGACCCCGAGGATCTGGACACGGTGCGCAAGCGCCTGCGCCGCACCGGCATCTTTTCCGCCATCACCCTGACCGAAGCCGAGGTGCTGAACCCCGACAACTCGATGAACATGGATCTGACGGTGATCGAGCAAAAGCCCCGCCGCATCGGCGCGGGGTTCGAGATTTCCAACACCGAAGGGATCATGCTGTCGGCCTATTGGCTGCATCGCAACCTGCGCGGCGGCGGCGAGCGGTTGCGCATCGACGGCGCGGTATCCGACATCGGAGCGCGCACCAGTGACGCCGATTACAACCTTGGCCTGCGGCTGGAACGGCCCGCCACCTTTCACCCCGACGTGACCGCCTATCTGGCCACCAACTTGTCGCGGATGCGCGAGGTGGATTACGATTCCGATGCCGTCAGCCTGTCGTTCGGGGCCAATTACATCCACAGCGACCGGCTGACCGGGGATATGGCGCTGCAATATATCGCTGCGCGCGTGACGGATGACACCGGGCAGAACGATTTCCGCGCGCTGGCCCTGCCCAGCCGGTTGACATTCGACGCCCGCGACGAACCGACCGACGCGAAAAAGGGCTATTGGCTGGAAGGGCAGATCACGCCGTTTTATGGCTTTGGCGAAACCGGCAGCGGCGGGCAGGTCATCGGCGAGGGTCGGGTCTATCGCAGTTTCGGCACGGATGACCGGATCACGCTGGCGGGTCGGCTGCGCGCGGGCACGGTGCTGGGGTCGGATATTCAGGACACGCCGCGCGATTACCTGTTCTATTCCGGCGGCGGGGGCACCGTGCGCGGTCAGCCCTATCAATCGCTGGGGGTCGAGGTCATTCAGGGGCCGGACGGCCCGGTCAAGACCGGCGGCATGTCCATCACCACCCTGTCCGCCGAAATCCGCTGGCAGGTGCGCGAACGCATCGGCGTGGTGGCCTTTGCCGATGCCGGGCAGGTCTGGCCCGACAGTTCCTTTGGCGGCGACGGTGGCTGGCAATCGGGCGCGGGGCTGGGGGTGCGCTATGCCACGCCCATCGGGCCGCTGCGGTTCGACGTGGCCGCGCCGGTGGGCGGCGATACCGGCGACGGCGTGCAGCTTTATCTGGGTTTGGGGCAGGCATTCTGATGCGGAAAATCCTTGCGGCACTGGCGTTTCTGTGGATCGCCGCCCCCGTTCCCGCCCCGGCGCAATCCCCGGCAGATGCGCAGGGTCTGGTCGAACTGTCACAACAGGTCAGCGACGATCGCGGCTTTATCACCCGCCTGCTGGAAGAAAACCTGTCCGGCGCGGGCCGGGTGGTGCAGATCCATGATTTTCGCGGCGCGCTGTCGTCACGGGCGACCTTTTCCGAACTGACTATCGCCGATGACGAAGGCGTCTGGCTGACCCTGCGCGACGGCGCGATCCAATGGAACCGATCCGCTCTGCTGCGCCGCCGGATCGAGATTGCCGAACTGTCCGCCGCCGAAATCCTGCTGCCGCGCCTGCCCGCGGGCGAGGAAAGCAGCGCAATCAGCCCCGAGGTGCCGGAATTCCGCCTGCCCGAACTGCCGGTGGGCATCGCCATCGACCAGATTCAGGCCGGGCGCGTCACCATCGGCGAACCCGTCATCGGCCTTGACGCCGTGGTGTCGGTCAGCGGCCAGATGAACCTGTCAGGGGGCGAGGGCACCGCCGTTCTGACCATCGACCGGCAGGATGGCCCGCGCGGGCAATTCGCGCTGGACGCGGGCTATTCCAACAGCACACAGGTGCTGAAGATGGACCTGACGCTGGACGAGGCCGCCGATGGTCTGCTGGCGAATCTGATTGATTTGCATGGCAAACCCGCCGTTCACGCCGACATCACCGGCGAAGGCCCGATCAGCGATTTCACCGCCAGCATCGCGCTGGCGACCGATGGCCAGCCCCGCGTCACCGGCCGCGCCAGCGTGACCGAACGCGCGGGCGATGATGGCAGCCCCGGCACCGGATTCCGGCTGGAACTGGGCGGCGATGTGGCCAGCCTGCTGGCCCCGGAAAACCGCGCCTTCTTTGGCACCAGCACGCAACTGCTGGCCGAGGGCTGGCAGGGTGACGACGGGCGGCTGGATGTGCCGGTGCTGATGATCGACACCGAGGCGATGAACCTGTCGGGCGCGCTGAGCTTGACCGATCAGGGCGCCCCGCAAACCGCCGTGCTGCTGATGACCCTGGGCGCCGATGCGGGCGCGACCGAACTGCCGGTCAGAATGCCCTTTACCGAGGGCACGCTGGTCGATAACGGGCGGCTGTCGCTGGAATATGACGCCGCGCGCGGGCAAGGCTGGTCGCTGACCGGCCGCATCGGCCAGTTCCAGCGCCCCGATCTGACCGTGGGCGCGCTGGAACTGGACGGCTCCGGTGAGGTGGTGCTGAACGGCAGCGACCTGTCGGAAATCACCGGCCAGATCAGCTTTGGCACCCGCGAGATGGTCTTTGCCGATCCGGCGATGGCGCAGGCGGTGGGCGATGCGATCACCGGGCGGACCAATTTCGACTATGCCCCGATGAACGCCGCCGAATTTTCCGGCCTGACCATCACCGGCGCCGATTACGGGCTGGATGGCTATGTTCTGGTGTCGGGCCTGTCGGGCGGGATCACCGTATCAGGCGATGTGGTGGCGCGTTATGATGCGCTGGACCGGCTGTCGGGGCTGGCGGGCCGCCCGCTGACCGGACAGGCCGAGGCGCAGATTTCCGGGCTGTATCAGCTGTTGACCCGCGCATTCGACGTGAATGCCGAAATCACCGGCACCGACATCACCGCCGGTCAGGATCAGCTGGACCGGATGCTGCGCGGGCAGTCGAATATTCTGGCATCCGTCCGTCGCGATGAAAACGGCATCGAGATCAATGATTTCTTCATCAACGCGCAGCAATTGACCGCCACGGCGCAGGGGCTGATTTCCAGCCTGTCATCGGATGTGACGGCCCGGATCGAACTGGCCGATCTGTCGGCGGCCGATCCGGGCTTTGGCGGCTCGCTGCTGGCCGAGGCGTTTTTGAACGGGCCTGCCGGGCAACGCCGCCTGACACTGAGCGGCGAGGCACAGGATCTGGAACTGGGCATCAACGAACTGGACGGGCTGCTGGCCGGGCGCAGCAATCTGACCGTGATCGCGGGCGAGGGCGGCGACGGGGCCTATAAGCTGGAACAGTTGCGGCTGGCGAACCCGCAGATCACGCTGGACGGCAGCGGCGATTTCGCCCCCGGCGAACTGGATGCGACGCTGAATCTGGACCTGCCCGATCTGGCGGCCCTTGGCGGCGGCATGTCGGGTGCGCTGACCGCGCAGGCGACGGCGCGCGAAACCGACGGCATCCGCCGCTTTGACCTGACCGGCACCGGCCAGAACCTGCGGCTGGGGCAGCAGAATGTCGATGGCGCGCTGACCGGCACGACGCAGATCACCCTGCGCGGCACCGAACAGAACGGCCAGATCAGCATCGAGCAGGCCCGGCTGACCAATGACCAAAGTCTGATCGAGGCCACCGGCCAGATCGGCCCGCAAGGCACCGATCTGACCGCGCAGGCCGAAATCCGGCGGCTGGAATCGCTGGGTCTGGGCTGGCACGGCAGTTTCAGCGCCGATGCCAGCTTTGCCGATGACGGCGATGGCGCGCGGCGGCTGGTGCTGGATGGCACGGCCAATGATCTGGCGCTTGGTCAGTCGCAGGTCGATGCGGCGCTGACCGGTCCGACGCAGGTGCAGATCCGCGCCATCGAACGCAGCGGCGTATTCACCATCGAGGATGCGCAAATCCGCAACGCACGGCTGGATGCGACCGCGACCGGACAGGTCGGGCAGGCGGCCACCGATCTGACGGCGCAGATCAATGCCCGCGACCTGCGCTTTCTGGGCAACGGCATCGCCGGATCGCTGAGCGCGGACGGGCGGATCACCGATGACGGCACCACCCGGCGGATCACGGCGCAAGGCTCGGGCCAGGGGCTGCGGGCGGGGCAGGAACAGGCCGACCGGCTGCTGGCCGGAACCACCACATTTGACCTGGCCGCCAGCCAGCAGGTGGTCAGCGGCGCCTTTTCGGTGCAGCGGCTGAACCTGCGCAACCCGCAACTGACCGTGACCGGCGACGGCAGCCCCACGGCGGGGCTGAATCTGGATGCGCGGCTGGCCGATCTGGGCCTGTTGGTGCAGGGCTTTCCCGGCCCGGCGCAGGTCACGGGCACGGTGCGGCAGACCGGCACGAATTATGCCGTGAACCTGACCGCCACCGGGCCGGGCGGCACGCGGGCGCAGGTCAGCGGCACCGCCGCGCAGGACTTTGCCACCACCGATCTGCGTATCTCGGGCATCTCGGATGCGGCGGTCGCCAACCCGTTCCTGCGCACCCGCAGTATCGAGGGGCCGGTCAGTTTTGATCTGGCGATGCGCGGTCAGCCGGGGCTGGACGGGCTGTCGGGCACGGTGCAGCTGATGAACGGCCGCCTGGCCGAACCGCGCCTTGGCATCCGGCTGGAGGCGCTGAACCTGATCGCCAATCTGAACGGGCGCCGCATCGCCGTCGAGGGCGATGGCAATGTGGCGGCGGGCGGGCGCGTAACCCTCAGCGGGCCGGTTGATCTGGACGCGGGCAGCATGGATGTGCTGCTGACACTGGATCACGTCACCATCCGCGACCCCAATCTGTATGAGGCGCTGCTGAACGGATCGGTCCGCGCCTCGGGGGTGATGGCGCAGGGGCTGCTGATCTCGGGCCGGGTGGCGGTGCCACATGCAGAGATCCGCATTCCCTCGACCGGCCTGGGCGGTTCGACCCCGATCCCCGACATCACCCATGTGGGCGATACCCGCCCGGTGCGCGCCACCCGCGCCAAGGCCGGGCTGGAGCCGTTCCCCGGTCAGGCCGCAACCGATGCCGGCATGGTCGCCCCGCCCGCCACGCCGCCCGTTAACCCGCCACGGCTGGATCTGACCATCGACGCCCCGAACCAGATCTTTATCCGCGGGCGCGGCGTCGATGCGGAAATGGGCGGGCAGATGCGGATCACCGGCACATCGCGAAACGTGGTGCCGGTCGGGACACTGGAACTGATCCGGGGCCGCGTCGATCTGCTGGGCAAACGCTTTGACCTGACCGAAGGCCGGATCGAGTTGCAGGGCAGCATGACCCCGGTCATCCGGCTGGTGGCGGAAACGCAGCAGGATGACGTGCTCACCCGCATCATCATCGACGGCGACGCCAGCGACCCCGACATCACCTTCGAGGCATCGCCCGACATGCCCGAAGAAGAAGTGCTGTCACAACTGCTGTTCGGGCGCGGGCTGGACAACATCACCCCTTTGCAGGCGGCGCAGCTTGCCAATGCGGTGGCGGTGCTGGCCGGGCGCGGCGGTGATGGCATCGTGGGGCGATTGCGGCAGGGCATCGGACTGGACGATCTGGATCTGGCCACCGACGACGAAGGCAATGTGCAGGTGCGGGCCGGGAAATATCTGGCCGATAACGTTTATACCGATGTCGCGGTCGGCGATGACGGCAAAACACAACTGAACCTGAATCTGGACATCAACCAATCGCTGCGCGCGCGCGGCACCGTGTCCAGCGACGGGCAAAGCAGCATCGGCCTGTTCTTTGAGCGGGATTACTGACTGACGCCGGGGCTGCGGCCTTGGTGGGAACAGGGGCCGGGACGCTCAGGCGCGGTGATAGGGGCTGCCGCCCAGAATGCTGGCGGCGCGGTAAAGCTGTTCCGACAGCATCACCCGCACCAGCATATGCGGCCAGACCATCCGGCCAAGGCTGATCTGCCAGTCGGCGCGGTTGCGGATCGCCGGGTCCAGCCCGTCGGCCCCGCCGATGACAAAGCACAGATCGCGCGCCTGATCGCGAAACCCGGCCAGCCGCGTGGCAAATTCGGGCGAAGTCATCTGCGCGCCGCGTTCGTCCATCACCGCCAGCGCGGCGCCTTCGGGGATGGCACGGGTCAGCAGCAATGCCTCGGCCGCCATGCCGCCGCCTTTTTTATCCTCGACCTCGGTGATCTGGACCGGGGGCAGGCCCAGGGGGCGGCCGGTCTTGGCGAAACGGTCCAGATAGTCGTGGATCAGCGCCTGTTCCGGGCCTGACCGCAGCCGCCCGACCGCCAGCAGGGTAATGCGCATCGGATCAGATCAGCGGATTGTCGGGCAGATCGGCGCAGCGGTTCGCGCGGCGGAACGCCTGCGCCTGCCGCCCGATGGCAACCAGATCAGGCGGTATGGCCACATCGCGCCGCTCCCCGGCAAAGCGCAGCGCAAAGGCCAGTTCGGCATTCGTGCCATGCGCGACCAGATAGCGCCAATAGGCCGGCTGACGCACACGGTCCTGCATGGTCGGCGCCACACCGAAAGACGCCGGATGCGCGCCGGGTGTCGGGCAGGTCATCCGCACCACGGTGCCCGTGCTGGCCGCCGCCTTGGCGCGGGGCTGGGACGAACAGGCCGACAGCACCATCAGCCCGCCCAGCAAGGCAATCGCAATCCGCATCAGTGTGGCTGATCCTCGCGCAGACGCGACAGCGCATCCGAGGGCAGCCACATCTTTTCAAGCTGATAAAACTCGCGCACCTCGGGGCGGAAGACATGGACGATCACATCGTCGGTGTCGATCAGAACCCAGTCGCCTGCGTCTTTCCCCTCGATCCGGGGGGTGCGGCCTGTCGCCTCTTTAAAGCGTTCGGCCAGCTTTTCGGCGATGGTGGCCACCTGCCGGGCGTTGCGCCCGGATGCGATGACCATGTGATCGGCCATGGCCGAACGACCGCGCAGGTCGATGGTCACGACATCTTCGGCCTTGTCATCCTCGAGCGAGGACAGAACACGGGCAAGAACCTGATCGCTGCCGGGTTCGGTGCCTGCGGTGGTCGCGGTCGGCTGTTCAGCCGTCGGGACGGGTCGGGACAGGGGGTCATCCTCCGTTCATCGCGCCGATTGCCCCGGCGCCGGGTTCCCTTAAAGATAGCAGTTTTTTGTCCTTTCTCAATCCGGCGCGGTGAAATTGCCTGCCGGATGCGGATTTTCCGCCCGCTGCCCGGTCGCGGGGCTGCCGCTGCCCGCCCCGCGACCCGGCTTTGGCCTGCACATCCCCCTTGTCACAAGAGGGCGCAGGACATAAAATCATCAGTAATGATGCGTTTTTTCGACATACATGACCGCGCCCGTCTGCCAGGGCGGTTCTACGGCGAAATTCTGGGCGTGACCGCGCGGGGCTGATGGCCGTGCCTGCCCTGATCCGCCCTGCCCCTTGCCATCTTTACGAAAGCCAAACCCATGACCGGCACCAATCCCGCGGGCGCGCCCCGCACGCTTTACGATAAAATCTGGGATGCCCATGTCGTCGATCAGCAGCCCGACGGCACCTGCCTGCTGTATATCGACCGCCATCTGGTCCACGAAGTCACCAGCCCACAGGCGTTCGAGGGGCTGCGCATGACCGGGCGCAAGGTGCGCGCGCCCGAAAAGACCATCGCCGTGCCCGACCATAACGTGCCCACCACATGGGACCGCGAAAACGGCATCGACAACGAAGAATCGCGCATTCAGGTCGATGCGCTGGATCACAACGCCCGCGAATTCGGGGTGAACTATTACCCCGTGACCGACATCCGTCAGGGCATCGTGCATATCATCGGCCCCGAACAGGGCTGGACCCTGCCCGGCATGACGGTGGTCTGCGGCGACAGCCACACCTCGACCCACGGGGCCTTTGGCGCGCTGGCCCATGGCATCGGCACGTCCGAGGTGGAACATGTGCTGGCCACACAGACGCTGATCCAGAAAAAATCGAAAAACATGAAGGTGGAAATCACCGGGCAGCTGTCGCCCGGCGTCACCGCCAAGGATGTCGTGCTGCATATCATCGGCGTCACCGGCACGGCGGGCGGCACCGGCCATGTCATCGAATATTGCGGCGAGGCGATCCGCAGCCTGTCGATGGAAGGCCGCATGACCATCTGCAACATGGCCATCGAAGGCGGCGCCCGCGCCGGGCTGATCGCGCCGGATCAGACGACCTTTGACTATGTGCAGGGCCGCCCCCATGCGCCCAAGGGCGCAGCCTGGGAAGCCGCCGTGAACTGGTGGCGCACGCTGCACACCGATGAAGGCGCGCAGTTCGACAAGGTGATAACGATCCGGGCCGAGGACATCGCGCCGACCGTCACCTGGGGCACCTCGCCCGAGGACGCCTTGCCGATCACGGCGGCGGTGCCCGCGCCCGAGGATTTCACCGGCGGCAAGGTCGATGCCGCACGCCGTTCACTGGATTATATGGGGCTGGAACCCGGCACCCCGCTGGATCAGATCCGCATCGACGCGGTGTTCATCGGGTCCTGCACCAATGGCCGGATCGAGGATCTGCGCGCCGCCGCCGACATCCTGCGCGGCCGCCATCTGGCGCAGGGTGTGCGCGGTATGGTTGTGCCAGGCTCGGGCCTTGTGCGCGCGCAGGCCGAGGAAGAAGGTCTGGATCAGGTGTTCATCGACGCAGGCTTTGAATGGCGTCTGGCGGGCTGTTCGATGTGTCTGGGCATGAACCCCGACCAGTTGTCACCCGGCGAACGCTGCGCCGCCACCAGCAACCGCAATTTTGAAGGGCGGCAGGGCTATAAGGGGCGCACCCACCTTATGTCACCTGCGATGGCTGCGGCTGCCGGGGTAGCGGGCCATCTGACGGACGTCCGCGCGATGACCGCCGTTTCCGCCTGAGGGGTTCCCCCCGCGATCCATGTCGGCGGCGACGCCGCCGCATGGGCCGGGGGGCGTTCATATGCCACAGCAACGACACCCCGATGATCGACAGCGCCAGCAGGTCCAGCCCGACATGGCGCGGCACCCCGGCCACATATCCATGCAGCCAGGCATCGACGCTATGGGCGCTGATGACGCGCAGCCCGATCACAGCCAGCAGCAACCCCAGCCCGATCAGCGCCGGAATATTGCGCAGCAGCCGTCCGCGCAGGGTCAGCATGATACCTGCCGTCACCAGTCCCGCCGCCGCCAGCACCCACAGCATCAGCGTTTGCCGCACCTCTTGCCGGTCGGCATACCAGCCGCCGACACGGGCAAAACAGCGGCCCGCCGCCGACAGGCCGGTATCCAGATCAAAGATGCGGGCAACGACCAGCAGCGACAGCATGATACCCAGCAGGGTCCAGAAAACCCGCCCTGCCGCGCGACCCTGACGGCGCACGACGGCAAAGCTGGTAACGGCGCAGCCAAGGCAGATCAGCGACACCAGCCAATCGCTGGTCGCGGGGCCAACCGCACCGGGTGCCCAGTTGCGCTGCACGCAATCCATGATTCGCGTGAAATCCACGCTATCCCCGCTAACCAGCTTGAATTATTCGTCTTTACAATCAAATTGGACAAAACCCAAGAGGGTTATGTTCGCACATTTAACTAAAATTCGGCGTTTTGCAGGGTGTGAAACCAGCCCTTGCCCCACCACGTCGCCCCACTGACAAAGGACAAGCAGATGCAAAAGTTCACCACACTGACCGGAATCGCGGCCCCCATGCCGCTGGTCAATATCGACACCGACATGATTATCCCGAAACAGTTCCTGAAAACGATCCAGCGTTCAGGGCTGGGCAAAAACCTGTTCGACGAGATGCGCTATGATGCGAATGGCGCGGAAATCCCGGATTTCGTGCTGAACCAGCCCGCCTGGCGCGAGGCACAGATCATCGTCGCGGGCGACAATTTCGGCTGCGGATCGTCGCGTGAACATGCACCCTGGGCCTTGCTGGATTTCGGTATCCGCTGCGTGATTTCCACCAGCTTTGCGGATATTTTCTTTAACAACTGCTTCAAGAACGGCATCCTGCCGGTGGTGCTGCCTCAGGACGCCGTGGACGCACTGATGGAGGACGCCCGCAACGGTGCCAACGCCCGGCTGACGGTGGATCTTGAGGCGCAGACCGTGACCGGCGCGGATGGCACCGCCTATGCCTTTGACATCGACCCTCATCGCAAGCACTGCCTGCTGAACGGTCTGGACGACATCGGGCTGACGATGGAAAAATCCGCCGTCATCGACGATTACGAGGCGCGGATGGCGCAGGCGCGGCCTTGGGTCTGATCCGCGCCGCGGCGGTTGCACTGGCCGCGCTGCTGGCGCTGCCCGCCGGGGCGGATGTGCCCGGCCCTGCCGATGGATCGGTCAGGGTGGCGACCTATGCCCCTGCGCTGACCCGGCGCGGGCCGGGGCTGTTGCTGCGCGACATTCGCAGCGGCAAGGATGACCAGATCGCCGCCGCCGCGCAGGTGATCGTGGCGGCGCGGGCCGATGTGATCGTGCTGACCAGCTTTGACTGGGATCACGACGGGCTGGCGCTGGATGCCTTTGCCGCCCTGCTGGCGGATCAGGGGCTGGATTATCCGCATCGCTTTGCCGGGCCGCCCAACAGCGGGCTGGCCACCGGCATCGACATGGACGGCGATGGCCGCAGCGGTCGCCCTGATGACGCGCAGGGCTTTGGCCAGTTTCGCGGTGCGGGCGGCATGGCGGTGCTGTCACGGCTGCCCTTGGGTGCGGTGACGGATTATTCAGCGGTGCTGTGGCGCAATCTGCCGGGCAATCTGATGCCCGATGATACCCCGCCGCAGGTAGCGCAGGTGCAGCGCCTGTCATCCACCGCGCATTGGGATGTGCCGGTGCAGACCGGGGCCGGAGTGCTGCATCTGCTGGCATGGTCGGCGACACCGCCGGTCTTTGGCCGCGACGGGGGCGAGCGGAACGCGCGGCGCAACCATGACGAGGCGATGTTCTGGCTGCACCATCTGCCCGACGCGCCCTTTGTTCTGGCGGGCAATGCCAACCTTGATCCGAACGACGGCAACGGCCGGCACGAGGCGATCCGCGCGCTGATCGCCGCCGCCCAAGACCCGCAGCCGCGCGGCAACTGGCCAGTGCCGCAAGGGCCACATGACGAGGGTCACAGCGGTGATCCGGCGCTGGACACGGCCTGGTGGCCTGACCGCGCACCGGGGAACCTGCGGGTGTCCTATGTGCTGCCCGCGCGCGGGGTCGAGGTGGCGGCGGCTGGCGTGGTCTGGCCCGACCCGGACACGCCGCTGGGGGCGGCGGTGGCGGCCGTGTCTGCGCATCGGCTGGTTTGGGTGGAACTGCGGCTGGGGGTGGAATAATTTTATATGCTGTCCGGCAGATGGCAATTTGTCGGAGCGCGGCAAATCCGCTATGCTGTCTTATCCCAAAGATGAGGTGAAATAACCACTCAGATCCGTGATTTGCTGATCCGTCACGGCCAAACGATGGGCTGCGCTCACCCGCTGATGCCGCATCTGAACCGCCGCGCCAAGGCGCGGCACCCTGTGACGGCCCATTACCGCACCGCCAACAGCAAAGGCTATATCTGCATCTGGGAAATCAGCGGCGGGCAGTTGTTCCTGACCGATGAATTGATAACCGGCTTGCCCCGGATCAAGCTGCATCGCCACATTACCATGCAATGGGTTTTCCCGCCGGCCCCTGCGCTGTTTCGGTCGATCAGCTCAGCAGCAATGTCGCCCTGCACAGCATCTTTTCGCGCATTGGGTCAGCGGTGAATTTCGCTGTGTTGAAGGGCGACTGCGCCGCTATGCCCGTCATGGGTGGAGCAGCATCTATGAACGCGACCGTATCCCGAATTTTGCAAAGGGGTGGCCGGTCGATGAATGGCTGATCCATAATCCGCCCGGCCCGCTGATCTATCAGATCACCACGGACGGACAGCATAGTTATGCCATGACCTGCGCATCTGCCCCGAAATCGCCGGGGCCAAGGTTCAGCCTGGCTGGAAAGATTGATCCGTTGGAGGCAGGTTTTGGGCGTTACCCCCGACGGCTGGGGGCGCTTCGCCCCCCAGACCCCCAGAGGATATTTAAGGACAAAAGATGCCTGCTTTAGTCGCGCAGCAGCTCGTTGATGCTGGTTTTTGACCGGGTTTGCGCATCGACGCGTTTCACGATCACGGCGCAATAGAGGTTCACACCGTTTTTCGATGGCATCGAACCGGCGACGACGACCGAACCGGCGGGAACTTCGCCATACATGACTTCGCCGGTTTCGCGATCAACGATTTTCGTTGATTTGCCGATGAACACGCCCATGCCAAGGACCGAGCCTTCGCGGATGATGCAGCCCTCGACCACCTCGGAACGGGCACCGATAAAGCAGTTGTCCTCGATAATGGTCGGGCCGGCCTGCATCGGTTCCAGCACACCGCCGATGCCGACGCCGCCAGAGAGGTGCACGTTCTTGCCGATCTGCGCGCAGGAACCAACGGTGGCCCATGTGTCAACCATCGTGCCTTCATCCACATAAGCACCGAGGTTCACGAAGGACGGCATCAGCACCACGCCCTTGCCGATATAGGCCGACTTGCGAACGATGGCGTTCGGGACGGCACGGAAACCGGCGGCCTGCCAGTCTTTTTTCTTCCAGCCTGCGAATTTACTGTCCACCTTGTCCCACCAGGTGCCGCCCTGCGGGCCGCCGGCGTGCTTTTCCATATCGTTTAGCCGGAACGACAGCAGCACGGCCTTTTTCGCCCATTGGTTCACATGCCAGTCACCCCCGCGCGGTTCGGCCACGCGCAGCGCGCCGCTGTCCAGCGCGTTCAGCGTTTCTTCGACCGCATCGCGCGTCTTGCCTTTGGTCTCGGGGGTAATCTGGTCGCGCTTTTCCCACGCGGCTTCGATGGCGGTTTCAAGATCGGTGGTCATGGCGTGTCTCCGGGTGGCAAATTCTGCCTTTGGGCTATAAGCGGGGGCAAAGGCCCGTGCAATGCGCCGGGTTCGCAAAACAAGAGGTTCCGATGACGCCGGACGACGACCGTGCCCACGCCCTGACCCACAGCGACGAGGATGCCGCCCGCGCCACCCGCATTGCTGATACGCCGCAGACCCGGTCGCCCGCCTATCGTCTGGCCTATACCGACCGCGACTTTCTGATGCGCGAGGAATTGCGCCCGGTGCGGCTGCAACTGGAGTTGCTGAAACCGCAGATGCTGATGGATGAACATGGCATCGAATCGACCGTGGTGATGTTCGGCGGCGCCCGCATTCCCGCGCCGCAGGATGCCGGGTCGGCGCGCACGCCGATGCTGGCCGCTTTGTCGAGATATTACGAACAGGCGCGGATCTTTGCGCGGATGATAACCGAGCGCAGCCTTGCCACCGGCGGGCGCGACTTTGTGATCTGCACCGGCGGCGGACCCGGCGTAATGGAGGCGGGCAATCTGGGCGCACAACAGGCGGGGGGCGAATCCATCGGTCTGGGCATTGTTTTGCCGCATGAACAGGCGCCGAATATTTACGTCACCCCGGAACTGTCGTTCAATTTCCACTATTTCGCCATCCGCAAGATGCATTTCCTGATGCGGGCGCGGGCGATCACGGTGTTCCCCGGCGGTTTTGGCACGCTGGACGAATTGTTCGAGACGCTGACCCTGATCCAGACCGAGCGCATGCGGCGGGTGCCGGTGCTGATGTTCGGGCGTGAATTCTGGGACGGCATCATCAACTGGGATGCGCTGGCCGAATCCGGCACCATATACGCCGAGGATCTGAACCTGATGCGCTATGTCGAAACCGCCGAGGAGGCGGTGGCCATCATCGACAACTGGGCACCCAAGCCGCGCTGATTACCGTGCAGCCTCTGCCGCGATCTGAGCCGCCGATTTGCGCCCCCGCTCGGTCGCGGATTTCAACTGCCCGCAGGCGGCCATGATGTCCTCGCCGCGGGGGGTGCGGATCGGGCTGGCGTAACCGGCCTTGTAGATGATGTCGGCGAACGCCTCGATCCGGTCCCAGGACGACCGCTTATAGGGCGCGCCGGGCCATTCGTTGAACGGGATCAGGTTGATCTTGGCCGGAATGCCGCGGATCAGCTTGACCAGACGGCGCGCGTCATCATCGCTGTCATTCACGCCGTCCAGCATGACATATTCAAAGGTGATCCGCTCGCTGTTGGACAGGCGCGGGTAATCACGCAGCGCACCCAGCAGCGTGTCGATATTCCAGCGTTTGTTGATTGGAACCAGACGGTCGCGCACCTCATCGGTGGTGGCGTGGAACGATACGGCCAGCAGACAGCCGATTTCCTGCGCCGTGCGGGCGATTTCCGGCACCACGCCGCTGGTGGACAGGGTGATGCGGCGGCGCGACAGGCTGATGCCTTCGCCATCCATGACCACCTGCATGGCATCGCGCACCGATTCAAAATTATACAGCGGCTCGCCCATGCCCATCAGCACGACATTGCTGACCAGACGGGTTTCGTCCTTGGGCACGCCGGGCTGCGGCCACTCGCCCAAGTCATCCCGCGCCACCATCACCTGCCCGACGATTTCCCCGGCGGTCAGGTTGCGCACCAGCTTTTGCGTGCCGGTGTGGCAGAAACTGCATGTCAGCGTGCAGCCGACCTGAGAACTGATACACAGGGTGCCACGGTTTTCCTCGGGGATGTAAACCGCCTCGACCTCGTGCCCACCGGCGATGCGCAGCAGATATTTGCGGGTGCCATCGGCCGAGACCTGCCGCGTCACCACCTCGGGCAAGGCGATCTCGAACCGCTCGGCCAGCAGGGCGCGGTAATCCTTGGCCAGATTGGTCATCTGCGCGAAATCGCGCACACCCCAATGGTAGATCCACTGCCAGACCTGCCCGACCCGCATCCTGGCCTGCTTTTCCGGCGTCCCCGCCTCGATCAAGGCCGCGCGCAACTGATCGCGGGTCAGCCCGACGATATTTACCCGCCCGCCGTCGGACAGCTTGCGGGGGATGGTCACGACATCCTGAGTGATCGGGGCAGACATGGGCAAACCGGATTCTTAAGAGGAAAGACCCGGATATACGCGAAACAGGCCGGTCTTTCAACCAGCCCGCATCTTCTGTCCGTAAATATCCTCTGGGGGTCCGGGGGGCGAAGCGCCCCCGGCCTTGGGGCGCGGGTGCCGGTTACTGACAGCGCGACCGGGCGGTGTTGGTCGCCGCCGTAATCCCGGCCAGGCTGAAGGTATCCACCGTCCGCGTCCCGCGCGACGACCGGCCCGACACCACCGCCGTTGCCCCGGCGCGCAGGGCCGAAATCAGCCGCGCATCATCATCGGCACTGCCGGTCCAGGCGCTTTCACCTTCGGTGAACAGGTTGAACTTGGCGCCGCCCACATCCACCTCGACCGTGGAATCGGGGGCAAAGGGATAACCGCCGCTAAAGCTGACCTCACCCTGCTGGCCGGGACGATAGGCGACATACAGGCGAATATCGCCCCGGTTCACCTGCACCGGCGCCCCGTCACGCGTATTCACCGAGGAGCGCGGCGGCGACACCGCCCAGCATTCGCGCGGGCTGTCGGCGGCGAATACCGTCCAGTCACCTTCGGTGGCAACGACATTCGTGGATTCCTGCGCCTGTGCCGCACCAATCCCTGCGGCAAGGATCGCGATGGCGGTCATGCCCCGCAGCGTGGTAAGTTTCATGCTCTGGCCTCCTGCCAAATTCGCCTGTTTACCGGCTTTGAATCTGATTGCTGTGGCGTTTTCAACCACCTCGCGCGACAATAGCGCGATTTTTGCTGCGCAAGAAAGGCCCCTTGGCGGGAAATCGCGCGAATGTCAGGGATACACAACGAACGAGGGGCATGATGGCACCAGCCGATCTGATCGAATTGTGGCGCGGCGGGATGCGCGAAAGCGTGCATCAGGGCCATGCGGTGGTGGCCGATGCGCGCGGCATCGTGGCCGCATGGGGCGATCCGGGGGCGGTGATCTTTCCGCGGTCGTCGTGCAAGATGATACAGGCCCTGCCCTTGCTGGAATCGGGGGCCGCCGATGCCGCCGGGCTGACGGCGGAACAACTGGCCCTGTCCTGCGCCAGCCATAACGGCGCGGCCATCCACACCAGCCGCGTGGCCAACTGGCTGGCAGCGCGCGGGCTGGCCGAATCAGATCTGCGCTGTGGCGCACATATGCCCGCCGACAAGGACGAAAACAAACGCCTGACCTGTTCAGATGAATCGCCCTGCCAGTTGCACAACAACTGTTCGGGCAAACACGCGGGCTTTCTGACGCTGAACCAGCACCTGCGCGCCGGTCCCGAATATATCGAGGTCGATCACCCGGTGCAGACCGCCATCAAATCCGCCTTCGAGGATGTCACCGGCGAAACCAGCCCCGGTTATGGCATCGACGGCTGTTCCGCGCCCAATCACGCCTGCACCGTCACCGGGCTGGCCCGCGCGATGGCGGCTTTTGCCGCGCCGCAGGGCGATTCGCGGGGCCGCGCGATGGAACGGCTGGTGCAGGCCATGTGCGCCTTCCCCGAACTGGTCGCGGGCGAAGGGCGTGCCTGCACCAATCTGATGCGCGCCATGGGTGGCCGCGTCGCCGTAAAAACCGGGGCCGAGGCGGTCTTTGTCGCCATCGCCCCCGACCGGGGCCTGGGCATCGCGCTGAAGATCATGGACGGCGGCACCCGCGCATCCGAGGCGGCGATCACCGCGATTCTGGTGCATCTGGGCCTGCTTGATGCCGATCATCCGGTGGTCGCCACCTATCTGACCGGCCCGCAAAAGAACTGGCGCGGCATCGTGACCGGCGAATTGCGCCGCGCGCCGGGCTTTGCGGGCTGATCTGTCACGAAAGATTTGCACGGACGTGTTTAGGTGCACGCGCGGCAGCCAGTCCCCGGCATCTTGCCGCAGTCTTGCCGGCCGGCGTCCTCTGGGCAGAGGGGACGCCGGTTCTATTCCGCCATCAGCCGCCAGATCAGCCGCAGCGCCAGCGTGGTGGATGTGATGACCAGCAGCGGCTTGATCACCCGTGACCCGATCCGCATCGCCAGCCGCGACCCCAGCCATGCCCCCGCCATCTGGGCCACACCCATCGCCAGACCGATGGCCCACAAGGGCGCGCCCGCGATGGCAAAGGCGATCAGCCCGCCCATGTTCGAGGCAAAGTTCAGCAGCTTGGTATGCGCCGTCGCCTTGAGGATGCCGTATCCGGCCAGCATCACAAAGGCCAGCATAAAGAACGCGCCCGTCCCCGGCCCGATCAGCCCGTCATAAAACCCGATCAGAGGCACCACCGTTGCGGCAAACATCGCCGGTCCCATGCGCTGCACCCGGTCCAGATCGTTCAGCCCCGGCTTCAGCGCGAAAAACGCCGCGATCGCCAGCAGAATCGCGGGCAGGACATAGTTCAGCGCCTGCACCGGCAGCCAGGCCACCAGCGCCGCGCCCAAAGCCCCCGCCGCAAAGGCAATCAGCGCCAGCCGCCCCTGCCTCCGCAAATCGACCAGCCCCGCGCGGGCATAGCTGATTGCCGCCGTCGCCGCCCCGAACGCACCCTGCACCTTGTTCGTGGCCAGGGCCTGCGCGGGCGGGATACCGGCCAGCAACAGCGCCGGTACGGTAATCAGCCCGCCGCCGCCCGCGATGGAATCCACGAACCCCGCCGCAAAGGCGGCAAAAATCAACATCACGGCCAGATCAAGCGTCAGTTCAAACATGCCCGCCACATGCGCCCGGCGGGATCGAATGTAAACCCGGCTTTCCGGCGGGCCACAGCAGTGCCATACTGCCCACCAACGGGGGCAGGAGGATCTGATGGATTTCGCAGCATACCGGGTGATTCAGGCACCGATGGCGGGGACCTCGACTGTGGCTCTGGCGGCGGCGGTGGCGGTGGCGGGCGGCTTTCCGATGCTGGCCTTCGGGGCGCTGGATGCGGATGGGGCAGCAGCAGCCATGGCCGATCTGCGGGCACGATGGGACGGGCCGTTCGGCGTCAACCTGTTCTGCCACACCCCGCCCCGCCGCGACCCCACGCGCGAAGCGGCGTGGATCGACCATCTGCGCCCGGCCTTTGCCGGTGTCGGGGCCACCCCGCCCGGTGAACTGACCATCCCCTATACCAGCTTTCGTATCAACGACGCGCTGTTTCGCACCGTGCTGGCGGCACGCCCTGCCGTGATCGGGGTCCATTTCGGCCTGCCCCGCGCCGATCAGATCGCCACGCTGACAGACACCGGTGCCACCTTGATCGCCACCGCCACATCGGAACCCGAGGCGCGTCTGGCGACCCGATCCGGCATCCGCGCGCTGATCGCCCAAGGCTGGCAGGCGGGTGGGCATCGCGGCATCTTTGACACCGATGGCCCGGACGAGCGGCTGTCAACGCTGGACCTGACCCGGCAACTGGCGCGTGTGGGCGTGCCGGTGATCGCCGCAGGCGGCATCATGTCCGCCGCTGACGCACAGGCAGCACGCGATGCCGGGGCCGTGGCGGTGCAATGCGGCACCGCCTATCTGAACGCCGATGAATGCGGCACGCCCCCCGCACATCGCGCGGCACTGGCCGGTGGGCAAACACAGATGACCCGCGCCATATCCGGCCGCCCGGCACGCTGTCTGCTGAACAGGTTCACGGCAATCGAGGCCACAAACGCGCCCGACTATCCCCTGCCCTATTCGGTGGGCAAAGCGCTGCACGCCGCGGCATCAGCGGCAGGCGACAGCGGCTATGGCGCCTTTTGGGCCGGAACCGGCGCGGCACAGGCCATCGCCGCCCCAGCCGCCACGATCACCGCCATGCTGCGCGTCTGATCCAGACGGCACAAGGCCGCGCCTTGCCTGCCCAATCCCCACGCAACCGCACGCACGAAAATCCGCCCGCAGACCCGCAGATTAGCCCACCGGGCTGACGAATTCGGCGTTGCTGTAGCCTTGCAGATACAGCAACGCCGTCAGATCGCCGTGGTTGATGCGCACCTGCGCCTGCGCGGCCACCACCGGCTTGGCGTGCAGGGCGACGCCGGTGCCCGCCTCGGCCAGCATCCCCAGATCGTTAGCGCCGTCCCCCACCGCGATCACATCCGCCGCCGTCAGACCCCGCGCCGCCACGATGTCATGCAGCGCCTGGACCTTGGCTTCGCGCCCCAGCACTGGCAGGGCGACATGGCCGGTCAGCACTCCGTCATCGGCCAACAGCGTATTCGCCCGATGCTCGTCAAAGCCAAGCGCCGCCGCCACCGGCCCCGTGAACGCCGTAAACCCGCCCGAGACCAGCGCGGCATAGCCCCCATGCGCCCGCATCGTCGTCACCAGTTCCACCCCGCCGGGGGCAAGGGTGATGCGATTGTCCAGCACGTCCTGAATCACCCCTTCGCGCAGACCCGCCAGCAGGCCCACACGCTCGATCAGCGCCTCGTGAAAGTTCAGCTCGCCGTTCATGGCCCGTTCGGTGATCGCGGCCACGCGGTCGCCCACGCCTGCCATCGCGGCCAGTTCGTCGATACATTCCTGCCCGATCATCGTGCTGTCCATATCGGCCAGCAGCACCTGCTTGCGCCGCCCATGGGTCGGCTGCACTGCCAGATCAATACCGATGGTTTGCAGATCACCGGCCACCTGATCCAGATCGCCGGGCATGGCGGGCATCTGGAATTCCGCCGCGATACCGGGGTTCAGCCAGCGCACATCCGCCCCGCCCCACGACCGGCGCAGGCTGTCGATCAGCGCCGATTCCAGATTGGCGACCGATGGCGCGGCGATCAGCGAAAGCGTCAGCATGGGCGGCTCCTGTTTGGTTGCGGGCGGTTTAGGGAAAATCCCCACCCGACGCCAGAGCCAAGCCCGCGCAAAGCGCCATCAATCGGCGCGGATCACCGCCGGACCATCGGCGCGCGACAGCGCATCCAGATCGCCGCCAAACCGACCGATGGGCACGATGCCGCGATACCAGGGGGCATCACCGTAATAGAGCACGATATTACCCCAGGGCGCGAACAGCGCCACATCGCCCGGCGCGGGATCATATCCCTCGGGCGCGCCCTGGGTGGTCAGACGGCGCGGCAGGCTGAAGACCTTTTCGACGCGGTTGTAATCGCTCAGCTCAATATCCAAAGGCAGCAGAGCGGCAAAATCACGCGCCGTCGCGCTGTCGTTCAGGGTGATCTGGAACACGGCATCACGGGTGCTCAGGGTCAGGCTGGGCATCTTGTCCTCGGCGCGCAGGATCGGGGGAAACAGGGCGACAACAGTCAGGGTCATCAAGGCGGTTTTCATCAGCGACCCTTCAGGCGGCGGCGGTGATCCGGTCGGCAAGGCGGCGCAATTCGCCGAAATAACCCTCACCTCGCGCCGGGCGGTCGGGATCGGATGTGATGGCGATGCTTAACCGGCGCGAGGGCACCACGACCAGCATCTGCCCGCCATAGCCGCGCGCATAGGCGGCGGGCTGACCGTCCAGCCGGGTCAGAAACCAGCCATAGCCGTATTGATCGCCCGAAAATGGTGACCGGGTGCGCGGTTGCATCGACGCCGTAATCCATGCGCGGCTGACCACCTGCCGGTCACCCATCCGCCCGCCGTTCAGCACCATATCCCCGATTCGGGCCAGCGCAAGCGGACTGACCGCCATATCATTGCCCCCCAGATAGCGCCCCTGCGAATCGGCGATCCAGCGCGGAATGGCGATGTCCAGCGGTGCCCTCAGCCAATCGCGCGCCATGGCATGCAGGCTGATCCCCGAGGCCCGCGCCAAGGCCGCACCCAGCACATGCCAGCCGCCGGTGGAATAGATGAACCGCCCGCCCGGCGCACCCTCGGGCCGGGCCAGAGCCGATTCCACCCAGTCGCGGCTGCTGACCCAGGCGCCGTAATTCGCGCCCGAGGTGCTGGCCAGCCCGGTTTGCATCGTCAGCAGATGGCCCACGGTCAGCCCGTCGCGGGCATCGCCAAAAGGGGCGTGTCCCAGCAGCGGCAAGACCCGCTGATCCGCAGCGCCTCAAGCGTCAGCAGGCCAATCGGCCCTGCGCCAAAGACGGCGGCCTTCTCGCCCGCCCTGATCTTGCTCAGTCGGACGGCGTGCAGCGCGACCGCTGCCGGTTCGATCAAGGCGCCCTGTTCCAGTGACAGCCCGTCTGGCATCTTGTGAACCATCCGCGCAGGCACGACCCAATAGGCGGCGAAACCGCTATGGCCACCCGACAGCCCGACAAAGCCAAGACGGTCGCACAGGTTGTATTTGCCGTCCCGGCAGGCGGGGCAGTCACCGCAGGCGAAGATCGGCTCGATTACGACAGGGTCGCCAATGGCCAGCCCCTCGACCCCTGCACCCAGTTCGCTGACCGTGCCGCAATATTCGTGACCCATGGTGATGGGCGCCTGACCGCCGCTCAGCGGGTGGGGCTGATCGACCGGCACGAAAATTGGCCCGGCCAGATATTCATGCAGATTGCTGCCGCAGATCCCGGTCCATGCGACCTTGATCTTGACCTCGCCCGGACCGGGGGCCGGTTCATCAACCTCTTCGACGTGAATATCCTTGGCGGCATACCAACGTGCCGCTTTCTTGATGATAATTCCTTATGTTGAGGGTTCAGCGAAAGACCATGCCGCCGTCGATGACGATCGACTGGCCAGTCATGTAGTCGCTGTCAGGCCCGGCCAGATAGGCGACCAGCTGGGCGACATCCTCGGGCGTTTGCGACCGGCCAAGCGCGATAGAGTCGCAGAATCTCTTGAAGGTTTCGCCTTTTTCGGCGCCAGTCAGTTCGGCAAAGCGGGCGTCGATTTCCTGCCACATGTCGGTGCCGACGACGCCGGGGCAGTAGGCGTTGACGGTGATGCCATCGGCGGCGAGTTCCTTGGCCGCGACCTGTGTCAGTGCGCGCACGGCGAATTTGGTCGAGCAATAGGCGCCCAGCATCGCATATCCTTCATGCGCCGCGATAGAGGCCGCCGAAATGATCTTGCCGCGGGTGCCATTGGCCTTGAACTTGGCCGCTGCGGCCTGAATACCCCACAGCACGCCTTTGACGTTCACGGCGTGAACGCGGTCCATTTCCTCTTCGGTGATTTCGGAAATGGGCTGAACCTGCGCGATGCCGGCATTGTTGATCATGATGTCAAAGCCGCCCAGTTCCGCCTCGGCAAAGTCGATGGCGGCGGCGACCTGATCGCGGCGCGTCACATCGGCGGCCCGAATGGCAATGGGGCTGTCAAAACCCTGTGCCGCCGTGCGCAGGTTGTCTTCGTTCAGATCGACCAGCGCGATTTTCGCGCCATCTGCTGCCAGCCGTTTCGCGATGCCCAGCCCGATGCCGCGCGCACCGCCCGTAATCATCGCCACCTTGCCCGTCAGGGGCTTTCCTGTCGTGGTCATAATATACCTCCTGTTTTCAAAAGATTGACTTGTCCGGGGCGGTGCCGCCCCGGACATAAAGGCCGGTCACGACAGGTGATGGACGTCCTGCAATTTATAGACGGAGGTTTCGATCCCCTCCATCCGCGCCTTGAGTTGCAGCGCCAGATACAGCGAATAATGCCGCGACTGGTGCAGGTTGCCGCCGTGGAACCACAGGGCTTCTTGCTGAGTCGGTTTCCACATGTTGCGCTGCTCACCCTCCCACGGGCCGGGGTCTTTGGTGGTGTCTGACCCCAGACCCCAGACCTTGCCGACGCGATCAGCCACATCCTGACCCATCAGATCAGCGGCCCAGCCGTTCATCGAGCCATAGCCGGTGGCATAGACGATCAGATCGGCGGGCAGTGTCTGGCCCGAGGTCAGTTCGACCCCCTCGGGCGTGATCTGCGCGACATCGCCCTGCACCACCTTGATTTCGCCGTCGATGATCAACTGACTGGCGCCGACGTCGATGTAATAGCCGGACCCGCGCCGCAGATATTTCATGAACAGGCCCGACCCGTCGTCGCCCCAATCCAGCTTGAACCCGGCTTTTTCCAGCCCGGCATAGAAATCCTTGTCGCGTTCCTTCATCTGCTCATACAGCGGGATCTGCCACTGATGCATGATCTTGTAAGGCAGCGAGGCAAAGATCAGATCGGCCTTTTCGGTGGTCACACCATTCTTGACCGCTTCTTCGGAATAAAGCGCGCCAAGGCCGATTTCCATCAGCGAATCCGACCGGACGATATGGGTCGATGACCGCTGCACCATCGTGACATCGGCATCATGTTCCCAAAGCGCGGCGGCAATATCATGGGCCGAGTTATTCGCCCCGATAATCACCACCTTTTTGCCCGCATACGCGTCCGGGCCGGGGTGCTGCGATGAATGGTGCTGATCGCCGGTAAAACTATCCGCGCCCGGAAACTCGGGGATGCGCGGTTTGCCCGACATGCCGGTTGCCAGAACCAGTTGCTTGGGGCGGATCACGACCTCTTCGCCGTCGCGGTCAACGGTGACCACCCATTCCTTTGTCGCCTCGTCATATCTGGCCGATTTGCATTCGCTTTTCGTCCAGTAATTCAGCTCCATCACATTGGTATACCATTCCAACCAATCGCCGATTTTGTCTTTGGGGGCAAAGACCGGCCAGTTTTCGGGGAATTTGATATAGGGCAGGTGGTCATACCAAACCGGGTCGTGCAGGCACAGCGACTTGTATCGCTTGCGCCACTGATCGCCCGGGCGGTCGTGCTTGTCGATGATGATGGCCGGCACGCCAAGCTGACGCAGCCGCGCGCCAAGCGCGATGCCGCCCTGACCGCCACCGATGACCAGAACATAGGGCTGGCGGGTATAGCCAAGCTCGGCCGCCTCGGCTTCGCGTTCCTCTTTCCAACTAAGCCGGTTCTTGCCCGCGCCGTGTTTGGCACCCAAGGGGCGGTTGGCGCCCTTTGATTCCTCGAACCCTTTCAGTTCTTGCAGGGCGGTCAGCAGGGTCCAGATCTTGCCTTCTTTCAGGCGGATCAGCCCATAGCCGCGCCCCGTTGCGGTTTCAAAGCGGATCCAGGCGGTGGTGATGCCATCGTCCTGGGTGGGCGTTTCGTTTTCATCCAGCGCCCAGCCGGACGGCTGCGCCGTGGCAAGCTGGTTGTTCAGCATGTCTGCGACCTGATCGCGCCCCTCCATCGTGCGCAGGTTCCAGGTAAAGGCGACCAGATCGCGCCAATAACAATCGCTGACAAACATCTGCGCGGCGCGTTGGGCATCCTTGGCCGCCAGTGCAGCACCGAAATCATCAAGCAGCGCCTGCACGCTGTCGGTCAAATGCGAATCGAGCATGTTTTCCTCCTCCCATGTCTCTCGTCCTCCGGGGATCAGCTTGCGGGCGAGAGCTGGGCCGGGACAGGATTTTCGAGCGGATGCTGCGGCGCGGCGGGAAAATTCAGGCGGCGCGGTTGCATCTGCAACGCCGCGCAACGGTCGTGTGCAACAGGTCAGTTCGGCGGGGTCAGCCCGGCCCGCTTGACCCGGCGCATGATGGTCGAGCGGTTCACCCCCAGCCGCCGGGCGGCCAGCGCCATGTTCCAGCCGCAGGCATCTAACACCGTTTCAAGGCTGCTGTTCGTGTCGCCGCCCGGCTGATCCAGCACCGGATCGGGCAGATCGCCGCTGTCGATCACGCCGCCGACCGACAGGCTGACCGCCACCTCGATCGTGTTGGCCAGTTCGCGCAGATTGCCGGGCCACAGGCGGGATTTCAGATCGGCCCGAGCAGCCGGGGTCAGGCGCAGATCATTCGGGTTCCGTGGCCGCAGCAGCCGTTCCAGCAACCAGTCGAAATCCTGACGCAGCCGCAAGGGGGGCAGCGTTAGGCTGGTTCCCGCAATTCGAAAGAACAGATCGCTGCGGAACGCGCCCTCGCGGGTCATCGCAGCCAGTTCCCCGCGGGTCGAGGCAATGACGCGCAGCTTGGAATCGGTCAGCAGCCGGATCAGCGCCGCCTGCGCGGCTTGCGACAAATCTTCGGCCCCGCGCAGAAACAAAGTGCCGTGATCACCGGCCTGAGGGCGCAGCGCCGCAATCGCTGCAGGATCAACCCCGGCGCAATCCAGCGCGATAAAGGGCCGGGATTGCGGCTCGCACAGGTGGATGGCGCGCGCCAGCTTTTCCTTGCCGGTGCCGGTCTCGCCCGACAGCAGCAGCGGGATCTGCGTCCGCGCCAGTTTTGCGGCCCGCGACAGCACCTGCTGCATGGCCGGATCAGGCCCGGCAAGGCTGGACAGCCCGCCCGGCAGCACCTGCCCCGACGTCCGAGCCACCCGAGGCGCTTGCGGCGCAATCGCATGGCCGAACAGCGCCCGCCCGTCGCGCAGCCGGATCACCCGTTCCTCGGGTGGGCGACCGCGCATCAGCTCGGGCAGGTCATCGATGTCGATATCCATCAGCCGATCAAGCCGCTGGCCGATCAGATCGCCCGTGTCAGGACCCAGCACGGTCTGCGCCGCCCGTGTCAGCCCGATGATCTGCCCCGAGGCGTCCAGCGCGATGGCCGCTTCGGGATCGACCTCCAGAAATTCGGGGTTGGCGGCCAGCCGCAGCACCCAGTCGCGCCGCGTCATGGACATCAGATTCGCCATCTCGACCCGCCGCGCCGCCGCGCAGACAAGGTTCATCGCCAGATTCTGGCTGATCTTTGGCAGCGGCGAATGCAGCAGTGACACATCCAGCACCGCCGCCAGCGTCCCCGAAGTGTCAAAGATCGGCGCGGCGGTGCAGGACAGCGGTGTGTGATGCAGGTCAAAATGATCGCTCTGATGGATCGTGACGGGTGCGCCAGTCATGATGCAAGCCCCGACCCCGCAGGTTCCGGCCAGCTGTTCCGACCAGTCCGACCCCAGATACAGCCCGGCGGCGCGCAATTCGTCCTGCTGCTGCGGGCGGCCAAAGAAATCGACCGTGACGCCCTTGGCATCGGCCAGCAGCAGCACGTAATTCTGGCTGGCCAGTTGCCGGAACAGCGCCCCAAGACCCGAGCGGGCAATGGCGATTAACTGCCCCGCCTGCTCGCGCCGGCTGCGAAATTCGGCATCGGTGACGATATGCGCGGGCGAGGGCCGCGCCGGGTCCAGCCCATGCGTTTCGATGCAGCGCCGCCAGCTGTCCAGCACCACCCCGTCGCGGCCCGTCTGCTGACCGCGCATGACCCGTTCAATTTCAGCGGCGTGTTCTTTGTCCTGCATGATCCCTCCACGCCGGGAGTATGGCATGGAATTTTGGGCGTGCATGCCGTTTTTATAACGTGCATCGGCCCGCAGCTTTTGGGCACCCGCACGTGCTGCGCCATTCTTGCGGCCTCGCACTGGCCAATCGGGGCTATGACCTGCGACTTATCCAAGACTATTTGGCCACCGAGACCCCCGACACTCGGCGCACTATGCGCGTGCTGCACCGCGGCGGTTCGATCGGTTGTGGTGAACGGTTTGAGCCAGATGTGAGTGGGAAGCGGTCTTTCGCTGCGATCGTGACTGATGGCGGCGATGTGCAGGAAGCGGGCATTGCCCAAACTGAAGCTCGCGTCACGGTTTCAAGCGATTTATGGCCCAGGCGCCATTCATTCGGACATCACGACCTCGCCTTCTTCTTGAATGATTTTCACAACGTCGATAGGATCGTTGAAATAATTTCGATATGCTGATCGTAGCTGTTTCGGATTACTTGTCCTGACGTACACAGCATTAAAACTTGAACTTGAAGTTTCTAGTTCGGTAGCTTTGGCAATCGCATCGCCGGAATTTCTGAACGGGATCACCTCTAGGTTCAGGACCCATTGATTATAACCTTGTTCGATGATTCAGGAGGTGCCAG
>NZ_JAUNTO010000040.1 GCF_030538655.1 Paracoccus sp. (in: a-proteobacteria)
TGTATTACCCCAGCCGAAGGCAATCCTCGCCCGCCTTTACCGCATTGGTCGAGGCATTGCGCCACCGGGATTAAGGCGTCAGGATGTCTTGCCGCTGCTTTGACAGCTTTTCCAGCATCTGATGCGCCTTGGATGCCTCTGCCAGCAGCAGCGTGGCAAAGACCGGCAGGTTCAGCCCGTCGTCGCGGATGCCGGCAAGTGTATCTCTTACCCGGCGCAGCATCTGGTCGCGGTCGGTCGGGAAATGCCTGAGATCCCCGCCTGAGACCGTCAGTGATCGCGTCATCAGTGCATTTGGCGACGCCGGGTCAGCGGGACCGTTGGCCGCGCCAAAAATCATGATATGCCCACGCAAGGCTGCCGCCGCCAGATTGCCGGGAAAGATCGCCTTGCTCACACCGTCGATAATCAGATCAGCACCATGACTGCCATTCAGACGCAGCGTTTCCGCAGCGAAATCGGACCGGCTATAGTTAATCACCTCATCCGCGCCTGCCTGACGCACCGCGCGCGCCTTGTCTTCGGTGGAAACGGTTCCGATCACCCGTGCGCCCAGATGCCGTGCCCATTGCACCAGCATCAGGCCAACGCCGCCTGCCGCTGCATGGATCAGCGCCACGTTACCGGGGTGGGGCTGACGGAAATCATGGATTAGATAATGCGCGGTCATCCCCTGCAAGGGAAACGCTGCGCCCTGCTCAAAGCTGATATCCTCCGGCAATGGTATCAGGCTGTCGGCATTCACCAGGCAAGCCCCCACATAGGTGCCGGGCTGGCGGGCGAAACTTACACGGTCGTCGGGCTTGGTGGTGGTGGTCACACCTGCGCCCACCGCCTCGACCACGCCCGACGCCTCCAGCCTCGGAACGAATGGCAGCGGTTGAGGGTCAAAGCCCGTGCGCTAATAAACATCGACAAAGTTCACGCCAATAGCCCTGACGCGGATCAGCGCCTGCCCCGGGCCGGGCGGCGGCAGGTCGATCTGTTGCAGGTGCATCACCTCGGGGCCGCCGTATTGATTGATAACGATGGCTGGAGTTTGCAGCAGGTGTGTCATGAAAGCACCTTTTCCCGTTTGGATACACGTTAACATAGACGCGAGCTGCGGATAAGCTGCGGGTTATGGCATGGGGTTGTGAATAATTCTCAACAGTATGTGGTTCTACTCACAAGCTCATAAGAATAAAACACATCATTCACGATGGGGCGGTCAGCCGGGCTAGAAATGGCGTGACCAATGCCGCGCAAGCATCGCGAGTGATGTCGGACGGTTATTTTTGCAGGCATATTTTTACAGATGATGTTGCCTTGCCCGGTTTGGCCAGACAGACAGTTGGCCGGGCTTCTCGTTTATTCACCAAGGCACCGAAGTCAAAAACGCTTTCTCGCCGACTTCTCCTTCCGCACCCATGATTGAGGCGCGGAGGGAGAAATACAGCTCCGTGGTGAAAATTGAAATCATCTTGCCCCGGGCATGATCCGGACCACTCAGCTCTGAAGCTGTCATGCTGCATCAGTATTTTGATCCCCTGTCTTCATCTTCTGTCTCAGATCCCTTGCAGACGTTCGTGCACGGTAATCGAAAGATACTCACGCGTGCCGCCCAGATTCTCGCGGGATCTGCTGGTGAATCCGGTTGAGATGAAAGCCCACCTGAACAAGCAGGAAAAATTCCTGTCCCCGCGTCAGGCGGCCCTGAACCTTCGCCTCAACATGGAAATGGTGCCGTGTTTTCTGGGTGAGGGATCCGGGCCAATAATTTTCAACGTCGTCGATATTAATCTGCGTAAAGTAGCGAGAACGAAGCGTAAGGTCACCGAGGATGCAGTCGTGGAATTAGAGCGGACCCATGTTTCCCTTTGCGCAATCGCCAGCGAGACCGGAAGGTATTTCAGAACCGTAATGGTAATCCTCCCGATGGTTAAGGCGGTGCGAAGGTAGAATTTTCTCGGCAGGATCGACGAGGAGATTCCGATGAAGAAGAGCCGTTTCACCGAGACGCAGATCATGGGCGTGTTGCGCCAGGCTGAGGGAGGGCTGGCGGTGCCCGAACTGTGCCGCGAGCATGGGATCAGCAGCGCGACGTTCTACAAATGGCGCGCCCGATGGCGGCATGGATGCGTCCATGGTGAGCCAGAGTGAGCGGTGATCGCCACTGGTTCGAGAGAACCGCGAACGGCTCTGGCGGACGAGAACCGGCGACTGAAGCGCATGTTTGCTGACCTCAGCATGCAGGCCGATCTGCTCCGAGAGGCTCTGGGAAAAAAGTGACGCGGCCAGCTCAGCGCCGCGAGTTGGCCGAGAAGGCGGTGGCGACGAAGGGGGTCAGCATCGCGCTGGCCTGTCGCGCATTTGGCGTCAGCGAGACCTGTTTCCGCTACAGCCCGAGGCGCGACGACGAGAACGAGATGATCGCCGACCTGCTGGTCGGGCTGACCAAGGTCCACAAGACTTGGGGTTTCGGCCTGTGCTTCCTGCAGCTGCGGAACGTCAAAGGGCATGTCTGGAACCACAAGCGGGTCCACCGCATCTACTGCGAGTTGGAGCTGAGCCTGCGGATCAAGTCGCGGCGACGCCTCAAGCGCGAGAAGCCCGAGGAACTGGCCGTGCCGGAGGCGCCGAACCTGGTCCATGGACTTCATGGCGGATCGCCTGGCCGATGGGCGGCAGTTCCGCCTGCTGAACGTGCTGGACGATTTCAACCGCGAGGGGCTGGGCATCGAGGTCGATTTCTCGCTGCCCGCCGTGCGGGTCGTCCGGTCGCTGAACCAGATCATCGAGTGGCGCGGCAAACCCTTGGCGATCAGGGTGGACAACGGTCCCGAATATGTCAGTGCCACGTTGATGACCTGGGCCGAGAAGCAGGGCATCGCCCTGAGATACATCCAGCCCGGCAAGCCGCAGCAGAACGCATACGTCGAGCGCTACAACCGGACGGTCCGGCATGAATGGCTGGACCTCTACATCTTTGAAACCATCGAGTTTGAAACCATCGAGGAGGTGCGGCAGATCGCAACCGAATGGCTATAGACCTACAACAACGAACGCCCCAACATGAGCATCGGCGGCGTAACACCCGCCATGAAGCTGAAAATGGCCGCGTGAGTTCTACGGTCGCATCCCGTTAAAACGGGGAGGATTACCTAATGATGAGGCTGGATGAAATGCAGATAAAAGCCGTTCGTTGCGACACGCAGCCGACTGCGGCAGTATTTTTACGCTCGGCTGTGTTCTGGTCGAGATTAAGTATTATTTAATCCCAGATGCTGAAAGGCCGCCGAACTCCGGCATCCTTTTATTTTACTTAAAGAGAGGATAAATCATGCTTGTCTCGAAGCTTGCCAAAACACCCACTGGCGCAACGCAGATCAGGGAAAGCTGCGCCAGTGATCTGTCACCGCCAGCCTCACGATTGGAGGCTGGCGCATGGGCAGGGTGCTATTCCTCCAGCGCCTCAAGCTCGTCGATGAAGCCTTCTATCATCGACAGCCCCTTGTCCCAGAAGGCCGCGTCGCTGGCGTTCAGGCCAAAGGGGGCCAGCAGGTCGGAATGGTGTTTCGATCCGCCCGCCCGCAGCAGGTCGAAATATTTCTGCTGGAACCCCTCGGGCGTGGTCTCGTAGGCGGCATAGAGCGCGTTCACCAGACCGTCGCCAAAGGCATAGGCGTAAACATAAAACGGCGAATGCACGAAATGCGGGATATAGGACCAGAAGGTTTCATATCCCGGCATGAATTCGAACACCGGGCCAAGCGATTCGGCCTGCACCGACATCCACAGGGCGTTGATGTCCTCGGGCGTCAGTTCGCCTTGGGCGCGGGCGGCGTGGAGTTTCGATTCGAAATCATAGAACGCGATCTGCCGCACGACAGTGTTAATCATGTCCTCGACCTTGCCGGCCAGCAGGGTCTTGCGTTGCGCCGGGTCAGTGGTCTTGTCCAGCAGCGCGCGGAAGGTCAGCATCTCGCCAAAGACCGACGCAGTTTCGGCCAGCGTCAGCGGCGTATCGGCCAGCAACTCACCCTGCGCTGCGGCCAGCCGCTGGTGGACCCCGTGGCCTAACTCATGCGCCAGTGTCATCACGTCGCGGGGTTTGCCCAGATAGTTCAGAAGAACATAGGGGTGAACGTCGGTCACGGTCGGATGCGCGAACGCGCCCGGCGATTTGCCCGGCGTCACGCCTGCGTCAATCCAGCCCTTGTCAAAGAACGGCGCAGCCAGATCGGCCAGCTTGGGGTCGAACCCCGCATAGGCGTCCAGCACGATCTGCCGCGCCTCGTCCCAGCCGATCAGACGCGGGGTTTCAGTCGGCAGGGGCGCATTGCGATCCCAGACCTGCAACTTGTCGAGGCCAAGCCATTTCGCCTTCAGCGCATAGTAACGATGCGACAGACGCGGATAGGCGGCGACCACGGCGGCACGCAGCGCCTCGACCACCTCGGGTTCCACGTCATTGGACAGGTGGCGGCCGTATTGCGGGGCCGGCATCTTGCGCCATTTATCTTCGATGGCCTTTTCCTTGGCCAAGGTGTTGTGAATACGCGCGAACAGAGTCTGATTGTCGCCAAAAGTCACAGCCAGCGCCTGCGCCCCCGCCTCGCGCCGCGAACGGTCATGGTCGGTCAGCAGGTTCAGCGTCGCCTCAAGCCCCAGCGTTTCGCCATCGACGTCGAATTCCAGCGCGGTCATGGTTTCGTCGAACAGCCGGTTCCACGCGGCGGCACCCACCACCGAATTGTCGTGCAGAAACTGTTCCAGCTCATCCGACAACTGGTGCGGGCGCATGGCGCGCATCCGGTCGAACACCGGCTTGTATCGTGCCACCCGTTCATCGGCGAACACCGCCTGATAGCGGTCGTCGGGAATACGGTTGAATTCGAGGCTGAAGAACACCAGCGGTGTCGTGTCCTCGGTCACGCGGGCCTGAAGATCGCCCAACTGCTTGGCGCGGGCGGGATCGGCGGTGTTCTGGGCGTGACGCAGCCCGGCATAGGACATGATCCGCCCGCCAAGATTGCTGATTTCCTCGTATCGCTGAATGCACTGCTGCATGGCGGCGGCATCCAGTTCGGCCAGTTTGCCCTGATAATCGGCGGCAAAGGCGGCGGCCAGATTGTGCAGACGGTCCAGATCGGCGGTCAGTTCGGGGGCGTCGGGTGCGGGGTAAAGATCGCTCAGATCCCAGACCGGCAGATCACCCAAGGCAGGGGCGGCGCCATTGTCATTCGCATCGAAAACCGGGGTCGCGTGCATGAAATCTCCTGTCATTCGCTGTGGGGAATCTGGGGCGTGCGGACGGTGGGCGCAAGACTTGCCGTGAGGCGATCACGCAAACCCCCGCGCCGGGCAAGGCGCGGGGGGATGGGCGGCAAGCGGGGCAAATCAGCCGCGATGGCCAGACCGTTCCCGCGCAGGCTTTTCGCCCGCATGTTCAAAGGCACCGGAAGGGTATTTGATGTGCGCCGTTTCCTTCATGTTTTTCATGCCCTTGTCGGCGTCAGGGTCGCGTGGATGCAGCGGGCCGCCATCTTCCTTCATACTGTTGCGTTCCTCTGCCGCAGCCTTGAGATCGGCGGCCTTGCGCGCCAATGCGGCCTGATCCTTGCCTGAAGCACCGCCATCGCGGCGCTTTTTCTGTTCGGCACCGGCACGGCGCAGAGCAGCGGACAGATAGTCATGTTTGGTCTTGGTTCCGGCGTTATCCCGTGCTGGACTGTTGCCGCGCGGGGCAGCCTTTCCGCGTGCTTCGCGGCGCTGACGGCTGGCAATGTCGCGCGCACGGTCGCGGCGGTCGCGCAGGCGGCGGATCAGATCGTTCAGATCGCTGTCGCTCAGGCGGGCCAGATTGGGCTGACGCGCCGCTTGCGACAATTCCTGTTCCTCTTGATCGAGGGCGCGTTTTTCTTCGGGCATCATCCGGGTCATGTTTCCTCCTTATTGTTCGTGACCCAACGGTTTGCGCAGAAATTTGTTCCTATTTTGCTGAGTTGTCGCGAAAACACGGCGCTTTTTGGGTCGGCTCCAAGCCTCAGAGTTGTGTTTCCACACAAGGGCCGCTATGCGCGGCCCATCCTGGCGGCCCGACAAGCCGCACTCCCCAAAAATCCAGAAAAGCCATGACCGAAGCGAAAAATCACACCCCGATCCCGGAACTGTATGTTTCCGCAGAAGCCGCCGCCGCGCTGAAGGACGCAGCAGGACATATGCCATCGTGGGATCTGACCCCGCGCCAGATCTGCGACCTTGAATTGCTGATGAACGGTGGCTTTCAGCCGCTGACCGGCTTTTTGTCCGAGGCTGATTATAACGGCGTCGTCAATGACATGCGCCTGACTTCGGGCGCGCTTTGGCCGATGCCGATCACGCTGGATGTGTCGGAAAAATTCGCGGGTGAGATCGAACCGGGCACCGACATCGCCCTGCGCGATCAGGAAGGCGTCATTCTGGCGATCCTGTCTGTGACCGACAAATGGGTGCCGAATAAATCGGTCGAGGCGGAAAAGGTTTTCGGTGCCGATGACATGGCGCATCCTGCCGTTAACTATCTGCATAATGTTGCAGGTCCGGTTTATCTGGGCGGCAAGGTCAAAGGTTTGCAACCGCCGACCCATTACGATTTCCGCGGTCGCCGCAATACGCCCAATGAATTGCGCGCGATGTTCAAGAAACTGAACTGGCAGCGCGTCGTGGTGTTCCAGACCCGCAACCCGCTGCACCGCGCCCATCAGGAACTGACCTTCCGCGCCGCGCGCGAGGCGCAGGCCAACCTGATGATCCACCCGGTCGTCGGCATGACCAAGCCGGGCGACGTGGATCACTTTACCCGCGTCCGCTGCTATGAAGCGGTGCTGGACAAATATCCGCAGGCCACCACCACGCTGTCGCTGCTGAACCTTGCCATGCGTATGGCTGGCCCGCGCGAAGCCGTGTGGCACGGCCTGATCCGCCGCAACCACGGTGCGACCCATTTCATCGTTGGCCGCGACCACGCTGGCCCCGGCAAGAACAGCGAAGGCAAGGATTTTTACGGTCCTTATGACGCGCAGGAACTGTTCAAAAAGCACCAGGACGAAATCGGCGTCGAGATGGTGGACTTCAAGCACATGGTCTATGTGCAGGAAAAGGCCAGCTATTTCCCCGCGAACGAGGTGCCCGAGGGTTCCACCGTTCTGGACATCAGCGGCACCGAACTGCGCCGTCGTCTGCGCGAAGGGCTGGACATCCCGGAATGGTTCAGCTTCCCCGAGGTGGTGCAACAGCTTCGCCGCACCTCGCCGCCGCGCGCGCGGCAGGGCTTTACCGTGTTCTTCACCGGCTTGTCGGGCAGCGGCAAATCCACCATCGCCAACGCGCTGATGGTCAAGCTGATGGAGATGGGCGGCCGTCCCGTATCGTTGCTGGATGGTGACGTGGTGCGCAAACACCTGTCTTCGGAACTGGGCTTTAGCAAGGAACACCGCGACATCAACATCAAGCGCATCGGTTATGTCGCGTCCGAGATCACCAAGAACGGTGGCATCGCGATTTGTGCGCCGATTGCCCCCTATACCGCCACCCGCCGCGCCGTGCGCGAGATGGTCGAAGCGGGCGGTGCCTTTGTCGAAGTCCACGTCGCCACCCCGATCGAGGAATGTGAACGCCGTGACCGCAAGGGCCTGTATAAGCTGGCCCGTGAAGGCAAGATCAAAGAGTTCACCGGCATTTCCGACCCGTATGAAGAGCCGCAGAACCCGGAACTGCGCGTCGATACCACCAATATCGACGTGGACAGCGCGGCGCACGAAGTCTTGCTGAAGCTGGAAGGCATGGGCCTGATCGGCCTGAACTGAAACACGAAAGGCCCCGCACAGGCGGGGCCTTTTTCATTGCGGACAGGGCAGGGCGGTTTCGCCGTCCCGGTATTGTTAATGCACGCTGACCGGCGTCAACTCGTTCTGGCGTGCCAGCATAAAGGCCAGTTGCCGGTCGCGCACCAGCGCCAGACGTTCGCCATCAATGCCATGCACGGCATACAGACTGTCCAGCCCCTGCGCCTGTTCGCGCACCTCATTGGGCAGTTCGGCCATGGCCACGCGGCGGATGTAAACGGTGTTGCCGCCCTGGCCTTCGTTGAAATCAAACTTCGTATTCATCTTTGATCCCCTTTATTTGCGGCTGATCGGTATGGTCTGCACCACTTGCTGTGGCTGCACTCTTTTCAGGTCGATATTCAGCAAGCCATTTTCCAGATGCGCCCCGGTCACATCCACGCCATCGGCCAGAACAAAGCTGCGCTGAAAGGCACGGGCGGCAATCCCGCGGTGCAGAAAAACCCGCTCGTCCGAAGGCTCGGCCTGACGGCCCCGGATCACAAGCTGCCGGTCCTCGGTGGTGATCGTCAGATCCTCGTCGGAAAAGCCGGCCACGGCCAGCGTAATCCGAAACGTATCCGGCGGCATATGTTCGATATTATAAGGCGGATACCCCTCGGCACCCTTGGCGGCACGTTCGGCCAGCCGCTCGATCTGGTCGAAACCTAACAGGAACGGATGCGTCCCCAAACTCATCTTGCTCATCCTTCAGCCCTTCCTGATGCAAGCGACTGGCGGCCGATCCCGTCATGGCGACCGGCACGGAATAAATATGGAAAGGCGGTGGGCCGGAAACAAGGGCCGGGTCAGCGCAGGCTTAACCCGCATCCTGTCAGCGCGGTGCGGATCGCCGCGCCCGAGCCGCCAAGCGGAAAGGTGACGCGGGTGCCCGCCGCCGATGCCTGCACCTGCCGCCCTGCCATCAACGCCTGCAAGACCGCCAGGCTGGCCTGCGCATAGTGGATACCGCCTCGGGTGATCGCGGGGCTGCGATACGCGCGCCTGTCTATGGTCAGCACCATTGCATCCACCCGGCCGCCAAACCCCGCAAGGCCCAGCACAACCTGCCCGCCCCGGCTGCACATGACGCTCAGCTTGCGGCCACCCGCCCCGATTTCGGCGGAATGCCCGCCGCCGCCCGATGTCCTGTGATTGCTCCAACCCGGTGCCGAGGGCTGGCGAGGGGTAGATTGGCGCGCGGCCGGGGCTTGCGGTGGCGCCTGACACAGCCGTTCGACGCAGCTTTGATACTGCTGGCTATGCGCGCCGGGGGAATCGGCAAGGCAGCGCCAGACACATCGCTGTTCTTCCTCGGCCCGCAGACGTTCAGCGGCACCGGCCTGTGCGAACGCACCCGGCGCGGTCTGGATCAGCAGGGCGGACATCAGAAGGGCAGCACGGGGCAATCGGGACATGGCCATTCTTTCCACAGCGCGAATGCTCACAGGGTCGTGAAGCCTGCTGCATCCGTCAAGCGCAGATGTCCGGGATTAACCATAAATACAGCTTTGCGGGTTTCCTGTTAACAAGGACGAGGGGAGCGATTATAACGGACGAAACCAGCGCCTCACCCGGATCTGCCATGAACCCGCATCACGAGATGTCTCAGGAAGAAATCGCGCGCGCCCGGCTTGAGGTGCTGCGCCGCGAACACCGTGATCTGGACGAGGCGATCGGCGCGCTTGCCG
>NZ_JAUNTO010000041.1 GCF_030538655.1 Paracoccus sp. (in: a-proteobacteria)
CATCACACAGCGCCTTGCCCCAGATCCTCATCCAGCCATGGCGGGTTTTCGGCATACATTTCCGCGATCAGTTTACGGATGGTTTCCAGCGTGGCAGAGCCATCCCCCGCGCGGTGGCTGATAATGATAGGAGATGTCGCCTGAGGGTCGGCGAGCGGGCGGTAATGCACATCCGAACGCATCTGGCTGGCCGAGCGCGGGATGATGCAGATGCCCGCCTCGGCGGCGACAAGGCCAAGGGCGGTCTGGATTTCGCGCACCTCTTGCACCTCGATCCCGGCAACCTCGGCATCGCGCAGCAGGTTCAGGATATAATCGGCATAGCTGGGGCGCGGTTCATTGGGATAGATAATCAGCCGCTGCCCGGCCAGCGCCGCAAGCCCGACCGGGGTCGAAGCGGCGGCCAGCGGGTCGGCACGCGGCAACGCCACGATCAGCCGTTCGTTGCGCAGGGTCGTGCTGGCAATGGCCGGGTCACTGTATCGCAGGCGACCAAAGCCGACATCAATCCGGCCTTCCTTCAACGCGGCGACCTGTTGGGCCGACAGCAATTCCAGCAGGCGAATATCAAGGTCGGGTTCAAGGCTGCGCAGCTTGCGCACCAGCGCGGGCAAGCCGCCATAAAGCGTCGAGGCGACAAAGCCGATGGACAGCAGGCGGTTCTGGTTGCGCCCGACACGGCGGGTTGATTCGGCCAGTTGCTCGACCCGGCCCAGAACTTGCAGCGCCTGTTCATAGAACAGCCGCCCGGCTTCGGTCAGGCGCAGGGGGCGGCTGCTGCGCAGGATCAACGCCACGCCCAATTCTTCCTCAAGCAATTGAATCTGGCGGCTTAACGGGGGCTGGGCAATATTCAGCGCCTCGGCGGCGCGGGTAAAGTTACGCTCGCGCGCGACCGCAACGAAATAGCGTAGCTGGCGCAGATCCATTGCCGTTCTCCTCACAATTATTCAGGTATGCCGCAGCGCAGCACCGTCTGAAAACAAAGATAATTTTTTATACTATACCTTGAAGGTATCGTTTCATATGCAAATGATCTTGGACGAAGGCCAGACGCTGCGACAGATTTCCGTCATGGAACAGACACACGCCCCCTTTCGCCAGACTGACCGCCACGCCCCCGTGATCGAGCGGGTGGAAACCCTGCTGGTCGATCTGCCCACCATTCGCCCGCACAAACTGTCGGTCGCCACGATGAACGGCCAGACCCTGATGCTGGTGAAAATCCGGTGCAGCGACGGCACGACCGGGATCGGCGAAGGCACCACCATCGGCGGGCTGGCTTACGGCGCGGAAAGCCCCGAAAGCATGAAGCTGACGGTAGATCGCTATATCGCGCCGCTGCTGATCGGGCAGGATGCGACGCGGGTGCAGGCGCTGATGGCGCGCGTGGGCAAGATGGTCAAGGACAACCGCTTTGCCAAATCCGCCGTCGAAACCGCGCTGCTGGACGCGCATGGCCGCCGCCTTGGCCTGCCGGTCAGTGAACTGCTGGGCGGGCGGCGGCGTGACCGGCTGGCGGTGGCGTGGACGCTGGCATCCGGCGATACGGCCCGCGACATTGCCGAGGCCGAACAGATGCTGGACCTGCGCCGCCACCGCATCTTCAAGCTGAAGATCGGCGCGAAACCGATCCGTGACGACATTGCCCATGTGGCAGCGATCAAGCGCGCCCTTGGTGATCGCGGCGCGGTGCGGGTTGATGTGAACATGGCCTGGTCCGAAACCGAGGCCGCTTATGGCATGGCCGCGCTGGCCGATGCGGGCTGCGAACTGGTGGAACAGCCGGTGGCGACGGCGGGCGGGCTGACGCGGCTGGTGCGCCGCTTTGCCACGGCGCTGATGGCCGATGAATCGCTGACCGGGCCGGACAGTGCCTTTGATCTGGCGCGGGTTCATGGCGCGGATGTGTTCGCGGTCAAGCTGGAACAATCGGGCGGGGCATTTGGTGCGCTGCGCGTGGCGGCCATCGCGGATGCGGCGGGGATCGGGCTTTACGGCGGCACCATGCTGGAAGGCGCGGTCGGCACGGTGATCTCGGCCCATGCCTTTGCCACCTTTGCCAATCTGCAATGGGGGACGGAACTGTTCGGCCCGCTGCTGCTGACCGAAGAAATCCTGCAAACCCCGCTGGATTACAGCGATTTTCACCTGACCGTGCCGGATGGCCCCGGCCTTGGGCTGGATCTTGACGACGACCGCGTTGCTCATTTCGCCCGCAAATAAGGAACCTGCCGATGCTGTTTCATGTGCGCATGGATGTGAACATCCCCCGCGATCTGCCCGATGCGACGGACATCATCGCCCGCGAGAAAGCCTATTCGCAGGAACTGCAAGCCAGCGGCAAGTGGCGTCACATCTGGCGCATCGCTGGGGAATACGCGAATGTCAGCATCTTTGATGTTCGCGACAACGACGAACTGCACCAGATCCTGACGGGTCTGCCGCTGTTCCCCTTCATGACCATCACGGTCACGCCGCTGCTGCGGCACCCGTCCTCGATCCGCGAGGATGACAGTTAACCCCGGTCATCGCCGCCGGGATGAGGGACCGGCGCCTTGACCAGCAAACCCGATTGGGAGGAGCCAGAAATGACCGTAACCATCCACGACCGCCCCGACATGCAGGAATTCCTGCGCGAGTTGAGCGGGCTGAACAACAACAGCGGCAATGCCCGCATGAAGCAGATCACCCATCGCCTGATGTCGGATCTGTTCCGCGCCATCGACGATCTGGACATCACGCCCGACGAATACTGGCAGGGCATCGCCTGGCTGAACGATCTGGGCGCTGCCGGTCAGGCGGGGTTGATCTCGCCCGGTCTGGGGCTGGATCATTACATCGACGAACGGCTGGACGCCATCGACGCCGCGCTTGGCATCGAAAACCCCACCCCGCGCACCATCGAAGGCCCGCTTTACGTCGCGGGTGCGCCCGAAAGCACCGGCTTTGCCCGTATGGATGACGGCAGCGACCCGAACGGGCATCCTTTGTTCCTGCATGGCACGGTCTTTGGCGCCGATGGCAATCCGCTGCCGGGCGCGAAGGTGGAATTGTGGCATTGCGACACGCGCGGCTTCTATTCGCATTTCGACCCCACCGGCCAGCAGCCCGATTTCAACATGCGCCGCACGATCATCGCTGATGAGAACGGCCAGTATCGCGCCCGCTCGATCCTGCCTTCGGGCTATGGCGTGCCGCCCGGCAGCCCGACCGAACAATTACTCAGCGCCCTTGGCCGCCACGGTCAGCGCCCGGCGCATATCCATTTCTTTGTCAGCGCCCCCGATCATCGCAAGCTGACCACTCAGATCAACATCGAAGGCGACCCGCTGATCAACGACGATTTCGCCTATGCCACCCGCGAAGGTCTGGTGCCGCATGTCGTCGAACACACAACCGCGGAAACCATCGGCGGCACCGAAATGCCCGGCCCCTTCGCCGAGATCCAGTTCGACGTTCGCCTGACCGCCCTGGTCGATGGCGTCGATAACCAGATCAACGAACAACGCCGCCGCGCGGCCGCCTGACGGCCCCGCCACCCGACTTTCCCGACAATCACCGACATTCAATGCAGGGGCGCGCCACCGCGCAGCCCCTGAAAGGAGGAACCATGTCTGCGATCATCGACAAGGCCCGTGATCTGAACGAGCTGCTGGAAACCGCCGTTCAGGACGACCCCGAAACCGGCGTCTTCCGCTGCCGCCGCGACATCTTTACGAACGAAGACCTGTTCGAGCTGGAGATGAAGCACATCTTTGAATCGAATTGGGTTTATCTGGCGCATGAAAGCCAGATCCCCAGCGTCAACGATTACTATACCACCTTCATCGGTCGCCAGCCCATCGTCATCACCCGCGACAAGACCGGCAATCTGAACGCCGTCATCAACGCCTGCGCGCATCGCGGCGCGATGCTGTGCCGTCGCAAGCATGGCAACAAGGGCAGCTTTACCTGCCCGTTCCACGGCTGGACCTTTTCCAACACCGGCAAGCTGTTAAAGGTCAAGGACGAACGGACCAGCCAGTATCCCGACCAGTTCAACAAGAACGGATCGCATGATCTGACCAAGGTGGCGCGCTTTGAAAGCTATCGCGGCTTTCTGTTTGGCAGCCTGAACCCCGATTCCCCGCCGCTGGAAGAGTTTCTGGGCGAGACCCGCATCATCATCGACCAGATCGCCGATCAGGCCCCGAACGGGATCGAGGTGCTGCGCGGCAATTCCTCTTACACCTTTGATGGCAACTGGAAATTGCAGATGGAAAACGGCTGCGACGGCTATCACGTCAGCACCGTGCACTGGAACTATGCCGCGACCATGGGCCGCCGGAAAGAGGAAGGCACCAAGGCCGTCGATGCCTCGGGCTGGTCGAAATCGGTCGCAGGCGTTTACGGCTTTGAAAACGGTCACATTCTGTTGTGGACCAACACCATGAACCCCGAGGTGCGCCCCGTCTATAGCCAGCGCGAGGAAATCGCCGCACGCGTGGGTCAGGACCGCGCCGACATCATCGTGGGGCAGACGCGCAACCTTGGGATCTATCCCAACGTGTTCCTGATGGATCAGTTTTCAACGCAAATCCGCGTGGTGCGCCCGATCAGCGTCGGCAAGACCGAGGTCAGCATCTTCTGTTTTGCACCCAAGGGCGAAAGCGCCGAAAACCGCGCGATCCGCATCCGCCAGTATGAGGATTTCTTTAACGTATCCGGCATGGGCACCTCGGATGACCTGGAAGAATTCCGCGCCTGCCAGACCGCCTATCACGGCACCGCCGCGCTGTGGAACGATATGTCGCGCGGCGCGCCCCTGTGGATTGAAGGGCCGGACGACAACGCCCGCCGCATGGGGATGAACCCGCAGTTATCGGGCGAGAGGTCCGAGGACGAGGGGCTGTTCGTTCGCCAGCACGCCTATTGGCAGCAGATCATGCGCGATGCGCTGGCTGCCGAAACCATTCAGCAGGAGGCCGCGGAATGAGCCTGTCTTACACCGAAATCTGCGCTTTCCTGTATCGCGAGGCGCGCTATCTCGACGACCGCCAATGGCGCGAATGGCTGGACTGTTATGCGCCCGATGCCAGCTATTGGATGCCCGCCTGGGATGACGACGACAAGATCACCGAAGACCCGCAATCGGAAATCTCGCTGATCTATTATCCCAACCGCGACGGGTTGGAAGATCGCGTGTTCCGCATCGAAACCGAACGGTCTGGCGCATCCACGCCTGAACCGCGCACCAGCCATTCCGTCACCAATGTCGAGGTGATCGAGGATCGCGGCGACGAGGTGGACGTCCGCTATAACTTTCACACGCTGAACCAGCGTTACAACACCACCGATCAGTTTTTCGGCACGATCTTCGTCACCTTGCGCCAGACCGGCCAAGGCCCGCTGATCGTGGCGAAAAAGATCGTGCTGAAAAACGACTATATCCGGCAGGTCATCGACGTTTACCACGTCTGACCGCCGGGCAGGAACCAGAAGGAGGGGGTTCATGTCCAGCCATACCATCGCACTGAACTTTGAAGACGGGGTGACGCGGTTCATCGACTGCCTGCCGGGCGAAAAGGTGCTTGATGCGGCATATCGCGCCAAGATCAACCTGCCGATGGACTGTTCCGACGGCGTATGCGGCACCTGCAAATGCCGCATCGAAAGCGGCAGCTATGATCTGGGCGACGATTATATCGACGACGCCCTGACCGAGGATGAGGCCGCCGAGGGTCTGGTGCTGACCTGCCAGATGGTCGCCTCCAGCGATTGCGTGCTGTCGGTGCCGGTGCCATCCACCGTCTGCAAGACCGGCCAGCAGCAATTCGCGGCTACGGTCGCCGCCGTTCAACCGCATAACGACGCGGCGATTGTGCTGGAACTGGACATCGACGGCGCGGCGCCGGTGTTTCTGCCCGGCCAATATGTCAATATCGACGTGCCGGGCAGCGGCCAGCATCGCAGCTATTCCTTTAGCACCGCACCGGGCGAGGGGCGGGCGGGTTTCGTCATCAAGATGATCCCGGACGGCGTGATGAGCAGCTGGCTGGCCCGCGCACAACCCGGCGACACGCTGAGCCTGACCGGCCCGCTTGGCAGCTTTTATCTGCGCGAACCTGTGCGTCCGTTGCTGTTTCTGGCAGGCGGCACCGGGTTGGCCCCGTTCCTGTCGATGCTTGAGGTGCTGGCCCGCGCCGGCTCGACGCAGAAAATCCATCTGATCTATGGCGTGACCCGCGATCTGGATCTGGTGCTGGTCGATCAGATCGCGGCTTATGCGGCGCGCCTGCCCGGTTTCACCTTCACCACCGTGGTGGCCGAAGAAACCTCGACCCATCCGCGCAAGGGCTGGGTCACGCAGCATATGCCCGATGATCTGACGATGGGCGGGTTTGACCTGTATCTGTGCGGCCCGCCGCCGATGGTCGATGCGGTGCGCCATTATCTGGACGATGCCGGGGTTCGGCCCGCGAATTTCCATTACGAAAAATTCACCCCCAACGCCCCCGCGCAGGCCGTCGCATGAGCGGGCCATTCGCAGGGCGTTTCGCGGGCAAGGTCATCGTCGTGACCGGGGCCGCGCAGGGGATCGGTCGCGCGGTGGCCAGCCGCGCGGCAGCCGAGGGGGGCCAGGTGCTGTTCGTGGACCGCGCCGATTTCGTGGGCGAAATCGCCGCCGAAGCCGGGGCCACGGCCTTTAACGCCGATCTGGAAACATCCGCAGGTGCCGCCGCCGCGATGGCCCATGCGGCGGATCGCTTTGGGGGCATCGACATCCTGATTAACAATGTCGGCGGCGCGATCCGTATGCGCCCCTTTGCCGAGTTCGAACCCGATCAGATCGACGCCGAAATCCGCCGCTCGCTGATGCCGACGTTGTATTGCTGCCACGCCGTTTTGCCGCATCTGTTCGCGCGCGGCGGCGGCACCATTGTCAACGTCTCATCCAACGCCACGCGCGGCATTCACCGCGTGCCGTATTCGGCGGCCAAGGGCGGGATCAACGCGATCACCATGTCGCTGGCGATGGAACTGGCCGACCGCAATATCCGCGTCGTCGCCACCGCGCCCGGCGGGACCGAGGCCCCTCCGCGCCGCATCCCCCGTAATGCTGCGGGCGATACGGATGCCGAAAAGGCCTGGATGGCCGAGGTGGTCGATCAGGTCAAGCAATCGGCCTTTATGCACCGTTACGGCACGATCGAGGAACAGACCGCGCCGATCCTGTTTCTGGCGTCCGACGAGGCCAGCTATATCACCGGATCGGTTCTGCCCGTGGCGGGCGGCGATCTGGGCTGACAATCATAAATAAGGGGAGGAAAACATGAGACAAATAGACGTGAATGACGCCATCGACCAAGGTGGCTTTGGCCGCTTTCAGTGGATGGTGGTGGTGCTGTGCGGCGTTCTGCTGATCGTGGATGGTTATGACGTCTTTGTGGCCGGAACCGTGCTGCCGACGCTGATTACCGAATGGGGGCTGACCAAGCCGCAGGCCGGCACGCTTCAGGCATGGGCGCTGTTCGGGATGATGTTCGGGGCGCTGATCTTTGGATCATTGGCCGACCGGATCGGGCGGAAAAAGGGCGTGCTGATCTGCTTTACCCTGTTCACCACCGCCACGCTACTGGCCGGTTTCGCCCAAACGCCCGACCAGTTCGCGGTAGCGCGGTTCGTGGCCGGTCTGGGCTGCGGCGGGTTGATGCCGAACGCGGTCGCGCTGATGAACGAATACGCGCCCAAGCGCCTGCGCGGCACCATGGTCGCGATCATGTTTTCCGGCTATTCCGTCGGTGGCATGGTGGCGGCGGGTCTGGGCATCTGGCTGATCCCGGCCTTTGGCTGGCAGCCGATGTTCTGGGTCGCGGCGCTGCCGTTGCTGCTGTTGCCGCTGATCCTGTGGAAACTGCCCGAAAGCCTTGGCTTTCTGATCCGCCAGGGCCGCCAGGACGAGGCCAAGCGCATCTTTGCGCAGATGCAGCCCGGCCTTGCCGCCACCGACACGCTGGTGTTCCACGAAACCAAAGGCAAATCCAGTTCCGTGCTGGAACTGTTCCGCGATAATCGCGGCCTGCGCACACTGATGCTGTGGGTCGCGTTCTTTTGCTGCCTGCTGCTGGTTTACCTGCTGTCGTCCTGGCTGCCCAAAGTGCTGCAAGAGGCCGGTTACGCCGAACGCGCCAGCCTGCTGAGCCTGTTCTCGCTGAACTTTGGCGGCATGGTGGGGGCGATCTTTGGCGGGCGTCTGGGGGATCGCTTTGGTCTGCCCAAGGTCGTTGTCGGCTTTTTCGCCATCGCCGCGCTGTCGATTGCGATGATCGGATTTGCCCCAACCGCCGGGACGCTGTTCGCGCTGATCTTTGTTGCCGGGGCAACCACCATCGGCACGCAGATCCTGCTGTATGCCAGCGTGGCGCAGCTTTACACGCTGTCGATCCGTGGCTCGGGTCTGGGCTGGGCCTCGGGCGTGGGGCGGATCGGGGCCATCGTTGGGCCGACGCTGGGGGGCGTGCTGCTGGCCCAGCAACTGCCGCTGCGCGAGAACTTTCTGATCTTCGCGATCCCTGCGGCGATTTCCGCGCTGGCGATGCTGGTCTTTGCGCTGGCGGCAACGCGGCAGATCGCACCGCAACCCGTTGCGGCAGCGGAATGATAATCCGCCCCGGCGTGGCAGACGCGCCGGGGCAGCATCTGAAAGGCCGAGCCATGCTGACCGCGACGCTGAATGGCGCAAACCTGCATTATATGGATGAGGGACCGCGCGATGCGCCCGCGCTAGTCTTTGCCAACTCGCTTGGCACCGATCTGCGGGTCTGGGACGCGCTGATCCCGCATCTGCCCGCCGGGCTGCGGCTGGTGCGTTACGACAAGCGCGGCCATGGTTTGTCCGAGGAAACCCCCGGCCCCTACAGGATTAAAACACTGGCCGATGACGCCGCCGCGCTGATCGGGCATCTGGGTCTGAACCGTCCGGTTTTCATCGGCCTGTCCATCGGCGGGCTGATCGGTCAAAGCCTTGCTGCCCGGCATCCGGCGCTGTTGGCGGGGCTGGTGATTTCAAACTCTGCCGCCAAGATCGGCGA
>NZ_JAUNTO010000042.1 GCF_030538655.1 Paracoccus sp. (in: a-proteobacteria)
TGGTGCCGCAGCCCTCGATCACCACCTTGGCGCCGCTGTTGCGGACGGCAAAGCGCTCGCCGGCGCGGCCCGCCGCGAACAGGAACCCGTCGGTCGCACCATACAGCACCGTATTGCCGATGATGACGTTATCGGCGGCGGTCAGCGGGCTGGCCATCGGCGGACGCACGGTGATGGTGCCGCCCGACAGGCCCTTGCCCACATAATCGTTGGCATCGCCCGAGACCTCGATCTTGAGGCCCGGCGCGGCAAAGGCACCAAGGCTTTGCCCCGCCGATCCGGTCAGGCGCACGGTCAGGTGGTCGGGTTGCAGGCTGTTCCGCATTCCGAAGGTCGAGACGATCATGCTGGATGTGCGGGTGCCGATGGTCCGGTGCGTGTTGCGCACCGCATAGGACAGCTGCATCTTTTCGCCATCGGTAAAGAACCGTTCCGCGTCGCGGATGATTTCGGCGTCCAGCGTGTCAGGCACGGCATTGCGCGGGCGCGAGCGGTCATAGACGATCTTGTCCCAGCCATCGACGGTGATCAGCAGCGGGTTCAGGTCCAGATCGTCCAGATGCGCGGCACCGCGGCTCACCTGAGTCAGCAGATCGGCCCGCCCGATCACCTCGTCCAGCGACCGCGCGCCGATGGCGGCCAGCAGTTCGCGGACCTCTTGCGCATAAAAGGTAATCAGGTTCACCACCTTATCGGCGCTGCCGTTGAACATCGCCCGCAGCTTTTCATCCTGTGTGCAAACGCCCACAGGGCAGGTGTTCGACTGGCATTGACGCACCATGATGCAGCCCATGGCGATCAGCGCGGCGGTGCCGATGCCGTATTCCTCGGCCCCCATCATCGCCGCCATCACGATGTCGCGGCCGGTGCGCAGGCCCCCGTCGGTGCGCAGCGTCACCCGGTCGCGCAGGCGGTTCATCGCCAGCACCTGATGCGCTTCGGTCAGGCCCATTTCCCACGGCAGACCGGCGAATTTGATGCTGGTCGCGGGTGATGCCCCGGTGCCGCCGTTATGGCCCGAAATCAGGATCACATCGGCCTTGGCCTTGGCCACGCCCGCCGCGATTGTGCCAACCCCCGACGAGGCCACCAGTTTCACCGTGATCTTGGCGCGCGGGTTGATCTGTTTCAGGTCATAGATCAGCTGCGCCAGATCCTCGATACTGTAAATATCATGGTGCGGCGGCGGGCTGATCAGCGTGACCCCCGGCGTCGAATGGCGCAGGCGGGCGATCAGCGACGTGACCTTCATGCCCGGCAACTGCCCGCCCTCGCCGGGTTTGGCCCCCTGGGCGACCTTGATTTCCAGTTCCTCGCAGGCGTTCAGATATTCCGCCGTCACGCCAAAGCGACCCGAGGCGACCTGCTTGATCTTGGCGCAGGGGTTGTCGCCATTGGGCAGCGGGTGGCTGTGCGCGGGGTCTTCCCCGCCCTCGCCGCTGTCGGATTTCGCGCCGATGCGGTTCATGGCGATGTTCAGCGTCATATGCGCCTCGGGCGACAGCGCGCCAAGGCTCATCCCCGGCGTCACGAAGCGCTTGCGGATCGAGGTGATGCTTTCCACTTCCTCGATCGGCACCGGCTTGCCCAGCGGCTTGATGTCCAGCAGGTCGCGGATGTGGATCGGCGGGTTCGCCCGCATCGCGGCGGAGAATTGTTTCCACACATCATAAGACGCGCGCTCGCAGGCCAGTTGCAGCAGGCGCATGGTGTTCGCCTCCCACGCGTGTTTCTCGCCCGAGCGGCGCATTTTGTAGAAACCGCCCACTGGCAGCAGATCGGCGCTGTCGCTGTGGAACCCCTTCTGGTGGATTTCCTCCAGCTTGGCTTGCAACCCGTGAAGACCGATGCCGGAAATGCGGCTGTGCATACCGGGGAAATATTCCGCCACCATGGCGCGCGACAGGCCCACGGCCTCGAAATTCAGCCCGCCGCGATAGGACGAGATGACCGAAATCCCCATCTTGGCCATGATTTTCAGCAAGCCGCCGTCAATCGCCTCGCGATAGCGGTTCATTGCATCGGTCAGGTTGCTGTCCAGCAACCCGCGTTCGATCCGTTCGGCCAGGCTGTCCTGCGCCAGATAGGCGTTGACCGTGGTCGCGCCACAGCCGATCAGCACGGCGAAATAATGCGGGTCGATACATTCCGCCGACCGCACATTGATCGAACAAAAGGTCCGCAGCCCCTTTTGCACCAGCCAGCTGTGCACGGCGCTGGTGGCCAGAATCATCGGCAGCCCGATCCGGTCCTGTCCCTGCGCCTGATCGCTCAGCACGATGTGACCGGCGCCGGAACGAACGGCATCCTCGGCCTCGGCCCGGATGCGGGCCAGCGCCCCGGCCATGGCCTCTGGCCCGGCGCCATCGGGGAAGGTGCAGTCGATCTGCGTGACAGTGCCGGCGAACATGCGCATCAATTCATCGAATTCGCCATTCGCCAGAAACGGGCTTTCCAGCAGGGTGATTTCCGTCTGCGCGCTGGATTCATCCAGCACGTTTTTCAGGTTGCCGAACCGGGTCTTGAGGCTCATCACCCGCGTTTCGCGCAGGCTGTCGATGGGCGGGTTCGTCACCTGGCTGAAATTCTGGCGGAAGAAATGCGACAGCGGCCGGTATTGCTGCGACAGCACGGCGGCGGGGGTATCGTCGCCCATGGATGCCAGCGCCTCTTTGCCGTCCTCGGCCATGGGGGCCAGAACCTGTTCCAGTTCCTCGATCGTGTAACCGGCGGCGATCTGACGGCGGCGCAGGTCTTCGCCGGTGAACATTGGCGTTTCAGGCAGCTTGGCCATCCCGTCCGAGGGCTGCACCACCTTTTCGATCCAGTCGCCAAAGGGCTGGCTGGCGGCCAGACGGTCCTTGATCTCGGTATCATGATACAGCTTGCCGTCCTGCATATCGACGGCAATCATCTGCCCCGGACCCAAGGCGCCCTTTTCGCGCGCCGAGGATTCATCGGTCGGCACCATGCCCACCTCGGACCCGGCGATCAGCAGATTGTCGCCCGTCACCACATAGCGCATCGGGCGCAACCCGTTGCGATCCAGCCCGCCGCAGACCCAGCGGCCATCGGTCATCGCCAGCGCCGCCGGGCCGTCCCATGGCTCCATCACAGCATTGCAATAGGCATACATGTCGGCCCAGGCCTGCGGCATGTCGGTGGTCGCCTTGGACCATGCTTCGGGGACCAGCATGGTTTTCGTCATCGGCGCGCTGCGGCCTGATCGTACCATCACTTCGAACACCGCATCCAGCGCGGCGCTGTCCGACGATCCGGCGGGCACAATCGGTTTTATGTCATCGGCCATATCGCCGAACGCGCTGCTGGCCATGCGGATTTCATGGCTGCGCATCCAGTTCAGGTTGCCCTTCAGCGTGTTGATTTCGCCGTTATGGGCCAACATGCGGAAGGGCTGCGCCAGCCACCATTGCGGAAAAGTGTTGGTCGAATACCGCTGATGATAGATCGCAAAGGCCGATTCAAAGCGGTCGTCCTTGAGATCGGGGTAAAATTCGGCCACCTGTTCGGCCAGCATCATCCCCTTGTAGATGATGCTGCGGCAGGACAGCGAGGCAAAGTAAAGCCCCGAAACCTGCGCCGCCACCGCCGCCTTTTCGATGCGGCGGCGGATGATATACAGCTCGCGTTCGAACTGAACCTGATCGATGTCCTTGTCGCAGCGGATCAGGATCTGTTCGATCTCGGGGCGGGTGGCATTGGCCTTTTCGCCCAAGACACTGGTATCCACCGGCACATGCCGCCAGCCATAGATGTAATGGCCCATGCGGATGACTTCGGTTTCCACGATGGTGCGGCAGCGTTCCTGCGCGCCGAAATCGGTGCGCGGCAGAAACACCTGACCAACGGCGATCAGCTTGTCCTTGTCGGGTTCATGCCCTGTGCGGCGGACCTGATCGTAAAAGAACGGCACCGGGATCTGCACATGAATGCCCGCGCCGTCGCCGGTCTTGCCATCGGCATCCACCGCGCCGCGATGCCAGATCGCCTTAAGCGCGTCGATGCCGTTCTGCACCACTTTGCGGCTGGCTTTGCCATCCAGATCAACGACAAAGCCCACGCCGCAGGACGAATGTTCATCGTCATGGCGATACAGGCTGTTTTCGGCCATCCAGTCGCGGCGGGCCTGTTCTTGTTCTTGCCAGTTGCTCATAGCCGGGCCTTTCCTTGGGAAAGCTGCGTCATCAGCATGTCGCAGTCGTATTGAGGGGTGATGCTGCCGAAACCGGGTTTGCCGGGAAAGGCAAAGGTCACGGGGCTGTCATTGCTGTTCACGGTCGCGCCGGTCCAGTCGGTCGAGGTTTCGACCCCGCCATAGAACCGGCCCATGACGCGGCTGATGAACTGCTGGCCGGTGCGGGTCAGCATGGTTTCGCCGCTTTCAAAGGTTGTGGTCAGCTGAAACCGGGTCTTTTCCAGATCCACCCCGTCGATGGTCACGGTTTCGCCGGTCAGTTCGTCATAACCCTGATGGTGCAGTCGCTCGCCGCTGCTGGAAACGGTCCAGAAATCGAAATCGTCGCGGCCGGTTTCGATCAGCCGCGACAGGCTGGCATGGGCCTCGGCCTCGTCTTCCAGCTGGTCCACCAGCCCGACGGTGGGCGAGGCGGATTCGATCCAGCGGGTTTCGGCGTCGATCACCGACAGATAGGTCAGCCCGTCCTGCGAAAAGATGGCCGTGCGCTGATACCCCTCGGGGTCGGCATCGCAGCGGAAATGCTGGCTGACGGTGCAGCCACGGTTCTGCACCGTCACCTCTAACCGGCAACCGGCAGGGGGGGTGAACTGCCCGGCGGCATGGCCGGGCAGGGCGGGCAAAAAGGTCAGCAAGGCTGACGCGACCGCAACAGCCAGCGTGCGCTGGCTGTGTACAGCCTGTGTACAGCTTGTGTACGGTCTGTGCATCATCTGTGCCGCCCTATTCCGCCGCGACGCGGCTGGCGCCGACGCCCAGAAATTCGGCGATGCTGTCGGCGGCCTCGCGCCCGTCGCGGATCGCCCAGACCACCAAAGACGCGCCACGCACGATGTCGCCCACCGCATAAACGCCGGGCAGGCTGGTGGCGTGGGTGCCGAAACTGGCCTTGATCGTGCCCCAGCGGGTGATCTCCAGCCCGTCCACGCCCCACAGTTTCGGCAGATCCTCGGGTTCAAAGCCAAGCGCCTTGATGACCAGTTCGGCGGGTTCGTCGTAATCGGCGCCCTCGATCAGTTCGGGGCTTTGACGACCCGACACATCCGGCGCGCCAAGGCGCATCTGCTGCACCCGAACGGCACTGATTGCGGGGCGTTCGCTGTTGATGGTGGTGTCCGGGCCGCCCTGACCCTGGGCCGCGCCGACAAAGCTGCCCGGCGCGGTCAGCCAGACGAATTCGACGCCCTCTTCCTCGGCGTTCTGCACCTCGCGTTGCGATCCCGGCATATTGGCGCGGTCGCGGCGGTAAAGGCATTTGACCGATTGCGCCCCCTGACGAATGGCGGTGCGGACGCAATCCATCGCCGTATCGCCGCCGCCGATCACCACCACGCGCTTGCCACGGGCGTTCAGCTCGCCATCGTCGAAATCGGGCACGTCATCGCCGAATTCCACCTTGTTGCTGGCGGTCAGGTAATCAATCGCCCGCACCACGCCGCCGGCATCGGCATTGTCGATGTCCAGATCGCGGGTCTTGTAAACGCCGGTGGCGATCAGCACCGCATCATGCTTGCCCCGGATCGCGTCAAAGGAAATATCCTCGCCCACGTTGCAGTTCAGCACGAAGTCCACCCCGCCATCGGCCAGCAGGGCGTTGCGGCGCATCACCACATCCTTTTCCAGCTTGAAGCCGGGGATGCCATAGGTCAGCAGCCCGCCCGCGCGGTCGTAACGGTCATAGACCGTCACCTGAAAACCCATGCGCCGCAGCCGGTCGGCGGCGGCCAGCCCGCCCGGCCCCGCGCCGATGATACCCACCGATTCGGTGCGTTCCTGACGCGGCGCGACCGGCTGCACCCAGCCCTGTTCCCAGGCGGTGTCGGTGATGTATTTTTCGATCGCGCCGATGGTGACGGTGCCGTGGCCCGACTGTTCGATGACGCAATTGCCTTCGCACAAACGGTCTTGCGGGCAGATGCGGCCGCAGATTTCCGGAAAGGTGTTGGTCGCCTGGCTCATGGCATAGGCTTCCTGCGTGCGCCCCTCGGCGGTCAGGCGCAACCAGTCGGGAATGTTGTTATGAAGGGGGCAATGCGACTGGCAATAGGGAACCCCGCATTGACTGCACCGGCTGGCCTGTTCTTTCGCCTTGGCATCGGCGAATTCGCGATAGATTTCGTGGAAATCGTCGCTGCGCTCGGCTGCGTTGCGCTTTTCGGGCATCTCGCGCGGGGTCGAGACGAATTTCAGCATCTTTTGCGTGGCCATGGCTGCGCCCCCAACTGTTAACGGGTGTTGCGCGTTGCTTATGCCAGCATTTTACCAAATAAAAGTCAGTCGCGCTGACCTATGTGCGGGATTTTTGTGCCCCGAAGCAATTTTTTGCGCTGACAGGGGCAATAATAGGTCAGTCTTGCTTACCAACCTGCGGCAAGCGCCAGCAAAACCACACTGCCGACGATGATCCGCCACCAGCCGAACAGCGCATAGCCATGCCGTTCGAGATAGTTCAGCAAGCCCCGCACCACGATCACCGCAGAAATCAGCGCGCAGATAAAGCCGATGGCAACATTGCCCATGGCCGCGCCGTCCAGCACGTCGCGATTCTTGAAAAGATCATAGGAAAAGGCGCCCAGCATCGTGGGCATGGCCAGAAAGAACGAAAACTCCGCCGCCGAACGTTTGTCGGCCCCCAGCATCAGCGCGCCAACGATGGTCGCGCCCGAACGCGACACGCCGGGGATCATCGCAAGACACTGAATAAAACCGATTTTCAGCGCCATCGACAGGGGAAATTCCTCGGGGCGGTGATAGGTGGGGGTGGTGGACCGCTTGTCCACCCACAGCAGGATGAACCCGCCCAGAATCAGCATCACCGCCATCAGCGCCGGGGTTTCGAACAGCACGGTTTTGATGAAATCATGCGCCAGCACGCCGATCACCACGGCGGGCATAAAGGCAATCAGCACCGCCGCGATGAATCGCCGCGATTCCGGGTTGTCTGATGCCGTGGCAACCAGATGCGCGATCCGGCGGGCATAGACCCCCAGCACCGCCATCACTGCGCCCAACTGGATCAGCACCTCAAAGGTGCGGCCGGGCGAATCAAAGCCCAGAAAATGCCCCGCCAACAGGATATGCGCGGTCGAGGACACGGGAATGAATTCTGTCAGCCCCTCCAGCACACCAAGGGCTGCCGCGATAATTGTGTTATATTCCATGATTTATCAGCCGTGACGCAGGTTTTGCGCCGATTCCTTGATCTCGTCATACTGCCCGGACGGGCGGAACGGCCAAAGATAGCTGTCGATCACGGCCTCGGCTGCGGTGGGCTGGATGCCCAGATCCGCCAGCGTTCGCGCCCCGTCTGCGACAACATTGTCATGGCGCATCATCCGCACGAAGTCGCGCGTCATCACCCGGTTTGTGACCAGCCCCCCGGTCAGGATCTGCACCAGATCCAGCGCCCCGCCGACGATACCGGCGAACCAGAACGGCATGTTGAACAGGCCGCGCCGCCGCCGCGAACTGTGCAATGCCTGGCGCACGATCTGGTCGATGGTGAAAACATCCGGCCCGCCCAGTTCATAGATGCCCGGTTCGGCCTGGCCGTTCACCGCCCTGGCGGCGGCGGCGGCGACATCGCCGACATAGACCGGCTGTATCCGGGTCGCGCCCCCGGCAATCGGCAGGATCAGCGGGAACATCTTGGTTTTGTTGGCGAACTTGGTGTAAAGTCCGTCCCCTTCGCCAAAGATGGCCGAGGGGCGCAGGATGATGGCATCGGGGCGGTGCTGGCGCACTGCCGCCTCGCCCTTGCCTTTGCTGGCGGCATAATGGCTGTCGGCATCGGGATCGGCGCCGATGGCCGACAGATGCACCATGACCGGCACGCCCGTTTCCGCCGAGAGGCGGGCAATGCGCGCCGCACCCTCGTGCTGGACCGGGGCAAAGTCGTTCTTGCCCTCGCGCACCAGAATGCCCACGCAATTCACCACCGCATCGGCATCGGCCATGGCCGCCCGCACTGATTCGTCGTCGCGGATATTGCACAGAACCGGCACCACCTGCCCCACGGCACCATAACCGCGCACGAACAGCGCCTCATCCGGGCGGCGCACAGCGATGCGGATGCGCCAGCCTTCCTTTGCAAGGATGCGGGCGATCTGACGCCCAACGAAGCCCGAACCGCCATAGATCGTGACCAGCTTTGACATCGGCTGTGCCCTTTCATCTGCCTGCCTTCTGATAACCCCGCCAGCCTGCCACGGCAAGATTTCCCGAAGGTTTTCACGCAGCGCCAAAATGATGAAGATTTTTTGCAAGAGGCCGTTGACACCCCCCGAACATCCCGATACATCCCCGCCTCACGCAACCGGCCCAGGTGGCGGAATTGGTAGACGCGCACGGTTCAGGTCCGTGTGCCGCAAGGTGTGGAGGTTCGAGTCCTCTCCTGGGCACCAAAGTCAAGTAGAAAACCCCAAGCATCGTGAGATTCTTGGGGCTTCTTCTTTGTTAGCGCCAATTTTGCCACACAGTTTGCCTCACAGAGGGTGTTTTGGGCCCGCAGATGTAGGGCACCATATGAGCGCCACATCCGCCCACACTTTACCCAATACGATAAGAATGATGCTGGATCGGACGCTGTCCGAAAGTAAGACCCAAGTCAAACGCGCAGGAAAGCGTATCGCGGATGGAGTGGGGTCAGAGGTGGATTTTGATCTTGTGGATCAGTGGCGTTCATCATACGGCTATGTCATCAACATATTTCAGATCTGGCTATGACCCGAAAACGAGTCCTGAACCTAAAGAGCCGGATGGAAGTGCCGGGCTAGGCTCCAGACTTCGGTAACGGGGTCGTCTCAGTCAAGCGGTT
>NZ_JAUNTO010000019.1 GCF_030538655.1 Paracoccus sp. (in: a-proteobacteria)
CGTCCTTCCGATGGTCACAGGTAAGTAGACCATCACATGATGGGACTAAACACCCCCCCTAGCCCCATCATCCCAAAACCGCAGCCAGTATCAGCCGCGACGCTTGGGTTTTACCCGGTAAAGACGCCGGGAATTGGCACGTGTGCGGCGACCATAGGGACGCAGGGCGTCAGACAAAATCTCACCTGGAGCCTCGCCGCGCCAGATGGCGTGATAAGCGGCCTGCGCCGATTCCATCACCGCCTGCTGTTTTTCTGTGACCATGCGCAGTGGTTCAGTCGGAGATTGGGCGGTCAGCCCCATCATTCCGGCCAGCCGCATGGCGATCACCGCCTGCGATTCGAAGCCGATCCGCGCCATCTGTGCCATCAGCATCAGATGCGCCGCCGGATTGGCAAAAGAGTTAAAGGACTTGTGCATACGCCGACCTTTGACCATGGAATTAACCAATAATTGTAGTTCGCGACAGAATGCCGCACAAGAAAAACCTTGGCCACCATCAGTGGCGCAGCGATCTGCTTGGCATCCTCACATGTCGCGTTATACATCGTGCCTTATGAACAAATCACTAACGCTGACGGTTCCCGACGACTGGCATCTTCATCTGCGCGATGGGGCGATGCTGCACGCTGTCGCCGCCCATTCCGCAGGTTTTGGCCGTGCAATCATCATGCCAAATCTGGTGCCCCCGGTGGTGACAGGGGCGCAGGCCGCCGCCTATCGCGACCGGATTATGGCGGCGCTGCCACCGGGCGCGCGGCTGCACCCCCAGATGACGCTGTATCTGACCGATGCGACCGACCCGGCCGATGTGGTGGCCGCGCATCAGGGCGGCATCATCCGCGCGGTCAAGCTGTATCCGGCGGGCGCGACCACCAACAGCGCCAGCGGCGTGACCGATTTCGACCGTGTGCGCCCCGTGTTCGAGGCGATGGCCGAGGCGGGTATTCCGCTGTGCGTTCACGGCGAAGTCACTGATCCTGCTGTCGATATTTTCGACCGCGAGGCGGTGTTCATCGACCGCGTGCTGGACCCGATCCGCCGCGAGACGCCCGGCCTGCGCGTGGTGATGGAACATATCACCACCGCCGAAGGGGTCGCCTATGCCCGCAGCGGTGGCGATGATCTGGGCGCGACAATCACCACGCACCATCTGGTCATCAACCGTAACGCGATCCTCGCCGGGGGCATCCGTCCGCATTATTATTGCCTGCCGGTGGCGAAACGCGAAACGCATCGTCTGGCGCTGCGTCAGGCGGCCACCAGCGGCGAGGCGCGGTTTTTCCTTGGCACCGACAGCGCGCCGCATCCCGACAGCGCCAAGTTGCAGCCCTGCGGCTGTGCGGGCTGCTTTACCGCGCCGAACACCATGTCGATTCTGGCGCAGGTGTTTCAGGATGAAAACGCGCTGGACCGGCTGGAGGCGTTTACCAGCCTGAACGGCGCCGCGTTCTATGACCTGCCGCCAAACGAAGGCAAAATCCGTCTGACCCGGCGCGACACGCCCGCCGAATACCCAACACACATCACCGCCGGGGACGAGACCGTGACCGTCTTTGACCCCGGCTTTCCGCTTTATTGGCATCAGGAGGACGCATGACCCTGCCCTATCCCACGCGCGAGGAAATCGCCCGCCTGTCCGCCCGGATGTTGCTGGACATCAAGGCGGTCGATTTCAACGCCGCGCAACCGTTCACCTATGCGTCGGGTCTGAAAGGGCCGACCTATGTGGATTGCCGCCGTATCATCAGCTTTCCGCGGGTGCGCGCCACGCTGATGGACTTTCTGGCCGCGACCGTGCTGCGCGACGCCGGGTTCGAGGCGTTTGATAACATCGCGGGCGGCGAAACCGCAGGCATCCCCTTTGCCGCCATGGTGGCCGAACGGCTGTCGCTGCCGATGACTTATGTGCGTAAGAAACCAAAGGGTTATGGCCGCAATGCCCGGATCGAGGGCGCCATGACCGAAGGTCAGCGCGTGTTGCTGGTCGAGGATCTGACCACCGACGGCGGCAGCAAGCTGTCTTTTGTCGATGCGATCCGCGAAACCGGGGCAACCTGCGCGCATACCGCCGTTATCTTTTATTACGGCATCTTCCCCGAAACCATCAACCGGCTGGGCGATCATGGCGTGACGCTGCACCATCTTTGCACCTGGTGGGACGTGCTGGCCGAGGCGCGGGCGCAGGCGACCTTTGACGCCGCGACGCTGGATGAGGTCGAGGCATTCCTGCGTGATCCGCGCGCATGGCAGGCTGCGCATCCGTAACTTATCCACAGAACCGCCCCCCGTTATTTTTCGCCGCCGGATTCCATTCGGCGGCGAAATGCGTTAGGCGTAAGGCTTTGTCAGAGGAACCCTCATGAGCGAGATTCGCGCCCTCAGCACCGCCCCGCAACCCGAGGCGGAGCAGCAGACCGTGCCCTTCTCGATCGAGGCTGAACAGCAATTGCTGGGCGCCCTGCTGACCAATAATGACGTGTTTGACCGGATCAGTCAGATCATCAAACCCGATCATTTCTATGAACCTGTCCACGCCCGCATCTTTGACATCTGTTCCGAACGCATCCGCCGCAATGCGCTGGCCAGCCCGGTGACGATCAAGGCATTCATGGAACAGGACGCGGGTCTCAAGGATCTGGGCGGCCCGGCCTATCTGGCGCGGATGGCGGCAGGTGCGATCAGCGCCTATGCCGCGCGCGACTATGCCCAGATGATCCGCGAATTTGCCCTGCGACGCGAGTTGATTACGCTAGGCCAGGATATTGCCGCGCGCGCAGGCACCGTTGCTGTCGATGACGACGCCGAAGAACAGATCAAGGCCGCCGAACAGACGCTTTACAAGCTGGGCGAACAAGGCGTGGCCGAGCGCGGGTTTCAAAGCTTTCTCAAGGCCGTTACCGGCGCGGTCGAGGCGGCAAACGCCGCCTATCAGCGCGATGGCGAGTTGTCGGGCATTTCGACCGGGCTGATTGATCTCGACAAAAAGATGGGCGGGCTGAACAATTCCGACCTGATTATTCTGGCCGGTCGTCCCTCGATGGGCAAAACCTCGCTGGCGACGAACATCGCCTTCAACGTCGCCAAGGCGCATCAGATGGGCGAAAAGCCCGACGGCACCACCGGCACCGTGGCGGGCGGGATCGTCGGCTTTTTTTCGCTGGAAATGTCGGCCGAACAGCTTGCCGCCCGTATCCTGTCCGAAGCCGCCGAGGTCCCGTCAGAACGCATCCGCCGCGGCGATATGGACGAATCCGAATTTCGCCGTTTCGTCGAGGCCGCGCACGCCTTGCAGAACTGCCCCTTGTATATCGACGACACGCCCGCCCTGCCGATCAACCAGCTTGCCGCCCGCGCGCGCAAGCTGAAACGCACCTATGGGCTGGACGTGCTGATGGTGGACTATCTGCAACTGCTCAAAGCCGCGTCGGCCAAGGACAGCCGCGTGAACGAGGTGTCGGAAATCACGCAGGGTCTCAAGGCTATCGCCAAGGAACTGAACATCCCCGTCATCGCCCTGTCGCAGCTGTCCCGTCAGGTCGAAAACCGCGAGGACAAGCGCCCGCAACTGTCCGACCTGCGCGAATCCGGCTCGATCGAACAGGACGCCGACATCGTGATGTTCGTCTTTCGCGAGGAATATTACCGCGAACGCGAAAAACCCTCGGACAGCGATCTGGACGCCATGGCCAAGTGGCAGCAGATCATGGAGGCCGTCCATGGCAAGGCCGAGGTCATCATCGGCAAGCAGCGTCATGGCCCCATCGGCACGGTCGAACTGGCCTTCGAGGGGCAGTTCACCCGCTTTGGCAACCTTGCGCGCGAAAGTCAGTCGCAATGGTAAACCTGCCCGTGCCGGTGGTGACAATCGGCCTGCTGATTGCTTCGAATGTGTTTATGACAGTCGCGTGGTATGGCCACCTGAAATTCAAAGCCGCGCCCCTGATGCTGGTGATTTTCGTCAGTTGGGGCATCGCGCTGTTTGAATACATGATGCAGGTGCCCGCCAACCGCATCGGCCACGGTCATTTCAGCACCGCCCAGTTGAAAACCATCCAAGAGGTCATCAGCCTGACGGTTTTCGCCCTTTTTTCATGGTTTTATCTGGGCGAGAAACTGGGCTGGCAACATGGTGTCGGCTTTGCGCTGATCTGTCTTGGTGCGTGGTTCGTGTTCCATGACTGGAGTTAAGGCACCCTCACTGCTGACGCTGGTGGCGATGGCCGGGCTGGGGGCGCTGGCCACCAACATCTTTCTGCCCTCGCTGCCGCATATGGCGCAGGACTTCGGCACTGATTACGCCACCATCCAGCTTTCGGTGTCGGGTTATCTGGCGACCAGCGCGGTGCTGCAACTGATGATCGGGCCGATCAGCGACCGCTTTGGCCGCCGCCCGGTGATGATCGGCGCGCTGCTGATCTTTCTGCTGGCGACATGTGGAACGTTGCTGGCCACGAATATCTGGCTGTTTTTGCTGTTCCGCATGACGCAAGCCGTATCGGCGGCGGGCATGGTGCTGTCACGCGCGGTGATCCGCGACCTGTCCGGCCCCGATCAGGCAGCCAGCCGCCTGGGCTATGTCACCATGGGCATGTCAGTGGTGCCCATGATGGCCCCGGCTTTGGGCGGCATTCTGGAAGAAACCGTCGGCTGGCACGGCAGCTTTGCCGTCATGCTGGGTGCGGGCGTGGTCGTGCTGATCCTGGTCTGGACGGACCTCAGCGAAACCGCGCAAGGCGGCGGAATACCGCTGCGCCAACAGATCGCGAGCTATCCGGTGCTGGCGCGGTCGGTGCGGTTCTGGGGCTATGCGCTGGCAGCCACCACATCGTCGGGCGCGTTTTTCGCCTATCTGGGCGGCGCGCCGTTTGTGGGGCAGGAAATCTATGGCCTGACGCCGGGGCAACTGGGCTGGTGGTTCGGGGCACCCTCGGTCGGCTATTTCATCGGCAATTATATCTCGGGGCGTTGGTCGGTGCGGTTTGGGATCAACCTGATGGTGCTGGCCGGGTCGATCATCGTCGCCGCTGCGCTGCTGATCGGGCTGGGGCTGGACCTGTGGGGGCTGCGCACGCCGCTGGCGTTCTTTGGGCCGGTGGTGGCGATGGGGCTGGGTAACGGGCTGGTTCTGCCCAGTGCCAACGCTGGTATGATGAGCGTGCGCCCCGAACTGGCGGGCACGGCATCGGGCCTTGGCGGTGCAATGGCGATCGCGGGCGGTGCTGGGCTGGCCGCACTGGCCGCGCGGATGCTGGACAAAGAGGCGGGCGCCACGCCGCTGCTGACGATCATGGTCGCCTCAGCGCTTGGCACCATTGCCGCCATCCTGTGGGTCATGGCGAGAGAGCGGCAGTTGCTGCGGTCCGGTTAACCCACAGGGATCAACCATTTCTTAGGGGTTATCGCCCCATGATGGGCCATGATCGCGAATCTTGGCTCTTTTCTGATGACCCTGATGGCGGTGATCGGTCTGGGTTTTACCCTGCTGATCCCATCGTCAGTTCAGCGCGCACCGGCAGGCTGCGCACCTTTGGCCTCGCCTGCTGTGGCCGGGCCGGATTTGCCCCGGCTTGTCGCGGTATCCGCAACGCGGCCCCTTGCCCAAGATTGTTTGCAAAGGTTACAGCCGGATTTGCAAACCAAGGGGGCGATCATGGCCTTGCAAAAGATTTATGGTGGTGCCGCCTTGCGGGAAACGCGGGCACGGGCATCCCTGTCGCAGCGGGCCTTTGCCGAACGGCTGGGGGTATCGCTGCCCTATCTGTCGCAGATGGAAAACAACCATCGCCCGATCTCTGCCGGGGTTCTGCTGCGGTTGGCGCAGGAGTTCGGCACTGATCTGGCCTCGCTGGCCTCGGGCGATGCGGAACGCATGGTCATCGATCTGCAAGAGGCGCTGGCCGATCCCTTGTTCGACAGCGCGCCGCCTTTGGCCGATCTGCGACTGGCGGCCACGAACACGCCAATGCTGTCACGCGCCTTTCTGGACCTTTACCGCGCGCATCGTCAGGGGCAGGAACGGCTGGCCGCGCTGGACGAAGCCCTGGGCAACGCCGGTCAGAACGCCATGGCCACCCCGTGGGAGGAAGTGCGCGACTTTTTCCACTATTGCGACAATTACATCGACGCCGTGGACCGCGCGGCGGAACGCTTTGCCAGCCCCGACGGGCAGCGTGCCGACCCATGGCACACCGCGGTCGAGGCGCTGGATACGCGCGGCATCAAGGTGCGGCTGGCCGATCTGCCGCCGGGGGCCGTTTTCCGCCGCGAGGGGCGGCAGATCGTGATGAACGCCGCCGCCGATGCCCCCACTCGCAGCTTTCAGTTGCTGCATCAGGTGGCGCTGGAACAACAGCACGACCTGCTTGAAGCGACACTGGATCTGGCCCGGTTCCGCAGCGCAACAGCGCGGGATGTGGCGCGTCTGGGGCTGGCCAACTATTTCGCCGGGGCGGCACTGATGCCCTATTGCAGCTTTCTGAACGCCGCGCGCACGGAACGGCACGATCTGGAGCGGCTGGCGCATCAATTTGGCGCCTCGCTGGAACAGGTGGCGCACCGGCTGTCCACGATGCAGCGCCCTGGCGACAAGGGCGTGCCGTTCTTTTTCGTGCGCGTGGATCAGGCGGGCACCATTACCAAGCGGCATTCCGCGACACGGCTTCAGTTCGCGCGCTTTGGCGGTGCCTGTCCGCTGTGGAACGTGCATCAGGCGTTCGAACAGCCGGGCCGATTTCTGCGGCAACTGGCGCAAACCCCCGATGGCGCACGCTATCTGCTGCTCGCTCGGGATGTATCAAAACCGGCCGGTTCATTCGCCGCATCGATCCGCCGCTTTGCCATCGGGCTGGGGTGCGAGATCAGCCATGCGGCTGCCATGGTGCAGGCCGACGGGCTGGATATTGGCAACCCGCGTGCCTTTGAGCCTATTGGCATTTCGTGCCGAATCTGCCCGCGCACCGATTGCCATCAGCGCGCCGTGCCCCCGATCGACCGCCCGCTGAGGATACCGCAAGACCGATCCGGCCCCTTGCCATACGATATTTCCTAGGGATTTATCCACAATTTAGGCGGGAATCCGCCTGATCGGGCACGTCTTCGCGCATCCACTGACCACTGGTCTCAACGCATGTTGCCATTCAGGCACACATCCCTTTTATCCGTCTGAATATCGAACCAAAGGCGCGCAGGGAAACCGGGCCGCCGAACCTGGGGACGCGCTGATTTGCCCGGACGCATTCTGAACCGACTGAATACCTCGCTGGAACGCTGGCTGCCCGAACAACGGCTGTTTCTTCGCTCTGACAACGCGACGCGCTTTGTCCGGTTGCGTCCGCTGACGCAAATCGTTGCCTTTGGCGGCACGGCGGTGGTGTTTGGCTGGTCGATCATCGCCAGCTCGATCCTGGTGATCGACGCGATCAGCGCCGGTTCATCGCGCGACGACATCCTGCGCGCGCAATCCGCATTCGAGGATCGTCTGGATCAGCTTTCCGCCGAACGCGATGCCCGCGCGGCCGAGGCCGTGGCGGCGCAGCGGCGGTTTTCGGTGGCGCTGGATCAGGTGTCGCAGATGCAATCGCAACTGCTATCGTCCGAGGAACGCCGCCGCGAGCTGGAAACCGGCATGGGCGCGGTGCAGACCACCCTGCGCGACGCCATCGTCGCCCGCGACAGCGCCAAGTCAGAGGCGCGCGATCTGACCGCCGTGATCGAAGAGCAGACCGGCGCCCCCGTTGGCGAAGCGGGGCGCGCGCAGGAATTTTCGGTCGCGCTGGACATTCTGTCGGGCGAGTTGAAAACCACCGCCGCCCAACGCAGCGATGCCGTGCAAGAGGCACATGAAGCCCGCCTTGCCGCCGAGCAACTGACCGTCGAACGCGATCAGATCATTGCCCGTCAGGATGAAATCTTCACTCAGCTTGAAGACGCCGTAGCCCTGTCGGTCGAGCCTCTGAACCGTGTCTTCCGGCAGGCTGGCATGGACCCAGAGGAAGTGCTGCGTCTGGTGCGACGCGGCTATTCCGGTCAGGGCGGCCCGCTGACACCGATTTCCTATTCCAGCAGCGGCAATGCCGCGATTTCCGAGGGCGAGACCCGCGCCAACAAAATTCTGATTACGCTGGATCAGGCCAACACCTATCGCATCGCGCTGGAAAAGGTGCCGCTGGCGATGCCGGTGAAATCCTCGTTCCGCTATACATCGGGCTTTGGTCGTCGCTGGGGCCGCGCGCATGAGGGGATCGACATGGCCGGGCCGGTCGGCACCCCGATCTATGCCACTGCTGACGGCGTTATCAGCTATGCGGGCTGGCAGGGCGCTTATGGCAATCTGATCAAGATTGACCACGAACTTGGCACCGAAACCCGTTACGCCCATCTCAGCAGAATTCGCGTCCGTCCCGGCCAAAGGGTGTCGCAAGGCGATCTGATCGGTGATATGGGAAATACTGGACGCTCGACCGGACCGCATCTGCACTATGAGGTGCGGGTCAAAGGACGGGCCGTGAACCCCATGGAATTCATCAAGGCGGCAAGCAATGTTTTCTAAAACCCGAGTGACCGAAACCGGCAACCGCAGCCAGACCCCGGCGGAAACCTATGTTCCGCCGACGCCCGAACGCACCGATACCCCGGTACCGCAGGCCCCGCGCAACCGACAGGCCCCCTCGGTTCTGTCCTCTGACCTGACCGTGACCGGCAACATCCGCACGCAGGGCGATATTCAGGTCGAAGGCACGGTCGAAGGCGACATCCGCGCGCATCAACTGACCATCGGCGAAACCGCCACCGTCAAGGGCGAGGTCGTGGCCGATGAGGTTATCATCAACGGTCGTATCGTCGGCCGGGTCCGCGGGCTGAAGGTCCGCCTGTCCGCCACAGCGCGCGTCGAAGGCGACATTATTCACAAAACCATCGCCATTGAATCGGGCGCGCATTTCGAAGGTTCGGTGCAGCGTCAGGAAGATCCGCTGCAAGGCGGCAGCGCGAAAAAGCTGCCCCCGCCTGCGGCAGCCGAGACCGAATAAAACAAAAGGGGCCGCAAGGCCCCTTTTCCATGGCAGATCATGCCTTCTCTGCGGCAAGAGAAGCGGCATCAAGGTTCTGATGCGACGATCTGTTTGGCAACGAACCACGACACCGGAACCGACAGCACAGCCCCCGCAGCAGCCCCCGCGATAATCGGCCAGCCGCCGGTAAGGCCCGCAACCAGCACGACAATGACCCCGATACCGGCCAGCGTGCCCATGGCGATGGACAGGATCAGCAGAAAAAGACGCGGCATGACAGCCCCCTTGATAATTCCCTGCTTATTTGTTTAGCAACCCCGCCCAAAACTGCATTGATGCGGATCAAAACCGCACCGCAAACCGCCCCTGCGTCAGCATGTCGCTGCCCGTATCTTTGGTGCGCGTCAGTGGCCGTGTTATGCTGAACACAAAGCTGTGGAGGCGATGAAATGACCACGCTGAATAACATTCTCACCGCATCGGGCCTGTCTGCGGATGATGTCGCAAGGCTGACCGAAGGCCAGGCCAAAGCCGCCGTCAATACCGCGCTGCGTTCGGAATGGCTGATGCAGCACCGGCATGGCACCGGGCAACTGGCCCGCACGGTCTGTGAAGACATCAAGGAAACGCTGCGTCTGGGCGATCTGGATCATGCCCGCACGCTTTATGCCACGCTCAAGGCGGTTCTGTCGGAACAGACCGCCCCGGCAGGTCGCTGAAATCAGGGCGCGCAGGCGGCGCAGAAGGGCGTATCGGGCAGCAATTCCAGTCGCGCGGGGGCAATATCGTTGCCACATTTGACGCAGGCGCCGTATTCGCCCGCATTGATGCGATCCAGCGCGGCGTCGATGCGGCGCACCTCGGCCTGTTCCTGATGGCCAAGCGCCTGCAACACCTCGTCGTCCTGCCGTTCAACCGCGCGTTCTTCCCAATCGGCGGGCGGCGTTTCGTCCAGCCGGTCCTCGATCTCGTTCAGGTTCGACAGCAATTCACGGCGGCGCGCGATCAGAAATTTACGGGCGGCTTCGGGGGTCATGGCTGCTCCTGTTGGCAATTGGCCAAGGTTAGACGCGGGCGGGGCTGCACACTTTGATGTGGGTCAACGTCACGTAAAAACTGGCAGAGAGAGGGATCGCCCCTCCGCCAGTTTCTCAGCAGGATGACGCAATCTTAGAAATGGATCGCACGGCCATAGGCGTCCAGCACGGATTCGTGCATCATTTCCGACAGGGTGGGGTGCGGGAACACCGTTTCCATCAGATCCTGTTCGGTGGTTTCAAGCTGACGCCCGATGACATAGCCCTGGATCAGTTCCGTCACCTCGGCACCAACCATATGCGCGCCCAGCAATTCGCCGGTTTTCGCGTCAAAGATGGTTTTTACCAGACCGTCCGGCTCGCCCAAGGCAATCGCCTTGCCGTTGCCGATAAAGGGAAAACGCCCGACCTTGATGTCATAACCCGCCTCTTTCGCCTTGGCTTCGGTCAGGCCGACGCTGGCGACCTGCGGGTGGCAATAGGTGCAGCCGGCGATAGAGGACGGCTTGACCGGATGTGGATGCTGACCGGCGATCAGTTCGGCAACCATTACACCTTCATGGCTGGCCTTGTGCGCCAACCAGGGTGCGCCCGCCACGTCGCCGATGGCATAAATGCCGTCAACTCCGGTGCGGCAATATTCATCGGTCACGATATGGGTGCGGTCCACCTTGATCCCCAAGGCTTCCAGCCCAAGGTTCTCGACATTGCCGACGATCCCGACGGCTGAAATCACCGTATCGAAATCCTGCGTTTCGGTTTTGCCGCCGACCTCGATATGGGCGGTCACGGTGCTGCCCTTGCGGTCCAGCTTTTTGACCGTGGCCTTTTCCATGATTTTCATGCCCTGCTTGACGAACTGCTTTTTCGCAAAGGCGCTGATTTCCGCATCCTCGACCGGCAGCACACGGTCCATCACCTCGACCACGGTGGTATCGGCACCCAAAGTGTTAAAGAACGACGCGAACTCGATGCCAATCGCGCCCGAGCCGATCACCAACAGCTTTTTCGGCATGTGCGGCGGCTTCAGCGCATGTTTATAGTTCCAGACCAGCTTGCCATCGGGTTCCAGCCCCGGCAGTTCGCGCGCCCGCGCGCCGGTGGCGATGATGATCGACTTGGCGGTGATGTCTTCGGTGCCCTTGTCGGTTTTCACGCTGATCTTGCCGGGGGCGATCAGTTTCGCCTCGCCCATGATCGAGGTCACCTTGTTCTTTTTGAACAGATGGCCGATGCCGCCCGACAATTGCTTGGCCACCCCGCGCGAACGGTCCACCACCTTGCCCAGATCAAAGCCGATCTTGTCGGCGGACAGGCCGAAATCCTTGGCGCGGTGCATCAGGTGGAACACCTCGGCCGAGCGCAGCATCGCCTTGGTCGGGATGCAGCCCCAGTTCAGGCAGATACCGCCCAGATGCTCGCGCTCGATACAGGCGACGTTCAGCCCCAGTTGCGCACCACGGATCGCGGCAACATAGCCGCCCGGCCCTGCCCCGATCACCACCATATCGAAATTCTGAGCCATGCCTTCGTCCCCCAATTCAAAGATAGTTCAGCGTTAAATCAATTTTTACAGGTCATCAAGCGACAGCTTGCCAGACACCAGCGCACCATATCCGCCCGCGTCCATAAGCCGCTGCTCTTGCGGCGAGGCGATGCGGCCAAGCACGGCGTTGCGCCACGGGAACCGGCCAAAACGGGCGATCGTGTCGCGGTGCAGTTCGGCATGGCGCAGGCTTTCGCCGGGCATCCGTTCCGCGAACAGGGCGACGGCGCGGTTCTGGCGATCCAGATCCTCGGCATGTTCGAAGGGCAGATAAAAGAACTGCCGCATCGGTTCGGGGGTCTGCATGTCGAACCCGGCGGCAATCGCGCGTTCGGCGATCTGCACCGCCAGATCATCGGTGGCAAAGGCGCGCGGATCATCGCGGAACATGTTGCGCGGGAACTGATCGGTCAGGATCAGCGCAGCCAGCGCGCCTTCCGCCGTGCTTTCCCACGCGCGGGTCAGCGCCTCGGCATCCTGCCAATCACCCAGAAAGCGGTCGCGGATCGTCTGATCCAGCGCATCCGAACGTTCATACCAGCCCTTTGGCCCGACCTCTGACCAAAATTCGTTGATTTGCTTTGCACGTTCCATTTCACCCTCTCCTCCCTGAGGTTGGTCGGGATTGTCCTCAAGCGCAACCTCGACCGCGACGCGGGTCGCGGTGGGCGAGATCACCGAATAGGTGCCGACCGCACCAATGGCCGCGCGCCGCGTCATCCGCCAGCCAGCATAGCCCGCCAGCACCGCCAGCAGCAGCCCCATATAAAGCCAGAAGCCGTCCGGCCCTGCCACCCCCATTAGCCAGCCGGTGATCGGCGGCCCCGCCATCGCGCCCAGGCCGTTGATGAACAGCAGCCCGGCCGAGGCGGCGGCCATGTCGGCAGTATCCAGATAATCATTCGTATAGGCCAGCAACAATGCGTAAACCGGATTGGCCACGCCCCCCAGCACCGCGCCCGCCAGCGTCAGCCCCAGAATGCCCGGCCCGGTCAGCACCACCAGCGCCACCGTCACCACCCCGACCACGGCCAGCGCCAGCACCAGCACGCGCCGGTCCATCCGGTCCGACAGCCAGCCGACCGGGAATTGCAGCACCAGCCCGCCGATATAGATGGCCGCGACAAAGGACGAGATCTCGGCCACGCTCATCCCCGTTGCGGTGCCCCAGACCGAAGCCATGCCGAACAGCGCCGAAAACACCCCGCCCATCAGAAAGATACCGACGCAGCCCAGTGGCGAGGCGCGGAACAGCCGGCCAAAGGACATCCGCTTGATCGTCTGGAACTGCGGTGCGGGGCTGGCCGTCAGCAGGATCGGCGTAAAAGCCAGCGACACCAGCACCGACGGGATCACGAACAGCAGAAATCCGGCGGGATCAGCCGCGTTCAACAGCAGTTGCGCCGTGATGATGCCGACCATCTGCACGATCATATAGGCCGCCAGTGCCTGCCCCCGGTTTTCGTTGGTGGCACTGGCGTTCAGCCAGCTTTCTGCGGTGATATAGACCCCGCAAAAGGAAAACCCGATCACAAAGCGCAGCGCCGACCAGACGATCCAGTCGGGCGCCACCGGATACAGGATCAGCACGGCCGAGACCATCGACCCAAGTGCCGCAAAGACGCGGACATGCCCGACACCCTGAATCAGCCCCGGCACCATCAGACTTCCGGCCAGAAAACCGCCGTAATAGGCGGCCATGACGACCGACATCTGAAATGTGGCAATCCCCTCGATCCCGCCGCGGATACCCAGCAGCGTGCCCTGCATCCCGTTCCCGACCATCAAAAGCAGAATGCCCAGCAAGAGCGGCCATGAACTGCGCAGAACCGAAAGCATAAATCAGCCCCTTGTCAGACAGTGCGGGTCGGGAATCAGCAGAGAGGCATCCCCGTAGCTGAAGAAACGATAGCCCGTCTCTACCGCATGGCGGTAAATTTTCTGTATCTTTTCCTGCCCCATCAGTGCCGACACCAGCATCAGCAGGGTGGATTTGGGCAGGTGAAAGTTGGTCATCAGCGCATCCGCCACCCGGAACCGATAGCCCGGATAGATAAAAATGTCGGTTTCCGCCGCAAAGGGCGCGACCGTGCCATCCTGTTGCGCGGCCGATTCGATCAGCCTCAGCGCGGTGGTGCCAACCGGGATGATCCGCCCGCCCGCCGCCCGCGCGGCATTGATCGCCTGCGCGGCCTGCGGCGTCACCTCGCCCCATTCGGCGTGCATCTTGTGGGTGGTGACGTCATCGACCTTGACGGGCAAAAACGTGCCCGCGCCGACATGCAGGGTGACATGGGTCATGCCAACACCGCGCGCGGCAATCGCATTCAGCAGCGGCTGGTCGAAATGCAGGCTGGCGGTGGGCGCGGCCACGGCGCCGGATCGCGCGGCCCAAACCGTCTGGTAATCGGTGCGGTCCTGATCGTCGGGCGCGCGCAGCGCCGCGATATAGGGGGGCAGCGGCATCTGTCCGGCGCGGTCCAGCGCCGCGTCGAAATCGGCGCCCTGCGCGTCGAAATGCAGGGTCAGTTCGCCATCTTCAAGACTGGCGACAGTGGCGGACAGAGCGTCGGAAAACCGGATCACCTCGCCCGGCCGCAGCTTGCGCAGCGGCTTGGCCAGCGCGCGCCAGCCGCTGGCGACGGGTTCCAGCAGCGTGACCTCGATCCGGGCCACGGCCTCGCCCTGCGGGGTCTGCCGGGCACGCGTGCCGCTGAGCCGCGCGGGAATCACACGGGTATCATTCAGCACCAGCAGATCGCCGGGACGCAGGAAATCAGGCAGATCCGCCACATGATGATCGGCCACGCCATCCCCCTGCGCCACCAGCAGCCGGGCCGAGGATCGGGGCCGCGCGGGCCGGGTGGCGATCAGCCCCTCGGGCAGGTGAAAATCGAAATCATCCAGCTTCATCCATGTGTTTTCCGCGTCGCGCCGCCCAAGGTCAAGCAGGCGTGAGTTTCAGATGGAATTTGTCAGGTTTACATTGCCGACAATTATGGTAAGAGTTTCCCAACCGCAGGGAGCGCGCCATGATTATCTGTCACTGCACCGGCATCACCGACCATCAGATCCGCAGCGCCGTTGACTGGATGCGGGCGTCGGATGCGGATACGATCATCACGCCGGGCAAGATTTACCGTGCCCTGGGCTATCGCGCTGATTGTGGCGGGTGCTTGCCGCTGTTTCTGGACACTATGCGTGGATGCGATAATATAGGGGTCGCGCCGCCAGTTCTGCGGACAAACAAAGCACTGAAACAACGGAGCGATTCCCATGAAGGGCGACAGCAAGGTCATCGAGTATCTGAACGCCGCACTGCGGTCTGAACTGACTGCGGTCAGCCAGTATTGGCTGCATTACCGGCTGCAAGAAGACTGGGGCTATGGTCACATCGCCGACAAGTCGCGCGCCGAATCAATCGAGGAAATGAACCACGCCGATCGCCTGATCCAGCGTATCATCTTTCTCGAAGGGCATCCGAATCTGCAAAAGCTGGACCCTCTGCGCATCGGTCAGAACCTGAAAGAAACGCTCGAGGCCGATCTGGCTGGCGAACATGACGCCCGCACCCTGTATATCGAAGCGCGCGAGCATTGCGAAAAGGTCGGCGATTACGTCAGCAAAGCCTTGTTCGAGGATCTGATCGCCGATGAAGAAGGTCACATCGACTTTCTGGAAACCCAGATCGAACTGCACGATACGCTGGGTGCCGAAAAATACGGCCTGCTCAACGCCAAACCGGCCAGTCAGGCGGAATAACGGCACGGTCGGTCCGGGGTCAGCCCCGGACCCCCGACGTGTTTATCACAAACGGCAAGGGGCATGGCGGCCCCTTTTTTCATGCCAGCCAATCGGCGGCCAGATCGGGCAGATCGTCGAAATGGTGCAGCAAGGCGTCGGGGGCCAGACGTTTGATCGCCTCGCCTTCCGGGCCAAAAGTGACAAGGGCAACGGGCACGCCCGCGGCGGCAGCGGTTTTCCGGTCGGTTTCGGTATCGCCGACCAGAAAGGATGCCGCGCCCGCGCGGGCCGCATCGACAGCCGCCTGATAGGGCCGCGGGTCGGGTTTGCGCACGGGCAGCGTATCGGCACCGATCAGGCTGGCAAAGGCCTGCCGGATGCCCAGCTCGCGCAGCAGGGTTTCGGCCAGCCCCTGGGGTTTGTTGGTGCAGACGGCCAGCGCGTGCCCCTGCCCGGCCAGCCGTTCCAGCGCGGTTTCGACGCCGGGATACAGCCGGGTGTGGGTGGCGATGGCCGCACTGTAATGTTCCAGCAGATGCAGAAAATCCTGATCCTCGGCACCGGGCGGCAGCAGCCAGCCTTGGGGAAGGCGCGCATATCCGGCCCGCAGCATGGCGCGTCCGCCGTGAAAGGCGGTCAGCGCATCGGCCACCGGGTCCAGAAGCGGCGGCAGGCCGCGCGCGGTAAAGCAGCTATTCGCCGCCGCGATCAGATCGCCCGAGGTATCGGCCAGCGTTCCGTCAAGGTCGAACACCACAACGCCCGTCATTTCCGTAACCTTCCGTCAAGATAAGTGATCGCTCGGGACTTTCGTCCCGTCGCCGCCGTGGTTAGAACGCCCGCGACAGAAGTTCAAACGGCGGGATAGTTGATGCGTGATAAACCTGTTGCACTGATCGTGCTGGCGGCGGGGCAAGGCAGCCGGATGCAATCCGATCTGCCCAAGGTGCTGCACCGGCTGGGGGCGGTGCCGCTGGTCGGGCACGCGCTGGCCGCCGGGCGGTCGCTGGACCCCGAACAGGTGATCGTGGTTGCCGGTCACGGTGCCGATCTGGTCCGCAAGGCGGTGGCCAAGCTGGACCCGGATGCGCAGATCGCCTTGCAGGAACAGCAGCTCGGCACCGGCCATGCCGTGCAGCAGGCGATGCCCTTGCTGGAAGGGTTCGGCGGTCGGGTGATCGTGCTCTATGGCGACACGCCGTTTATCGGCGAAGATACGCTGGCGCGGCTGGCGGGGCATGATGCCGATGTGGTCGTGCTGGGGTTCGAGGCGGCTGATCCGGGCCGTTATGGCCGTCTGGTTGTGTCCGGCAACGGGCTGGAACGGATCGTCGAATACAAGGACGCGACCGAGGCGGAACGCGACATCGCGCTCTGCAATTCCGGTGTGATGGCGCTGGATGCCGATTTGCTGCGCGCCCTGATCGGGCAGTTGCGGGCAGAAAACGCCGCCGGGGAATATTACCTGACCGATCTGGTCGCGCTGGCCCGTGCCGCCGGGCGGCGGGTCGATGTCGTCACCTGCGACGAGGCCGAGACGCTGGGCATCAACACCCGCGTCGAATTGGCCGCCGCTGAAACCGCGTTTCAGGCCCGCGCCCGCGCCGCCGCGATGGATAACGGCGTGACGCTGACTGATCCGGGAACCGTCTGGTTTGCGCAGGATACCGTCATCGGGCGCGATGCCGTGATCGGACCGAATGTCGTGTTCGGGCCGGGTGTCACCGTCGAAAGCGGGGCCGAAATCCTGCCGTTTTGCCATCTCGAGGGCTGCCACGTCAGCGCCGGTGCCACCGTCGGCCCGTTCGCGCGGCTGCGGCCCGGTGCGGAACTGGGGGCCGATGTGCATGTCGGCAACTTTGTGGAAATCAAGAACACGGTGCTGGATGAAGGGGTCAAGGTCGGCCACCTGACCTATCTGGGCGATGCCCATGTGGGCGAGGCGACCAATATCGGCGCGGGCACCGTCACCTGCAATTATGACGGTGTGGGCAAGCATCGCACCGAAATCGGCGCACGGGCCTTTATCGGTTCGGATACGATGCTGGTCGCCCCGGTGCGGGTCGGCAATGACGCAATGACCGGATCGGGCAGCACCATTACCGAAGACGTGCCGGATGGCGCGCTGGCCATCGGCCGGGCGCGTCAGGTGACAAAGCCGGGGCTGGCGCTGCGGCTGATGGCGGCGCTCAAGTTGAAAAAGGGTAAATGAAATGTGTGGTATCGTCGGAATTCTGGGCAATCACGAGGTCGCCCCGCAGCTGGTCGAGGCGCTGAAGCGGCTGGAATATCGCGGCTATGACAGCGCCGGGATCGCCACCGTCGATGACACCGGCACGCTGGATCGTCGCCGCGCCGTCGGCAAGCTGGTGAACCTGTCCGACCGCCTGGTGCACGAGCCGCTGACCGGCCGCGCCGGGATCGGCCACACCCGCTGGGCCACGCATGGTGCGGCGACCGAAGGCAATGCCCACCCGCACCGCTTTGGCCCGGTGGCGGTGGTCCATAACGGCATCATTGAAAACTTCCGCGATCTGCGCGCCGAACTGGCCGAGGCGGGCATCGAGGCACAGACCGAAACCGACACCGAAACTGTTGCCCTGCTGACCGGGCACCACATGGCGCAAGGCATGACCCCGGTCGAGGCGGCGCGGGCGACGCTGGCGCGGCTGCATGGTGCCTTTGCGCTGGCCTTTATCTTCGACGGTCAGGGCGATCTGATGATCGTCGCCCGCAAGGGCAGCCCGCTGGCCATCGGCCACGGAACAGGTGAAATGTTCGTCGGCTCTGACGCCATCGCGCTGGCCCCCTTTACCGACAAGATCACCTATCTCGAAGACGGCGATCACGCCATCCTGACCCGCGCCGGGGCCGAGATCTATGACGCCAACGGCAACCGTGCCAACCGCGACATGGCCCGCATCGACGTGGGCGCGACGGCCATCGACAAGGGCGGCTATCGCCACTTCATGGCCAAGGAAATCGCCCAGCAGCCCGCCGTTCTGGGCGATGTGCTGTCGCATTACGTCAAGGGTGACCGGATCGTGCTGCCCGATGCGGTCGATTTCACCAGCGTGGACCGGGTGATTCTGGTCGGCTGCGGCACGGCGCATCTGGCGGGGCATGTGGCGAAATACTGGTTCGAACAGATCGCCGGCCTGCCCTGCGACATCGACATCGCATCCGAATTCCGCTATCGCGAGCCGCCCTTGTCGGATCGCAGCTTTGCGATTTTCGTCAGCCAGTCGGGGGAAACCGCCGACACGCTGGCCGCGCTGCACTATGCGCAGGACAAGGTGGCCAAGACGCTGGGCGTGGTCAACGTCGGCACCTCTGCCATCGCCCGCGAATCCGACATCGCCCTGCCGACGCTGGCCGGGATCGAGGTCTGCGTGGCATCCAGCAAGGCGTTCACCTGCCAATTGGCCGTGCTGGCCGTGCTGGCGCTCAAGGCCGCCGCCGACCGGGGCCGTCTGGATGATGCCGCACTGGCCGCGCATCTGAACGACCTGCGCGCCATCCCCGGCCTGCTGAATCAGGCGCTGGCCGTGGCGGATGACTGCCGCGCACTGGCCGACTGGCTAGCCGAGGCGCAGGACGTTCTGTATCTGGGTCGCGGCGCGCTGTATCCGGTAGCGCTGGAAGGCGCGCTCAAGCTGAAAGAACTGTCCTACATCCACGCCGAAGGTTACGCCTCGGGTGAATTGAAACACGGTCCCATCGCCCTGATCGACCGCAATGTGCCGGTGGTGGTGCTGGCCCCGCGCGACGCGCTGTTCGAAAAAACCGTCTCGAACATGCAAGAGGTGATGGCCCGCCATGGTCAGGTCTTGCTGATCTCTGACGCCGATGGCGTGACCGAGGCAGGCGAAGGCGTGCGCGCGGCGATCACCATGCCTGCGGGCGGCGGAGCCTTTGCCGCAATCCTTTACGCGGTGCCGATGCAATATCTGGCCTATTACACCGCAGTCGCCAAAGGAACCGACGTAGACCAGCCCCGCAATCTGGCGAAATCGGTGACAGTGGAATAGGCCGCCACACAGCCGGGGGCACAAACCCGCGCCACACCCGCGTCAGGCGGGCTTCCCTTGGGGAACCCTGCCTGACCGTGCCCTCCACCATGACAAATGCGGCACGAGTTCACGGCTGATGACCTGCCTGTGTCCTGACCGCCCCCTTGCGGGAACGGGGCGCCCTGCCCCCGGATAGCCGACCCAATCTCGTCACAAATGCCTTTTGCGGGAACAAAGAACAGCCGTCCATGGCCCAAACCGCACCCGGATCAAGATCGTGCCGGGCAGTTGCCCCATCCGCAATAAAAACACAAACCGCCACGCGCCATGTGGCAAAATGGATAGCCAACGGTTTCACAAAGCCCCCGGATCAAGACATTTCTCGTGAACAATGCAGGGCATACACCTGAGAATATTATTATTTTTACCCGCCCACTTGCCGAACCAGCCTTTGCTCTGAACAATGTGCCGCCGATAACCTTGGGCACGCCACGGCTTGCGCATAGCCCTGCTGACGGTGGACTGTCGGGCAACTGCCATGAGATCGTCTGCCGTATTTGACACAGACACGCGCATGATGGCCTCGGACATCGCCTTTGCGATGCTCAGAACCCCAAGGGGCAGTCCGTCTTTTCTGGCCCGGAGCTAATCCCCGCTCGGGGACTGAATAGCTATCAGGCCCACAGGGCCTGCATGGCTTTATCCGAGAGGAATCCGGGCGCGTTGCCCGCAATCTGAAAAGAATTCCGATCTTCGCCGCCTATTTCACGCCGTGACGATGAGAAACGATTGCGGCGGCTTGCTGACCCTTGGGCTTGGGCGCTTTTCCCTGCGCTGGATCAGCCTCATCAGCGGCCCACTTGAATATAAAAATCTTGGGCACAGCATCCATTTTCACGCCTCATTTTCTATCATCGGCCCAAACCGCACCCGGATCATGGTCCGCGCGGCAGCGCCGCTAAAGGTTCATGCATGGGTCATGGATGCGGCGATCCAGTCACCATCCACGCCCGGATTGACACCTGCACCGAGACACACAACAAATTAATAATAAACTATTTTATTGACTTGATGGCATTTTATAAACGCCTGAAAGCCTCTCAAACACCCCACAGCAAAATCAGGACTCACATATCCCATCGACCCCGCTGACAGGGTTCAAATGTCCAATCGCTCTCACGCCGACACTCCACCAGCCCCGGAAAGCCGTATTTCGTTGCCTCTGCCCGGATGGAAATCATGGCTTCATATGTCTGGTATCAACGGCAGCAGCATGATCGCCCTTGATGTGCGTCTGATGGCGGCCCAACATCCCGCCGCCCGATCCGCCGTCATGCTTTTTGACCCGCTTCTGACAGGCAACACCCGCCAGGCTGTGCACAGGCTGTGTACAGCATGTGCACAGGTTGTGCACGACCTGTGCAGCCAAAAACCCAATAAATGCTGGCTTTTTCGGCCCTGCCCCAGCGCAGGTTGCGCAACGCACCGCACGCTGCCGTTGCCTCAGACCTTAGTCGTATCCGCAGGCGGTGTCACCGCGCGCCCTCTGCCCCCGCCTCGCGCCAGGTGATATAGCTGATCGCCCCGATCATCAGCGCCCCGCCAAGGATGACCCAAGCGTCCAGCGGTTCGTGAAAGGCGAACCAACCCAGCAGCGCGGCCCAGATCAGTTGCAGGAATGTCACCGGCTGCGTGACCGTCAGCGGTGCCGCGGCAAAGGCGCGGGTCATCGTGTAATGCCCCAGCGTCGCAAAGACCGCGACCAGCCCCAGACCAGCGACCTGCGCCAGCGTCGGCGGCACCCAGACAGCCGCAGCCAGAGGGGCCAGACCAACGGTCACGGTCAGCGACATCATCGCCACCACCACCGCCGGAGAAGCAAGTAAAGACAATCTCTTAGCTACCAGATATGATGTCCCGAAACAGATCACCGCCGCGACTTGCGCCAGATGGCCGGGGTCCAGCGCGCGGATACCGGGGCGCAGCACGATCACCGCGCCCAGAACCGCCACGGCGATCGCGGCCATGCGCCGGGTTGAAATCCGCTCGCCCAGAAACAGCGCCGCGCCAACCATAACCACCACCGGATTCAGGTATCCGATAGCTGTAACCTCGGCGACAGGGATGCGCGCCACGCCATAAAACCACGCCACCACTGCCGCCAGATGCAGCGCGCCGCGCAGCCCGAACAGCCGCCAGACCGGGCCAGAAAACCCCGTCCGCAGCGCCGGAACCAGCACCGGCCCCAGAAAAACAAGGCCAAAACAGAACCTTATGAAAGCCGCCTGCGGTGCGGGCAAGGCCCCATCCAGCGCACGCACAATGCCGCTGACGGCGACAAAGCTCAGCCCCGTCGCCACCATCCATGCAATCCCGGTCAGGTCGCTGCGCGTCTGCTGGTCCATCCGCATGACCGCGACCTTGCCGGGAAGCCGGGCCAAGAACAAGGCTCAGCCATGCAGAATCAAGCCCAAGGCGATGGCCCACATCACCAGCCCGATCAGCACGTCCAGCACCTGCCACGCACGCGGACGGGCAAACAGGGGCGCCAGCCAACGCGCACCATAACCCAATGAAAAGAAAAACAGAAATGATCCGGTCATCGCCCCCGCAGCAAAGGTTCCCTTATCCGCAAACCGCGCCGAAACCGCACCCAGCAGCACCACCGTATCCAGATAGACATGCGGATTCAGCCATGTCAGCGCCGCCACCGTGGCCAATGCTGCGCCCAGACTGCCCGTGCCCCCACTCGCCCGCAGCACCGATGCCCCCGTCGCCGCCGCCCGGAACGCCCGCGCACCATACCAGATCAGAAACGCCGCACCGCCCCACCGCATCAGCGGCAGAAACCACGGCACCGCCTGCGCCAAGGCACCCGCCCCGGCAACCCCGGCGGCAATCAGCAACGCATCCGACACGGCGCAGAACAAACAAACAGCAAAGACATGACTGCGCAGCAGCCCCTGTTTCAGCACGAAAGCGTTCTGCGCCCCAATCGCCACGATCAACGACAACCCCGTGCCAAGCCCTGTAAAAAATGCCGGTCCCATATGCAGTCCTTTCATCCGTCACTTGCCAGTCGCACAGACCAAGGGTTTAATCGAACTCATCTTTCTGATGCTTATTAAGTTTTCTTTATGCTCGACTATCCCGCCCTCGCCGCCCTTGCCGAAATCATCCGCCGCGGCTCGTTCGAGGCCGCAGCCGCTGCGCTGCATGTCACCCCTTCGGCAATTTCCCAGCGGATCAAAGGGCTAGAGGAAAAGATGGGCACGGTCCTGATCCATCGCGGCCCGCCCGCCACCGGCACGGCACAGGGGTTGCGACTGATGCAGCATCTCGATCAGGTGCGGCTGCTGGAACAGGGGCTAAGCCGCGATGTCAGTCCCGCCACCCTGCGCATTGCCGTCAACGCCGACAGCCTTGCAACATGGTTCCCGCCGGTGCTGACCGCCCTTGACGCGCTTTATGATCTGGTGATCGACGATCAGGACCACGCCCGCGACTGGCTGCGCAAGGGCGAGGTCTCGGCCGCGATCACCTCCAACCCCGACCCGGTGCCGGGCTGCGATGTCATCTCGCTGGGCAAGATGCGCTATCTGGCCATGGCCCGACCGGAGTTCATCACCCGTCACTTCGCCGACGGCATCACCGCGACAACGCTGGCCAAGACCCCGGCTGTCATCTTCAACGCCAAGGACGGCGCGCAATCGCAATGGGCCAAGGCGCTGACCGGCCAAACCCTGCACCTGACCGGCCACCGGATCCCCTCATCCGAGGCGTTCGCCCGCGCCGTCGAACTGGGCCTGGGCTGGGGCATGATCCCGGAAACCATGGCCACGCCAAGGCTCGCCCCGCTGACAGCGCAACCGCTGGACATCCCGCTTTACTGGCAGGTTCAGCGGGCTATGAAACCCGCCCTCGCCCCACTGACCGCAGCCATAAAGAAAAAGGCCGCAGAAAACCTGCGGCCCTAGGCATCTCTGGTCTGTAAATATCCCGGGGGTCTGGGGGCTGGCCCCCAGTCCGGCCGCGCCATCAAAGCTGCGCCGCAACCTCGTCCGACAGTTCGAAATTGCCTGTGACGTTCTGAACGTCATCGTCATCTTCCAGTGCCTCGATCAGCTTCATCAGCTTTTGCGCCGTTTCCAGATCAATCTCGGTCGGGGCCTGCGGTTTCCAGATCAGCTTGGCGGTTTCCGATTCACCCAAGGCCGCCTCCAGCGCGGTAGATACCTCGTTCAGATCGGTGTCGGCGCAATAGATCCAATGCCCGTCCTCGTCCGATTCCACATCCTCGGCCCCGGCCTCAATCGCGGCCATCATCACCGTATCGGCATCGCCGACGCTGGTGGGATACATGATCTCGCCCTTGCGGTCGAACATGAACGCGACCGAACCAGACTGCCCCAGATCGCCGCCGTGCTTGGTGAAATAGGACCGCACGTTCGACGCCGTGCGGTTACGGTTGTCTGTCATCGCCTCGACCATGATCGCGACACCGTTGGGACCATAGCCTTCGTAACGGATCTCGTCATAGTTTTCGGCATCGCCGCCCAAGGATTTCTTGATCGCGCGGTCGATCACATCCTTGGGGACGGAGTTCGACTTGGCCTCTTTCACCGCCAGTCGCAGGCGGGGGTTCTTTTCAGGGTCAGGGTCGCCCATCTTGGCGGCCACGGTAATTTCCTTGGCCAGTTTGGAAAACAGTTTCGAGCGGATCGCATCCTGCCGCCCCTTGCGGTGCTGGATGTTGGCCCATTTGGAATGGCCTGCCATTGGTTCGTCCTTGCCATCGTCATACTGAAAATCGGCCTGTTTTTATCCACACAGGCGCTCTGCTGCAAGCAACCCTTTGTGACCCGCGCGCGTTGAGTGCAACGATCCCGCACATCCCGGCATTGGAGACCCCATGACCACACCACAGATCACCCTGTTCGCGATCTTTGGCGCGGTGATGATCCTGATGATCTGGGGCAAGTGGCGTCACGATCTGATCGCCTTTGCCGGGCTGATGGCGGGCGTGCTGACCGGGGTCGTCCCCGCCGCCGAGGCATTCAGCGGCTTTGGCCATCCGGCCACCATGGTAGTGGCGCTGGTGCTGGTGGCGACGGCCGGGCTGATGCGTTCGGGCGTAGTGTCCCTGCTGACGAAATTCCTGTCCCGCCCGAAATGGCCCGTCACCCTGCACATCGCCGTCATGGGCGGGGTGGGGGCCGCGCTGTCGGGCTTTATGAACAACATCGCCGCTTTGGCGATCCTGATGCCGACCGATATGCAGGTGGCGCGCAAGGCGGGGCGTGCGGCGGCCCTGACACTGATGCCGCTGGCCTTCGCCACCATTCTGGGCGGAATGCTGACCATGATCGGCACCCCGCCCAACCTGCTGGTATCCGGCTTTCGTCAGGATGTGATCGGCGAGCCGTTCCGCATGTTCGACTTTCTGCCCGTTGGCGGTGCGGTGGCGGCGGCCGGGCTGGCCTTTATCGCGCTGGTCGGCTGGCGGCTGATTCCGCGCCACGCCACCGAAACCCCTGCCGACGATGCCGAAGCCAAGGTGCGCGATTACATGGCCGAACTGGTCGTGCCCGAAGGATCGTCGGCCATCGGTAAAATGGTCGCGGATCTGGACGAAAGCGCCGAAAAGGCGGATGTGGCGATCCTTGCCGTGCGCCGGGGCGAGATGCGGCTGTCGGGCCTGACCCGCGCCATTACGCTGCAACAGGGCGACCGGCTGCTGGTCGAGGCGGCACCGGCGGCACTGGATGAATTCCGCTCGGACCTTCGTCTGGCCTTTCCCGATGGCCACGGCGACAGCATCCCCCGCGCCGGCGGCGAGGGGCAGTCGCTGGTCGAATGCGTCGTCCCCGAAAACGCGCGCGTCGTCGGCCACACCGCCCGCAGCCTGCGCCTGTCCAGCCAGTTCAACACCGTGCTGATGGGCATTCAGCGCCGCGGGCGGACCATCCGACAAAATCTGCGGCAGGTGCGCGTCGAACCCGGCGACATTCTGCTGTTGCTGGTCCCCGAAGACCGGGACGAAGAAATCATCGCGAATCTGGGCTGCCTGCCCCTGGACGGTGCCTGGCTGACAGTGACGAAAGAAAACCGGATGTGGCTGGCCTTCAGTCTGTTTCTGGCCGCAATCGGCGCCACGACGATGGGCTGGATAACAATGCCCGTCGCGCTTGGCTGCGTCACAGTCTGCTATGTCCTGTTCAAAATCCTGTCGCTGGACGAAATCTATACCCATATCGACTGGCCGGTGATCGTGCTGCTGGGCGCGATGATCCCGCTGGGGCTGGCGTTGGACACCACCGGCGGATCGGCGCTGCTGGCATCGGGGCTGGCCGCCATAACGCAGGGTTATCCGGCATGGGTAGCGCTGGTTTTGCTAATGATTGCCACGATGACCTTATCGGATGTGCTGAACAACAACGCGACCACGATTCTGGCCGCGCCGGTGGGTATCCGCCTGGCCGAACAGTTGAACGTGAACCCCGACGCCTTTCTGATGGGCGTTGCGGTATCCGCATCCTGCGCATTTCTGACCCCGATCGGGCATCAGAACAACACGCTGATCCTTGGCCCCGGCGGCTATCGCTTTGGCGATTACTGGCGCATGGGCCTGCCACTGGAAGTTCTGGTGATGGCGGTATCCGTGCCGATGCTGCTGATCGTCTGGCCGCTGTGACCGCTACGGATACAGCGGAAACACAATCGGAATCATCACCGACCCCACCACGGCCAGCAGAATGTTCAGCGGCAGCCCGACCTTGATGAAATCCGCAAAGCGATAGCCGCCCGGCCCATAAACCAGGGTATTGGTCTGATAACCAATCGGTGTGGCAAACGCGGCCGAGGCCCCGAACATCACCGCCACGATCAATGGCCGCGGATCAACCCCAAGCTGCGCCGCCAGCGAAATCGCGACGGGCGTCAGGATGATAGCCACGGCATTGTTCGTGACCATCTCGGTCAGGATGGTGGCCAGCAGATAGACGCACAGCACCAGCATCCACGGCGAAAGCTGCGTCATATGGGGGGCCACACGCGTCACGATCAGTTCGACCGCGCCCGAGCTTTCCAACCCCGCGCCCACGGCCAGCATGGCAAAAATCAGCGCCAGCAACCGGCCATCAACAAAGCCCAACGCCTCATCCGCGTCGATACAGCGGGTGGCCAGCACGATGGCCACACCGATAAAGGACAACAGCAGAATCGGCGCGACCTCCAGCGCCGACAGCGCCACGACACCCGCCAGAACCGCCACGACGATGGGCGCATGGCTGCGGCGATAGGCGCGGTCGCTGGGGGCGCTGACCTCGACCATTTCCATATCTTTGGACAGGCGCTGAATATCGCCTGCCGCCCCCTCAAGCAGCAGGGTATCGCCAACCCGCACCACCAGATCGTCCAGCTGGCGACCGATGTTCTGGTTCTTGCGATGCGCCGCCAGCACATAAACGCCATAGCGCCGCCGCAGCCGCATCGACCCCAGACTGCGCCCGATCATGTGGCATCCGGGGGTAATCAACACCTCGACCGTCGAGGTCTGAACCGAGGACAGCTTGTCGGCGATACGCAGATCCTTGTTGTTCTGAAGGCCAAGAACCTCTGACATCGGCGTGCGCAGCACCACCCGGTCGCCGGGTTGCAGGCGCACAGCCTCCAGATCGCGGCGCAGCGAATCGTCGCCCCGCAGCACGTCGATCACCCGTGCGTTGTCGCGGTTAAAGATCAGGATTTCCGACAGGGCCTTGCCGACAAGCTGCGAATCTTCGGGAATGGCAACCTCGGTAAAGAACTTCATCCGCGACCGGGTGCCGCCAAGCAGCGCCGTCATGGAATCGCGGTCAGGCAGAACGCGCGGGGCGATCACCAGCAGATACAATATCCCCACCACCGCCATCGGCAGGCCCACCGGGGTGATTTCGAAAATGGTGAAGTGCCGCTGCCCGGCAGCGGCGGCAACCCCATCCACCAGCAGGTTGGTCGAGGTGCCGATCATCGTCATCGTGCCGCCCAGAATAGACAGGTAAGACAACGGGATCAGCAGCTTGGACGGTGCCAGCGACATTTCCTGCGCCAGCCGCATAAAGATCGGCATCATCACCACCACCAGAGGTGTGTTATTGACGAAGGCCGACAGGCCACACACGACGCATGACACCATGGCCAGCGTGATCGCGGGCCGGGCTATGGCATGTTTTGCCGCCTTTTGCCCCACATAATCCAGTGCCCCGGTCCGCACCAGGCCACCCACGATGATGAACATAAAGGCGATGGTCCAGGGTGCCGGGTTCGACAGCACACCGGCAATCTGCCCAGGCTTGAGAATCCCGCTTCCCAGCAGGACGACAGCGCCCAAAATCGCTGTAACCTCAGGGGGATAGGTCTCGCGAATGAACAGGGTCAGCATGCCGCCGATCAGAAAGATCGTAAAAACCGCGGCGGTCAGGCCCGTCAATTCAAAACCAAACATCCAGTCCCATCCCTTCTGCCGCGCCATGACGGGCGTCAGGCTGCATTTTTCTCAGCACAGCCTGTCATGCAAGGACCATGTGGTCATGATGTCGCGGGCGACTGTTGCAACCGGCCACCGCTGCGGACCATATGGACCGTCTTGGCCATCCCGCTGCGGTCATCCGTTTCGACCAGAATACCGCTTAGGGTGGCCTCACCTTCGGCGGGGGTAAAGCGGTCGCGCGACATGCCGGTCAGAAAGCGGCGCATCGGCTCAACCTTGTCCATGCCGATTACGCTGTCATAGTCGCCGCACATCCCCGCATCGGTCAGATAGCCGGTGCCGCGCGGCAGAACCTGCGCATCGGCGGTCGGCACATGGGTATGGGTGCCCACGACCAGACTGGCACGCCCGTCGCAATAATGCCCCATCGCCATCTTTTCGCTGGTCGCCTCGGCATGAATGTCCAGCACGGCGGCCTGCACCATCCCGCCCGGCGGATAGGCACGCAGCACCTGATCGACGGCGCTGAACGGATCATCAAAGGGCCGCTTCATGAACACCTGCCCAAGCGCCTGCAACACCAGCACCTTGCGCCCGCGCGCATCGCTGAACACACCATGCCCCCTACCCGGCGCCTCGCGCGAGAAATTCAACGGGCGGATGATGCGCGGTTCGCGATCGATAAAGGACAGCATATCTTTTTGATCGAAGGCGTGATCGCCCAGTGTCAGGCAATCCGCCCCGGCATCCAGCAACAGTTGCGCGTGGCCCGCCGTCAGCCCCATGCCGCCGCTGGCATTTTCACCGTTCACGATAACGAAATCCGCCCGCAGCCGTGCGCGCAGATCTGTCAGACCTTCGGTGATGGCCCGGCGTCCGGCCCGGCCCATCACATCGCCCAGAAAAAGAATTCTCATATCTCTTGGGTAGGGCAAGCCACCGACACGCTCAAGCAAAAAACAGCTAAAATCAAAAACATTAAAATTCAGTGCGTTAAGATAGTTTCCATCGTTTCCGTGCAATGTGACCAAGTGCAGCTTGTCATGCGGAGGGATCATGCGCCTGTTTGTTTTCCTGATTACTCTTTTCAGCGCTTCCGCCACATGGGCAGGCTGCACACCCGGTGGTGCGCCCAGCCTGATCGCCGATCTGGGCCGTGCGACAAATGCCATGCGCGGCCAGATCGGCACAGGACCGCTGACCATTGAAACCGCCCTCAGCCGTGTGGCGCAGGATCACGCTTGCGATCTTGCCCGGCGCAGCACCGTCTCGCACCGTGACGGATCGGGGCGAATGCCGATGCAGCGCCTGCGTCGCGCGGGGCTGACGGTGTGCTATTCAGCGGAAAACGTCGCCATGGGCACCGCTGACGCGGCAGGCACGGTGGCGGCCTGGCAAACATCACCCGGCCACGCCCGCAATCAGCAAAGCACCCGCGCCCGCGCCATGGGTGTCGGCGTCGCGCGCGGACAGGACGGACGGCTGTTGTGGGTGGCGCTGTATGTGGCGGGATGCGACCGGGTGGCGTCACAACGGCGAATGATCTGGTAAAGCGTCGCGTGCAGATAGAACAGATGGGCGGACTCGGCTGCGGGAACGAACCGCCATTTGTGCAAAGGGTTAGCCACGACGTTCAGGCAATACATCTCAAAGCCCACAGGGATGCCACAGGAATGATGGTCTCGCGTTGGTTCATCCAGAATCCGGGGCCGGGTCAGCCGCCAGCGTGCAATCAGCACGCTTTTGCTGATTACCAGCCCGAAAGGTTCTCGATCCGCTCATCAAGGTTTGGGATATTGATCCGCAGCTTGTCCTTTATGTCGAGGCAGAAATTGCTCTCCCCGCTTATCGACACCGCCCAGCTTGATATGACCCGTATGCAAGGCGGCGATCTGCATGTTTTCCAGAATGGAAAGCAGCCATTTCAATTGGAAAGATCACGCCCGCAACATCATCGGATCCGTTGCGCAAGACGGTCCAGCTATTCTTGCAATGACAAATCCCATGCAATCACAGGTTTTTGCCCGAAAACCGGGACCAAATACATCCCCGCCTTGGCAAAGGGCAGAACCGTTTCAGGCTGACGCCAAATTCGCCAGCCGCGCATAAACATCGGCACGCGTGACCTGATCCCGTGCCCCTTGCAAAACCGCCCTGCCCCGTTCCAGCACGGTGAAGCTGTCGCCCAGATCCCAGGCAAAGTCGAAATACTGTTCGACCAGCACCACGGCCATCTCGCCCTGATCGCGCAGGGCGGCGATGACGCGGCCGATCTGGGCGATGATATTGGGCTGGATACCCTCGGTCGGCTCATCCATCAGCAGAACACGCGGGCGGATCACCAGGGCGCGGGCGATGGCAAGCTGCTGTTGCTGCCCGCCCGACAGATCGCCGCCACGGCGGTGGGCCATTTCCGCCAGCACGGGAAAGCTGTCATAGATCGCATCCGGCACGCGGCGCGCACCGCGCGGCAGGCAGCCAAAGCCGGTTTCCAGATTTTCCCGCACGGTCAGCATAGGAAAGATCGCCCGCCCCTGCGGGACATACCCCACCCCGCGCCGCGCCATCTCTTGCCCGGTGACGCGGCCAAGGCGTTCGCCCATCAGCCGCAATTCTCCGCCCGACCGGGGGTGCCGCCCGGCAAGCAGGTTCATCAGGCTGGTTTTACCGGTGCCATTGTTGCCCATGACGCATGTTACCTGCCCCGGCAGGGCCGTCAGCGACACCCCGTGCAGGATTTGCGAGCCGCCGTAATGCAGCGTTACGTTTTCCGCCTCGATCATCTTAACGCCCCAGATATACTTCGATCACCTCGGGGTTGGCGGATACGTGATCCAGCGACCCCTCGGCCAGAACGCTGCCCTGATGCAGCACGGTGACGCGGCAGTTCAGGCGCCGCACGAAGTCCATGTCATGTTCCACGACCACCACGGCGCGGGTTTGGGCCAGCCGCACCAACAGCGCCGTTGTCGCCTCGCGTTCGGCCACGGTCATCCCGGCGGCGGGTTCATCGACCAGCAATAGGCGCGGTTCCTGCGCCAGCAGCATCCCGATTTCCAGCCATTGTTTCTGGCCATGCGACAGCTCGCCCGATTTGCGGCTCAGGTGGTCGGCAAGGCCGACCTCAGTCGCCAGTTCCTCGACCCGCGCGCGGCTGATGTCGGTGGCACGCCAGCGCAGCACCGCGAACGGGCCGCGCGGCGCACGCAGGGCCATGGTCAGGTTGTCGCGAACGGTCTGATCCTCGAACACGGTCGGGCGCTGAAACTTGCGGCCGATGCCGGCGCGGGCGATCTGCGCCTCGGACAGTTTCAGCAAGGAAACCGAGTTTTCGCCCCACAGCACATCGCCAGAATCAGGCCGGGTCTTGCCGGTCACGATGTCCATGAAGGTGGTCTTGCCCGCGCCATTCGGCCCGATCACCGCGCGCAGTTCCGCCGCGCCGATTTCAAACGACAGGTTGTTGATGGCGCGGAACCCGTCAAAGGTCTTGGATACGCCCGATACTTCCAACAGCGCGGTCATGCCTCGGCCTCCTTTTCCTGCAAGGCGCCAAGGTTGGGGCCAAGGTCCGACCCGTGCCGGTCGGGGCGGCGCAGCCCGGCCAGCAGGTCATAGACCGACGACAGGCCGCGCGGCGCGAACAGGGTCACGCAGACAAAGCCGAGGCCAAGCAGCACCTGCCACCAGTCAATCCACTGGATGCGGTAGAACCCAAGGTTCAGGTCGGGCGCGCGCCCGCCGGTGAACCAGCTTGACAGCAGCGACACGGCAATGGCCCCCACAACTGCCCCATACAGCCGTCCGCGCCCGCCAATGGCGACCCAAACGGCAAGGTAGATCGAGGCAATCGGCATCAGTTCCGCCGGGTTCACGATCCCGGCTTGCGGGTAATACAGCGCCCCGGCAATGGCGCAGATCATCGCCGTCAGGGTAAAGATGGTCAGCTTATAAACCTCGACCGAGTAACCCAGAAAACGGACCCGGCTTTCATCGTCGCGGATGGCGCGGATCACGCTGCCGAACTTGCCGCCGGTCAGCCATGTGCCAAGCACGAACGCCAAGGCCAGCGCGGCGGCAGAGGCCCAGAGGAACCAGACTGAGATCACCGATTGCGGGGTGCCGGTCAGGCCGGGGATGTTTTGCAGCCCTGACAGCCCGTTATTGCCGCGAAAGCCGCTGTCGTTCTGGAACAGCCAGAGGGCAAGGGCCAGCGTCATCGCTTGGGTCAGGATCGACAGGTAAACGCCATTCACGCGGCTGCGGAACGCCAGCCAGCCGAACAGGAACGCAAATACCCCCGGCACCGCGACCACCAGCAGCAGTTGCATCGGCAGGCTGCCCGCAAAGGTCCACGTCCACGGCAGATCGGTCGATCCGACGACGCCGAACACTTGGCCCGCGATGCCCTGCTGAATCTCGGCGGCGGTGGCGGGGATGGGCGAGTTGGCCAGCGTGGCGGTAACGATTTCCCCGGTGCGGGCATACATCAGCCACATGCCGATCATATAGCCGCCAAGCGCAAAGAACGCCATGTGACCCAAGGACAGGATACCGGCGTATCCCCAGACCAGATCCATCGCCAAGGCCGCCAGCGCAAGGCACAGCGTCTTGCCCAGCGTCTTGACCATGGATGTCGGGATCGCGCCGGACCCATACGCCTCGGACATCAGGGTAACTGCGACGGTGAACAGGGCCAGCAGCGCAAGCGCGATCAAAAGGGCGGGATATTTGCGGATCAGCATGTCAGACCTCTGCCGCCCGGCCCTTTTGCGGCATGATGCCGCGTGGCCGGAACTGAATAAAGATGATGATGAACAGGATCATCCATGTCTGCGCGGCCAGCGTATTGGCCGGGTTCAGAACCTCGATCCCCTTTTGCAGCCCGCCGATCAGCGCGGCACCGGCCAGCGTCCCCCAGATATTGCCGACGCCGCCGACCACCACGGTCATGAAGGATTGCACGATATAGCCCTGCCCCAGTTCCGACGTGACTTGCGCGAACAGCCCGATGGCCACCCCCGCGATCCCGGCGATGCCGGACCCAAGGCCAAAGGTCATCATCGCGATACGCCCCGGATTGATGCCCATGCTGGCCGCCATGCCGGGGTTCTGGGTGACGGCGCGGACCTCTAGCCCCAGCCTTGTGCGGCGCATGATGAACAGGAACAGCGCCAGAAAGATCAGCGCCAGGACGAAGATGGCGACGCGGATCGAGGATATGCCCACGATCTCGCCCCAACCCACGGACCCTTGCAGCCAATCCGGCGCGGTCAGCGGGCGGGCCTGCGTGCCGAAGATGTTCTTGGCCAACTGTTGCAGCGCGATGGACACGCCGAAGGTCGCCAGCAGGGTTTCCAGCGGGCGGCTGGCCAGATGGCGGATGACCAGCAGATACAGCACCACCCCGGCGCCGAAGGTGACGGCAAAGGCGGCAGGCAGCGCCACGACCAGCGACAGGGTGCGATCCGTGATTAGCGTCTGGGTGACATAGCCGGTGTAAGCGCCCATCATGATGAACTCGCCATGCGCCATGTTGATGACGCGCATCACGCCAAAGGTGATGGCCAGACCGATGGCGGCCAGAAAATAGATCGAGGCAAGCGACAGCGCATCCAGCGCCAGATCAACGGTTTGCAGCGCGCCTTGCCGCAGCGCGATGGCGTTCAGCGCCGATTGTGCGGCCTCTGTCACAGCGGGGTCGGGTTCGGCGTAGATGTCGGCAAAGATGTGGCGGGCAAGGGCGGCGTCGATCTCATCACTGGTCGCGGCCAGCGGGACCAGACCTTGCCGTTCCAGCGCCGAATAGGCGCGATCGCGGGCTGCCGGGTCGGTCAGCGCGGCGACAGGCACGCCGCCGACCATGCCGTCGCGGACATTGGCCGCCAAAGCCGCCTTTTGATCCGCGCCGCTCAGCGGAGCCTGCGCCAGACCGTTCTGCACCAAAGCCGCATAGGCATCGCTGCGCGAAATCTCATCGCCCGGCGTCAGGCTGCGGGCGACATTGGCCCCTTGCGGCAGGGTCAGCCCGGCAAAGCGAGTCGTGGCCAAAAGCGGGTTCAGCGCCGCCTGAAAATCCGCGCCGATAGACCCGGACAGGTCATTGATCGCCGCCACCCGCGCCGTGCTGTCCGGGTCAAAGCGGATGGTCAGCAGCCGTTCCAGCCGCGCCTTGCGGGCGGCCAGTGCCGGGTCGGGGTCGGGCGCGGCGCCCCGCAATGCCGCCAGGTGGTCAGGCGATCCGTCGCGCGCGATAGCATCCAGTGCCGCCGCGCGCCGCGCCGGGTCGGGGTCGGCGATCTGCCCGGCGACCAAGGCCCCCGCGATCAGCCCGCGCACGCCCGAATTGGGCCGCAGCGCCTGCGCCGGGGCCGAGACCGGCACCCCCGTCACCGCATCCAGCCCGCTGTCCAGAAACACCAGCGCGCCGTCCGCCGTCATCCCCAGCCGCCGGTCAGCCCATGCCGACAGCAGCGCCGCGCCTTCGGTGCCGGCCCCGGCCAGCGCCTCGATCACCGGGGCGATGGTCTGGCGCGATGGATTGGCGATCTGGTCGCGGTAGCTGTCCACCACCGCGCCCAGATCCTGCGCCTGAACAGGCGCGGCCAACCATACCGCCGCCATGACAAGGACAGAAAACAGAAAATTTCGCATGAATCCGGCCCCGTTCAGGCAGTTTCGGGGGGGGCGGCACAGGGGCCGCCCCGCTTGGTATCAATAGTTCGACTGAATCTGCACGCAGCTTTCGGTCTGCGTGTTCCACATGCCGCAGCCCTTGCCCGGCCAGTCCGAATCCAGCACCGCCGAGGCGGGCAGGTAATCCGTCCAGGCGTCACCCGGCACCGGCGCGGTCTGGCTGATGATGTCGAACTGGCCGTCGGCGCGGATTTCGCCGATCAGCACCGGCTTGGTCAGGTGGTGGTTGGGCAGCACAGTCGCCATCGTGCCGGTCAGGTTCGGCACCTCGACGCCCACGATCGCGTCTAACACCGCGTCGGTGTCGGTCGTGCCTGCCTTTTCCACCGCCGCGACCCAGGCGTTAAAGCCGATCATCGTCGCCTCCATCGGGTCATTGGTCACGCGGTTCGGGTTGCCGGTAAAGGCGTGCCATTCCTCGATAAAGGCGGCGTTTTCAGGGGTCTCGGCGCTTTCAAAGTAATTCCACGCCGCCAGATGCCCGACGAGGTTCGCAGTATCCAGACCTGACAATTCCTCCTCGCCCACGGAAAAGGCCATGACCGGAATGTCATCAGCGCTGATCCCTGCCGCCGCCAACTCTTTGTAAAAGCCCACATTCGCATCGCCGTTGATGGTGCTGACCACGCCGACCTTTTTGCCGTCGCGACCCAAGGCCACCACATCGGCCACGATCTTGGACCAATCGGAATGGCCGAAGGGGGTATAGTTCACGAACACATCGCCCGGCGCGACGCCCCGGCCCGCCAGATAGCTTTCCAGAATCGTGTTCGTGGTGCGTGGATAGACGTAATCCGTCCCCAGCAGCGCCCATTTTTCGACGCCAAGCTCGTCGGCCATGTAATCCACCGCCGGGATCGCCTGCTGGTTCGGGGCCGCGCCGGTGTAGATGACGTTCTTGGACGATTCCTCGCCCTCATATTGCACCGGATAGAACAGCAGCCCGTTCAGTTCCTCGACCACCGGCAGCACCGATTTGCGGCTGACGCTGGTCCAGCAGCCAAAGATCGCATCGACCCCCTGATCCGAGATCAGCTCGCGCGCTTTTTCGGCAAACAGCGGCCAGTCCGAGGCCGGATCGACGACCACCGCTTCGATCTGCTTGCCCAGAAGGCCGCCCTTGGCGTTTTGCTGATCCACCATCATCAGGACGGTATCTTTCAGCGTGGTTTCCGAAATCGCCATCGTGCCCGACAGCGAATGAAGCACGCCGATCTTGATCGTGTCTTCAGCCAGTGCCGCGCTGGTCAGAACCAGCGTCATGGCGGTGCCGGTCAGAATTGCCTTCAATCCCTGCATGTCTTCCCTTTCAGGCCGCAAAGGGTCCGGCCGCTGCCAGAGGGGTGGCGCGAGGTATCCTTGGGGCGGCATTTGTGTTTACCGTGGCTTGGGCCTTGCGCGGCCTTTGCAGGTGCAGAAAATCCGCTGCCGGGTGCGGCGGCAATGGTGCAGGGCGGTTTCCGCCCCGCGCGGCGTCAACTGCCCTTGGCGCTGGCAGCGAGGCAGCCCTCTGCCTGAAAACCGGGCAGTGAGCCGATGCCGCCCTGCCGGATGATAAACTCGGCGACCTGCTGTGCGCCCTGCCCCTGCCGCAGAGCCGCCATCACCACCGCCCGGCCCGCGCGCGATTCCCGTGCATCTGATTCCAGCATCTCGGCATCCACGCCGACATAGGGGGCCAGGTCGGTCTTGTTCACCACCAGCAGGTCAGACCGCGCCAGACCGGGGCCGCGTTTGCGCGGAATGTCCTGTCCGGCGGCGGTGTCGATGACATAGATCGTCAGATCGGCCAGTTCGGGCGAAAAGGTCGCGGCAAGATTATCGCCGCCCGATTCGATCAGGATCAGGTCAAGGTCCGGGTGTGCCGCCGTCAGATCGGCCACGGCGGCCAGATTGATGCTGGCATCCTCGCGGATGGCGGTATGCGGGCAGCCGCCGGTTTCGACGCCGCGCACCCGGTCGGATGGCAAGACTTGGGCGCGGGTGACAGCCTCGGCATCCTCGCGGGTGTAGATGTCATTGGTGATGACCGCCATCGACAGGCGCGGGGCCAGAAGGCGGGACAGTTCGATGGTCAGCGTGGTCTTGCCCGCACCGACGGGGCCGCCGATGCCGACGCGAAGGGGGCCGTTCTTCATGTTCGGAAAATCCTTGTATGCATGGTTTCGTGGCACATCTGGGCGATGTCCGCGCCGATGGCGCAGGTGCCGAGGTCGGCCTCGGTGGCGGCGCTCGCGCGGGCGGCCAGTTGCAGGATGGTGGGGGCCAGCCCGGCCAGCAGTGCCTGCCCCTGATCCGTGCCAAGCGGCAGGTATCGCACCGCCGCAAGGGTCAGGTTCAGCGCCTGCCCGTGCAGGTAAAGCGCGATCACCTCGGCGCGGGGCAGCGGTTGGCCTGACAGCGCGCGGCCCACCGCCACCGGCAAGGCGGCGGGGGTGGCGGGCGCGCCCGTCAGCGGCGCGGCGGTGCGGGCAAAGGCCGCGCCTTGTTCCAGCGTTTCGGTCAGCCGTTCGGACGACAGGCACAGCGCGCGGGCCAGATCGTCCAGCGCGGCATGGTCGGCACCGGGCCGCAGCGCCAGCGACAGGATCACCGCATCCGACCAGCCCGCGCCATAGTCCAGCACATCGCCCAACCAAGCCGTCAATCCCGCTGCATCGCGGATCGCCCCGCTCTCCATCGCCCATTCCAGCCCCTGCGCATAGGCGAATGCCCCGGTCGGGAAAGCGGGCGACAGCAGTTGCACCGCCAGCAGGCGGGCGGCGTCAGCCCGAACCGCGTCAGTGGGAATGGCCGAATGTCCGTCCATGACCATAGGCCCCGCCCTCGGGGTGAAACGGGGCCATCGCGCGGGTGATCTGCGCGCCCAGTTGGACCAGCATCGCTTCCAGCACCGGATCGGCGCGGATCACCAGATGGTCGCCGCCGATCTGGCAGGGGCAATGGCGGTTGCCGATATGCCAGGCCAGCCGCACCAGATCGCCGCTGATGCGCAGCACGGGTTCATGCGCCTCGACCACCTCGACCGCGCTGCCATCGGACAGGGCCAACGCCATGCCGCCCGACAAGCTGACCGTCTGCGGCAGATCGACCATAAAGCTGGCCCCCCCTTCCGTCATCAGCCGCTTGCGGCGCAGACAGCGCGCGTCGTAATCCAGCACCACGCGGCCCGAGATCGGGCGGCCATGGCCATCGGACAGGATCGCCGTGGCGACGCCCAGTTCGACAGGTTTTATCTCGGCATAGATCATTGTTACCTCAATACAGGAAATAGCGTTGCGCCAGCGGCAGTTCGCCAGCGGGTTCACAGGTCAGCAGCTCGCCGTCGGCGCGGACCTGATAGGTTTCGGGGTCCACCTCGATCTGCGGCGTGGCGTCATTCAGGCGCATATCGGATTTGCCGATGTCGCGGGTGCCGCTGACCGCAACGGCGGCCTTGCCCAGCCCGTCGCAGCAGCCCGCATCCGCCCCGGCGGCGCTGACGAAATGCACCGCCGCCGACTGGCAGGCACGCCCCAGCGCGCCGAACATGGGCCGCATCGCCATCGGCTGCGGCGTCGGGATCGAGGCATTCGCATCGCCCATCTGCGCCGCCACGATCTGCCCGCCGATCAGCACCATTTCGGGCTTGGCCCCGAAAAACGCCGGGTGCCAGATCACCAGATCGGCGCGCTTGCCGGGTTCCACACTGCCGACATGGGCGGAAATGCCATGCGCCACCGCCGGGTTGATGGTGTATTTCGCCACATAGCGCCGGGCGCGCAGGTTGTCGTTTTCGCCGGTTTCCCCAGTCAAACGCCCCCGCTGCACCTTCATCTTATGCGCGGTCTGCCATGTGCGCGTGATGACCTCGCCCACGCGGCCCATGGCCTGACTGTCGGACGAAATGATCGAAAACGCGCCCAGATCGTGCAGAATATCCTCGGCCGCGATGGTCTCGCGCCGGATACGGGATTCGGCGAAGGCCACGTCCTCGGGGATCGCGCGGTCGAGGTGGTGGCAGACCATCAGCATGTCGAGATGTTCCTCGATCGTGTTGACGGTATAGGGCCGCGTCGGGTTGGTGGAGGAGGGGATGACGTTTTGCGACCCGACCACGCGGATGATGTCGGGCGCATGGCCGCCGCCCGCCCCCTCGGTGTGATAGGCGTGGATGGTGCGCCCGCCGATGGCCGCCAGCGTGTTTTCGACAAAGCCGGATTCGTTCAGCGTGTCGGTGTGGATCATCACCTGAATGTCGTGGCTGTCGGCCACGGTCAGGCAACAGTCGATGGCGGCGGGGGTGGTTCCCCAATCCTCGTGCAGCTTCAGCGCCATCGCGCCTGCGCGGATCTGTTCGATCAGCGCATCGGGGCGGCTGGCGTTGCCCTTGCCCGCAAGGCCAATGTTCATGGGCAGGCTGTCCGCCGCCTCAAGCATCCGGCGGATGTGCCAGGGGCCGGGGGTGCAGGTGGTGGCCAGCGTGCCATGCGCGGGGCCGGTGCCGCCGCCGATCATGGTGGTGGTGCCAGAGGCCAGGGCCTCATCCACCTGCTGGGGGCAGATAAAGTGGATGTGGCAGTCGATGGCGCCTGCGGTGATGATCCGCCCCTCGCCCGCGATGATCTCGGTTCCCGGCCCGATGATGATGGTGACGCCGGGCTGGGTGTCGGGGTTGCCTGCCTTGCCGATGGCGTGGATGCGCCCGTCGCGCAGGGCGATGTCAGCCTTGTAAATGCCCGAATGGTCGAGGATCAGCGCATTGGTGATGACCGTATCGGCCGCCCCCGCGGCGCGGGTGACCTGGCTTTGGCCCATGCCGTCGCGGATCACCTTGCCGCCGCCGAATTTCACCTCTTCGCCATAGGTGGTCAGATCGCGTTCGACCTGAATAATCAGATCGGTGTCGCCAAGGCGGATGCGGTCGCCGGTGGTCGGGCCATAATGGGCGGCGTAATCGGCGCGGGTGATGTCAGTTGCCATCCAACGCCCCCATGACTTGCGCATTAAAGCCCCATACCTGACGCGCCCCGGCAAAGGCGATCAGCCGCACCTCGCGCCGCTGACCGGGTTCAAAGCGGATCGCGGTGCCTGCGGGAATATCCAGCCGCATTCCGCGCGCGGCATGGCGGTCAAATTCCAGCCCGGCGTTGGTTTCCGCGAAATGATAATGGCTGCCGACCTGCACCGGGCGGTCGCCGGTGTTGGCGACCATCAGCGTGATCGCCGCGCGACCGGCATTCAGGGTGATGCGGTCGCGGGCGGGGATGATTTCTCCGGGGATCATCGGCTTAGCCCGCCACCGCCAGTGCGACGCCCGCCAGCCCGGTCACGGCACCCGCCGCGCGCAGCGCCAGGCCGGGGGCCACGCGGGCCACAGCAATCCCTGCGCCATGCAACAGCGCGGTCGCCAGCGCAAAGCCCGCCGCATAAGCCGCCAGCCCGGTGGCCGGGCCTTCGGCCCCATGCGCCCAGCCATGCGCCGCGCCGAACACCGCTACCCCGGCCAGCAGCACCGCCATCGGCAGGCGCAGGGCCAGCGCCACCAGTGCGCCAAGGACGATGACCGAGGTCAGGATCATCGGCTCGACCCCGACAAAGGGCAGGCCCAAAGCCCCGGCGACCCCGCCCGCAACCATCGCGCCGACAAAGACGGTGGGCAGCAGCCAGACCGCGCGCCCGCCGATCTGCGCGACCAATACGCCAAGCGCGACCATGGCCAGAACGTGATCCAGCCCGCCGATGGGATGCGCCATCCCGGCGGCCAGCGTTCCGGTGTCATGGCCCGGATGGGCCAACGCCGCCTGCGGCAGCAGCAAAAGGGCGGCGGATGAGAAAAGCCGTTTCATTGCGATCTCCTATCGGATGGGGTGGTGGACCGTGACCAGCTTGGTCCCGTCGGGAAAGGTCGCCTCGACCTGCACGGTCTCGATCATGGCGGGGATGCCGGGCATACATTGATCGGCGCGGATCACCTCGCCCCCTGCTGCCATCAGATCGGCGACGGAGCGGCCATCGCGCGCGCCCTCGACGACGAAATCGGTAATCAGGGCGATGGCCTCGGGGTGGTTCAACTTGACGCCGCGCGCCAGCCGCCCGCGCGCGACCATCGCGGCGAGGCTGACCAGCAGCTTGTCCTTTTCGCGGGGGGTGAGGTTCATCGGTTGCCCTTCATATCTGCCACACACGGGGAAGCGCGCCGGGGCGCAAAATCTCGATCAGCCGGATCATCTGCCGCCGCAACGGCCAGCCATCGGCGGCAACCGCCCGCACGACCAGCCGCCCGTCCAGCGCAGACGCGGCGGCGGTCACGCCGGGTTCATCCAGCGCAGCGCGAATAGGGACCAGCGCATCGGCGGCACCGTCCTGCACCAGCACCAGCACCGCCATCGCCCGCGCCCCGCCCAACAGAGCATGGCCTGCGCGGGCCAGCGCCGCATCGGTCAGCCGCAGCGGATCGGACAGCAGCAGGCGGCCATTGCGTTGGATCACGCGACGGTCAGTCAGCCCAAGGCGGCGCACCGTCTCGCCCATGGCCGCGCGGCCCAGAATGATCGTCTCAAGCCCCAGAAACGCAGCATCCGGGGCCAGATCGACACTGGTCAGCCGATCCAGCCGCGCATCGTCAAACATGATGGTTTCCTGCGGCAACCAGTTCAGGCGCGCACCCGGTCCGGCGCTCAGGCTGACACGGACGCGGGCCGGGATGCCGCCGGGGCTGGCACGATAGGCACGTTCCGCCGTCTGGGTCGTGGCGGTAGCCGCGCCCTGCGTCACGCCGAATGACAGCTCCAGCCGGTCGCCATCGGTCATCCCGCCGGATGTATTCAGAAACACCACCTCGGGTGTGCCGCGCAGCCGCAACATTGCCTTGGCGGAACCGGCCTGATGCAGCGCCACCAGCCGCCCCCCCGACAGGGTGACGCGGGCCTGACCAAAACTGCGCTGCATCGGGGCGGTGTCCAACATGCCCCCAGAATGAGCGGCAGCGGCACGGACCAAAAGCCGGACGGGCACGCCACAGCCGCCGGAAGTGCGCATCAGACCAGCAAAAGGTCATAATGCGGGCAGTCTGCACCCTTTTCGGGCAAATACGAAACGCCCCGCCCTCTTGCGCCGCCTGCGCCGCCGCCTAAGCTGCGCCTGTCACCGGAGGTTTCCCATGCCCGCACCCCTGAATCGTCTGAAACAGCGTCTGGCCCGTGGCGAGGTGCTGCACGGCATCTGGCTGGGCCTTGCCGATCCCTATGCGGCGGAAATCGCGGCGACGGCGGATTTCGACTGGCTGCTGATCGACGGCGAACATGCGCCCAATGATCTGCGCAGCCTGTCGGCACAGGTGGCGGTGCTGGCCGGTAAAGCGCCTGCGCCAGTGCTGCGCCTGCCCGACGACGACCCGGCCCGGATCAAGCAGGCACTGGACATCGGGGTGCAGTCGCTGCTGATCCCGATGGTGGACAGCGCCGAACAGGCCGCGCGCGCGCTGCGGGCCACCCGCTATGCACCGCAGGGCATCCGCGGCGTGGGGGCGGGGCTGGCACGAGCTTCGGGCTGGGGGGCGGTGCCGGATTATGTAGCCACGGCAAACGACCAGATCTGCCTGATCGTGCAAGTGGAATCGGTGGCCGGATTGGCGGCGCTGAACGATATTCTGGCCGTGCCCGGCCTGGACGGCGTGTTCATCGGCCCCGCCGATCTGGCCGCCGACATGGGCCATGCCGGGCAATCCACCCACCCCGAGGTGCGCGCCGCCGTCACCGACGCGCTGCGCCGCATCCGCGCAGCAGGGCGCGCGGCAGGAATGCTGTCCACCGATCCCGGCTTTGTGGCTGAATGCGTCGCTGCGGGGGCGAATTTTGTCGGCGTCGGCATCGACGTGACCACACTGGCGCAGGGGCTGCGCGATCTGGCCCGACACTGGCGCGGTTGAGGACGGGTCAGACCCCGATCAGAATGGCGGGAAGTCATTCACATTGGTCAACGTCGGCCCGACGACCTGCCCACAACACCTGCGAAACCCATGCGCATCATTGCGCGCCGACATCGGTGCGGCACAAGCAGCGACCAACTGCCCGCCTCGCCCATCTCGCCGCCGCCGGGGCCACGTGTATGGCAGCGGACACCAGCCTTGAGACATGTTCATCCGCCTGAGCAGTCGCAGGATAATATGTGATGCCAAGTCCACGGCATCATGGCTCTGCTGCGTATGAAATTCATCCAGATGCTGCTGATCGTGTCGCTGATGTGGCTTTTGCTGTTCGACTTCGCCATCAACCCTGGATTAATACCCACCGTCCTTGTCGCGCCCGCCGACGACCGCTTTGTCCACGTCATGATAACGGCACCGGAAAACACCAGTGAGTATCGTTTCATCTCGCCCATCCTACCGCCGCCGAGACAGAACGGATGCTGCCCGATGGGCGGATGTCGTTCGGCGTCACCATCGTCCGGGGTTAGGCGCTGACCTGCCGAGCACCCACCGCCGCGCCAAATATCATCGTCCACCGCCGTTGCACCCCCGAGAGGCTGAGCCAGTTCAACATCCTGCCGGGTCTGCCGGAAATCATCATGAAAATGGCCATGGTGATAATGACCTTGATCGTGCTGACCTGCGAAATCGCACGCGACACCATGAAAACCTGCTGGCCGCGCCCGTCACTCCAGCAGAAATCATACTCGCCAAGATCACCCCTTTTCTGACGGTCGGCGCGATATAGGTGACGGTCATTCAGATCGCAGCGCGGATCATTTGCGACGTGCCGCCCAAGGCTGGCTGCCTTTGCTGGCATAATGAGGGTTTGGCATCAGCCCCAGGAACAGTCGATGAGACCACCCATCTGAAGGCGCATCGCACAGCGTCCAGCCTGTGGTTGAAAAGGGGGCGCGGATGCCTGATCGGGCGCACAAAAGACGGATGAACACCAATTGCACATTATGGCCGATGCTCGGGGCCTGGCTATCCATTGGTGAGCGGGCGGTGGTCCGGGTCTTGGCGCGGGGGTGTCACAGGATGGGCTGCCCCAAGACGATCAGGGGCTGCAAGGGATTGATAAGCTCTCACCCATCCCGGATCGGGGCGCGTGGAGATCTATGCCACGCTGTATAGGGAATTGGGGCGGATTTGGGCTGGACAGAGGGGCAACCCATTGAATAGGCCGCCCAAAACAACAACACCCGCAGCGAATGCTGCGGATGTTGTCAGTATCAGCGACCGTTCGCCCAAGATGCCGATGAGCAGATCATCGTCGAACTTGATTCGTTCATGTCATGGCTCTCTATAGGCCGGACCCTGTAGGGTAAGGGCGGTATCCCTTGTCACAGCATCCGGCCTACAGTCTCAATGCGGCTCGACAACAGGTCGATTCTTGCGGCTCTTTATAACGGCGGGCCAGACCAGCACCAGCCCGACCGCGGCGGCCAGCCCGCCCGCCACGGGAACCATGGCATAGCCCAGCCCCGCGCTGATGACCGCGCCGCCAAGCGCCGCGCCGATGGCATTGCCCAGGTTGAACGCGCCGATATTGATGGACGAGGCCAGCCCCGGCGCGTCATGCGCGGCCTGCATCACCCGCATCTGCACCGGCGGCACGACGCCAAAGGCCGCAGCCCCCCAGATCAGCAGCAGCACGGCGGCGCTGATCGTGTGGCCCAGAAACAGCGGCGCGGCCAGCATCACCACCGACAGCAGCGCCAGAAAGCCCGCCGTCGCCCCGTCAAGCGACCAGTCCGCCACGCGCCCGCCCAGCCAGTTGCCGATGGTAAAGCCGATCCCGATCAGCATCAGCGCCAACGTGATGAACCTGTCGGACGCCCCCGCCAGCGTGGTCAGGACCGGCGCGACATAGGTGTAAAGCGCAAACATCGCGCTTGACCCCATCACCGTCACCAACAGTGCGATCAGCACATTGGGGCGGGTCAGCACGCGCAACTCGCGCGCCACTTCGGGGCGTTGGCCTGGCTCGCCCTTAGGCAGCGCAAACCAAAGGGCGCCGATGGTCAGCAGGCCCAGCAGGGCGGTGCCTGCGAAAGCCTCGCGCCAGCCGATTTGCTGGCCGATCCAGGTCGCCACCGGCACGCCGCCGATATTGGCGATGGTCAGGCCCATGAACATGGTGGCCACCGCGCTTGCCTGTTTCTCGCGCGGCACGACGCTGGCCGCGACCACCGCGCCAAGGCCGAAGAACGCCCCGTGGTTCAGGCTGGTCACGACGCGCGCGGCCAGCAGCGTCCAGTAATCCGGCGACAGCGCCGACATCAGGTTCCCCAGCGTGAATATCCCCATCAGCGCCATCAGCGCCGTGCGCTTGCCAAAGCGGGCGAACAGCAGCGTCATCACCGGCGCGCCGATCATCACGCCAAGCGCATAGGCGCTGACCAGAAGCCCGGCCGAGGGGATGGACACGCCCACCCCCTCGGCGATGACGGGCAGCATTCCCATGGGCGAAAACTCGGTCACGCCGATGCCGAAAGCCCCGATGGCAAGGGCCAGCAGCGGCCAGTTGGAATTGCGCGTTTCCATTGAATTATCCTTATGCAGCCCAATCCGGGGCAAGACCTGCCGGGCTGACCAGACGGCCATCCGCGCGGGAAAGGGCGGTAATGCGGGCCATTTCGGCACCAGACAGGGCGAAATCGAAAATGGCGAAGTTTTCCGCCAGACGGGCGGGATTGGCGGTTTTCGACAGCGCGATAATGCCCTGCTGCACCAGCCAGCGAAGCGCCACCTGCGCCGCCGTCTTGCCATGGCCCGCGCCGATTTCCGCCAGCACCGCATCGCGCGGCACCGCGCCATCGGCCATGCCGTAATAGGCGGTCAGCGCGGTGCCGGTATCCGCCGCAAGCGCGATCATCGCGGATTGGTCCAGATAGGGGTGCATCTCGATCTGGTTGGTGATGATGGGCGTGGCGGATGCCGCAATCGCCGCCTTCAGCTGGCTGCGGTTATAGTTGCTGACGCCGATATGGCGCGTCTTGCCCGCCGCCTGCACTTCGTTCAGCCATTCGATCTGACGTTCCACCGGCACCGCATCGCCGGGCCAATGCGCCAGCAGCAGATCGACGTGATCCACGCCAAGCCGGTCCAGACTTTCATCGACCGAGGCCGCGAACCGATCCGCGCTGTAATTCGAAACCCAGACCTTGGTGGTCAGGAACAGGTCATCCCGCCGCGCGCCCGCAGCCGTCAGCGCCCGGCCCAAAGCGGCTTCGTTCTCATAAATCTGCGCGGTGTCGAAATGGCGAAAGCCGGTCTCCAGCGCGGCGGGGATCAGGGTTTCGACCTCGGCTTCCGACATGCGGAACACACCGAAACCAAGCGCGGGGATCACGGCCCCATGAGCATTGACGTTCATCATCACAATCTCCTGTTCGGGCGGTTTGCCCGCGATGCAGCCCAGATAACCCGTGCAACGGGGCTTGATAATCGCCCCGAATGTCACATTATCTGTGAAACCATTTCACAGGATGGCAGATGGACAACCGGGCGGGCGAAATGCAGGTCTTTCTGCGCGTGGTCGATAGCGGCAGCTTTTCGCAGGCCGCGCGGCATCTGTTGATGACGCCATCCACCGTGTCGAAACTGATCGGCCGGATCGAGGCGCGGCTTGGCGTGCGCCTGCTGGAACGATCCACGCGCCGGTTGTCGCTGACGCAAGAGGGGCGGATTTACTATGATCGCAGTCAGGCCCTGCTGGCGCAACTGGAGGCCGTGGAACAGGAACTGTCCCAAGGGGCGGCCAGCATCAGCGGCACGGTGCGGGTGACGGCCTCGGTGGGCTTCGGCATGGTCGCGGTAGAGCCGCTTTTGCCCGCCTTCTGGGCCGAATATCCGAATATCGTGGTCGATCTGTCGATCTCGGAAGACATCGTGGATCTGTATCTGGATCGCACCGATGTGGCCTTTCGCGTCGGCCCCCTGGCCAATTCGGGGCTGACGGCTGCCAAGCTGGGCACCGCACCGCGCCGGATCGTGGCCTCGCCCGCCTATCTGGCCCGGCGCGGCACCCCGCAAAGCCCCGCCGATCTGGCCGGGCACGCCTGTCTGGGCATGAACTTTCGCCATCCCATCTGGCCCTTGCGCCACGGCGGGCGGGTGGTGGATTTCCCGGTCAGCGGGCCTTTGCTGGCCAATAACGGCGAGACCGTGCTGCAAATGGCGCTGGCGGGCATGGGGCTGGCCCGGATGGGTGAATTCCACGTCCGCCGCGACCTGCAAAGCGGCGCATTGGTCGCGGTCATGCCCGATGCGGTCGAGGGCGACGGCGAGGACGTCCACGCCCTGTTCCTTGGCGGCGATCACATGCCCCACCGCGTCCGCGCCTTTCTTGATTTCATGGTGCCACGGCTGCGGGCGTTCATGGATGAGGGGGTATAAGCGGCAGCCAGTCGTGTCGGTTATCCGCCGCTACAGGCATTGACACAGGTCGCATCAACGCGACGCGCGCGCCGGATCAGTATTCTGGTCTGGCATGAGCCAGCGACAGTCTGCGACAGTTTTCCAGCCGCAGCCCCTCGGGCCATGGTGGTGCCAAATCGAGCATGATCGCGATGCCCCCCGCAGTTGACCAGCCCCGCGATAGCATCCAGCGCGTCGAGTTCCAGCCAATCACCAACCTTCAGCCCCTACTGACGCAGAAAACGATCTACGATCTGTCCGCCCCCTTGGTTACGATCACAGGCGAATAAAGGGACGACGCAGGATCACGTCGCGCGGATCATCCAGCCCGACTATAAGGCGGCGGGCAAGGATCGCGCCAGACTGGATCTTGAACAACTCGAATCTGCCTTTCGCACAAGTGTCAGGGGCTTTCTGTGGTCCCCTAACAATCCTGCCAACGGGGGCTATTCCCCAGCCGAGACCGCCCGCACTGCGACCCTGGTCGCATAATATGCCACCCACGATCATCGTCGACCAGTTTTATTCGCGACGGCACTATTCCAGCGTGGCCTATACTCATTTTCGGGCACAGAGGCTCAAGAACGTGCGCACCGAGGTGGCGCTGCAAGCGCTAATCTACAATGCCAAGAGGATGGTATCCTTGATCCGCAATCCGGCGCCTGATGGCGATTATTCCGGGATGAACATGATGACCCGATCTTTGGCGTGATCGCATCCGGCGCAGGCTTGGTCCGGGATAGTCATGACAAGTCTTTCCAGGCGCAGAATTTTGACACACCCGCCCCTGGCGCAGCAGCAAGTCCGACATGGAAGGCATTCATCGGATGTCCGGTCAGACCCGTCGCGGCAAATATTGGCGCAAGGGTCGAGACCGAAGCGTCCATCAGCCCCCAAAGACCAGGCTGGATCTTTTAAAGAACCAAGTTTTTGCGCGCCTTGCCTGCGCAAGAGTTCGGATCGATAGGGATCATGTTCCCTTCCGCATGTGTTGACCAAGGTTGCAGGATGCCACCGCCGCCGTCACGCAGGCCCCGGCGACGGCGAGGCTGACGGGGATCAGGAAATCGGGGGCGGCACGGGTGAATTCCATCGTCAGGATGACTGCGGTCAGCGGCATCTTCATCGACACCGACAACAGCGCGGCCGCTCCGATCAGTGCGTAAGAGCCGGGCATGAGCGCCGCGCCGGTCAGTGCCCCCCAACCCGCGCCAAGGATCAGCGCCATCAGTGCGCCGATGGTCATGGCGGGGGTCATCAGCCCGCCCTCGGCCCCGGCGCGCAGGACCAGAACGACGGCGATCAGTTTCAGCGCGATCAGGATCAGGGCCAGCCTGACGCCGACCTCGCCCTCTAGCCCCAGTTGGATCGGGCCGTGGCCGTTGCCCAGCAGTTCGGGCACGAATATCGCGGCGATACCGATGGCGGCAAAGACCGTCAGACAGGCCGGGATCATGCGGGCATCGGTCAGCGCGCTGGCGCGGCTTGCCGCCGTCAGGCGGCCATAGGCCAGCCCGGCCAACCCGAAAACCGGCCCTGTCAACACCGCCCAGATCACCAGCGAGCGGTCCATCACCAGCGCCGGAATGCGGTAAGCTACGCTGTCGCCCAGCCCGGTCCAGGCGACATAGGCACCCAGCGTGCAGGCCGTCAGCGCGGCCACCGCCTGCCGGGGTGCCAGGGTTTTCAACAGCACCTCCAGCGTAAAAACCGCACCGCCCAATGGCACGTTATAGATCGCCGCCAACCCGGCCCCTGCACCGCAGGCGATGACCGTCCGCTGGTCGGCAACGGTCAGCCCTAGCCGCCTGGACAGCCATCCGCCCAGCATTGCGGCGATTTCGCGCGGGGCGACCTCGCGTCCGACGGGCGATCCCATGGCCACGGTGACGATCTGCAAACCACCATGAACCAGCGTCGCGCCGACCGGCATCGGGTGGGCGGGGTCATCCACCACCTGCGCAATAGACCGCAGCGGGCGGCCAAAGCGGAAAAGCAACCACCAGCCGACGCCTGCGATCACGCCACACAGCGCCAACACAACCACTCTGCGTGAGGGGGCGGCGGCGCGCACGCCATCCAGAAAGCTTTCGTCGCCCCACAGATCGCCAAGCGCATAGCCAAAGGCGAGGTGCTGCACGACATGCAGCGTCAGAGCACATGCCGCCCCGACCAGCCCGGCAACGCAGGCGGTCAGCAAGATGGCCAGAGCGAAAGAAACATGGCCTTGCGTATCGTCAGAGGCAGCGACAGCCATGTGGCCGGAACGGTCGGCGGGGGCCTTGTCCGGTGCGGCGGTCGGAGCCTTTTCCATCTGCTTACCCCAAACGTTTGGAGTGGCGCGCCCATGCCCGCGCGACGGCCAGCGGCAGCATCAGCCCCGCCGCCATCGCGCCGGTCGTGACCAGAAATGTGGCCAGATCGGTTGCAAGGATCGCCGACATCTCGGCCCTTTGTGCGGCGTCGGCGCTGGTCAGCGCGAACAGTGCGCTCATGGCGCGAAAAGCGAACAGGCCCGGCACCAGCGCGACCACGGCGGCAAAGCCGATGGCGGCAAAAGGCAGGTGGCGGCGCAACGCCAAGGGGGCCAGCACCGCGCCGACGATCAGGCAGGCCAGCCCGGATGCCAGATACATCGGCATGGCCAGATCGTGCATTGCCAGCCAACGCACGCCATGCGCTGCCGCGCCCACCAGCATCGGGGCCAGATACAGGCGCGGCGGGGCCGAAAAGAACACGCTATAGGCCAGCGCAGCGGCTGCGGCGGCGGGAATATCCCACAGCAGCGGGGACGAACCGACGGGTTCCGCCGGGGGCAGCGAACTGCCGCCCAGCAGCAGGCCCGCCACGACGCCCGCCGCGATCCCGGCCAAAATGGCTATGCCAAGCCCAAGCCGCGCCATGCCGATCTGAATGCGGCCCGCCACGATGTCGAAACAACCGTTCAGCAGATGCGGCCCCGGCACCAGCACCATGCAGGGGCAGACCGCCACCAGCCTTTGCGCCGAGGTCAGGTGCAGGTGATCCGCCAAGGCGCCGAACAGCCCGGCCAGCAGCGCCGCCGCGAAAGCCTGCCAGATGCCGCTTGCGCCAAGCGCCCCCATCCGGCGGCGCAGCAACCCGCCCAGCCCGGCCGCCAGCGCGATCAGCAGCATCGAGGCGGGGACGTCTCCGCCAAAGATCACCGCCAGCGCCACCGCGCCAAGCGCCGCCGCCCCGGCAAAGGCCAAATCGCCCGAGGCAGGCAGCCGCCCCGCGCGGTCCAGTGCGGGGCGAAAATCGGCGCGGGGCAGCTTGCCTGCCAGCAGATCTTCGCAGGCGGTGATGGTGGCGGCGACGCGGCGCATGTTCACCGCAGCCGGTTGGCCCGGTGCCAGACGCAGCGCCCCCAAAGGATCATTGTTATCCAGCACCGCAACACCGTTCCAGCCCGGCATCAGGATCAGGTCGCGGCCAAAGTGGCGGGCCAGCCGCGTGCCAATGTCCAGCGTGACCGCCGTGCTTTGGCCATTGGCGTGCAGCAGGCCAAGCGCCGTCATCAGGTCGGCCAGATCGTCGTCGTGATGGCTCATCCGCACCCCCGCAAGCCCGCCCGGACAAGGGCGGGCCTTATGGTCGATTTTACAGGCTTACTTGTAAACCGGCTGCCACATGGCGTCTTGCACCGCCTGCACCAGATTGTCCTTTGGCGTGGCAACGCCATCCGCCACGGCCTGTTTCGCAACCGCCACGGCAACCGTGGCCGAGGACGCCCGCAGGTTCGACACATCCGGCAACAGCGAGGCACCAAGCGCGGTCGGGTCAACCTGACCCGCCACCGCCTGCGCGGCGGCCAGCAGCATCCCGTCGGTCACATGCGACGCGCCGGACACCACGACACCCAGCCCAAGCCCCGGATACAGCAGCGCATTATTCGCCTGCCCGATGTGATAGGTGGTGCCGTTATACTGGATCGGATCAATCGGAATCCCGGTGGCGATCAGCGCACGGCCATCGGTCCAGGGGATGATGTCGGCAGGCATCGCCTCGATCTTTTCGGTCGGGTTCGACAGCGGCAGAATGATGGGCCGGTCAACGCCCGCCGCCATCGCGCGGATCACGCCCTCGGTAAAGGCGTTGTGGTCGGTCGAGGTGCCGATGAGGATGGTCGGTTTGACCTGCTCAACCACGGTTTGCAGCCCGATCTTGCCGTCCTTGCGCGCCCAGTCGGCGACTTCGGCGGCGGGGCGGGCATAGACCTGCTGATAATCGGGAAGGTTCTTCATGTCGTCCGTTACCAGACCGTTGATGTCGATCAGCCAGACGCGGGCGCGGGCCTCCTGATCCGACAGCCCGGCGCGCATCATCGCAGCGTGGATCTGGTCGGCCATGCCGGTGCCTGCCGTGCCTGCGCCATAAACCACCAGCTTTTGGTCGGCAAAGCTTTGCTTGGTGACCTTCAGCCCCGACATGACCGAGGAAATCACGATCGCCCCGGTCCCCTGCATGTCATCGTTGAAAATCCGATACTTGTCGCGGTTGTTGACCAAAATCCGGCGGGCGTTCGACGGGCCGAAATCCTCGAAATGCAGCAGCGCCTTGGGGAACATCTTGCTGGCTGTCGCCAGATAGATGTCGATCAGATCATCATATTTCTGCCCGGTGATCCGCGCATGACGGTTGCCCAGATAGGCCGGATCGTTCAGCAACTGTTCGTTATCGGTGCCGACATCAAGGTTCACCGCAATCACCCGCGACGGGTCGATCCCCGCCGCCGCCGTATAGACCGCCAGCTTGCCCACGGAAATATCGGTGCCATTCACGCCCCAGTCGCCAATGCCAAGGATTTCCTGCGCGTCCGAGACCACGATCAGATCGACATCATCCGGTCCAAGGCCAAGGGTCTGGAACGACGCCTCGACATCCTGAGGGCGATCAACAGACAGGTAAACCGCGCGCGACTGACGGTAATCGCGGCTCCATTTCTTGATCGCCTCGCCGATGGTGGGGTCATAGACGATGGGCAGCATCTCGGCCAGGTGATCGGTGACGACGCGGTAATAAAGCACCTCGTTCCGGTCGTGAAGCTGGTCCAGATAGATGTATTTCTCCAGATCGGTTTCAAAGCTGGAAACCTGCGCATAAGCTCGCGCCGCCTGCTGATCCAGCGTCTCGACCGCGGCAGGCAAGCGCCCGGTCAGGCCCAGCTTGGCCCGTTCGTCATGCGTAAAGGCAGTGCCGCGATTGGTCAGCGGATCGGTGATGATGTCGGGGCGTTTGGTCATGGTCCGTTCCTTTCAGGGCAGGAAAATGCAACAGCAGACCGCAAGATTCTGCGATCTGCCGGAGGAAGGGTCAAGGCAGTATTATTCCACCACGGCCTTCAGTTGGTCACGGGTGTAGCTGGTCGCAAAGGTGATCTTGTCATCGTCCTGCTGGACCGTCACGTCCCCCAGCGGGATCGCGACGAATTTTTCGTCGATGCCCAGAAAGCCGCCGACGCCCACCACCAGCGCGGTGACGCTGTTATCCGCATCCAGCAGCAGGTCATGCACGCGACCGATGCGCTCATCCCCGGCGCCGGTTACATGACCATCCAGCCATGCCTTGCCCGAACCGTAAACGTCAAACTCGACCGTATCGTAAATCACCAGCGTTTCGATCGGCGTCGCGTCCTGCGCCATCACGGGAACAGTGAGGGCGGGGCCAGCGGCAAAGGCCAGCACCAGCGCGGCCAGGGCGTGTTTCGTTCTGGTCATGTCGGTTCTCCTGATAAGCGGGCCGTTTTGGCCGCTGGGGCAAGATAGCGCCGGGCTGGGCGCAATTCTGTCAGGTGGCTGACAGCAGGGCCGCGGTCAGGTTCCGTCGCGGGCGAAATCGCGCAGCTTCTGCACGTCGCTGATGCTGACACGACCACGGGCAAAGCTGGCCAGCCCGGCTTGACGCAATTGCTGGAACGCCTGATTGACGGTCGGACGGGCCGCGCCGACCAGCGTTGCGAACTCGGCCTGCGTCAGATGCAGGGTCAGGCTGGCCTGGTTGTCGTGAACCTCGCCGAAATCATCCAGCAGCATGACCAGCACCCCGGCCAGCCGTGCGGCGACGGATCGGAACACCAGTGCCTCGGCGCGGGTCTCGATCCGCTCAAATCGGTTGGCGATCTGCTTGGTGATGGAAAAGCCGATCTGCGGCGTCGCCTGCACGATTTCCATGAAGACCGGGCGCGGCACGCAAAGCGCGGTCGAGGCGACAACGGCCTGCGCGAAACTTTCGCGGGGGCGGTTGGTAAAGGCCGTCAGCTCGCCAAATATCTCGCCCACGCTGATATAGGCCAGCGTGAACTCGTCCCCGTCGGGCGACAGGCGATAGATTCGCACAATTCCCTTTTCCAGAAGGAACACGGTGTCGGGGTCCGGTTCCGGGGCAAAGACGATCTGGCCCTTGGCATAATGCAGGGTCGTCGAATGGGTGCGAAGTCGGGCAAGCAGCGGCTTGGGCAATGCGTCAAGCCAGTCAATAGAATGTAGGTGCCAATGCGACACGAGATTGCCCCACAGATTGACGACGCGCCCGGCACGACCATTCCCCTGTGGTTAACACAGAAGATGCGGCCCGACCACGCGATCGGACGACGGGCAAGCCGGTCGCTGACCTCATATCTGCGCCCGATCGGCGGCATGGCTGGGAAAAATCACAGGCGGCGGGCTATTCCTGCGGCAGCGCGGCGCCGGAATTTCACGGAGGGCAGCAAGGTGTGAAGGCATCGGGAAAGGTCATATCGCATGGTTCAAGCACGCCCTGACTAGCGCATTAAGACAATACGATCTGTTATCCGGCTGACAGACGGTGCGAAAATCACTGTCGCTTATCCATCTGATCGGGCAGAAAAAATCCTCTGACCGAACAGTTTGATGCGGCGGACGTTGGCGCGATCTGCCTGACATGAGGTCACGGCGTGATGTGGGATTTCGCTGATTGTGGTCGTTTCCGCCCCATGGAGTGGTGTAGCTGGCGCTGATCGTCACCGTGATGTTCGATGCGGGCCTGCTTGATCAGGATGCCACGGCGGGCAGGCTGATGACGGCATCTTCGCCCATCTGCGCGATGGTTTCCAGCGTCATATAGCGGGCGCGCTGGACGGCCCATTCGTCGTTCTGTTCCAGCAGCAGCACGCCGACGAGGCGGATGATCGCCTCATCATTGGGGAAGATCCCGGTGGCCTCGGTGCGACGCTTGATCTCGCCGTTCAGCCGCTCGATCGGGTTGGTCGAGTGCAGCTTTGCCCAGTGTTCCTTGGGGAAGGACATGCAGGCCAGGACGTCGTGCTCGGCGTTATCCATGAGGGTGGCCAGCTTCGGCACCTTGGGCCTGATCTGATCGGCGACGGCGCGCCACTGGGTGCTGGCGGCCTTGGCGGTGTTCTGGGCGAAAGCGGTGGCGATGAAGGCCGAGACCACGCGTCGGCCGCTCTTGTCGGCATGGGCGAGGGCGTTGCGCTGGAGGTGGCACTGAGCACCTTCGAGACGGCGGCCTTGATGCCCTTATGCACGTCGCTGATCACCAGCTTCACGCCCCGAAGGCCGCGCCGGGTCAGCTTGCGAAGGAACTCCGTCCAGATCGGCTCGGCCTCGGAGGTGCCGATCTCCAGGCCCAGAACCTCGCGCCGACCGTCGGTGTTCACGACGATGGCGATGATGATGCGCCAGAACGGTATCTAGGTCGTTCGCAGCCGCAAGCTCAAGCGAACCACGAACAGCGATCACGCCATGGGCATCGCCCCGAATCTTCTGCAGCAAGACTTCACAGCAAGTCGGCCGAACCAGAAATGGGTGGGCGACATCATTCGACGGGAAAACAGTCCCCCGGACTGTTTTCTGATCCGTCTCATTCCAACGACCAGCGCGCCCTATGTGTTTAGTCCCATCATGTGATGGTCTACTTACCTGTGACCATCGGAAGGACGCA
>NZ_JAUNTO010000003.1 GCF_030538655.1 Paracoccus sp. (in: a-proteobacteria)
CCGCCCCAAGGGCAAGTACGCTTGCGCCGGTCAGTTGCAGCAGGTTGCGGCGGTTCAAAATCGTGCGGTCCATGGCTGGTCCTTTCTGGTTCTGTCTTGTGGGGCAAGATAGGTGATGGGCATTGTTCGGATTAGACGCGAAGAATTACTTACGGTTATGCGGGCGATTCATGAATGGCGCCGTCGCAAGGGGGCCAGCCCCCATCGCCGTTCCGGCGATTCCCCCGGGATATTTTTAAACGAAAGACCGGCTGGAGCGCTTGGCAGAACCCGCGCAGCGGGTGATAAGGCAACATGGAGATGGCCACCTATATCACTGCCTTTGTCACGCTGTTCGTGGTGATCGACCCGATCGGGTTATTACCTTTGTTCATCGCACTGACCGGCGGGATGAGCGTGGCGCAGCGGCGACGGATCGCCTGGCGGGCGCTGGCGGTGGCGGCGGGGTTGCTGACGCTGTTCGGGCTGGTCGGCGAGGCGATTTTGACTGGCATCGGCATTTCCATCCCGGCATTCCGCATCGCGGGCGGCGTGCTGTTGTTTCTGACCGCCGTGGACATGCTGTTCCAGCGCCGCACCGAGCGCCGCGAGGAACAGGCGCAGGGCAGTGGCGACGAGCTGCCTGATCCTTCGGTGTTTCCGCTGGCCACGCCACTGATCGCTGGACCGGGCGCGCTGGCCACGATGATTCTGCTGGTCGGGCAAGGTCAGGGGCCGCTGCACACGGCGATGATTCTGCTGGTGATGCTGGCGGTTCTGGCCATCATGCACATTCTGTTCGAAATGGCGACGCCGCTGGCCCATGCGCTTGGGCGGACCGGGGTTATGGTGATTACGCGACTGATGGGTATGTTGCTGACCGCGCTGGCGATTCAGTTCATTATCGACGGGCTGAAAGGTTCGGGGTTGTTCGGTTAGGCATTGATGGCATGACAGCATGGATCGACGCCATCACCGGCACGCCCGAGGGGGCGCGGGTTGCCTCGATTCTGGCGATTTCGGCGGCGTTTCTGCACGCGGTGTTCGGGGCGCTGCAAAAGGGGCGGCATGATCCCTGGATCAGCCGCGCGGTCATCGACATCTTTTACGGGCTGATCGCCCTGCCCTTTGCGCTGTTCGTGGTGCCGTGGCCGCAGCCGCATCTGTGGCCGATTCTGGCAGGGGTGATGGTGATCCACATCGCCTATAAGCTGGCGCAGGCGCAATCCTATCAGCGCGGCGCCTATACCGTCGTCTATCCCGTCGCACGTGGCACCGCGCCGCTGTTTGCCATCATCGCCGCCACCGCCCTGTTTGGCGAGCGTTACAGCCCCGCGCAATGGAGCGGCGTGTTTTTGCTGGTGGCCGCGATCTTTGGCCTTGGGATCTGGAACATGCGGCGGCTGGATGTGGGGCGCGAAACCTTGATGCCTGCCTTGGGCTGGGCGGTGGCGACCGGCGGGATGATCGCGGTTTACACCACCTATGACGCCTGGGGTATCCGGCAGGCAGCCGACCCGTTCACCTTTCTGGCGTGGTTTTTCCTGCTGGATTCGCTGTTCATGCCGCTGGTGATGCATCGCCGCTTGCGGGCGTTGCCGCAGGCCGAGTGGCGGCCGCTGGCGTTGCGCGGGATCACCGGCGCATTCGTCGCCTTTGCCAGCTTCGGCTCGATCATGCTGGCCACGCGGATCGACGATGTGGGCCGTGCCGCCGTGCTGCGCGAAACCTCGACCCTGTTCGCGGCCCTTGTCGGCTGGCTTTTCCTGCGCGAAAAGGTCGGGCCGGTGCGCATGGCACTGATGGCGGGCATCGCGGCGGGCGCGGTGATCGTGGAATTCGCGGACTGACGAAAGAAGGATGAACCGATGAACGAACGCTTTCCATGGCTGAAAGGCGCGCTGGAATGGGGGCCGCTGATCCTGTTTCTGGTCGTGTTCATGCTGTTGCGCGACAGGACGGTAGTTTTGTGGGGCAACCAATATTCCGGTTTCATCGTCGCCACGCTGCTGTTCATTCCCGTGCTGGTGGCCTCGACGCTGGCACTGTGGCGGCTGACCGGGCATCTGTCGGCAATGCAGATCGTCACGCTGGTGCTGGTGCTGGTGTTCGGCGGGCTGTCGGTCTGGCTGAACGATCCGCGCTTTTTCAAGATGAAGCCGACGATCGTCTATCTGCTGTTCGCGGGCCTGCTGGGTTACAGCCTGATGGCGGGCAAGAACTGGTTGGGCGCGGTGATGTCGGCGGGGCTGAAAATGCAGCCCGAGGGCTGGCGCATCCTGACACAGCGCATGGTGGGGGCCTTTGTCGGCATGGCGGTGCTGAACGAAATCGTCTGGCGCACCATGTCGGAAACGACATGGGTCTGGTTCAAGACCTTTGGCCTGACGGCGATTCTGTTCGTATTCATCATGGCCAATGCGAGCCTGTTCAGCCGCTATGCCCTTAAGGACGATCAGCCGGGCGGGGGTGCCTAGCGTTCCAGAATCATCCGCCGGCCCTCGATACTGACGCGGGCAAAGCCGGACAGATAGGACATGCCCATCAGCGACACCCCCATATCGGCGCCGTTGACCTGCGCGGCCACGCCCCTGTCGGTGATCGGGCCGATGGTCAGCCGCTCGATCCGCACCGGGGCGCTGTCCACCGGACCATTCGCTGTCATGGCGCGCTGCGTATAGGCCAGCGCGCCGGTGTCGAACCCGGCGCGGCGGGCATCGCGCGGCGACAGCACAAGCTGGCTGGCCCCGGTGTCGATCATAAAGTGGATCGGGGCACCGTTCACGTCGGCCTGAATGTGGAAATGGCCATCACGGCCCATCGGCAGTTCGATCCGCGCGCCGTCACCCGATACCTGCGCGGCATATTGCCGATCCTGCCACCAGCTTGCCCCGGCGGCGACCAGTGCGAACAGCATCGCCCATGTTGCCGCCTGCCGCAACGCCTGACGGCGGCGGCCCGCGCCCTCGAACACGATGGCACCGCCGATGAACACCAGCAGCAGGCCCAGATAGACCAGCCGCCCCCAATCCTCTGTCAGCAAATCGCTCATGTCCGGCAGATGGCCTGTGTGGCTGCCCAGTGCAAGAGGCAGCGCCGGATCATTCCAGCCGCATCGCGGCCACGATCGGGCCAGGCAGACCCTGCGGCAACACCTGCTGAACCAGCACGGCATTGCGGGTGTCGCGCGGCAGATCGGGCTGCGCCTCGCGCCCCGGCGACACGCTCAGCCGCAGCGGCTGGCGACCGTCCCAGTCGGCCAGCTTGTGCAGGCTGACCACGACGTTGCGATAGGTGATGGTGCGCCCGTGATTTTCGCCCGCCGTGATCGTCACCTGGCGTTCGGGGACATAGCCGACCAGTTGCACGGCAAAGGGACCGGACAGATCGGACAACGGCTGGAATTCCAGCAGCAGCCGCGCGCCGTCGCGCTGCGGCACCACGGTCAGCATGGCGGGGCTGGCGCGGTGCATATCGACCAGCGCCATCAGATCCGCCGGACGCAGCGTCAGCAGCGTATCCTGCCCGTCCACAATCACCTGCGGCGTATAGACCGAGCGTTCGCCCGCCGCCGCTGCATAGTTTTTCTGGCGCTGCGTGAACTGCGGACGGGCAAAGCTGTCGGCCCAGCCCAGATAATTCCAGTAATCGACGTTGAAGGTCAGCGGCAGCACATCGGGCTGACGCACCAGTTCGGCCATCATCGCATCGGCGGGCGGGCAGTTGGAACACCCCTGCGAGGTGAACAGCTCGACCACCACCGGCAGGCGCGACAGGGGCAGCATCCCCGCCGCAGGCACCGCCCCGCCCCCGGCAAACAGCGCGTTCTGCCCCGACGGGTCGCCTGCCCCGATCACCGGCGGCGGGTCAGAGGCACCGATCACCGGCACCGCAGGCTGCGGATGCACAGGTTCTGGCAGGTTGATCGCGCCACTCAGCACTTCTTCGATGGCGCGGCCAAGGGCGTCGGATGGCTCGATCCGTGCAGAATCGGCGGCCGATACGGTTTCCGCCCGCATGACGCCGGGTATCAACGCCAACACGCCCGCCAGCAGCGCAGCCGCCATCGTGCCGCGCCATGTCTGCCCGCGTGCTTGCCTGTGCCCTGTCATGATTCCCACCTGCGTCATCCCGTCAGTGATAGGGTTTTTTCGCCGCCTGCACCAAATCAACCGTTTGTTAAACACATGTCACCGTGCCCCTTGAGCAACAGCGCGGAACAGTGTATGCGATTGCATACCAAATGGCCGAGCCTTGCTTACCCCGTTCCCATGGGGCAATCAGGGCGGGTGCAGCCGAACCCATCATGATGCAGACAGGGAGGCCCCGATGCCCATCGTCACCGGAACCGACACCGCGAAAACCCGCCGCAAGCTGAGCGCAGGCGGCAAGGATATTTCCTATTACTCGATCCCCGCCGCGACCCAAGCGGGCCTGGGCGATTTTTCGAAACTGCCCGCCAGCCTCAAGGTTGTGCTGGAAAACATGCTCCGCTTTGAAGACGGCGGGCGCACGGTTTCCGTGGACGACATCAAGGCATTCGCCGAATGGGCGGAAAAAGGCGGCAAGAACCCGCGCGAGATCGCCTATCGCCCGGCCCGCGTCTTGATGCAGGATTTCACCGGCGTTCCGGCGGTCGTGGACCTTGCCGCGATGCGCGACGGGATCAAGAACCTTGGCGGCGACCCGCAGAAAATCAACCCGCTGAACCCGGTTGATCTGGTCATCGACCACTCGGTCATGATCGACGAATTCGGCACGCCGCGCGCGTTTCAGCGCAACGTGGAACTGGAATATGAGCGGAACCTGGAACGCTACACCTTCCTGAAATGGGGTCAAAAGGCGTTCAACAACTTCCGCGTGGTGCCGCCCGGCACCGGCATCTGCCATCAGGTGAACCTTGAATACCTGTCGCAGACCGTCTGGACCGACACCGATCAGTCGGGCGAAACGGTCGCCTACCCCGATACGCTGGTCGGCACCGACTCGCATACGACGATGGTCAACGGCCTTGCTGTTCTGGGCTGGGGCGTCGGCGGGATCGAGGCCGAGGCCGCGATGCTGGGTCAGCCGATTTCCATGCTGATCCCTGAGGTTGTCGGCTTTAAAATCACCGGCGCGCTGCGCGAAGGCGTAACTGCCACCGATCTGGTGCTGAAGGTCGTGCAAATGCTGCGCGCCCATGGCGTGGTGAACAAATTCGTCGAGTTCTATGGCGAGGGGCTGGATCACATGCCGCTGGCCGACCGCGCGACCATCGCCAACATGGCCCCGGAATATGGCGCGACCTGCGGCTTTTTCCCGATCGACAACGAAACCCTGCGCTATCTGCGCCAGACCGGCCGCGACGAAGACCGTATCGCGCTGGTCGAGGCTTATGCCAAGGAAAACGGTTTCTGGCGCGGTGCCGATTACGCGCCGGTTTACACCAGCACGCTGGAACTGGATCAGGGCGATGTGGTGCCCGCGATTTCCGGCCCGAAACGCCCACAGGATCACGTCCCGCTGACCGATTCGGCCTATGAGTTCAGCAAATATATTTGCGGCACCCGCAAGCAGCCGGAACCCGCCCGCCGCGACATCAAGGAGTGGAACGACGAAGGCGGCGCACCAGCCCCCGACCACCTGCCCGGCCATCTGGACGGCTATGCCTCGGGCGCGGTCGAGGGTGAGGGCTATAAGCTGCACGACGGTTCCGTTGTGATCGCCTCGATCACGTCCTGCACCAACACCTCGAACCCCTATGTGCTGATGGCCGCCGGTCTGGTCGCCCGCAAGGCGCGCGCCCTGGGCCTGAACCGCAAGCCGTGGGTAAAAACCTCGCTGGCGCCGGGATCGCAGGTGGTCGAGGAATACCTGAAAGCCGCTGGCCTTCAGGAAGATCTGGACGCGCTTGGCTTTAACCTTGTCGGTTTCGGCTGCACGACCTGCATCGGCAACTCTGGCCCGCTGGAACCCGCGATCAGCAAGTCGATCAACGACAACGATCTGGTTGCCGTCTCGGTCCTGTCGGGGAACCGCAACTTTGAGGGCCGGATTTCGCCCGACGTGCGCGCCAACTATCTGGCCTCGCCCCCGCTTGTCGTGGCCTATGCGATTGCCGGTGACATGAACATCGACCTGACCAGCGAACCGCTGGCCTATACGCCCGAAGGCAAGGCCGTGTTCCTGAAAGACATCTGGCCGACCAGCAAAGAGGTCGCCGATCTGGTCGATACCATCGTCACCCGCGAAATGTTCCAGGCGAAATACGCCGATGTGTTCAAGGGCGACGAGCGTTGGCAGGCGGTGGAAACCACCGACAGCGAGACCTATGACTGGCCTGCGGCCTCGACCTATATCCAGAACCCGCCCTATTTCCAGGGCATGGGCAAGGATAAAGGCGCGATCCACAATATCGACAGGGCACGGGTTCTGGCCCTGCTGGGCGACATGATTACCACCGACCACATCTCGCCCGCTGGTTCGTTCAAGGCCGAAACGCCCGCCGGACGCTATCTGACCGAACGGCAGGTCGCGCCGCGTGATTTCAACAGCTATGGTTCGCGTCGCGGCAACCACGAGATCATGATGCGCGGCACCTTTGCCAATATCCGCATCAAGAACGAGATGCTGGACGGCGTCGAGGGCGGCTATTCCAAAGGCCCCGACGGCAAGCAGGCGGCGATCTATGACGCGGCGATGGCCTATCAGGATGCGGGCGTGCCGCTGGTCGTCATCGGCGGTCAGGAATACGGTGCCGGTTCGTCGCGTGACTGGGCCGCCAAAGGCACCAATCTACTGGGCATCAAGGCCGTGATCGCCGAATCGTTCGAGCGTATCCACCGTTCCAACCTGGTCGGCATGGGTGTCATCCCATTCGAGTTCACCGGCGGCGACAACCGCAAATCGCTGAACCTGACCGGCGACGAGGTGATCTCGATCAGCGGTCTGGCCGGTGATTTCAAACCCCTGTCGCTGGTTCCGGCGACGATCACCTATGCCGATGGCACGGTGAAGGAAATCCAGCTGAAAGCCCGCGTCGATACCGAGGTCGAGATTGAATATCTCGAAAACGGCGGCGTGCTGCATTACGTGCTGCGCAATCTGGCCGCGTCCTGATCGCGCGCTGACACGATAAGGAAAGCCCCGGCCCGCCGGGGCTTTTTCGTTTGGTCATCGCGGCAAACATGTCGAAAACTCTTGCGGCATCGTCTGAGCGTTCGCCAGCCGCCAGCCGCCAGCCGCCAGCCTGGACATCGGGCGATTGGATCAGCGGTTCAACAAGCGTGAACATCGCCACGGGCCGCAACAAGGCAACCGCAAACGCGCCGCGCGTTATCAGCCCCATATCACCCCGCCTCTGGTTTGCCCTTCATCAGCGCGCTTGAATCTACGGCTGATGCCGGGCCACCACCTGTCAGCTCCGGCGGGCCGCATTGTAAGGATGATACGATTTTGCACAGAAGCTGCGCTTTGCCTGACGGGAGCTGCTTGCGCAAAGAGCATGTGGCGATGGCGACCTGCTGCGGCCCGATCATCAATAAATTTCGTTTGAAGAAATAGATATTCTTGTTAAGCAATGAATATGCTTCTATCCGCGGAGGGAGACCATAATGTGCGGTATCGTTGGACTTTTCCTCAAAAACGAGGATCTGCGCCCCAAACTGGGGGACATGCTGACCGATATGCTGATTACCATGACGGACCGTGGCCCCGACAGCGCAGGGATCGCGATCTATGGCAATGATGGTAACGGACTGAAAATGACCATTCAGTCCGACACGCCGGCCGAAACATTCGCGGGGTTGGACAAGACACTTTCGGCGGCACTGGAAGGCCATGTCACGATGCGCATCGTCGATACCCATGCGGTGCTGAGCTTGCCCGAAGGGACCGAACCCGCAGCCCGTGCCTTTCTGAACGAAAAAGGCATCCGGGTGATGGGCACCGGGCACAGCATGGAAATCTTTAAGGAAGTGGGTCTACCCAAGGATGTGGCAGAGCGGTTCCATCTGCGCCGGATGACCGGCAGCCATGGCATAGGCCACACCCGCATGGCCACCGAAAGCGCGGTGACGACCCTGGGCGCGCATCCGTTTTCGACCGGCGACGATCAGTGTCTGGTGCATAACGGATCGCTGTCCAACCACAACCAGATGCGCCGCAAGCTGGCGCAAAAGGGTTTTGCGCCGCAGACCCAGAACGATACCGAGGTCGCGGCCTGCTATATCTCGTCGCGGCTGGCCGAAGGGGCCAGTCTGGGCGAGGCGCTGGAAGGCACGCTCAGCGATCTGGACGGCTTTTTCACCTTTGTCGTGGGGACAAAAAACGGCTTTGGCGTGGTCCGTGACCCAATTGCCTGCAAACCCGCCGTCATGGCCGAAACCGACGACTACGTTGCCTTTGGCAGTGAATACCGGGCGCTGGTCAACCTGCCGGGGATCGAGACCGCCCACGTGTGGGAACCCGAACCTGCCACCGTTTATTTCTGGGAACGTTGAGATGCAGACCATCGACATGGCCACCACCGATCTGCGCGCGCTGAACAGCACATTGCAGGCGCAGGCGAACGAAACCAACCAGACCGAATGGACCATCGAAAACCCGCGCGGTGCCCATGCGCTGGCGGTGGGACTGGATGCGCCGATCACTGTCACGGTCAAAGGCTCGACCGGCTATTACTGCGCCGGGATGAACAAACAGGCGACGGTCCTTGTGACCGGCTCGGCCGGGCCGGGCGTGGCCGAGAACATGATGTCGGGCACCGTCGTGATCGACGGCGATGCCAGCCAATATGCGGGCGCGACCGGGCAAGGCGGGTTGCTGGTCATCAAGGGCAATGCCTCCAGCCGCTGCGGTATCTCGATGAAGGGCATCGACATCGTGGTGCACGGCAATATCGGCCACATGTCGGCCTTTATGGCGCAGTCGGGCAATCTGGTGGTGCTGGGTGATGCGGGTGATGCACTGGGTGACAGCCTGTATGAAGCCCGGCTGTTCGTGCGCGGCAATGTCAAATCGCTTGGCGCGGATTGCATCGAAAAAGAGATGCGCCCCGAACATCTCGAAATTCTGCGTGATCTGCTGGAACGCGCCGGGGCCGATGCCCGCCCCGAGGATTTCAAACGCTATGGCTCGGCCCGCAAACTTTACAACTTCCACGTCGATCACGCCGGCGATTACTGAGGATCAGGCAATGGAACAGACACCACACACGACGCCGCGCAAGAGCTGGACCTTTAGCGAGCAGACCAATTCCGAAATCCGCCGCGCTGCCGCGACCGGGATCTATGACATCCGCGGCGGTGGCGCAAAGCGGCGGGTGCCGCATTTCGATGACCTGCTGTTTCTGGGGGCCTCGATCAGCCGCTATCCGCTGGAAGGCTATCGTGAAAAATGTGATACTTCGGTCACGCTAGGCACGCGGTTTGCGAAAAAACCGATCGAGCTGAAAATCCCCGTCACCATCGCCGGCATGTCCTTTGGCGCACTGTCCGGCCCCGCGAAAGAGGCCTTGGGGCGCGGTGCGACGCTGGCGGGCACCTCGACCACCACCGGCGACGGCGGCATGACGAACGAAGAACGCGGCCATTCCGAAAAGCTGGTCTATCAATACCTGCCCTCGCGCTATGGTATGAACCCCGACGACCTGCGCCGTGCCGATGCAATTGAAATCGTCGTCGGCCAGGGCGCAAAACCCGGCGGCGGCGGGATGTTGCTGGGCCAAAAGATCACCAAGCGGGTGGCACAGATGCGCAACCTGCCTGTCGGCATCGATCAACGCTCGGCCTGTCGGCACCCGGACTGGACCGGCCCAGATGATCTGGAAATCAAGATCCTCGAAATCCGCGAGATTACCGGCTGGGAAAAGCCGATTTATATCAAGATCGGCGGCGCGCGGCCCTATTATGACACGGCGCTGGCGGTCAAGGCCGGGGCGGATGTCGTGGTTCTGGATGGAATGCAGGGCGGCACGGCGGCGACGCAGGATGTGTTCATCGAACATGTCGGGCAGCCGACGCTGGCCTGTATCCGCCCGGCGGTGAAGGCGCTGCAAGACCTTGGGATGCACCGCAAGGTGCAACTGGTTGTCTCGGGCGGCATCCGCAACGGGGCCGATGTGGCCAAGGCGCTGGCGCTTGGTGCCGATGCGGTGGCCATTGGCACGGCGGCGCTGATTGCCTTGGGTGAGAACGATCCGAAATGGGGCGCGGAATATGCCGCCCTTGGCACCACCGCCGAGGCCTATGACGACTGGCACGAAGGTCGTGATCCGGCGGGCATCACCACGCAAGACCCGGAATTGATGAAACGCCTTGATCCGGTCGAAGCCGGGCGCCGTCTGCGCAACTATCTGTCGGTGCTGACGCTGGAATGTCAGACCATCGCCCGTGCCTGCGGCAAAAGCCATGTCCACAACCTTGAACCCGAAGACCTGTGCGCGCTGACCATCGAGGCCGCCGCCATGGCAGGGGTTCCGCTGGCCGGCACGAACTGGATTCCAGGCCAGAGCGGATTTTGAGCGATCACACCCGAGGGCGAGGCCATGAACCCCGCCCCGGTCTCACATCCTTGCAGGGAATAACGACGATGATCGACCTTTCGGATTACGCCCGCGAACATGGCGTCAAGTATTTCATGGTCACCTTTACTGACCTGTTTGGCAGCCAGCGCGCCAAGCTGGTTCCCGCACAGGCGATTGCCGACATGCAGCAGGACGGAGCAGGCTTTGCCGGTTTTGCGACCTGGCTGGACCTGACCCCGGCGCATCCCGACATGCTGGCGCGGCCGGACGCAGCCTCGGTCATTCAACTGCCGTGGAAAAAGGATGTGGCATGGCTGGCGTCGAACTGTGTGATGAGCGGGAATGGCCCTCTGCAACAGGCACCGCGCAATGTTCTGACCCGCCTGACTGCCGAGGCCGCCGATCTGGGGCTGGAGGTCAAGACCGGCGTCGAACCCGAGTTTTTCCTGCTGACCCCCGAGGGGATGGAAATATCGGATGCCGCCGATACCGCCGTCAAACCCTGCTATGACCAGCAGGCGATCATGCGCCGTTATGATGTGATTGCGGAAATCTGCGATTACATGCTGGAACTGGGCTGGGAACCCTATCAGAACGACCACGAAGACGCGAACGGCCAGTTCGAAATGAACTGGAAATTCGACACGGCGCTGGCCACTGCCGACAAGCATTCGTTCTTCAAGTTCATGGTCCGCTCGGTCGCGGAAAAGCACGGATTACGGGCCACTTTCATGCCCAAGCCGATTATGGGGCTGACCGGAAACGGGTGCCACGCGCATATCTCGGTCTGGACCAAGGATGGCACGAACGCCTTTTCCGATGACAGCAAGGAATTGTCGCTGTCGGATGACGGGCGGCACTTTCTGGGCGGGATCATGAAACATGCCTCGGCGCTGGCAGCGATCACCAATCCGACGGTGAACAGCTATAAGCGTATCAACGCCCCGCGCACGGTTTCGGGTGCGACATGGGCGCCGAATTCCGTAACATGGACCGGCAATAACCGCACCCATATGGTGCGCGTCCCCGGCCCCGGCAGGTTCGAATTGCGCCTGCCCGATGGCGCGGCAAACCCCTATCTGTTGCAGGCGATCATCATTGCAGCGGGCCTTTCCGGGATGAGCAGCAAGGCCGATCCCGGCCCGCGTTCCGACATCGACATGTATGCGCAAGGCCATACCGTCACCGATGCGCCGAAACTGCCGCTGAACCTGTTGGATGCGATCCGCGCCTATGACGAGGATTCCGAGCTGAAGGCCGCGATGGGGGATGATTTTTCAACCGCTTATATCAAAATGAAACGGCAGGAATGGAATGCCTATTGCGCCCATCTTTCGCAATGGGAACGCGACAACACGCTGGACATCTGACGTTTGTCATGACCATCGCCCGCCGCCGCAGTGTGCTGTGGCGGCATTTTTTATGCCGACATATCCCAATGCGGCGAATCGCGGCTGATGGATCAGCGGCCGAGCGACATCCATGATGCTACCATTGCCTGCACCGCTGCGTGTTCTTTGATCTCGTGACGCCCAAGCCGCGACAGAATCGGCGCAAAAATGGCAAAAATTGTTCTCTACAAGAAAAAATATTGACTGACACGGCGATTGTCGCTCCATTGAGATATAAGAACGGGCCAAAGGCCATCTCATAGAAACAGGGAGCTTCAAGATGACGCACCGCGTCGCCGTGATCGGCGCCGGGCCTTCCGGCCTTGCCCAACTTCGTGCTTTCCAGTCCGCCGCCCGCAAGGGTGCCGCCATTCCTGAAATCGTCTGTTTCGAAAAGCAATCGAATTGGGGTGGGTTGTGGAATTACACTTGGCGCACCGGCGTCGATGAGCATGGCGAGCCGGTGCATGGCTCGATGTATCGCTATTTGTGGACCAACGGCCCGAAAGAGGGGTTGGAGTTTGCCGATTATCCGTTCGAGGAACATTTCGGCAAACAGATTGCATCCTATCCGCCGCGCGCCGTGATGATGGACTATATCGAAGGCCGGGTAAAAAAGGCCGGTGTGCGCGACTGGATCCGGTTTAACAGCGTGGTGCGCTGGATCGAATACGACCGCGAGGCACAGGATTTCACCATCACCGTGCACGATATGAAAAAGGATCGCGTCTATAAAGAACGGTTTGACCATGTGATCGTGGCCTCCGGGCATTTCTCCAGCCCGAACGTGCCGGAATATCCCGGCTTCGATCAGTTTTATGGACGTATCGTTCACGCTCATGATTTTCGCGACGCGCGCGAATTTTCTGGTCAGGATGTGCTGGTTGTCGGCTCGTCCTATTCCGCCGAGGACATCGGGTCGCAATGTTGGAAATACGGCGCCAAGACCGTCACATCCTGTTATCGCAGCGCGCCGATGGGGTTCAACTGGCCCGAAAACTGGGAAGAAAAGCAAGGGCTGGTCAAGGTCGAGGGGAAGACCGCGTTCTTTCGGGATGGGAGCTCAAAGCATATCGACGCGATCATTCTTTGCACCGGCTATCGCCATTATTTCCCGTTCCTGCCCGATAACCTGCGGCTGAAAACGGCGAACCGGCTGGCGACGGCGGATCTGTATAAGGGAGTCGTCTATGTCCACAACCCGCGCATGTTCTATCTGGGGATGCAGGATCAGTGGTTCACCTTCAATATGTTCGATGCGCAGGCATGGTATGTGCGCGACATCATTCTGGGCCGGATCGAGGTTCCCGCCGACAAACAGGTGATGATGGCCGATGTGGCCGAACGCGAGGCGCGCGAGGAGGCCAGCGACGATGTGAAATATGCGATCAGCTATCAGGGTGATTACGTCAAAGAGCTGATTGCCGACACCGATTATCCCAGCTTTGATGTGGATGGTGCCTGTAAAGCTTTCTTTGAATGGAAAAAGCACAAGGCCCAGGACATCATGGCGTTTCGCAACAACTGTTATCGGTCGGTCATCACCGGGACGATGGCTCCGGCCCATCATACGCCGTGGAAGGATGCGCTGGACGACAGCATGGCGACCTATCTGCAAAACTGAGTGTCAGGGGCGGCAACCCGCTGCCCTTGCCGTTGGGGGAGGATACGCATGACCCAGATCACCTATCCGCGCCTGTTCCGCCCCGGCCCGCCGTCGGCCAGCCGTGCGCATCAAGCCAGGGCCTTGACCGCACCGGAACGCCATACGGTGCAGGGTGGCGGGGCCTTGCTGGTGGCGCTGGCTGCGGGCGACCGGCTGACCCTGACCAATACCGAAGGCGGCCAGCGCGCCGAATTGGTCACGGCGGACCTGTCCGGGCGTATCGCGCCTCTGCTTGGTCCGGGGATCGAAGAACCGCATGGCCTGCGTCGCGCTCTGACAGGCGGAGATGACAGTTTGCGGCGTCTGGCGCGGGGAATCGCTGCGCGCGGGATCGACCTGTCCGGTCGCTGCGCGCTGGTGCTGTTTGGCACCGACAGCCCGGCAGGCGACAGCGCGGGCTTTGAGGCTGGCGGGGCGGGCTGGCTGATCGTCTGCGCGCCCGCCGATCCCATGGACCCGGCCACCGGGGATACCGCCAGCCCGCTGGTGCTGACCATCCAGCGCACCACCCCCGGCCAACGCATGGGATACGAACTACCCGACCCGCTGGCCGATCCTGTGCTGGATTTGCGGGTAAAGTCGGCCACGGCAGAAGGGTATCTGGTCCGCGCTGGTGAATATATCCAGATCATCGACGTCGATGGCCGGCAATGCACCGATTTTCAGTGTTTTGACGCCCGCAAGCTGGATCGCGGCATTCAGAATCCACTGGATGTGACAACGACCCGCACCATTCTGGGGCACAGCTATGCCATGCCCGGCCTGCATTCCAAATATTTCGATCAGGATATGACCCCTTTGATCGAAGTGGTTCAGGATACGTGCGGGCGGCATGACGCATTCGCCATGGCCTGTTCGGCAAAATATTACGATGACATCGGTTATCCCGGCCATATCAACTGCTCGGATAATTTCAACGCGGCGCTGTCGGGTTACGGTGTTGACCCGCGTCATGGCTGGATGGCGGCGAATTTCTTTTTCAACACCTGGATCGACGCGCATGGCGTGCTGATGGCAGATGAACCATGGTCGCGCCCCGGCGATTATGTGCTGCTGCGGGCGCTGACCGATATTGTCTGCGTATCCTCGGCCTGCCCTGACGACACCAGCCCCGCGAATGGCTGGTATCTGAGCGATATTCACATTCGCAGCTATGCCGCCACCGAACGCTTTTCCCGCGCCGTTGCCTGGCGCCCCATGCCGGATTCGGACCCCGTGATGACCAGACAAACCACCTTTCACGACCAATTTGCCGCGCTGACCCGCGACTTTGTGGAATACAAGGGATTCTGGCTGCCCAACAGCTTTCCCGGTTCCAGCCCGGTCGAGGAATATCGCGCCTGCCGCGAGGGTGTCGCCTTTATGGACCTGTCCGCCCTGCGCAAGTTCGAGGTGACAGGCCCCGACGCCGAGGCGCTGCTGCAATGGGTTTTGACGCGCGATGTCAAGAAACTGGGCGATGGACAGGTGGTTTACAGCGCGATGTGCTATCCCCATGGTGGTATGATCGACGATGGCACGCTGTTCCGGCTGGGCCACGACCGCTTTCGCTGGATCGGAGGGGCGGATTACGGCGGCGAATGGATGCGCGAACAGGCCGCGGCACTGGGGCTGAAGGTGATGATCCGCGGTTCCACCGACCAGTTGCACAATCTGGCGGTGCAGGGTCCGGCCAGCCGTGATCTGATGAACCGCATCATCTGGACAGCACCACATCAGACGGCGATCCCCGAACTGGGCTGGTTTCGTTTCACCGTGGGCCGGATCGGCGGACCAGAAGGGGCGCCGGTCGTCGTGTCGCGCACCGGCTATACCGGCGAGTTGGGCTATGAGATCTTTTGCCATCCCAAGGACGGCGCGGGGGTGTTTGCCGCCGTTCAGGAACAGGGCGCGCGTCCCATGGGGCTGGCGGCGCTGGACCTCCTGCGGATCGAGGCGGGGTTGATCTTTGCCGATTACGAATTCACCGACCAGACCGACCCGTTCGAGGCCGGGATCAGCTTTACCGTGCCGCTGAAATCCAAACCCGATGACTTTATCGGCCGTGACGCACTGATCCGCCGCAAGGAAAACCCGCGACACACGATGGTCGGGCTGGTGATCGACAGCCGCGAAACCGTCGGCCATGGCGACTGCCTGCATATTGGGCGCGCACAGGTGGGCGAGGTGACATCGGCGATGTGGTCGCCGCTGCTGGATGCGCAGATCGCGCTGGCCCGCGTCGATGTGACCCATGCTGCCGAAGGCACCGAAATCGAGGTCGGCAAGCTGGACGGTCAGCAAAAACGCCTGCCTGCCCGCATCACCGCATTCCCCCATTACGACCCGAAAAAGGAACGTCCCCGGTCCTGACCGGGCAACAACAGCGAGGTTCACATGACTGCATCATGGCGTTTTTCAACCCTTGGCGACCGTCACCGGGCGCTTGGCTCTGATCTGGAGGATTGGTCGGGCATGGGCACGGCGTGGTCCTATACCAGCGGCGACCCGGATGCCGAATATATGGCCATCCGCACCAAGGCCGGGCTGATGGATGTGTCGGGGCTGAAAAAGGTTCACCTGACCGGCCCCGCCGCCAGCCATGTCATCGACCGGGCTACCACGCGCAACATCGAAAAGCTGATGCCGGGGCGGTCGGTCTATGCCGCCATGCTGAATGATGCGGGCAAGTTCGTGGATGATTGCGTGATCTATCGCACCGGACCGAATGCCTTCATGGTCGTTCACGGTGCTGGTGCCGGGCATGAGCAACTGGCGATGTATGCGAGCGGGCGCGATGTATCGGTCCGGTTCGATGACAATCTGCATGATCTGTCGCTGCAAGGGCCGCTGGCGGTTGATTATCTGGAACGCCATGTTCCCGGCATCCGCGACCTGCCCTATTTCGCGCATCTGCAAACCTCGCTGTTCGGCAAGCCCGCGATGATCTCGCGCACCGGATACACGGGCGAGCGGGGTTATGAACTGTTCGTGCGCGGGCAGGATGCGCCGATGGTCTGGGACCGGATTCTGGACGAGGGGGCGAATATCGGCATCATCCCCTGCCGTTTTACCACGCTGGATCTGCTGCGTACCGAAAGTTACCTGCTGTTCTTCCCCTATGACAATTCGGAAATATATCCGTTCGACGATCAGCCCGGCGGCGATACGCTGTGGGAACTGGGGCTGGATTTCACCGTCTCGCCAGGCAAAACCGGGTTCCGGGGCGCGGATGAACATTATCGGCTGAAGGGCAAGGAACGGTTCAAAATCTGGGGGCTGAAGCTGGCGGGCGACAAGGTGCCGGGCAATGGTGCGCCGGTATATCGCGATGGCAAGCAGGTCGGCGTGGTGACGCAGGCCATGCATTCACCACTGAACAACTGGACAGTGGCGATTGCCCGGCTGCCGCTCGATTGCGCGAATGACGGAACCCCGCTGATCGTGAACTGCGCCGAACATGGCGAGATCCGCGCGACCACGGTGGCCATGCCCTTCTATGATCCTGACAAGAAACGCCGCACCGCCAAGGGTTAAGCCACGCCCGGCCGCCGGGGTCTGGCTCTGGCGGTCGCTATCCCTATCAGGACGATTGGAATGAGCAGCCTGCCCCCCTCCTCTCTATTCGTCAGCCGCCCGGTTTATGCGCGGCTGGAACCGCGCCCCTGTTCTGCGGCGCTGATGATCTGCGATGATAACGGTGCCGCCGCTTTGGCTGATCTGGGCCGTGCTGCGCCTGATCTGATGACCAAGACCACGATTATTCATGTCGCGGCAACCGCCCGCCCCGGCGCGCTGATTGATCTGGCGCGGCGCTATGACGAAACCTCTGATCTGAACGCTGCCATAGACGCGGCCATGGCAAATGCGCGGATGGGGCTTCAGGTGTTTCTGGCCGGGTCCGAAGGGGTCATCGCGCAGGCACAGGCGCGCTTGCTGTTGCATGGCGTTCCTTTGGGTGCGATCCAATCCGAACATCGCGGCACCGCCGCCCGCCGGATGCAATGCGTGCATTGCAAGACGATTGCCGAGAACGTGACGACAGATCCCTATACCTGCCCCGGATGCGGGCGGGCGCTGTTCGTGCGCGATCATTTCTCGCGCCGCCTGGGGGCGTTTCAGGGGGTCTGCGTGGATGCCGAAACCCCCGGTATCATCCCCGATCCCGTGGAGATCCGCCTGTGAAGCTTGACCTGATCCTGACCGGGCGGCAGGCCCTGACCCCACGCATCACCCGCTTTCGCTTTGAACATCCCGATGGTGCGCCTTTGCCGGTATTTTCCGGTGGGTCGCATGTCATGGTCGAGATGCCCGATGGCGATGTGCTGCGCCGCAATGCCTATTCGCTGATCTCTGATCCTCTGGACGGGGCGGGCTATGAAATTGCCGTCCAGCGCGAAAACAAAGGCCGGGGCGGATCGCGTTTCATGCACGAACAGGTTCAACCCGGCACCCGGCTGCGGATCGGGGCGCCGGTGAACCTGTTTGCCCTGAACCTGACCGCGCGCAAGCATCTGCTGATCGCGGGCGGCGTCGGTATTACACCGTTTCTGGCGCAGGTGCCAGAGCTGGCGCGGATGGGCGCGGATTACGAGCTGCACTATGCCGTCCGCCACCGGGCCGAGGCCGTCGCCGCGCCTGATGGCACCCATCTGCACATCAGTGACGAAGGGTCGCGCATGGTGCTGGATGGCATCCTGTCGGAACAGCCGATGGGCACGCATCTGTATGTCTGCGGGTCTGGCAGTATGATCGACACGGCGCTGAACGCGGCCCGCGCAATGGGCTGGTCCGAGGATGCGCTGCATTCCGAGGAATTTCTTGCCCCCGCCCCCGGCGAACCGTTCGAGGTTTTCTGCGCCGCATCGGCACGCCGCCTGACGGTCGGCCCGCATCAGTCGCTGCTGGAGGCGATGGAGGCAGCAGACATTGATGCGCCATGGCTGTGCCGGGGCGGTGCCTGCGGGCAATGCGAAACCGATGTAATTGCCTGTGACGGCGACATCGACCACCGCGATCACTGGCTGGAACCGGGCGATCACGCCCGCAAGATCATGCCCTGCGTTTCCCGTTTCCGGGGCAGGCTGCTGACCATCGACAGATAGGATAGTGCCATGACCATGACCTTTAACAAGGAAACCTTTCGCGGCGATTACAGCTTTTACAACTCACCCGCCGCGATCCGTCGCTTTCCTTTTCCGTTTGATCGCGACGATTACATGTATTCCGTCAATATCGAGCCGCACAAAGGCGGCCCGCAGGGCAGTGTGTTCGAGCGCCGCTTTGACGTGGACGAACATTATGTCGCGGAAATGGAGGATCGCGCCATCACCCTGTCACACGATCCGATGCGCTGTCAGTCCTTGCCGCATATGGCGTGGGCAGGATGGGATTTGCTGGAACTTATCATGACCTGCAAATCCGAGGATTACCCCGATCTGTTCACACTGCACCGCGATGGCAACCGCTGGCGGTGGGTGAACCGTCCGTTGGGAATCGACGACAGTTTCACCTTTCTGGATGATACGACACTGCCCTGCGGGCCGATGGAATACATAACCCGGCAGACTCAGGGCGATTTCGCTGTGCTGGACCAGCGCGACAGCAATCTATGGATGGATGCCGGGATGGTCACGTCGCAGGCTGACTGGAGCCTGGATTTTGACATCGGCATGAACTTCTTTGAATGGCACGCCCCGGTGCCGCGCGCGGCGGAAATGGGGGTGTTCCAACGGGCGCTCAAGTTCTTGATGAATGTGCAGCAGGATACTCCGGCCCGGCGGCTGAACTGGACGATGACGGTCAACCCGCGCCTGGACACCAGCCCGGAAACCTATCCCGAATGGGGGCCGGAAAAACGCAGCCTGACGCCGGAAAACATTGGCGAAAAGCAATTCCTGCGGGTCGAGCTGCAATCCTTCTGGCGCTTGCCCCGATCCAATGCGCTGGCGTTCCCGATCCGTTGTTATCTGATTTCCTTGCAGGATCTGGTCACAGTGCCGAAATGGGGCCGCCGCCTACACCGCGTGATCCGCGATCTGCCCGAGGATCTTGCCACCTACAAAGGGTTCATCGACAATCGTCCGCTGATCGTGGACTATCTGGCACGGTTCGATGACGGTGCGCCGACCTCGCCGGGGATATACCCCGACCAAGATTTACGCGGCGGGGCTATTCCGTGACCCTGAACGGATCAAAGGCCATCCGTCCCCGTGTCGCCATCATCCGCCGCCGCCGCACCGGCGCCAGCCCGAACATGGCGGAATAGGCACGGCTGAAATGGGCCGCGCTGCCAAACCCGGTAATCAGCGCAATATCCAGCATGGGCAGCGCGGTTTGCTGCACCAGTTCGTCCGCTTTTTTCAGCCGCATCTCGCGATAGAACTGCATCAGCGGACAGTCCAGATGGTCGATGAACAGCCGCTGCAACTGACGGGCGCTTAGCCCGACCTGCGCGGCAATCTGATCGGCGCTTAACGGATCGGCCAGATGACTGAACATCAGATCTATTGCAGCAGTCAGCGCCGGATGTGCATTGCCGGGCTGTTGCGCTTCGCGCTGCGGCTCGTTCGCGGTGCGGGGACGGGGGTGGATAAACCACTCTGCGACAGAGCGCGCAAAGCCCGCGCCATGATCGCGGGCAATGACCGCGCACATCATATCCAACACGGCAACACCGCCCGCGCAACTGTAACGGTCGCGGTCAATGACATACAGCGCGCGGTCGATCAGCAATTCGGGCATCTCCTCGCTGAGCGCGTCGATATGTGCCCAGTGCAGGGTAAAGCGCCGCCCGCGCATCAGGCCATAGCGCGCCAGAATCGCCGCCCCGCCGGAAATGCCGCCCAGACTGATGCCGCGCCGGTCCAGTGACCGCAGCCCCCGGATCAGCGCCGGATCGTGATATTGCATCGGGTTGCCGCCCGCGACGACAAAGACCAGATCCAGCGCGCCAGTGGCCGCGCCGCCATGTGTTTCGATCAGCGGCAATGCCGGAAATCCGCCACCCGAGGTCGAAGCTGCAAACCCGCCGCCTACAGAAAAGAACGCGGGGCGATACAGATCGGCCCCGGCAAGGTGATTGGCCGCGCGCAACGGCTCGACCGCCGCAGTCATCGACATCAGCGAATAGCCAGGTGTCAGGATAAAGCCGATGCGCACAGGGTTGCCCACAAAAATTCCCTTCAGGCATGAAATATTCTTGAAAATATTCACTGCTGTCTGAAAATGACAAGGCTTCGTCTGAAATCATCAATCATACGATTGGTGCGCGGATATTCTGATTGTCAGAACATCAGAATCACAGGTGCAGACCGTGCGTTTTTCAGGGCTGAGAGTCATCCGCGAGGCACTGACCGGCCACAAGGGCTGGGGACTGCTGTGGCGTAATCCCGACCCGCAGGCGGCCTATGATTACATCATCATCGGAGGTGGTGGGCATGGGCTGGCGACGGCCTATTATCTGGCGAAGACGTTCAAACAGTCCCGCATCGCGGTTCTGGAACGCGGCTGGCTGGGGCAGGGAAATATCGGGCGGAATACGACGATCATCCGGTCCAACTATCTTCTGCCGGGGAATGAGCCGTTCTACGAATTTTCCATGAAACTGTGGGAAGGGCTGGAACAGGAATTCAACTTTAATGCGATGGTCAGTCAGCGCGGCATCCTGAATCTGATCCACAGCGATGGTCAGCGCGACGCGTATCGCAGGCGCGGTAACGCGATGCGGCTGGCGGGGGCGGACGCGGAACTGCTGGATACGGCGCAGGTGCGGGCGATGTATCCATGGCTGAATTTCGACAATGCCCGCTTTCCGATAAAAGGCGGTCTGTTGCAGCGCCGCGCCGGAACGGCCCGGCATGATGGCGTGGCCTGGGGCTATGCCCGCGGGGCCGACCGGGCGGGTGTGGACCTGATCCAGAATTGCGAGGTGACAGGTTTCCGTATCGAACAAGGCCGGGTGACAGGGGTCGAAACCACGCGCGGCCATATCGGCGCGGGCAAGGTGGGTGTTGCCGTGGCAGGCATGTCGGGCAAGGTGATGGCGATGGCCGGGATGCGCCTGCCCATCGAAAGCCACGTGTTGCAAGCCTTTGTGACCGAGGGGCTGAAGCCCGTCATCGACGGGGTGATTACCTTTGGCGCGGGGCATTTCTATGTCAGCCAGTCCGACAAGGGCGGGCTGGTCTTTGGCGGCGACATCGACGGCTATAACTCCTACGCGCAGCGCGGCAACATGGCCGTGATCGAGGATGTGGCGCAGGGCGGCATGGCTCTGATGCCGATGATCGGTCGGGCGCGGCTGTTGCGCGTGTGGGGCGGCATCATGGATATGTCGATGGACGGCAGTCCGATCATCGACCACACCCCGGTTCAGGGTCTCTATCTGAATGCGGGCTGGTGCTATGGCGGGTTCAAGGCCACGCCTGCCAGCGGCTATGCCTTTGCGCATCTGCTGGTCACCGACCGCCCGCATGACACCGCCACCGCCTATCGGCTGGATCGGTTCCGGCGCGGTTATCCCATCGACGAAAAAGGCATGGGCGCGACGCCCAATCTGCACTGAGGGCCGATATGCTGATCCCCCATCCCCTTCTTGGCCTGCGCGACGCGTCCGAGTTCACTTATCTGGGCGATGCTTCACTGTTGAACCGTCCCGACCCTGCCGCGCCCGATGCTGCTGAAGCGTTTCACGATTACGTCCACCTGCGCGATAACCCTGCGGGCCTGCATCGCGAATTGTGGTTTCACGAACAGGGCGACCGGAGCTGGCTGATCGTCACCCGCGACACCGTGACCCATGAAATCACCGGCGCGGAACTGGCCCGGAAAGGCGGTGCGGCATGAGGCTTGCGGGTGGGTTGATCGACCGCAATCACGGACTGATGTTCAGCTTTGATGGCCAGACCTATCAGGGCCATGCGGGCGATACGCTGGCCTCGGCGCTGCTGGCCAATGATGTGCGACTGGTGGGGCGCAGCTTCAAATATCATCGCCCACGTGGCATTTTCAGTGCCGGGTCCGAGGAACCGAACGCCCTTGTCACCCTGCACAGCGGCGCCCGCGCAGAACCCAACACCCGCGCCACCATGGTCGAACTGTTCGACGGTTTGCAGGCCAGCAGCCAGAATTACATCGGCTCGCTTCACCGCGATTTGCTGGCGGTGAACGACCTGCTGTCGCCGTTCTTTGCCGCCGGATTTTACTATAAAACCTTCATGTGGCCCAAGGCGTTCTGGGAAAAGCTGTATGAACCCATGATCCGCCGCGCGGCGGGGCTGGGGGCGCTGTCGGGCCTGCCCGACCCCGACGATTACGACGCGGGTTTCCTGCATTGCGACCTGCTGGTGATCGGGGGCGGCGCGGCAGGTCTGGCGGCGGCGCTGACGGCGGCGCGGGCAGGCGGGCAAGTCATTCTGGCGGACGAAGATTTCCGCCTTGGCGGGCGTCTGCTGGCCGAAAGCGCACCTTTGGATCGCCCCGCAGCCGAATGGATCGCCGGGATCGAGGCCGAATTGACCGCCCTGCCCAACGTCCGGGTGATGCGGCGCACGACCATCTGGGGGGCCTTTGACCATGGCGTCTATGCGGCGGTGGAGCGGGTAGGCGACCATCTGAGCGCGCCAAAGGGTGTGCGGCAAACGCTGTGGCGCATTACAGCGCGCCGCGCAATTCTGGCGGCGGGCGCGACGGAACGGCACATTCCCTTTGCCGATAACGACCGCCCCGGCATCATGCTGTCAGGGGCGATGCGGGCCTATGCGAACCGATGGGCCGTCAGCCCGGCGGCTCGGGTCGCGGTTTTCACCAATAACGACGATGGCCACTGCACCGCCCGTGATCTGGCGGCGAAGGGCGTGGATATTGCCGCCGTCATCGACAGCCGCACCGATGCGCCCTCTGCCGAATACCGGGTGATTGCGGGCAGCATGGTGACGGGCAGTAAAGGCCGCCATGGCCTGACCAGGGTTCAGGTCAACGGCGGCGAGTGGATCGACTGTGGCGCGCTTGGGGTGGCGGGGGGGTGGAACCCAAATGTGCAAATCGCCTCGCACCACCGCGGGCGGCCGGTATGGGATGAGGGGTTACAGACCTTTTTGCCTGGCACCGGCGGGCCTGTGGGGTTGACCGTCGCGGGTGCCGCCGCAGGTCGGGGCTGCACGGCGACCGCGCTGGAATCGGGGGCCGCTGCCGCGCGGGATGCGCTGGCCGATCTGGGGATCACCGCGCATATTCCCGATCTGCCGCAGGCCAAGGACGCGCCCGCCAATCTGCGCCCGCTCTGGCATGTGCCCGGCAAGCGCCGTGCATGGGTGGATTTCCAGAACGACGTGACGGTCAAGGACATCGCACTGGCGCATCAGGAAAACATGCGCCCGGTCGAACATCTGAAACGCTGGACCACGCTGGGTATGGCGACCGATCAGGGCAAGACATCCAATGTCACTGCGCTGGCGGTGATGGCGGAACTGACCGGCAAGACGATCGCGCAGACCGGCACCACAATCTTTCGCCCGCCCTATACGCCGGTGTCGCTGGCGGTTCTGGGCGGCGGCGATACCGGGCCGGATTTCCGCCCCCGTCGCCTGACGCCCACACACCCTTGGGCCACCGCGCAAGGCGCTGTGTTCGTCGAGGTGGGACCATGGATGCGGGCACAATATTTCCCCCACACGGGTGAAACCCATTGGCGCGAAACCGTTGACCGCGAGGTTCTGGCCACCCGTTCCGGTGTCGGCATCTGTGATGTGACCACGCTGGGTAAGATTGATGTGCAGGGCGCGGATGCGGCCGAATTCCTGAACCGCATCTACTGCAATGCCATGGCCAGCCTGAAGCCCGGCATGGTCCGTTACGGCCTGATGCTGCGCGAGGACGGGTTTGCCTATGACGATGGCACCTGCGCCCGCTTGGCCGAGGATCATTTCGTCGTCACCACAACCACGGCGCAGGCGGGGCCAGTCTATCGGCATATGGAATTCTGCCGTCAGTGTCTGTGGCCTGATCTGGATGTGCAGTTGATCTCGACGACCGATGCCTGGGCGCAACTTTCCGTCGCCGGGCCGAATGCGCGGGCATTGCTGGAACGTGTCGTTGACGGGTTCGATCTGTCGAATGAAGCGTTCCCCTTTATGGCCTGCGCGGAATTGACGGTCTGCGGCGGGCTGCGGGCGCGGCTGTTTCGTATCTCGTTCTCGGGCGAACTGGCCTATGAAATCGCCGTTCCTGCCCGCTATGGCGCGGCGCTGATGGAGCGGCTGGTGACAGTGGGCGCGGATCTGGGCGCGACACCCTATGGCACCGAGGCGCTTGGCGTGTTGCGCATCGAAAAGGGTCACGCGGCGGGCAATGAACTGAACGGCCAGACCACGGCCCAGATGTTGGGGCTTGGCCGTATGGTCAGCACAAAGAAAGACAGCATCGGTGCGGTCATGTCACGGCGCGAAGGGCTGATGGCCGACACAAGGCGGCTGGTGGGGCTGCAACCCGTGGATCCTGCGGAACCCGTCGTCGCGGGCGCGCATCTGTTCACCGAAGGCGCGGCGCAAGATACGGCCAGCGATCAGGGCTGGATCACCTCGGCCTGCTATTCGCCGCATGTCGGGTCGTCAATCGGACTGGGCTTTTTGCAAGACGGTGCCGGGCGGATGGGCGAAATCGTGATCGCCGCCAATCCGCTGCAAAATCAATCCGTGCGGCTGCGCGTCGTGTCACCTCATTTCATTGACCCCGACGGAGGACGCCTGCGTGACTGATCTGCCCCCCTTTAGCGCCCTGGGCGATACCACGCCGCGACAGGCGATATGCGGTCCGCTGACCATCTGTGAAAACAGCGGGCTGGGGCTGGCCTCACTGGCGTTGCGCCGGGGGATGGCGCGACCGTCCCCATTCGGTCTGACGTTGCCCGCTGTGGGGCGTTATGTCACCGGCGCAAAGGTCGCCGCTTTCTGGACCGGCCCGGATCAATGGATGATCGAAGGACCAGATCGTGCCGAAACCGATTTCGCGCGCGATGTGGCGGCGCAGACGCCCGGCTGTTCTGTTACCGAACAAACGGATGGTTTTGCCGCCATCGAAATCACCGGCCCGGCCATTCCTGCCCTGATGGAGCGGCTGGTCAATCTGGACCCGCTGCACTTTGGCCCCGACAGCGCCACCCGCACCGGCCTGCATCACCAAAGCGTTTTCGTCATTCGCCGCGCAGAAGATCATCTGGCCATTATCGGAATGCGCTCGGCCATGGGATCGCTGTGGCACGCGGTCACGCAAGCCGCCCGGCGACTGGATGTGACGATATGAGCGCGCAGATTATCGACGGCAAGGCATTCGCGGCGGATGTGCGGGCACGCGTGGCTGAACATGTCGCGGCGCTGAAGGCGCGCGGCATCACGCCCGGCCTGGCGGTGGTGCTGGTCGGCGACGATCCGGCCAGCCACGTCTATGTGCGCAACAAAGGCGTGCAAACGCGCGAGGCCGGGATGGCATCCTTTGAACACCGGCTGCCCGCTGATACGCCGCAGGTCGATCTGATGGCGCTGATCGCGATGCTGAACGCCGATCCGGCCGTGCATGGGATTTTGGTGCAGTTGCCGTTGCCCGCGCAAATGAATGCCGAGGCGGTTCTGAACGCCATTGACCCGGCCAAGGATGTGGACGGGTTTCATATCCTGAACGTTGGCCTGCTGGGCACCGGGCAAAAGGCGATGGTGCCTTGCACGCCATTGGGCTGTCTGATGATGCTGCGTGACCGTCTGGGCGATGTGTCAGGGCTGAATGCCGTGGTCGTTGGGCGCAGCAATATCGTCGGCAAACCGATGGCACAGCTGCTGCTGGCCAATAACTGCACCGTGACCATCGCCCATTCCCGCACCTCCGATCTGGCAGCGGTCTGCCGGGGCGCGGACATTCTGGTCGCCGCCGTTGGCCGCCCGCGCATGATCCCCGGCGACTGGATCAAGCCGGGCGCAACCGTGATCGACGTGGGCATCAACCGTATTCAGACCGGCGATACGGCTCGTCTGGTCGGGGATGTCGATTTTGACAGCGCAGCAAAGGTGGCGGGTGCGATCACGCCGGTTCCGGGTGGGGTGGGGCCGATGACCATCGCCTGCCTGCTGGCCAATACGCTGACGGCCTGCTGCCGCGCGGGCGGCCTGCCCGAACCGCAGGGCCTGACCGCCTGAACCATAAAACCAGCAGGGAATATCTTATGCCGAACAAATACTGCCTGACCGTCGCCTGTCCCACACGTCGCGGTATCGTGGCCGCCATCGCCGGGTTTCTGGCTGAAAATGGCTGCAACATCACCGACAGTTCACAATTCGACGACATGGAAACCGGACGCTTTTTCATGCGGGTCAGCTTTATCGCCGAAACCGGCGCCGCGCTGGATACGCTGCGCGACGCCTTTGCGCCGGTTCAGGCTGAACTGGACATGGTGGCCAGTTTTCACGACGAAGCCGAAAAGATGAAGGTCGTCATTATGGTCAGCCGCTTTGGCCACTGCCTGAACGACCTGCTGTATCGCTGGCGTATCGGGGCACTGCCGATTGACATCGTTGCGGTGATTTCCAACCACATGGATTATCAAAAGGTCGTCGTGAACAATGATCTTCCGTTCCACTGCATCCGGGTGACAGCGGAAAACAAGCCCGAGGCCGAAGCGCAACTGCTGCGCATCGTCGAGGAATCCGACGCTGAATTGATCGTGCTGGCGCGCTATATGCAGGTGCTGTCGGACAAGCTGTGCAAAAAGATGTCCGGGCGGATCATCAATATCCACCACTCGTTCCTGCCATCGTTCAAGGGCGCGAACCCTTACAAACAGGCGTATGAACGGGGCGTGAAACTGATCGGCGCGACCTCGCATTATGTGACCGCTGATCTGGACGAAGGCCCGATCATCGAGCAGGACACGATCCGCGTGACGCATGCCCAGTCGGCGGATGATTACGTCAGCCTTGGCCGCGATGTCGAAAGCCAGGTTCTGGCGCGTGCGATCCATGCCCATATCCATCGCAGGGTTTTCCTGAACGGAAACAAGACGGTGGTCTTCCCCGCCTCGCCCGGTTCCTATGCCAGCGAGCGGATGGGCTGATCGCCGGCTTTCTTTCTGTGACGCAAGCATCGGATGTGCGATCAGATCGCGCCTCCGGTTTTCGTGCCGTGAAAATGGTTGCCTTTCATCCGCCAGTGGTGAACAGCGTCCCCAACCACACGCAGCGGAGCGGAAATGTGACAACAAAGCGCCCGGACCAGGATAAGCTGACCCAAAACCCCCACGCGCTGCGCGAAGCCCCCGAGCGCAATCTTGAGGTTGCCATCGGCCGCGTGGTGCGGGATCTGCGCAAACGTCAGCGCATGACAGGCAGCGATCTGGCTGTGCAGACCGGACTTTCGGTCGGGATGCTGTCCAAAATCGAAAATGGTTTGATCTCGCCGTCGCTGAATACGTTGCAGGTGCTGGCCAATGCTTTGCGGGTGCCGCTGGTCCAGCTGTTCCAAGGTTATGGCGAGCCGCGCGGGGCGATGCATGTCAAATCGGGCGAGGGTGTCGAAATTGACCGCGCCGGAACCCGCGCGGGGCATCAGTATCACCTGCTGGGGCATATCGGATCGAATGAATCCGGCGTGGTGGTTGAACCCTACATGATTGTCCTGACTGCTGAAAGCGACCGCTTTCCGACCTTTCAGCACGAGGGTATCGAATTGCTGTATATGCTGGAAGGCACGGTTGGCTATCGTCACGGCGAACAGGTCTATCGGCTGGAGCCGGGCGACACCCTGCTGTTCGATGCCGACGCGCCGCATGGGCCGGTCGACCTGATTGATCTGCCCGCCCGTTACCTGTCGATCATCACTTATCCGCAAAGCAAATAAAAACGGGCACCCCGCCACAGGCGCCCGCTTTTGCACGCAGTTGTCTTAATGTGTGTGGCTCAGCACCGTTTTCATGACGGTGGCTGATACCGTTTCGGATGGCTGAGACACCGCAGCGCCGAACAGCCCGTCATCCAGACGATAGCCCGCCTCACCATGTTCGACAGTATCCAGCCCATCATATTCCGCCTCGGCATCCACGCGCAGGCCGCGGGTCGCAGTCGCAGTGATTTTCAAGGCGATATAGGTCGTTACGACACAATAGAGCATGGAAAACAGCATGATCGCCAATTGTATCCCCATTTGCGCCATCATGCTGCGCCCCTCGGGCCAGCCCAGCCCTCCCAGGCTGGGGGCCGCGAAGACCACCGTCAGGATGCCCCCCATGATCCCGGCCACGCCATGAACGCCGAACACGTCGAAACTGTCGTCATAGCCGATGCGGCGTTTGACCACCTCGACCGCCCAGACGCAGACTGGCGCGCTCAGAAAACCGATGGCGATCGCCCCCGCCGGACCAACAAAGCCGCAAGCCGGAGTGACAGAGACCAGCCCGGCGACCGCACCCGACAACAGCCCAAAGGTTGACGGGCGCTTGCGATGCAGCCACTCGACCATCATCCAGCCAAGCGCGCCACCCGCGCCGCCAACCATCGTATTCAGCATCACCAGCCCGGAAAAGCCGTTGATCGCCAGCACACATCCGCCACAAAAAGCCAGCCAGCCGACCCACAGCATCGCCCCGCCGGTATAGGTCATGGTCATATTGTGCGGTGCCATCATCGTGGTGCCATAGCCCCGGCGCGGACCGATCATCAGCGCACAGACCAGTGCCGCAAGCCCGCCGTTCAGGTGAACCACGTTACCGCCTGCGAAATCCTGCGGCTCGTATCCAATCACCCAGCCCCCGCCCCAAGCCATATGGGCCATCGGCACATAGTTTATCATCAGCCAGATCGCCAGAAATACCAGAACGGCAGAGAACTTCATCCGCTCCACGAACCCGCCGACGATCAGAACCGGCGTAATCGCGGCAAACATCAGCATGAACAGCACAAAGACATATTCCGGGATCGTGCCCACAAGACTGTCCTGCGTGATCCCCGACAGGAACGCCCGGTCCAGCCCGCCGATGAACGCATTCAGCGGTCCGCCATCGGTAAAAGCTAATGAATAGCCCAAGGTCACCCACAGCACACACGTCAGCGCGACACTGGCGATGATCTGGGTCATCACGGACAAAACGTTCTTGGATCGTGCCATTCCCGCGTAAAACAGCGCCAGCCCCGGCAGTGTCATCAGCATGACAACCAGCGCACAAATGACGACAAATGCGGTATCGGCGGCGCTGAAATCTGTCCGGGCTTCTTGTGCAAGCGCCATATGGGGCGACAGCGCGGCCCACAGGCAGATTATCTTGAGTTTCATGGAACTCCCCGTTGCAGCTTGGTTATGGTGCCATGATGGGGGATTCGCAGAACCGATAAAGATTCCCTTTGGTGAAATAAATAAACCATCAGGAATATTATGGCGTTTGCCGGATTGCTGACCATGCTGCACATTTTCCTGACAGGATTTGCGCAGATCCCGCACTCATCAAAGCGCGAATCCGGCAGATCGCTGTGGCTGTCACAGGCCCTTGGCCCCCTGCCCCGTCTTCGGGCAGCAATGCGGGCAACTGTCCCCTTGTGCCGCACGGCTTTCCGACATCGCAACCGCATTTTGCTGACGCCCCCCTCCACCGCAGTTCCTGCGGATGCAAAGCCTTTTCGGGGTATCTCGCCATCGCGCTCCACGGTGGTTCACACAAATCACCCCCCTTGAAACAGACTGGTTATCAACATGCCCTGTGCCGCAGAACCTTGGGGGACAGGACAGAGTTGGCCCCACACCAGCCGCGCTATCAGCACCACCCTTGGGATCGCCGCGACCCCGCCCTATATTAGCGCCAACAGTGCCCGCCCCCTCGGGCCAGACGCATGTCATAAGGACCAAAAATGAATACGATCAACCAGATCGCCTGGGACGATACCGTCCTGCCCTTTCAGCTTGACCGCCCTGACATCCGTGGCCGCGTGCTGCGGCTGGACGGGGTGCTGGATCATATCCTCAGCCGCCATGCCTACCCCGCCCCCGTCGCCGCCGCCGTGGCCGAGGTGGCGCTGCTGGCCGCGCTGATCGGCCCCACGATCAAGCTGCGCTGGAAACTGTCGCTTCAGGTGCGCGGCAAAGGCGCGATCCGCACCATCGCCGCCGATTACTATGCCCCGCAAGCCGAGGGCGAGCCGACGCGCATCCGCGCATGGGCCAGTTTTGACGAAACCCGGCTGGACACCCGCCCCTTCCTTGACCAGATCGGCGAGGGGTATTTCGCCATCCTCATCGACCAGGGAACAGGCACCACGCCCTATCAGGGCATCACCCCGCTGGCGGGCGGATCGCTGTCGGCCTGCGCATCGACCTATTTCGCGCAATCCGAACAATTGCCGACCCGGTTCCAGCTTGCCTTTGGCGAATCGCGCCAGCCCGGTGCAGCCCGCACCTTCCGCGCAGGTGGCATCATGCTGCAAACCCTGCCCGGCCAGCCGATGCCCGCGGACGACGGCACCGGCGAGGTGATCCAGGCCGCCGACATCCTGCAAGGAGCCGAATCCGAGGATTGGAACCGCGCCAACATGCTGCTGGACACAGTGGAAACGATGGAGCTGATCGGCCCGTCGGTCGCGCCCACCAACCTGCTGCTGCGTCTGTTCCACGAAGAAAGCCCGCGCGTCTTTGACCCGCAGCGGATCGAATTCGGCTGTTCCTGCAACGAAGACCGGGTGCGCGGCACGCTGTCGATCTACAGCCAGAAGGACATCGCCCATATGACCACGCCCGAAGGCACCGTCACCGCCGATTGCCAGTTCTGCGGCGCGCATTACAGCTTTGACCCGCGCAGTCTCGGGTTCGAGGCGACCATCGACGCCCAAGGCAACCCGATCACGGCGCAACCGTGATCCGGCCATGGTCGCCCGATCTGCTGGACAAGGCCCTGTCGGTGACGGCAGGGCCGACCTCGGATTTTGACCTGAACCCGGACGCACCGCCCCCGCAGGGCAGCTTGCGTCCGGCGGGGGTGCTGGCGGCGTTTGATGCCCGTAACGGCCGGCTGATCCTGACACAACGCGCCGCGACCATGCGCCACCACCCCGGCCAGATCGCGCTGCCCGGCGGCAAGGTTGACCCCGGTGACAGCGACGCGGTGGCGGCGGCGCTGCGCGAGGCGGACGAGGAAATCGGCCTGAAGGCCGCGCAACTGCGCATCCTTGGCACCCTGCCGCCGCACCGCACCGTGACCGGCTTTGCCGTGACGCCGGTGCTGGCGTTGATCGACGGCGATTTCACCCCTCGGCCCGAACCCGGCGAGGTGGCCGAAGCGTTCTGGCTGCCCTTCGCCCATGTCACCGACCCGGCGCGCTATCGCGTCGAGGGGCGGCATTGGCGCGGGCAATGGCGGGCCTATCACGCCGCACCCTTTGGCCCCTATTACCTGTGGGGCGCGACGGCGCGCATCCTGTATGCGCTGGCCCGGCGGATCGTGGCGTGACCCGGATTGATGCCGCCTTTCTGCATGACCCCGCGCTGATCGCCGTGCTGGACGTGATCGAGGATGGCGGACACCGCGCGCTGCTGGTCGGCGGCTGTGTGCGTAACGCGCTGATCGGCGCGGTGGTGGCGGATGTGGACATCGCCACGGATGCACGGCCCACGCGCGTGATCGAACTGGCCACGGCGGCAGGGCTGCGCGTGGTGCCGACCGGCATCGACCACGGCACTGTCACCATCGTGTCGGGCGGCACCGGGTTCGAGGTCACGACCTTTCGCCGTGACGTGGAAACCGATGGTCGCCGGGCCGTGGTCGCCTTTTCCGACCGACTGGAAGATGACGCTGCCCGCCGCGATTTCACCATGAACGCGCTTTACGCCGCGCGTGATGGCCGGGTGATCGACCCGGTGGACGGGCTGCCCGATCTGGCGGCGCGGCACCTGCGCTTTGTCGGCAAGGCCCGCGCCCGCATTACCGAAGATTACCTGCGTATCCTGCGGCTGTTCCGCTTTTTGGCGTGGTATGGGCGGGATGTGCACAGCGATGCCATTGCTGCCTGCACCGAATTATCGGCTGGTCTAGAAAAAATTTCTGCCGAACGCATCACCGCCGAATTGCGCAAGCTGCTGGCCGCCCCCGATCCCGGCCCCGCGATGGCGCTGATGGCGCAAACCGGCGTGCTGCCGCATGTGCTGCCCGGTGCCACCCCGCAGGCGCTGCCTGCCTTGATCGCGCTGGAAAAGGCCACCGGCACCGCGCCCGACTGGCCGCGCCGCCTTGCCCTGCTGACAACGGGCACCGCCCATCTGCGCTTGTCGCGGGCCGAGGCAAAGGCGCAGGAAAACCTGACCAAAGCCCGGCATTGGCCGTTGGGAAAGACCGCCTATCACCTTGGCCCCGCTTGGGCGACAGACGCGGCGCTGATTGCGGCGGCACGCGGCACGCCCCTGCCCGATGACTGGCGTGCCATCATCGCCAGCGCCGCCCCGCTGCCCATCACTGCCGCCGATCTGCTGCCCGATCTGACCGGCCCCGCCCTTGGCCGCGCCCTTGCCACCGCCGAAACCAGATGGATCGCCAGCGGGTTCACCCTTGACCGCCTCGCCCTGATCGCCGCCGCAAGGACCGACCGATGACCCTTCATGCCCGCTTTGGCCGCATGGTCGATGCCTTCCGCCCCGCCGAAGGCCCCCCGCCGCACAGCCTGATCGCCTTTTTCCGCTGGTGCCTTTCGGGGGCGTGGCGCGGGCTTGGCCTTGCCGCCTTTGCCTCGGCGCTTGGCGGGATCGCGGATGTGCTGTCGGCGTGGCTGCTGGGCCGGGTCGTCGATGCCGTCGCCCTGACATCCCCCGCGACGTTCTGGGCCGACAGCGGCGCATTGATCGCCCTGTTCGCCGTGTTCTTTTTGCTGATCCGCCCGGCGATCTTTGGCCTGTCCACTGCGACATCATCCATGATCATCGGCCCCAACATCCTGCCTCTGGTCATGTCGCGGCTGCATCGCTGGACGATGGGCCATTCCGTCACCTTCTTTGACAACGACTTCGCCGGGCGGCTGGCGCAAAAACAGATGCAGACCGCCCGCGCCGTCACCGATGTGGCGACCGATATGGTCAACGTGGTTGCCTTTGCGCTGGCCAGCGTCATCGGCTCGGCCGCCTTTATGCTGGGCGTCGATGGCTGGGCGGGCGTGGCGCTGATCCTGTGGCTGGGCGCCTATCTGGGGCTGATCCGCTTTTTCCTGCCGCGTATCCGGGCCAAATCCGGCGAACGGGCCAGCGCGCGGGCGATGGTGACGGGGCAGGTCGTCGATACGATCACCAACATCAAGACCGTCAAGCTGTTCGCCCATAACGCGCATGAGGATCGCGCAGCATTAGGCGCCATGGCCGGTTTCCGCGAACGCGCGCTGGATTTCGGCGTGGTGTCCAGCTGGTTCCGCCTGTCGCTGATGTTTGTCGCGGGCATCCTGCCGGTGATCCTTGTCGGCGGGGCGATCATGCTGTGGCAGGAGGGGCTGGCGACGCCCGGCGATGTCGCCGCATCCGGCGCGATTGCGATGCGGCTGGCACAGATGACCGGCTGGGTCAGCATGTCGCTGATGGCGATGTGGGGCAATATTGGCGAGGTCGAGGACGGGATGCGCACCCTGACCCCGCCCCATGCGCTGACCGATGCGCCGGGCGCGGTGGTGCTGGATCGCGTCCGGGGGCAGGTCGATTTCAATGACGTCGATTTCGCCTATGGCAAGGGCGTCGGCGGGCTGGACGGGGTGAGCCTGCACATCGCGCCGGGGGAAAAGCTGGGCATCGTCGGGGCGTCCGGCGCGGGGAAATCGACGCTGGTCGCCTTGCTGCTGCGGCTTTACGACGTGGAAAAGGGCGCGATCCTGGTCGACGGGCAGGACATTCGCGGCGTCACGCAGGAGAGCCTGCGCCGTCAGATCGGCATGGTCACGCAGGAAACGGCGATGTTCAACAGATCCGCCCGCGACAATATCCTCTATGGTCGCCCCGCCGCGACGCAGGATCAGATCGAGTCCGCCGCCCGCGCCGCCGAGGCGCATGAATTTATCCTGACGCTGCGCGATCACGCGGGCCGCACCGGCTATGACGCGCATCTGGGTGAACGGGGGGTGAAACTGTCGGGCGGGCAGCGCCAGCGGATCGCCCTTGCCCGCGCCTTTCTGAAGGACGCGCCGATCCTTGTGCTGGACGAGGCGACCAGCGCCCTGGACAGCGAGGTAGAATCGCAGATTCAAGAGGCGCTGTCCCGCGCGATGCAGGGCAAGACCGTGCTGGCCATCGCGCATCGCCTGTCCACCATTGCCGAACTGGACCGCATCATCGTGCTGGATCAGGGCCGGATCGTGGAAAGCGGCACGCATGACGAACTGCTGGCAAAGGCCGGGCTTTACGCGCGTTACTGGAACCGGCAGTCGGGCGGGTTTCTGGCGGTGGACGAGGCGGCGGAATGAGTTGGACCATCGAAAGGCTGGGGCGCCGCGGCGATGGCGTGGCGGTGTCGGGCGATGACCGCGCCCTTGCCCCGCTGACCCTGCCCGGCGAGGTGATCGAGGGGCAGGCCGAGGATGGCCGCATCCCCGCCCCACGCATCATCACCCCCTCGCCCGACCGGGTGCGCGCGCTCTGCCCGCATTACCGCGCCTGCGGCGGGTGCAGTCTGATGCACGCCAGCGACGGGTTTGTGGCCGACTGGAAACAGCAGGTCGTGGAAACCGCGCTGGCCGCGCAGGGGATTAGCCGGGCGGTGGATGCCGTCCATACCTCGCCGCCCCGCTCGCGGCGGCGGGCGGTGCTGTCGGCGCGGCGGACGAAAAAGGGCGCGCTGGTCGGGTTCCATGCGCGGGCCTCGGATGTGATCGTCGATGTCACCGACTGCCATGTGCTGCACCCCGCCATCATGGCCGCACTGCCGTTGCTGCGGCAGATCGTGGCGGCAGGGGCCTCGCGCTCGGGCGAGGTGTCGATGACCGTCATTCACACACCAGCCGGGCTGGATGTGACTGTGACGGGCGGCAAGCCTGCCGATGCGGCGCTGACGCAAGAATTGGCCGGGCTGGCGGCGCAGGGTGATCTGGCGCGGCTGACATGGGGCGATGTGCCGCTGACCCGCCGCGCGCCCGCCCTGCCGATGGGCCGCGCGCTGGTGGTGCCGCCGCCCGCCGCCTTTTTGCAGGCGACGGCAGAGGGCGAAGCCGCCCTGCTGGCCGAGGTGCGCGCGGCGATCACCGGAGCCATACGTATCGCCGATCTGTATGCAGGCATCGGCACCTTTGCCCTGCCATTGGCCGAACAAGCCCAGATTCACGCGGTCGAGGGCTTGTCCGCCCCGCTGGCCGCGCTGGACGCCGGATGGCGCTGCGCGCAGGGGCTGCGCCGAATCACGACCGAAACCCGTGATCTGGCGAAACGCCCCTTGCTGCCCGATGAACTGGCGCGCTTTGACGCAATCGTGATCGACCCACCCCGCGCCGGGGCCGAAGCCCAGATCCGCCAGATCGCCGCCTCGACCATGAAAACAGTCGCCTTTGTCGCCTGCGATCCGGTGAATTTCGCCCGTGACGCGCGGATTTTGGCCGATGCCGGATTCGCGATCACCCGCTTAAACGTCATCGACCAGTTCCGCTGGTCGCCGCATGTCGAAATCGCAGCGCATTTTCGCCGAAACTGGAATTGACGCTAACCATGTGTTAGGGATTGCTCAGATATAACAGCGCATCAGCGCGATTCCCGAGGCAGTGATGATCCGAGCTATTCGCAATTTCCTTGCGCTTGCCCTGCTGACCGCTTTGGCGGCCTGTGGCGGTGGCGGCGACAGTTTGTCCTCTACCCCATCCAAGTTCCGCAGCTATGACGGACCGCCGGTCACGCAGATCGTCGTCAACAAAGGCGCGCGACGAATGCACCTGATCAGCGGCCAGACGGTGCTGAAATCCTACGACATCGAACTGGGCAACCAGCCGGTGGGGGCCAAACGCTTTGAAGGCGACGGCAAAACCCCCGAAGGCGTGTATTTCATCGACCGCTTTAACCCGCGCAGCAGCTATCACCTGTCGGTCGGGGTCAGCTATCCCAACCCGCAGGACACCGCCTTTGCGCAGTCCATGGGCTTTCGCGCGGGCAGCGACATCTTTATCCACGGTCGCGGGGCCGAAGGCGCAGCCGCCAAAAGCGCCAGCAAGAAAGACTGGACCGCCGGCTGCATCGCCGTCGAGGACAGCGAAATCGAAGAAATCTACGCCATGCTGACCACCGGCGTGCCGATCATCATCAACCCCTGATCGCCACTGCGCGCCGCAAGCGTCGTAATGAAACAGGCCCCGGAATCATCTCCGGGGCCTTGTCATATCCGCTTGCTGTTTGCCCCAGGACGCCGGGGACGGGTGCCGGAATAGCGCAAGGGGGCGTCCTATCCCGCGACGATCAGCGTCCGGTCAACAGCGTCCACCAGATCTTGCGCGTGTCTTCCTGATACCAGGCAAAGCCAAGCTGGGTCGCCGTCGGGTCCATGATGATGTCGCGCGTGTCGCGCACCTGCATCCACGCGTTCAGCGTCTGCATATCGTTTTCATAGGATTCCGAAATATTCTCGCCCAGCACATGCCCGTAAAAGCCCTGCCGCTGCGCCCGCTCTGACGGGGACGATCCGTCCGATCCCCAGTGCCAGGCCCGATTCTGCCCGGCCATATCACGCGAGTGCACCGCAGCCGCCGAAGACAATTGCGGCGACAGCATCAGCGGCGCCAATCCGCTGCCCGCACGCAGGCTGTTGACCTGCGCCAGAACACGGCCCGGAATCTGCTGCCCCTCGGCCTGGGTGATGGTATAGGCGACCGGCGCAGCCCCGGTATCGGGCGCGATAACCCCGGATTCCGGTGCGGCGGCACCTCCTCCGGCCCAAGGCGGCACCTGTAACTGGGTGTTACACCCCGACAGTGCCAGCATGGCCAGAACGGCAATGGCCTGAACATTGCGCATGACATTCCCTCGTCCACTCGATTTTGTTTTTCCGCCCATTATCCGGGACGCCGGGCGCAATCAAACCCAAGAATACGTGATGCCGCAGGAATGTCACACCCCGGATCAATGACATCCGTTTGATTTGATGCGGCAAAGACTCGGCGCCTATCTTCCGGCAATATACCTCCGGCAGAATCGAGCAGCCGGACCCGGCACAAGACCGGGCAGGCGCAGAACAAAGGACAACACCGATGAAAACCCCCGCGCTGAACCGCCGCGCATTCCTGACATCAGCCGCCGTTGCCGGTGCTGCGGGTCTGATCGCGCCGCAGGCCTTTGCCCAAGCCATCGACCCCTATACCGGCCAGCCTATCACCGGCGCCACACCGGGTGCCACCCCTGATTTCGGCGCGGTGCAATATGACGCCGCACAGGACAACCGCCGCAACACCTCGTCCTTTCGGGTGCTGGACTGGCGGCCCTATTTCACCGACCTGACCAATGGCGCGGTGCTGATCGATCTGACCTCGCGCGCGCTGTCCTACTGGTCCGAGGACGGGCAGACCTATCGCATGTATCCGACCTCGATCCCGGTCAGCGAAGACCTGACCCGCCGCGGCCGGACCGAGATTATCCGCAAGGTCGAAGGCCCCAGTTGGGCACCGACCCCGGACATGAAGAAACGCAATCCCGACTGGCCCGATTTCGTCGGCCCCGGTCCCGACAACCCCTTGGGCACACACGCGCTGTGGTTGAGCTGGCAATATTACCGCATCCACGGCACCCATGACACGCGCAAGATCGGGCGCAAATCCTCGAACGGTTGCGTCGGTCTTTATAACGAACATATCAAATGGCTGTATGACAACACCAAGGTCGGCACGCAGGTATTGTTGATTTGATCGCAGGCCGCGCAACGGGGGCGAGCGTTGCGCGGTTTGCCGTGCAACGGGGCAAAAGGAAAAAACCCAGCATTTGCTGGGTTTTTTGTTGCACAACCCGTGCACAGGGCGTGCACAGCCTGTACACAACCTGTACACAGGCTGCGCACGTTGCGGCGGCGACCGGGGCACGCCTGTGGATGACCATCTGGCACCCTGCATTCCGTATCCACCTGAAGGCCCTCGGCCTGCACGGGCGCGGTCCCCCTTTGGGCGGCCAAGGTTCTGGATGATGCCGGACGCATCAAAGGTCTGCGCCCGCGTGGTGGTTCCGTCGAATTCGGCACGACGGCAGAAGCCGCCTTCATCCACAGACTGCGTAAAGGGCTGGGCACCACCGTCAGCCCCTTGGCCGCCGGTTATCATGGAGAGCATCGTCACCCATAATAAGCGCAGCATCGGGTATGAGGTTTTGGCGATCTTTGATGTCGTGTTCCCGCCGGTGCTTTCGTGGACGATCAGCACATCGCATCCACCAAAGATAACCGCCCAAGTGCCTTGCACAGTGGTTCAGGCTTGATGAACCGGGCCTGCCCGGCGGGCCGCAGCTTGGCCCGGTGGGGGCAAAGGCGCGTTTGCTGAAAGCCCGACCGCAAACCATCGGTCAGCGCCATGGCGTTACGCCACCGCCACCCGGCGCGACCACAGCCGCGCGGGCAGCGTGATCACCGCCAGACAGGCCACGATCAGCCCGACCCCGGCCCAGCCCATCGGCACCAGCCGTTCGCCCACGATGGCGATGGCCAGCATGGCGGCGATCACCGGCTCGGACAGGGAAATGGTGGTGGCGGTGCTGGCGGGGATGCGGGCAAGGCCGATGCCGAAGGCGACATAGCCAAGGAACATCGGCACCACCGCCATATAGGCCCCCACAGCGGCATTGCCCCATGACGCCAGAAACGGCGCGCCGGTCGCGATCAGCACCGGCATCAGCATCAGCCCGCCAAGCCCGAACACCGCCCCCATGGCCACGCGCCCGCGAATGCCACGCAGCATCAGCCCGCGCGCGGCCCAGGAATAGACCGCATAGGTCAGCCCGCCGATCAGCCCGAGCGCGACACCGGGCAGCACCTGCCCCTGCCCGCCGCTGGCGTGGCCGGTGCTCTCAGCGATACACAGCAGCGCCATCCCGATTAGCCCCAGCGCGGCCCCCGCCATCCAGCGCGCGGTCAGGCGGGTGCCGTCCAGCACCCGTTCCAGCAGCGCCGCCAGCAGCGGGGCGGAACCGATGGTAATGACCGTGCCGATCGTCACCCCCGCCAGCCGCATCGAGCCATAAAACGCCAGCGGATAGATCGCCACCGACACCCCGCCGATCAGCAGCAGCAGCCAGTTCGCCCGCAGCTCCGGCAACGCGCGCGCGATCCCGCGCCCGGCCAGCCCTGCCTGCATCAGCCCGCCGATCCCCATCGCCGCCGCGCCGATGGCCGCCGCGCCCACCTCGGGGGCAAAGGTCGCCGCCGTGCCGGTCGTCCCCCAGACAAGCGAGGCGAACAGCACCGCCAGCACTCCGATCATATAGTCGTTCATAACGCCCTCAACATAGCGGCGGCCATCTGTCGTGCCTCGATCACGCAGGCGCTGCTGCGTTCCAACCCCGCGCGGGTGATCGCGCCCTCCAGCAGAAAGGACAGGTGGCGGGCAATGGGTTCGGGGGTGGCGGTCAGGCCGGCCAGCGCATCCCGCAACAGCCCCTCGACCTGTTCCTTGTGGCGGCGCACGGCCGCGCGGCCCGCGTGGTCGGCGGGCAGTTCAGCGGCGGCGTTCAGCAGGCCACAGCCGCGAAAGCCGCGCTCATAGGCGTCTTCGGCGTGGTCCTGATAGGCGTCGAACACCGCCAGCACCCGATCCGCCGGGGTCTGTGCCGCCGCCGCCCGCGCCGCATGAAGCGCCAGCCATTCCGCATGGCGCGCGGTCAGATATTCCGCCACCAGCCCGGCCTTGGACCCGAAATTGTTATACAGGCTTTGCCGCGCCACATCCGCGCGCCGGATGATCGCATCGGTGCCGGTGGCGTTGATGCCATCGTTATAAAACAGCGCAGCGGCGGCGCTCAGCAGCCGGTCGCGGGGCGAATCGGGGGTGGGGGTGTTCTGTGTCATGTCGCCTTATAGATAGATCGGTCTATCTATTTCAAGTCCCGAAAACACACGCGCTGCGGGCAAGGCCCAGCGTCGCCCGGTTGCCGAAATTCAGATCAATGTTTCACGGCCAGACCGGCAGGCCATCCAGCCCGGTGGTTTCGGGCAGGTCACAAATCAGGTTCGCATTCTGCACCGCCTGCCCCGCCGCACCCTTGCCAAGATTATCAACCACGCCCAATGCAATCACCAAATTGCGCGCGGGATCAGCGGCATAGCTGACAAAAGCAAGGTTCGAGCCGCTGGCCCATTTCGTCTGCGGCGGCCTGTCGGTCACGCGGACAAAACTCCGCCCGGCATAAAAGCGGCGCGCCGCATCCAGACAGTGCGCGGTGGTCGCGCTGCCCCGGCAATAGATCGTCACAAGGATGCCGCGCGTCATCGGCACCAGGTGCGGCGTAAAGACCAGCCCATCAGACCTGCCGCCGCCAAGCCGTTCGATGGTCGTGGCCATCTCGGGCATATGGACATGGTTCAGCAGGCCATAGGGTTGCAGGTTTTCATTGCTTTCGGCGTAACCGAATTTACTGTCGCCACCTCGGCCCGCGCCGGAAATCCCGGTCTTGGCGTCGATCACGATATGACCCGGCTGGATCAGCCCGCCCGCCAGCAGCGGCGCCAACGCGGTCAGCGTCGCGGCGGGAAAGCAGCCGGGATTGGCGACGCGGCTTTGCCCCCTGATCTGATCCGGCCAGACATCGGCAAGGCCATAGGCCCAACCCTGCGCATAGCGGTGATCACCGCCAATATCGACGATCTTCACGTCCTGCGGCACCTGCGCCAGCGCCTACGCTGACGTGCCGGTGGGCAAAGAGGCAAACAGCACATCCAGTTTCGGCAGCGCCTGGGGGTTCCATTTCTCGATCACCAGATCGGCCAGTCTGGCAGGCACACCGGGAAAACGCTCCGCCAGCCTGCTGCCCGCGCTGCCCTCGCCCGCGGCATAGACCAGTTCAAAGGACGGGTGGTTCGCGATCAGGCGCATCGCCTCGCCGCCGCCAAAACCGCTGATGCCGACGATCCCGACGCGAAGGCTCATGCCGTTCTCCTGCTGCAATCAGGCCAGCGTGTGACACCGATCACCCCGCCGATCAAGAACCCGCCGTCAGACCCAGCCACCGATATTGTCGCACACCACGTTCAGCAGCACCTGAATATGCGCCGGATCGTCGTTCAGGCAGGGGATATAGGTGAACTGCTGACCGCCCGCATGTTCGAATGCCTCGCGGATCTCGCCCTGAATTTCCTCAAGTGTTTCAATACAGTCGGCGGCAAAAGCGGGCGAGATGACGGCGATGTCGGTATGCCCCTGCCTGGCCAGTTCGGCGACATGTTCGACCGTATAGGGCCGCAGCCATTCCTCGGTGCCGAACACCGATTGAAAGGTGGTGTCGATCACCCCGTCAGGCCAGCCCAGCCGTTCTTTCAACAGGCGCGAGGTCTTTTGACACTGGCAGTGGTAGGGGTCGCCTTCCATCAGGTAACGGCGCGGCATCCCGTGATAGCTGGCGACCAGCTTGCCCGGCACCTTGCCGCCCAGCGCGCGTTCCACCGATTGCGCCAGCGCGTCGATATAGTCGGGGCGGTCGAAATAGGGCTCCACCGTGCGCACGGCGGGTTGCCATTTCTGCGCCATCAGTGCGCGGAACAGCTGGTCGTTCGCCGTGGCCGAGGTCGCCCCGGCATATTGCGGATAAAGCGGCAGGAACACGATCCGCGTGCAGCCCGCGCGGGTCATCCGCTCCAGCACATCCTGCGTGGACGGGTTGCCGTAACGCATACAGAAATCGACCATCACCCGGTCGCCCCATTCCGCCTGCGCGGCCTCGCGCAGCGCCGCAACCTGTTGTTTCGTAATGGTCATCAGCGGGCTTTCATTCGCCTCGTGGTTCCAGATCGACTTGTAGTTCGCGCCCGAGGTAAAGGGCCGTTTCGTCAGGATGATGCCTTGCAGCAGCGGTTGCCATTTCCACGCCGGATAGTCGATGACCCGCTTGTCCGACAGAAATTCGTTCAGATAGCGGCGCATCGACCAGTAATCATAGCCATCGGGCGTGCCAAGATTGGCGATCAGGATGCCCACCTTGGCGGGGGGAATGGCGGGGTGGCTGGCTGGCAAATGGCTCATGGCTTGGTCCTGTCAAGGTTCAGGGCATCGGCCAGCCGCATCTGGGCCGAACCGGGGCGAAGCGGTTTCTGCTGGCTGTCGTCGGGGGACCAGCCGGTCAGGAAGATCAGATCATAGGCGGTGCGGAACCGCGCGGGATCGTCAGGGTCGGGGAAACGCTCATGCAGGGTCGCATCGGCGCGCGCAAAGACGCCGCGCCGCGTCGGGCGGCGCAGGCGGGCGACCATGGCGTTGGATTCGCCCATGCCGCGCAGATCGCGCGCAAGATCGGCGATGCTGCGATAGCTGGCGGGCAGGTGCAGCTGATCGGCCACCGGCAGCGCCAGCCCTGCCCGGCCCAACAGCCCGCCCAGATCACGGATTTCCGCCATCGGCAGCACGCGCGGCGACAGCCCGCCGGTTTCCGCCGCCTCGGCCTCGGCCAGCGCGGCGCGCAGTTCGGCCAGGGTTTCGCCGCCCGGCAGCACAGCCATGAACAACCCGTCAGGGCGTAGGGCGCGGGCGCATTGGATGATCTGCCCGACCGGATCATCGGCCCAATGCAGCGCCATGGCGTGAATCACCAGATCATGCGCGCCGGGTTGCAGATCCAGCACCGGATCATCCGCAACCACGCGGGCCTGCGGGCGATAGCCGCGCCATAAATCGGGCAGGCCGGTCACGACAGCCTCGGACGTAAACCGCCTGTTAACCTCGGCCAGCCTATCTTGCACCTCGTCGACGGCGATTCGGTGCAGGAAATCGTCGGGGCCGCGGCGCAGGGCACGGACGCGTCGCGTCATCAGCGCATCACGGTCGGCCAGTGTCGGTCGGTCATTCGGGGAAGGGGTCCGCATGGGGCTGCAACATAATGGGCTTCGCAGCGTGATGAAAGGCGCATTGCGGCTGCTGTATCCGCCGCAATGCCTTGGCTGCGGCGATGGCGTCAGCGAAGACGGCGGCCTGTGCCCCGACTGCTGGCGCGAAACGCGGTTCATCACCGGCACCTGCTGCACCCGCTGCGGCGCCCCCCTGCCCGATGACGGCACCGGCATCGCCGATCTGGCCATCTGCGACGAATGCCTGCGCACGCCGCGCCCGTGGCGCGCGGGCCGGGCGGCGATGGTCTATACCGGAACCGGGCGAGGCATCGTGCTGGCCCTGAAACACGGCGACCGGGCCGATCTGGCCCCGGCGCTGGCGGGCTGGCTGTCGCGCGCGGCGGCACCGCTGATCCGGCCGGGCATGATCGTCGCCCCGGTGCCGATCCACTGGCGGCGGCTGTTGAAACGCAAATACAATCAGGCCGAATTGCTGTCGGCCGGGCTGGCGCGGCTGCGCGGGCTGGATCACATCCCCGACCTGCTGACCCGCCCCCGCCATACCGAGGGGCAGGATCACAAAGGTGTGTCCGACCGTTTCGCCAATATCGCCGGCAGCCTGACCGTGCCGCATCGCCGTGCCCGCACCGTGCAGGGCCGTGCCGTGCTGCTGGTCGATGACGTGATGACCTCGGGCGCCACTCTGACCGAGGCGGCGAATGCCCTGATCGACGCTGGTTCCGGCCCGGTGTCGGTGGTCACGCTGGCGCGGGCGGTGAAACAGGATTGATCCGCAGACCGGCGGCCCGGCGTGCTGTTTGCCCAAATACGCGGCTTGGGATGCGCGCGCGGTGCGGAACCGGCACCGGGGTATGGGAAAACCGGCAATCACGCCCTAGATAGAGCCGGAAAAATTCAAGGAAGCCTCTTCAATGAACGCCCCCATGCCCCGGATCGAAATCTACGCCACCGCCACCTGCCCCTATTGCAACGCCGCCAAGGCGTTGCTGACGAAAAAGGGCGTCAGCTTTGAAAATATCGACGTGGGTGCGCAGCCGGAATTGCGGGCGGAAATGACGCAGCGCGCAGGCGGGCGACGCACCGTGCCGCAAATCTTCATCGACGGCAAACACATCGGCGGCAGCGATGATCTGCACGCGCTGGACCGTGACGGAAAACTGGACCCGCTGCTGAACCCGCCGACCTGACGCAGCGTCAGCAGATGTGTGGCTTGCCCCAGCGCGCTGCACAGTTCAGTCTGGGCAAATCGCTTTCGTTCCAGACAGATGAGACCACATGACTCTCTTGGCCCCTGTTCGCATCGGCCTGATCCAGATGACCGCCAGCGACGATCCGCAGGCGCATCTGGGCCAGACGCTGGCCATGATCGAACAGGCGGCGGCGCAGGGGGCCGGGCTGATCCTGACCCCCGAGGTGACGAATTTCATCACCCCCGACCGCGCCCGGCAATCGGAACTGGCGCAGACCGAATCGGATGACATCACGCTGGCCGCGCTGCGTCAGGCAGCGGCGCGGCATCGCATCTGGCTGCTGATCGGATCGCTGGCGCTGCGCCCCGATCCGCCGCCGCCCGGCGATGACCGCCTGGTCAATCGCAGCTTTCTGATTGCGCCGGATGGCACCATCGCCGCGCGCTATGACAAGATCCACATGTTCGACGTAGATATTTCCGAAACCGAACAATTCCGCGAAAGCGCGACCTTCCGCCCCGGCGAGCGCGCCGTTCTGGCCGATGGCCCGCTGAACATCGGCATGACCATCTGCTATGACCTGCGCTTTCCGCATCTGTTCCGGCAGCTGGCGCAGGCCGGGGCCGAAATCCTGACCGTGCCCGCCGCTTTTAACCCCACCACCGGGGCGGCGCATTGGGAAACCCTGCTGCGCGCCCGCGCCATTGAAACCGGCTGTTTCGTGCTGGCCCCCGCGCAATGCGGCAGCCACCCGGCCCCGCATACGCCTGACCGGCGGCCACGGCACAGCTATGGCCACAGTCTGGTGGTGGACCCCTGGGGCAAGATGCTGGCCGATGGCGGCACCGCGCCCGGCGTCACCATCGCCGATCTTGACCCGCAGGCCATCGCACAGGCCCGCGCCCGCGTGCCCTCGATCCGTCATGACCGCCATTTTCGCGCCGTCTGAGTAAAAGCCGGGAAACCAGCCATGAACCGTGCCTCGTCCTCTCTGGCCAGCGCCGACCTCCAGCCCGACCGGCTGGCCGCCAGCCTGTTTTCGGAACTGCTGAGCGCGGATCAACTGTCGCGCACGCTGATTTCACGGGTGCTGCCGCGCGGGATGCAACTGTCGCATTTTTCCGTGCTGAACCTGCTGGCCCATATCAACGAAGAACGCACCCCCGCCGAACTGGCGGAATCGTTCCGTGTCACCCGCGGCGCGATGACGAACACGCTGGCGCGGCTGGAATGGGCCGGGCATGTGCATATCCGCCCCGATTGGGATGACGCCCGGCGCAAATTCGTGTCGATCAGCCCCGCAGGCCGGGCCGCGCGCGACGCGGCGGTGGCGGCCTTTACGCCGCTGATAACCGATCTGGTCCGCGACATCGGCGCCGAACGGGTCCGCGCCGCCCTGCCCGTCCTGCGCGAGTTGCGCAAGCGGCTGGAGGTTCAGGGCTGATCCCCTGCCCCACCCGTTTGTCCCGCGTCGGGGCGCAGGCCCATGTCCCAGAATCCGGCCTCAAGCCGGGTGGCGGTGCGGAACCGTCCGCACAGCGATGGCCAGCGCGGACTGGATTGCGGCTCAGCCCCCAGGCGGCGTTCGGCGGCGGCGTCGATCAGCGCGCCCACTGACCGGCATAGATCCTGATAATCGGCCCCGCCATAGGTTTTGATCCAGTCGGCGTAGCGATCATCATGCGCCCCGGCCAGCAGCCGCGCCCCGATGTCGCCATAGCCCAGAACGCAGGGCGCAAGCGCGACCAGCAGATCCAGAAAATCGCCCGAATGCCCCGCATCCAGCACATAGCGGGTATAGGCCAGATTCTCGATCCGCTCATCCACCGCCGCCAGATCGGCCTCGGACATTCCGGCTTCGGCGCAGATGCCGATATGCAGCGGCAGTTCCAGATGCAGCAGCGCATGAACCGTGGCCGCGCAATGGCGCATTTCGTCGATGCTGTCAGCCTTGGTCACGGCCAAGGCCCATGCCCGCGAAAAGTGGATCAGAAACAGATAGTCCTGCGCCAGATAATGCAGGAATGCCGCGCGCGGCAGCGTTCCGTCGCCCAGTTCGCGGACAAAGCGGTGCCGGGTATAATCGGGCCACAATGCCCCGGCATCCGCGCGCCACAGGGAGAAAATCGTGCCGTAATCAGCCATGCCGTTTTCCTTGTGTCAGGGTGCGCGCGCCGCGATCAGATAGTTCACCGACAGATCGCGCGGCGACAGGTGAAAGGACCAGCGCAGCGGGTTGAACACGACGCCATGCCGGTCCACCACCTGAGCGCCCGCCCGGTCGATCATCGCCGCCAGTTCGTCGGGGGTGATAAAGCGGTGCCATTCATGCGTGCCGCGCGGCAGCCAGCGCATCACCCATTCCGCACCGATGATAGCGGCGGCAAAGCTTTGCGGGGTGCGGTTCAGCGTGGACATGACCAGCAGCCCGCCCGGTTTCAGCAACGACAGGCAGGTGGCGACGAAATCGGCCGGGCCATCGACATGTTCCACGATCTCCAGCGCCATCACCACATCGAATTGCGCCCCTTCAGCCGCCAGCGATTCTGCTGTCGTGGCGCGATAGTCGATTGCCAGCCCCTGTTGCCGGGCATGGGCCTGCGCCACGGCGATGTTGCCCTCGGCCGCGTCGGCGCCGGTGACATCGGCGCCCAGACGGGCCAGCGGTTCGGCCATCAGCCCGCCGCCGCAGCCGATGTCCAGCACGCGCAGCCCGGCAAAGGGCTGTGCGCCGCTGCGATCACGGGCGAATTCGGTGGCAATTTGCCGCACGACGTAATCCAGCCGCACCGGGTTCATCAGATGCAGCGGGCGGAACTTGCCCTTTTCATCCCACCATTCGGCGGCCATCGCCTCGAACTTGGAAACCTCGCTGCTGTCGATGCTGGTCGGGCGGGTGGCGGTCATGTCGGCTCCTGCTTGGCGGGATCATGCCTTGGCCTTATACTTGGCCTATGGACAGATTGGCAGAACAAATCGCCGCAGCACCGGCGCGGCTTTATCCCGCAGCCGAACCGTTCGATCGCCGGATGATCGACCGGGGTGATGGCCATTTCATCTATGTCGAACAATGCGGCCGCCCCGATGGACAGCCGGTGATCGTGCTGCATGGCGGGCCGGGCGGCGGGTGCAGCCCGTTCATGCGACGGTTTTTCGACCCGGCGCATTACCGCGTCGTGCTGTTCGATCAGCGCGGCTGCGGACGCTCGCAGCCCCATGCCTCGGTCCATGCGAACACCACCGCGCATCTGATCGGCGACGTTGTGGCAATCCGGGCCGAACTGGGCATCCAGCGCGCGATCCTGTTCGGCGGCAGCTGGGGCGCCACGCTGGCGCTGGCCGTGGCACAGGCGCAACCCGATGCGGTGACGGCGCTGGTGCTGCGCGGCGTGTTTCTGGGACAGCGGCGCGAACTGGACTGGTTCTATGGCGGCGGCGCGGGGCGATTTTTCCCCGATCTGTGGGCGCGGTTCTGCGCCCCGATTCCGCCGGACGAACAGGGCGACCTGATCGCCGCCTATCACCGCCGCCTGTTCAGTGGCGATCCGGCAACGGAAACCCGCTATGCCGTGCCATGGCTGATGTGGGAAAACGCCCTTGCCGGGCTGGAATCCAGCAGCAACGCACAGGTGCCCGGCGATTACGCCCGCGCCTTTGCCCGGCTGGAGAACCACTATTTCGTCAACGACTGTTTTCTGGACGAAGGCCAGTTGCTGCGCGACCGTCCGCGAATCGCGCATCTGCCCTGCATCATCGTGCAAGGCCGCTATGATATGGTCTGCCCACCACAGACGGCGTGGGAACTGGCGCAGGGCTGGCCGCGCTGCGATCTGCGGATGATCCCCGCCAGCGGCCACGCCCTGTCCGAACCGCGCATTGCCGCCGCCCTTGTGCGCGCGATGGATGGGCTGCGCGGCTGAGTTTTTTCGGATACGGACACGCAGATGACATTTCTGATCCTGTTGATCGCCTGCGGTGCCGCCGCTGCAACCGGCGCGCTGTTCCCGCCCGGCGCATGGTATGACGGCCTGCAAAAGCCGTGGTTCACCCCGCCCGGCTGGGCCTTTCCAGTGGTCTGGATCACGCTTTATGTGCTGATGGCCGGTGCCGGCGCGCGGCTGGCGCATCTGCCGGGCGCGGGGGTGGTGATGGCGCTGTGGGCGGCGCAGATCGCGCTGAACACGCTGTGGACTCCGGTCTTTTTCGGCGCGCACCGGATAGGCATGGGCATGGCGGTGATCACGCTGCTGTGGCTGGTGGTGGCGGCGCTGACCGTGCTGGCGCTGCGGCTGGACCGGGTGGCGGGGGCGATGCTGGTGCCCTATCTGCTGTGGCTGTCGGTCGCGGCAGCGCTGAATTTCAGCATCTGGCAGAACAACCCCGGCGCAGGTGTCTGAGCGCCCCCTTGCATTGCGGGGCGGTTGTCGCTATATGGCGATTAACAGCGGCGCGGGGGTCCACACCCTGCCCCACCGGATGCAGGATGCGGGCCGCTTGAAGGCCCGTTTTTCATTTCCGAAAGGATCACATGTCCAACGATCTGATCGCCAAGACCGCCATCGACCGCAGGCTGGCCGAAATCATCAGCCCGGTGATCGAGGATATGGGGTTCGAACTGGTGCGCATCCGCCTGCAAGGCGGCAAGACCGCGACCTTGCAGATCATGGCCGACCGCCCCGAAGGCGGCATCAATGTCGATGACTGCGCCGATATTTCCGTCGCGGTCAGCGCCACGCTGGACGTGGAAGACCCGCTTGAGGATGCCTATCATCTTGAGGTGTCCAGCCCCGGCATCGACCGGCCGCTGACCCGGATGAAGGATTTCGAGACTTTCGAGGGGTATGAAGTCAGGCTGGACACCAACCAGCCCATCGACGGGCGCAAACGCTTTAAGGGCGTTCTGGCCGGGATCGAGGGGGACGAGGTGTTGCTGAACATCGAAGAAGGCACCATCGGGCTGCATTTCGACTGGCTGTCGGATGCGAAACTGGTGCTGACCGACGACCTGATCCGCGAAATGTTGCGCCAGAAGAAAGAAGCCGGGGTCGAGATCGGCAATCTCGACGAATCCGCCTTTGACGAGATCGAAACCGACGACAACGAAGGTGCCGACAGCACCGACACCAAGGAGTGAACAGGCATGGCGATCACCTCTGCCAACCAGCTTGAACTGTTGCAGACCGCCGAAGCGGTTGCCCGCGAAAAGATGATCGAACCGGAACTGGTCATCGAAGCGATGGAGGACAGTCTGGCCCGTGCCGCCAAGTCGCGTTACGGCGCGGAAATGGACATCCGGGTCAAGATCGACCGCAAGACCGGAAACGCCACCTTTACCCGCGTGCGCACCGTGGTCGAAGATGACGCGGTGGAAAATTATCAGGCCGAACTGACCGTCGAACAGGCCCGCCCCTATCTGGCCGATCCGCAGGTCGGCGACATCATCTCGGACGAGGTGCCACCGGTCGAACTGGGCCGCATCGCCGCGCAATCAGCCAAGCAGGTCATCCTGCAACGCGTCCGCGAGGCGGAACGTGACCGCCAGTATGAAGAATTCAAGGACCGCGCCGGCACCATCATCAACGGCGTCGTCAAGCGCGAAGAATACGGCAACATCATCGTTGACGTGGGCCGGGGCGAGGCGATCCTGCGCCGGAACGAGAAAATCGGCCGCGAAAGCTATCGCCCGAACGACCGCATCCGCGCCTATGTCAAGGACGTGCGCCGCGAAACCCGTGGCCCGCAGATTTTCCTCAGCCGCACCGATCCGCAGTTCATGGCGGAACTGTTCAAGATGGAAGTGCCGGAAATCTATGACGGCGTGATCGAGATCAAAGCCGTCGCCCGCGACCCCGGCTCTCGCGCCAAGATCGCCGTGATTTCCTATGACAACTCCATCGATCCGGTGGGCGCTTGCGTGGGGATGCGCGGCAGCCGCGTTCAGGCCGTTGTCGGCGAATTGCAGGGCGAAAAGATCGACATCATCCCGTGGTCGGAAGATCAGGCCACCTTCCTTGTGAACGCGCTGCAACCGGCCGAGGTCAGCAAGGTCGTGTTCGACGAGGACGCGACCCGCATCGAAGTCGTGGTCCCCGACGAACAGCTGTCGCTGGCCATTGGTCGCCGCGGCCAGAACGTGCGTCTGGCCAGCCAGTTGACCGGGTTGGACATCGACATTCTGACCGAGGAAGAAGAATCGAAACGCCGTCAGGCCGAATTCAACGCCCGCACCCAGTTGTTCATGGACAAGCTGGATCTGGACGAATTCTTCGCTCAGCTTCTGGTGGCCGAAGGCTTTACCAATCTGGAAGAGGTCGCCTATGTCGAGATCGACGAACTGCTGTCGATCGAAGGCGTCGATGAGGACACGGCAGGCGAATTGCAGGCCCGCGCCCGCGACGTGCTGGAGGCGGCGAACCGCGCCGCTTTGGAAAACGCGCGCGCCTTGGGCGCCGAGGACAGCCTGATTGAATTCGAGGGGCTGAATCCCCAGATGGTCGAGGCGCTGGCCAAGGATGGCGTAAAAACGCTGGAAGATTTCGCCACCTGCGCCGATTGGGAACTGGCGGGCGGCTGGACCACGGTGGACGGCGCGCGCGTCAAGGATGACGGACTGCTGGAATCCTTTGGTGTGACACTGGAAACCGCGCAGGATCTGGTGATGACCGCGCGCGTCATGCTGGGCTGGGTCGATCCGGCGGAACTGGAAACTGCTACCGCCGAAGGCACCGAAGAAGAGGAGGCCGGGGCGTAAGTCCCGGACCCGCCGATGACCCGTGGGGGGCGCGACAAGGACCGCGATCAGCCGGAACGGCGCTGTATCGCAACGGGCGAAAGCCAGCCCAAGCATGGGCTGGTCCGCTTTGTCGCGGCACCCGACGGCACGGTGGTGGCGGATCTGGCCGAAAAACTGCCGGGCCGTGGCATGTGGGTTGCCGCCGACCGTGCGGCGATTGAAAAGGCGGCGGCAAAGGGGCTGTTTTCCCGCGCCGCGCGCACGCCGCTGGGGGCGCCCGACGATCTGGCCGATCAGGTCGAAGCCGGGCTGGCACGGCGGGTGGTGGATCTGGTCTCGCTGGCACGCAAGGCGGGCAATGCGGTGGCCGGGTTTGAAAAGGTAAAGGGCTGGCTGGCCGAGGGCCGGGCAAAGGTTTTGCTGCAAGCCAGCGACGGGTCGGACAGGGGCAAGGGCAAGCTGTGGACGCCCACGGGCGGACGCTGGTTCGGCTGCCTGACGGCCTCAGAATTGGGTTTGTCCTTTGGGCGCGATCATGTCATACACGGCGCGCTTGCGCCGGGTGGGTTGACCGACAAAGTGATACGGGATGCGGGCAGACTGACGGGTCTGCGCGGGCATGACGGCGGTTCGTCCGCCGAGAAGGAATGATGACGAATGAGCGATAAAGACGGCAAGAAACCTCTGGGTCTGGGCGGCGGGCGTCCCGGCCAGGTCAAGCAAAGCTTTTCCCACGGCCGCACGAAAAGCGTCGTCGTCGAGACCAAGCGCAAGCGCGTTGTGGTGCCCAAGGCGGGTGCGGGCGCCACGGGTGACAAACCGCGCGTAACACCCGAATCCGCCGCCGCCGCTGTGGCCGCATCCTCGCGCCGCCCCGCCGGTCTGTCCGAGGCCGAAATGGAGCGCCGCCTGCGCGCCCTTGCCGCCGCCAAGGCGCGCGAGGAAGAAGAAACCGCGCAACGCGCCGCCGAGGAAAAGGCACGCGAGGAAGAGCGTGAACGCCGCCGGGCCGAGCTGGAGGCCAAGGAACGCGAAGAGCGCGAGCGCGAGGAAGCCCTGCGCGCCAAGGAAGAAGAAGACGCCCGTCGCACCCGCGAAGCCGCCGAGGCCGCCGAGGCGGAAAAAGCCGCCCGTGCTGCGGCCCGCCGCGACGAAGGTGCCGCACGCCCGGCCGCGCCCGCCGCACGCGCGCCGCGCGCCGCCGCGCCGACCCCGCAGGACCGCGCCGCCGCCGAGGCCGCTGCTTCGCGCGCCGAAACCAAAGGCGTCAGCGCCACCGGCCCGCGCCGCTCCAGCCCCGGCCCGGATCGCGACCGCAACAACGACCGCGATGCGCGCGGCAAGGGTGCGAACCGCGACGAAAACCGCCGCACGGGGAAACTGTCGCTGAATCAGGCGCTGGATGGTGGTGAGGGCGGGCGTCAGCGCAGCCTTGCCGCGATGAAGCGCAAGCAGGAAAAAGCCCGGCAAAAGGCCATGGGCGGCGCGATGCGCGCCGAAAAGCAGGCGCGCGACGTGCAACTGCCGGAAACCATTGTCGTCAGCGAACTGGCCAACCGGATGGCGGAACGCGCCGCCGATGTGGTCAAGGCGCTGATGAAAATGGGCATGATGGTCACGGCAAACCAGACCATCGACGCCGACACCGCCGAACTGGTGATCGACGAATTCGGCCATAACGCCGTGCGCGTGTCGGATGCCGACGTTGAACAGGTCATCGACACGGTCGAGGACAAGGCCGAAGACCTGCAATCGCGCCCGCCGATCATCACGATCATGGGCCATGTTGACCACGGCAAGACCTCACTGCTGGATGCGATCCGCAAGGCGAACGTCGTCTCGGGCGAGGCTGGCGGGATTACCCAGCACATCGGTGCCTATCAGGTGAAAACGGAATCGGGGGCGGTGCTGACCTTCCTCGACACACCGGGCCACGCGGCCTTTACCTCGATGCGGGCACGTGGTGCGCAGGTGACGGATATTGTCGTGCTGGTGGTGGCCGCCGATGACGCGGTGATGCCGCAGACGGTCGAGGCGATCAACCACGCCAAGGCCGCCGGTGTGCCGATGATCGTCGCCATCAACAAGGTCGACAAACCGCAGGCCGACCCGCAAAAGGTCCGCACCGACCTGTTGCAGCACGAAGTCGTGGTCGAGGCGATGTCGGGCGAGGTGCAGGATGTCGAAGTGTCGGCCAAGACCGGCCAGGGCCTGGACAACCTTCTGGAAGCCATTGCTTTGCAAGCGGAAATTCTGGAACTGAAGGCTAACCCGAAACGCGCGGCCCAAGGTGCGGTGATCGAGGCGCAGCTTGACGTGGGCCGCGGTCCGGTGGCGACGGTTCTGGTGCAGAACGGCACCTTGAAACGCGGCGACATCTTTGTTGTCGGCGAACAGTGGGGCAAGGTCCGCGCGCTGATTAACGACAAGGGCGAACGCGTGGACGAAGCCGCGCCTTCGGTTCCGGTCGAGGTGCTGGGCCTGAACGGCACGCCCGAGGCAGGTGACGTGCTGAACGTCGTCGATACCGAGGCGCATGCCCGCGAAATCGCCGATTACCGAATGCAGGCCGCCAAGGACAAACGCGCCGCCGCCGGTGCCGCGATCACGCTGGATCAGATGCTGGCCAAGGCCAAGGCGGATGAAAACGTCGCCGAACTGCCCGTGGTGGTCAAAGCCGATGTGCAGGGTTCTGCCGAAGCCATCGTTCAGGCGCTGGAAAAGGTCGGCAACGACGAAGTGCGCGTCCGCGTGCTGCATTACGGCGTCGGCGCGATCACCGAATCCGACATCGGTCTGGCCGAGGCCAGCCGCGCGCCGGTGATCGGGTTCAACGTGCGGGCGAACGCCCCGGCGCGCAATGCCGCCAACCAGAAAGGGGTCGAGATCCGCTATTACTCGATCATCTATGATCTGGTGGATGACATCAAAGCCGCCGCCTCGGGCCTGCTGTCCGCCGAAGTGCGTGAAAACTTTATCGGCTATGCCGAGATCAAGGAAACCTTCCGCGTGTCGGGCGTCGGCACCGTGGCGGGCTGTCTTGTCACCGAAGGCGTGGCCCGCCGCTCGGCCGGCGTGCGCCTGCTGCGCGACAACGTGGTGATCCACGAAGGCACGCTGAAGACGCTGAAACGCTTTAAGGATGAGGTCAAAGAGGTCCAGTCCGGTCAGGAATGCGGCATGGCCTTTGAAAACTATGACGATATTCGCAAAGGCGACGTCATCGAAATCTTTGAGCGCGAGGAAGTCGAGCGCAAGCTGTAACGGCCTGCGCTTCTGCGGAACAGAAAACGGGGCGCCTTCTGGCGCCCCGTTTCAGTTTCAGTGCGAACTGTCGTGTGTGTGTGCGATCGACAAATCTTAGAACGTCCCCGTTGATGGTGGATCAGTTGACGGGGCGCCCTTCGAATGTTCTGGCACCAACACGCACGACAATGTTTCCGTTGGAGACCTGCCGTTCATACATGCCTTGAACGAACACGCAGCTTCCGATGACAATCGTGCGGATCATGGTCCAGTCCTCTCCTCCTCAAGAGAATTCAACCGTAACACGATGAAAACTAACTTTTGGTTAAAATTTTAACCTTCTTGACAAGATTATGACGGAAGGCAGGGCAATCGGAAAACATGTTGCCCTAAAGCCACAGTCTAATTGTGGGAATAAGCGGAATATCCGCCGGTGGCATAGGATAATCGCTTAATTTTTCAGCACGAACCCAAACCAATTCCTGCCCTTCGCGCGGATGAGCGATTCCTTGCCAACGGCGGCAGGCGAACAGCGGCATCAACAGGTGAAAATCCTCATAGGAATGGCTGGCGAAGGTCAGGGGGGCAAGGCAGGAATGCCAGGTCTCGATCCCCAATTCTTCGTGCAACTCGCGAATCAGAGCGGCTTCGGGGGTTTCACCGGGTTCGACCTTGCCGCCCGGAAACTCCCACAGACCGGCCATGGATTTACCCTCGGGGCGGCGTGCCAGCAGCACGCGCCCGTCGGGGTCAATCAGCAGAACGGCGGCGACGAGAACGGTTTTCACGACCGATAATCGGCGTTGATGTCAACGTAGCCGTGGGTCAGATCGCAGGTCCACACGGTCCGCGCGCCCTTACCCAGCCCCAGATCGACGGCGATCACCAGTTCCTGCCCGGTCATGTAGGCCGAGGCCGCCGCCTCGTCATAGGTCGGCGCGCGCCAGCCGTTTTCGGCCAGCACCATATCGCCAAAGCGGATCGTCAGCTTGTCGCGGTCGGCCTTGGCCCCCGATTTGCCGACGGCCATCACGATCCGGCCCCAGTTGGCGTCCTGCCCGGCGATGGCGGTTTTCACCAACGGCGAGTTGGCGATGGCCATGGCGACGCGTTTGGCGTCATCGTCCGAAGCCGCGCCGGTCACATCCACCTGCACGAATTTCGTAGCACCTTCGCCATCGCGGACGACCTGTTTCGCCAGATCCAGCATCACCCCGTTCAGCGCGGCGGCGAATTCGCGCGCCGCCTTGCTGCGCATATCGGTGATCGGCGCGGCCTTGGATTGCCCCGTCGCCGCCAAAATCAGCGCATCCGAGGTCGAGGTGTCACTGTCCACCGTGATCGCGTTGAAGGTGTCATCCACCTGTTTCGACAGAATTTTCTGCAACAGATCGGGGGCAATCGCGGCATCGGTAAAGATATAGACCAGCATCGTTGCCATATCCGGCGCGATCATGCCCGAGCCTTTGGCAATGCCCGCGATGCGGATCGGCCCGCCCTCGCCCTCGATCACCGCCGCGGCGCCCTTGGGGAAGGTGTCAGTCGTCATGATCGCGTGGGCGGCCTCTGCCGCACCATCGCTGTGCAGCCCCTTGGCCAGATCGCCGATCACCGCCACAATGCGGTCGTGCGGCAGCGGTTCGCCGATGACGCCGGTGGATGACGAAAACACCCGCTGCGCCGGAATGCCCAAGGCTTTGGCCACGGCACCCGTCACCGCCTCGACCGATTCCTGCCCGCGCGCGCCGGTAAAAGCGTTGGCATTGCCGGAATTGACGATGATCGCCGCGCCCGCCGTGCTGTCCTGCTTGCCGCGCAGCTTGGCCTGATTGTCCAGCACGCAGGCGGCCCGCGTGGATGACCGCGTGAACACCCCCGCGACCGAGGCCCCCGGCGCGATACGGATCAGCGTCACATCGGTGCGGCCCTTGTATTTCACGCCCGCCGCCGCGCTGGCGAATTCGACGCCCGCAATCACCGGCAGGTCGGGAAAGGACGTGGGGGCCAGCGGCGACACCGGCTTGGCGGCTTTGGCCGGGGCGGCGGATTGTTTCCCCACCCCCTTGGCCTTGGCCTTTTTCGCCTTCACCTTGCCCTTATCCTTGTTGCCCTTATCCTTGGTTTTGGCGGCTTTCTTTTTCTTCTTGTCGTCGTCTTTGGCCATGGCTGTGATCCCGGTTTATTTCACGTCAAGAAATTCGGTATTGTTTATCAGCGAAGGGGTCAGCCCCTCGGTTTTGTCAACCGTGGCTTGTGATACCAGCCGTTGCACCTCGGCATCGACCTTTTCGCGGCGCAGTTGTGCGACCAGTTGCGGACGGATTTCGTCCAGCTTGGGCGCTTCGGTCAGGCGGGTGTCATCCAGCCGGATCACGTGCCAGCCGAAATCGGATTGCACCGGGTCGGAAATCTGGTCTTTTTGCAAGGATTTTACCGCCTCGGCAAAGGGGGCCACCATCTGATCGGCACTGAACCAGCCCAGTTCACCGTCATTGGCGCCGCTGGCCGGATCTTTCGACCGCTCGCGCGCAAGTTGACCGAAATCCGCGCCATCGGCCAGCTGGCGGCGGATGTCCTGCGCCTCGGCCTCGGTTTCCACCAGAATATGCGCGGCGGAATATTGCGTCATCGGGGCCGCCTCGCCGAACATACGCTCATAGGCAGCGGTGATGTCGGCATCGGTGATCTCGACCTCGGCGACCTTTTCCAGCGCGGCGGATGCCAGATAGGCGCGGCGTTCCAACTCCAGCCGGGCCTTGTCGCGGGCGGTCATGCCGGATTCGCCCAGCTGCGCCACCGCCGTTGTGCGGATCAGCTGATCCAGCATCAGATCCCACAGCGCCTGATCGGGCAGGTTCGCCGCGGCCTGATCGTGCAGCCCCTGTTTCATCGCGATCATCTGACCCAGCGTGATCGGCATGTCATTGACGGTCGCGACGACAGTATCGGCATCCTGCGCCATTGCAGGCGCGGTCAGAACCGCCCCAAGGGCGAACGCAGCGGAAAAAGCGAAATGACGCATCGAAATTCCTTGTATTCTACAGGCTTTTCCGCGTCCCGGCGGGGGCCTGACGTTGACAGTCGGGCGGGGCAAGCCTACATCCGGCGCAACCCGAAAAGGCGCGCCCGCCGCTTTTCGTTCACGCCCTGAATACGGCAGGATCAAGGGTGCGGGCAAGTGGCCCCCCGGCCCCGCGCGCCATTGATGAACGCGAAGGTGAAATGCTAGGTGCATTGGCAAGAAAGATCTTTGGCACGCCCAATGATCGCAAGGTAAAATCGGCCCGCCCTCTGGTCGCCAGGATCAACGCGCTTGAGGATGAGGCCAAGGCCCGGTCCGACGAAGGGCTGATCGAAAAGACCCGCGAATTGCAACAGCGCGCGCAATCGGGGGAATCGCTGGACGCCCTGCTGCCCGAGGCGTTTGCCAACTGCCGCGAGGGCGCGCGTCGCGCCCTGGGCCTGCGCGCCTTTGATACGCAGCTGATGGGCGGCATATTTCTGCATCAGGGCAATATCGCCGAAATGAAAACGGGCGAGGGGAAAACCCTGGTCGCCACCTTCCCCGCCTATCTGAACGCGCTGACCGGCAAGGGCGTGCATATCGTCACCGTCAACGATTATCTGGCCAAACGCGACGCTGACTGGATGAGCAAGGTCTTTGCCCAGCTTGGCATGACCACCGGCGTCGTGGTGCCGTTCCAGCCCGAGCCGGAAAAGCGTCAGGCTTATGCGGCGGACATCACCTATGCCACGAACAACGAACTGGGCTTTGACTATCTGCGCGACAATATGAAAGCCTCGATCGAGGAAATGGTCCAGCGCGGCCATAACTTCGCCATTGTGGACGAGGTGGACAGCATCCTGATTGACGAGGCGCGGACACCGCTGATCATTTCCGGCCCCAGCCAGGACCGTTCCGATCTGTATCGCGCCGTTGATGGCTTTATCCCGCAGCTGGACGAAAGCCACTACACCATCGACGAAAAGACCCGCAACGCCACCTTCACCGAGGAAGGGAACGAGGCGGTCGAACAGATGCTGTCGGCGGCGGGTATTCTGCCGCAGGGGCAGACGCTCTATGACCCGGAATCGACCACCATCGTTCACCACATCAGCCAGGCCCTGCGCGCGCACAAGCTGTTCCACCGCGACCAGAACTATATCGTCCGCGACGGCGAAATCGTGCTGATCGACGAATTCACCGGCCGGATGATGAAGGGCCGCCGCCTGTCCGACGGTCTGCATCAGGCGATCGAGGCCAAGGAAAACGTCGCCATCCAGCCCGAAAACGTGACGCTGGCCAGCGTGACGTTCCAGAACTATTTCCGCCTTTACAACACCTTGTCCGGCATGACCGGGACAGCCGCGACCGAGGCCGAGGAATTCGCCGAGATTTATAAACTCGGCGTGGTCGAGGTGCCGACGAACCGCCCGATCCAGCGCCTTGACGAACATGACCGCGTGTATCGCACCGCCGATGAAAAATACGCCGCCGTGGTCGAGGCCATCAAAGAGGCGAACGCCAAGGGCCAGCCGATCCTTGTCGGCACCACCAGCATCGAGAAATCGGAAATGCTGTCGGGCATCCTGACGCGCGAAGGGATCGCCCATAACGTCCTCAACGCCCGCCAGCACGAGGCCGAGGCACAGATCGTCGCCGATGCGGGTAAACCCGGTGCGGTCACGATTGCCACCAACATGGCCGGTCGCGGCACCGACATTCAGCTGGGCGGCAACGTCGAAATGAAGGTGATGCAGGCGCTTGCCGCCGATCCCGAGGCGAACCCCGACACCCTGCGCGCGCAGATCGAGGCGGATCACGCCACCGACAAACAGCGCGTTCTGGATGCCGGCGGTCTGTTCGTTCTGGCCACCGAACGCCACGAATCGCGCCGCATCGACAACCAGTTGCGCGGTCGTTCGGGACGTCAGGGCGATCCGGGCCGCTCGCTGTTCTTCCTCTCGCTCGAAGATGACCTGATGCGCATCTTCGGCTCGGAACGGCTGGAAAAGGTGCTGTCCACCCTGGGCATGAAGGAAGGCGAGGCCATTGTTCACCCCTGGGTCAACAAGTCGCTGGAACGTGCGCAGGCCAAGGTCGAGGCGCGCAACTTTGACATCCGCAAACAGTTGCTGAAATTCGATGACGTGATGAATGACCAGCGCAAGGCGATCTTCAGCCAGCGTCTGGAGATCATGGAAACCGACGAATTGCGCGACATCACCGCCGATATGCGCCATCAGGTCATCGACGATCTGATCGCGGAATACATGCCGCCGAAAAGCTATCCCGAACAATGGGATAACGATGGACTAAAGGCCGCCCTGCGCGACAGTGTGAACATGGACCTGCCGATCGCCGACTGGGCCACCGAGGAAGGCACCGATCAGGAAATCATCACCGAACGCATCAAAGACGCGACCGACGCCTTTATGGCCGACAAGACCGCCCAGTTCGGCGAAGACACCATGCGTCAGGTCGAAAAGCAGATCCTGTTGCAGATGATCGACCAGAAATGGCGCGAACATCTGGTCACGCTGGAACATCTGCGCTCGGTCGTGGGTTTCCGCGGCTATGCGCAGCGCGACCCGCTGTCGGAATACAAGACCGAAGCGTTCCAACTGTTCGAATCGCTGCTGGACGGTCTGCGCGGCGACGTGACCAAGCAACTGTCCCTGATCCGCCCGCTGACCGAGGCCGAACGCGAGGCGATGATGCGCCAGTTCGCCGAACAGCAGGCGGCGGCACAGGCCGCACAGCACCCCGAACACGCCGAAGCAGAAGGCGGTGCCGCATCCGCCCACGCCCCCGGCTTTGATGAAAACGACCCGGCGACATGGGGCAACCCGTCACGCAACGACCCCTGCCCCTGCGGCTCGGGCAAAAAGTTCAAGCATTGCCACGGGGCGCTGTAAGCTGACACAGGCGCGGGCGGCACATCGCCGCCCGTTTCCCGTTCAGTCTCCTTCTGCGATCAACTCAAGCCGCTGTCTGGCGAACCTGCAGGGGGCGACTTCGGTGTCCTCACCCTCGGGTGTTGCACTGATCGAACAGGCCCGCAGAAACCGGGCGGTGGCTTTTTTCAGATCGACGGGATGCCCTTCACCCAATTGAAACGCCTGCCCCTCCATCGAACAGCCCCAGGCGTTATCGGCGGAACAGGCGATCGAGAATGTGCGCATCAGACAGCTGTAAAATTCCTCAGATCGGTCCTGGGACAACTGATCCTGCCGGATCCTGGCGTTCCGCAGGGATGCCCCCCGGTTCGTGCAGGCCGACGGCGACCCCAAGGCACAGGCAAGGGAAAACCCTTGCCGCCTTGCCATATCGAATCGAGGTTGAGCCGCAATTTCCAGATCAGATCTTTCGATCACCCGCGCCGCCGCAAGACAGGCCGAACCGTTCCGGTTGTTGATACAGCGGTCCAGACAGCCCGCGACATCCTGTCGGCATCGGCGCCAACTCCATGTCGTGCTGTCACCGACCCAGCTCTGCCATAACCCCCGCCGCGTTTTCCAGACATCCGCCGGGCATGTCTGGGTCAGTTCGTCGATCCCGGCCACGCTGGCCAACCGATCCGCAATCAACCAAAGATCGGCCTCGTCCGCATCATCGGACAAGGCCGCACCGGCCAGACCAAACGTCAACAGTGCCGCGAAAAACAGGTCAAGCAGCCGGACAGGCACCGCCGCAGTCTGGCGTTGCAGCCATCCCCTTGCAGGCATGATGGTGCAGCGCGGGTAAAACCAGAACACGATAGCATCCCCCAACACGAAAACACGCGGAAAGCATAGCAACGCCGCCCCCATATGGCGCATAGAACGACACGTCATGGCAAGGCCCGTTCCATATGCTCTTTCCATGAACACGATCTCGCCACATCGGGCAACCTGTCGCGCGACGCCCCCTTCTGGAAAGACATTCAAACACTGTCACGGGGTGCCTCGGCCCGCCTGGCCGTGCCATAATCGCGCAGCATCGCCGCCACCCTCAGCCGATAACCGGCAAAGACATGATCGCGCCCCGCCGCCTGCGCCTTGTGATGCGCGGGCAGGCTGCGCCAAGCCGTCATCGCTGCCTCATCCCGCCAAAATGACAGTGACAGACCCTTGCCCGGCACGCTCGGACTGGCAAAGCGTTCAATCAAGATGAACCCGGCGATCTGATCCGGCAGCAACCGCAGCCTTGCGGCATGATCCGGATATTCGGCCTGCGTGCCCGGCGTCGTTTCAGCCTCGAACATCACCGCGATCATGCGCCCGCCCCATGCGGTGCCGATGCCGCCCGGACGAACAGATGAACAAACCCTTCCGCCCGCGCGAATTCGTCATTCTGCCGCCTGCGGCGGTCACCGGCCAACTGCCCGTCGCAATGGCCTTGGCACCAGCGCCCGTCACAAGGGCGGTGCTGCCCGCCTCCCGGATATTGTAAAGGACAATCAGATTTTCGGTATTATGCAGGCTGCGAAACCATCGGGCCTTTGGGGGCTGGGGCATCATGCGCTGGTCTCTTTCGGTTGGCGGTCGGGCCGGGATGACCCGCAGCGCCGCCCGCCCGCCGCCTCATTTCGAGCGTTGGCGCCATGTCCCGACCGCGCAACGCCCGCTGCCTGTGCACAGGTTGTGTACAGCCTGTGCACAGGCGGTGCATGGGTTGTGCAGCCCAAAACCCAACAAATACTGGCTCAATTTGAACCGCTGTTGCGCCGAAACCGCCACGCAACGCCCGCTGCCGTTGCGCCGCCCCCGCTGCCGCTTGCTGTTTGCCCAAATGCGCAGCCTGGGGCGCGCGGCCTAGCCCAACCGTTCGGGCAGATCCCACCCGCGCAGCAAGTCCTCTGCCGTCATCGGCTTTTTCCCGGCCCGCTGCGCCTCCAGCACCTCAACCGCGCCATCGCCGCAGGCGACCACAAACCCGCCCAAAACCGCGCCCGGCTGGCCCGAGCCAGCCGCCAGCCGCGACCGCAGCAGCTTGACCCGTTCTCCCGCCACATCACACCACGCGCCGGGAAACGGCGACAACCCCCTGATCTGCCGATCAATTTCGGCCGCAGGCCGGGTCCAGTCCACGCGGGCTTCGGATTTGTCGATCTTGGCGGCATAGGTCACGCCCGCATCCGGCTGCGCGCGCGCAGGCAGCGGCAGACGGGGCAGCGTATCCACCACCAGCACCGCCCCCATCGCCGCCAGCCGGTCGTGCAGATCGGCGGTGGTTTCCTCGGGCCCGATGGGGCAGCGTGCCTCGGCCAGCACCGGGCCGGTGTCCAGCCCCGCCTCCATCTGCATGATGGCAACGCCGGTTTCCGCATCCCCCGCCATCACCGCCCGATGGATCGGTGCCGCCCCGCGCCAGCGCGGCAACAGGCTGGCGTGGATATTCACACAGCCCAGACGCGGCGCATCCAGCACCAACTGCGGCAAGATCAGCCCATAGGCCACGACCACCGCCACATCCGCCCTTAGCGCAGAAAATTCAGCCTGTTCAATGGGATCGCGCAGCCGTTCAGGCGTGCGCACGGACAGGCCCAAAGCCTCGGCTGCGGCGTGAACCGGGGATGGCCGCGGCTTTTGCCCGCGTCCGGCGGCACGCGGCGGCTGTGAATAGACCGCGACCACCTGATGCCCGGCATCCACAATCGACTTCAACGCCGGAACCGAAAAATCCGGGGTTCCCATAAAGATCACACGCATCGCACCCTCCTGCTGATTGTGCGGGGCCTGTCATAGCCCGGCCTGCGGCGGCGATGCAAATGCCCCGATCAGCGCCTCGGCCTGCGCGGTGGCGGCGGCATTGAACCGCAAGGGCGACAGAACGGATCGGCTGCGCTGGTCGAAACCATGATCCGCCCCCGCAAGTATATGCACATCCAGCGGCAGCCCCTGCCCGGCCATTGCGCGGCAGGCGTCCGGGTCAACGATGCGGTCCTCCTCGGCCAGAATCATCAGCCCATGCACGCCCGCTGGCCAATCGCCCCCGGCCCGGCTGGCAAAGCCGCAATAGGGATACAGCAGCACCAGACGGCTGATCCGCGCGGCCAGTTGCGCGGGCGGTTCGGGCCATGCGGTCAGACCGGGCGGCGGGTCGCCATCGGCCAGTTGCGCCATCAGCTCCATCGCGGTCCACCCGCCATGAGAGGCGCCCAACACAATCACGTCATCGCCGCGCAAACCCATGTTTTCCAGCGCGGCGACAGCCACGGCCAGATCGCCCGCCCGCTCGCCCCCGGTCAGCACCTGACCTGCACAGACCGCACGCCACGCCTGCCGCCGGTCCAGCCCACGCGGACGGTGGCTGTTGACGATCAGCGCCGCCCGGCCCTGCGCGGCAAAGAACCGCGCCCATCGGTCCATGTTATCCTGCACCCCGTCGCAGCCCGACAGCAGCACCGCCACAGGCCATGGCCCCGGCCGGGCCGGGCGCACCAGCCGCCACGCAGGGGCCAGCTCCGCCCGCCGCTGGTCCGGCGTTTCCGCCAGTGGCACCCAGCCCGCGACATTACGCCCGGTATTGATCGCCAGCGCAGTCAGGATCAGCGCCGCAACCACCGCCAACCGCAGGATTAACCGTCGGGCGCGCATCCGATCACCTCTTGCCCGCAGATCGCCCGCAACCGGGCGGCGCGATCCTCGCTCCATTCGTCGGGGGCGCTGACGGCGGCCCATGCGGCGATATAGTCATGTGCGTGGTAATCATGGCCAAAACCGGGCGGCGGCACCTTGCTCAGCATCATGTCCAGCCCCAGTTGCAGTTGCGTCACGATGGGCACGAAATCCAGCAAGGGCGAGACATCGGGCGCGGGCGGCTCGCGCATCCAGCGCGGCGCGCGCCAGGCCGAGGTCGCGTCAAAAAACACAATCGGATCACTGGCATATTGCAAGAACAGGATACGCGTCCGCCCCCATGGCCGCCCCGAGCGATCCGGCGCGGCATATTGGCTGGCAAAGCGGACCAGATCCCCCGCCCCCACCTCGGGCAGCACATAGCGCGAACCGGGGTTGCGCGCGGCCACGGCCTGCCGCCACAGTTGCGACGGAAACGGCGGCCCGGCCCACAGCGCGCCATCAACAGGATCGTTCATCATCTGAAACACGTTGAACGCATTCATGGATGACCACGCCCCCAGCGAAATCCCCGCCATATACAGCCGAGGCCGCGTGTCCGGGTCCATCGCGCGCCAGCGGTCATGGATCAGCCGCATCAGCGCGCTGGCCTGCTCCAGCCCCGAATCCGTCTCAAAGATCAGCGCCAGCGGGCTTTGCAGATAGGAATACTGCACCGCCACCGTAGCGATGTCGCCGTCGTGCATATAATCCAGCGGATCATGCCCGGCCGGGTCCAGCCAGCCGGTGCCCGTGGGGCTGGCCACCACCAGAACCTTGCGCCGAAACGCCCCCAGCCGATCCATCTCGGCCAGGGCGATGGCGGCCCGGCGCTGCGGGTCGGGGTCTTGCGCCAGCCCGACATAGATGCGCAGCGGGTCACGCGCCGGGCGACCCGTCACAGCCGTGATAGTCGCGGCATCAGCACCCGACAGCACAAAATCCCGCCCCGGCTTGCCCATCATCGCCCAGTCGATCAGCGACCCCGGCCCACCCGCGCGCCAGCTTTCGGCGGGGGCAGGCGTATCGGGGTCGGTCAATTGCTGGGCGGCGGCAAAGCTGGCGTCCGCCACCGCCAGCAGCCGGTTCACCACCCCGTCGCGGGTTACGATGACCACCAGCTGCGCAGCCAGCAACAGCCCGATGACATTCGCCATCCGCACCGGAATATAGCGCGCCAGCCGCCGCCGAAGTATGTCGAACAGGCCCTGCACCAGCCAGCCGATCACAAACAGCACAGCAAAAACCGCCAGCGCCAGCACAGACATCCAGACGATGCTGAACTCATCCGCGGGCGGCAGACCGACGCGCGACCGGATATCGTCCTGCCACGCCCCCGCCCGCGCCAGACAGGCCACGACCAGCGCCATGACCGGCAGCGCCGCCATCAGATGCCCCGCATCCGCGGCGCGCCCGGTCAGCACCGCAATCCCCAGCGACCGCCACATGGTCAGCAGCGCCTGCATGACCAGATATCCCAACCCCATCGACAGCCCTGCCAGAACCCCCTGCGTCAGCCAGTCGCGCGGCACCAGCGAAGGCGTCAGCGACAAGGCCGCCAACGACAGCCCCGCCAGCAGGGGCAGGACCGCAAGACGGGGGCGGGTCAATCGCAGGGGCATCATGGCTCGTCGATGAAAACAGCCTTTCCCCTTTGCCCCGCGCAGCGATGAAATTCAATTCACCGCCCCGGCATCTTCTGTTCGATAAATATCCCCGCCGGAGGCACCGGCGATGAAACAGGCACAGCGCTGACTATTTTCGCGCCAGCTTGGCTGATTTCTGCACCAGCATCTTGCGGCGCAGGGGCGACAGATGATCGACATAAACCCGCCCGTTCAGATGGTCGATCTGATGTTGCACCGATACCGCCCACAGCCCGACGAAATCGCGATCCTCGATCTGCCCCTGATCGTTCAGAAACCGCACGGTCACGGCACGGGGGCGGGTGATGCTGGCGGATACGCCGGGCAGGTTCGGGCTGGCCTCCTCATGCGCGCGCATCTGGACCGAGGCGTGCAGCACCTCGGGGTTGGCCATCCGCACCGCCTGCCTCCGCTTGTCCGAGGCATCGACGACTGCCAGCCGCAACATGATCCCGATCTGCGGCGCGGCCAACCCGACGCCGGGCATGGCCTCCATCGTGTCGATCATGTCGTCCCAGATCATCCGCACGGTTTCCGTCACTGCCTCGACCGGATCGGCGGGGCGGTGCAGGCGGGGATCGCCATAGGGCAGGAACGGGCGAACGGTCACGGCAGGTAATCCACGATCAGGCGACCTTCCAGATGGTCAAGCTCGTGCTGGGCAATCCGCGCGGGCATCCCTTGCAGCCCGCGACTGATGCACATGCCATTCAGATCATAATACAGGATCTCGATCCCCGTCGGGCGCGATACCGTAATCGGCTGACCGGGGATCGACAGGCACATTTCCTCGGCCTCGTCGTACACATCGGATCGCATGATGATCGCCGGGTCCAGCATCAGGATCGGATCGGGCCGCCCCTCTTTCCAGCCGGCATCCATGACAAAGGCGCGGCGCGACACACCGATCTGCGGCGCGGCCAGCCCCCGGCCCTGCGCGGCATACATGGTGGCGAACAGATCGCCCGCCAGTTCCATCAGCGCATTGCCATCCAGATAACCGGCAGGTTCGGCCCGCGCCCGCAGCACCGGATCAGGGTGCATGACGACAGGGCGAACCTTGCCGGTCGGCAGACTGTCAGGCGCGCGCTTGGTCACGTTTCAGCTTTACCATCTTGCGGGTTATCATCTGCCGCCGGATCGCCGACAGATGGTCGATGAACAGGATGCCGTTCAGGTGATCCAGCTCGTGCTGGGCGCAGGTCGCCCACAGACCGTCAAATTCCTCGGAATGCGTCGCGCCATCCAGCCCCAGCCAACGCAGCCGCACCTGTTTGGGTCGGGTTACGCTGGCATATTGGTCGGGGATCGACAAGCAGCCTTCTTCATAGGTGTTCGGCTCGTCCGAGGTCCAGTCGATTTCCGGGTTCACCAGCACCATCGGGCGCGGCTCTGCCTCGGGGTCTTTGGTGGCGTCCATCACGAAAACGCGCAGGTTCACGCCAATCTGCGGCGCAGCCAGCCCGACGCCGGGCGCGTCATACATCGTGGCCAGCATATCCGCCGCAAGGGTTTCCACCTCGGGCGTGATGCGGACCACCGGGTCTGCGACCTTTTTCAGCCGCGGGTCAGGATGGATCAGGATCGGGCGTAATGTCATGGTCGTGATCTAGGCCAAGCCTTGGCCATAAGCAACAATCCCCCTAAACAAGATCAACCAACATGCGGAGAACCAGATGAGCCAGCCCGATTTCGACCAGCCGATCAACCGCGTGGGCACCGGATGCAACAAATGGGATGACATGCAGGCAATCTATGGCGTGGCGCCCGATGACGGCATCGCCATGTGGGTGGCTGACATGGATTTCCGCCCGCCTGCCGCCGTTCAGCGCGCGGTCGACAAAATCGCCGCGCACGGGATTTATGGCTATCCGGGTGCGAATGCCGCCTATACCGATTCGATCCGCTGGTGGATGCAGACCCGCCACGGCTGGGCGGTGCAGCCCGACTGGATTCTGTCCGCCCACGGGCTGGTCAACGCCACCGGCATCGCCGTCGATGTCTATACCCGCCCCGGCGACCGGGTGGCGCTGATGACGCCGGTTTATCACGCCTTTGCCCGCATCATCCGTGCCGCCGGGCGCGAGGTGGCCGAACTGCCGCTGGTGCTGCGTGACGGGCTGTATCAGATGGATTTCGACGCATGGGACGCGGCGATGACCGGGCGCGAAAAGATGCTGATCCTGTGTTCGCCCCACAACCCCGGCGGCCGCGTCTGGTCGGTCGAGGAACTGCGCGCCACCGCCGAGTTCTGCCGCCGTCACGATCTGGTTCTGGTCAGTGATGAGATACACCACGACCTGGTGCTGCCCGGCACGCCGCGCCACAGCGCCACCGCCACCGCCGCGCCTGACATTGCCGACCGGCTGGTCACGCTGACCTCTGCGACCAAGACCTTCAACATCGCGGGCGCGCATCTGGGCAATGCGATCATCGCCGATCCGGCCCTGCGTCGGCGGTTTCAGGACCGACTGGCGGCTTTGGGTATCTCGCCCGGCCTGTTCGGCCCGGATATGGTCGCCGCCGCCTATTCCCCCGAGGGCGCGGCATGGGTCGATGCGCTGGTGCAGTATCTGGACGGCAACCGCCGCATCTTTGACGATGCGGTGAACGCCATTCCCGGCCTGCGTTCGATGCCGTTGCAGGCGACCTATCTGGCGTGGGTGGATTTCAGCGGCACCGGGATGGCCCAGGCCGAGTTTACTGCCCGCGTGGAACGGGCCGCCCGGATCGCCGCCAACCACGGCCCCAGCTTTGGCCTGGGGGGGGACGGCTTTATGCGGTTCAATCTGGCCACGCCGCGCGCCCGCGTGGAACAGGCGGCGCAGCGCCTGCAAGACGCCTTTGCCGATCTGCAATGAAGCGGCTGGCCCGGCTGTTTTCCGTTCTGACGCTGGCGCTGATCGTGCTGGCGGTCTGGCTGTTGTGGCTGGCCCCTCGCCCGCCGGTGCCATCGCTGCCACTGCCCGTGCCGCCGCGCGATGTGCCGCTGACCGGGCAGATCGACCGCATCACCATCGACAAATCCGACCGTCGCATGACGGCGTGGCGGGATGGGCAGGCGATCAAGACCTATCGCATTGCCCTGGGTTTTGCGCCGGATGGCGACAAGACGCGGCAGGGCGACGGCAAAACGCCCGAAGGCGTGTTCCGCATCGACCGCCGCAATGACCGTTCGGCCTATCACCTGTCGCTGGGGATCGACTATCCGCAGCCTGGCCACCGCGCGCGGGCGCGGGCGGCGGGGGTGGACCCCGGCGGCGACATCTTTATCCACGGCCAGCCCAACCAGCGCCCGGCGGGTGAGGTGTTACCGGGCGACTGGACCGCAGGCTGCATCGCCATATCCGACAGCGAGATGCGCGAACTGTTCGCCGCCGCCCGCATCGGCACCGAGATCGAGATCCGGCCCTGACCGGAACGCGGGAAATAAACGCCCGATTTTGCGGCGCAGGGGTGGGGCGAATCGGTTAATCCGGGGCAGAAAGGATACACCATGACCACGCTGCCTGACACCGACACCCTGTATCACGCCCTGCTCGCCCGCGATCCCGCATTCGAGGGGCGGGCGCTGGTCGGCGTCACCTCGACCGGGGTGTTCTGCCGCCTGACCTGCCCGGCGCGCAAGCCGCGCCCCGAAAACTGTCGCTGGTTCCGCACCGCCGCACAGGCCGCTGCCGCCGGGTTCCGCCCCTGCCGTCGCTGCCATCCCGGCCAGCCACAGGCCGCGGGTGATCCGCTGGTGGCGGGATTGGTGGCGCGGCTGAACGCCGATCCGGCGCGGCGCTGGTCCGAGGCCGACCTGACGGCGGCAGGGCTGGACCCTTCCACCGTGCGCCGCGCTTTCCACCGCCACTTTGGCCAGACATTTCTGCAATATGCCCGCACCCTGCGCCTGCGCGCCGGAATACGGGCCATCACGAAAGGTTCACGCATGATCGACGCGCAACTGGACGCAGGGTTCGATTCGGCATCAGGTTTTCGTCAGGCATTCGCGCGGCTGTTCGGCCACCCGCCCCACGTGCTGCGCGGCAGTGCCGACCTGCGCGCCGACTGGATCGACACCCCCTTGGCGGGATGATCGCCATTGCCGATGATTCGGCCCTGCATCTGCTGGAATTCACCGACCGCAAGGCCCTGCCCACACAATTGCGGCAAGTTTCAAAGGCCGCGCAAGGCCGCATCGGGCTGGGCCGCACCGCCATCACCGACGCGACCGAGGCACAGCTGACTGCCTTTTTCGCCGGTCGCCAGCCCCGGTTCGACCTGCCGCTGGCGCTGCTTGGCACCCCGTTCCAGCAACGCGTCTGGCAAGCATTGCGCGAAATTCCCGCAGGCCAGACACGCAGTTACGCCGAACTGGCCCGCGATCTGGACCAGCCCTCGGCGGTGCGGGCGGTGGCGGGCGCGAATGCCCGCAATCGCATCGCCATCGTAATTCCCTGCCACCGCGTCATCGGTACCGATGGCCGCCTGACCGGCTATGCCGGGGGGCTGTGGCGCAAGGAAAAGCTGATCGAGATCGAACAGGCCTATGCCGGAACAGTGCCGGATCAGGGCGCGAAAAGCGCAGCCGGGGCTTGACGCGCGGGGCTGTGGCGTATATCCACCCGCGAACAGAATTCCGGGCGCTGCCTCGCGGCGCCCTTTCACATTGGCGGCAGCCGGTCCAATGCGGTGCCCGCCCGCTGCAACGAAGGAACAAGATCATGTCGCGCGTTTGCGAACTGACCGGCAAAGGGCCGATGACCGGCAATAACGTCAGCCACGCCAACAACAAGACCCGTCGCCGGTTTCTGCCGAACCTGAACGACGTGACCCTGCTGTCGGAAACCACGGGCCAGTCCTATTCGCTGCGGATTTCCGCTGCGGCGCTGCGCTCGGTCGATCACCGGGGCGGTCTGGATGCGTTTCTGGCCAAGGCCAAGGACGACGAACTGTCGCCCCGCGCGCTGAAGATCAAGCGCGAGATCGCCAAAGGCGCCGCCGCCTGATTCCTGCCCCGGCAGGATCGCGATAAATCACCCCGCCTGTCCGGCGGGGTTTTCGTATATCTATGTGGGCGATTGCGAAGGCAGGCGGGGAATGCCTTAATCGGCGGCATGATTCGTCTGGTCCACTCTGCACTGATCCTGATTCTGGTCGTGACCGGCATCGCGCTTGGGTCGGCGCGCGGTCAGGCACAGGTGGCCGGGCAGATCGTGATCTGTGCCGGCAGCGTCACCATCAGCATTGCCGTTGACGATCAGGGCCAGCCGGTCGAACAGAACCACTTTTGCCCCGATATGGCGCTGTCGCTGCTGGCGGCGATCGCCGATGCGGGCCAGCCTGACCGGCTGTTGCCGCAGCCGCGCCGGATCGGCTGGACCGTCGGTCCCGACAGCGGCCAGTCGCACGACATTCCGCCTCACAGCGCCCGCGATCCGCCGGTTGTCCTGTCGTAACCCTTGAAATCTTTTTCGATAACGACAGGACAACATCATGAAAACCTTGACTTTCGCCGCCTGCGCGGCGCTGTTTCCCGTGGCCGTTCTGGCCCATGACGCCGTGGCGGTCACAGATGCCTATGCCCGCAGCTCCAACCCGCAGACCGGCGCGGCCTTTATGCTGCTGGACAACCACCGCGAGGTGGATTGCACCCTTGGCAACGTCACCTCGGATCTGGCCGAACGGACCGAGATGCACACCCACCGCGAAGTGGATGGCGTGATGAAGATGGTTCCGATCGAGGGCGGGATCACCATTCCCGCCGGAGAGGTTCACCCGATGCAGCGCGGCGCGGATCACGTCATGTTCCTGGGCCTGCATCAGCCGCTGAAGGATGGCGATGTGGTCAGGTTCACGCTGGATTTCGGCGATTGCGGCACGGTCGATGTCAAAACAACGGTCGATAACGCCCGCCAGCCCGATGCGGCACCGGCAGCGGGCCACACGGGCCACTGACCCGCACCCTTGCCATGCGGCCCGCCCTTTACCGGCGGGCCGCGATCCGCGCCAGCAGCGCCTGCGCCGACGGTCCCAGATGCGCCGCCAGCAATGCGGCCCCCTGCGCTGATGGATGCACCCCGTCCGCCAGAAGATAGGCCGCCCGGCGGTCGTCCGGCAGGGCGGTAATCGGCGCATAAAGATCGGGCAGCAGCAGCGTATCATGCCGCGCGGCCAGCCGGGGCCAGATCGCCCTCCATTCAGCCCGCCGCGCCCGGTCGCGGATCGGCGCGTCGATGCCGACCAGCAACAGCGGACGCCCGCCCCGGCCCGCGCGGGTCAGGATTGCGTCAAGGTTTGCCTCGGCCCTACTGGCGGACCAGCCCATCAGCAGATCATTGGCGCCAAGCGCGACGATCACCCCGTCGGCGCCGCCCCGCAATGCCCGACCGATGCGGACCCGCCCGCCATAGGTGGTGTCGCCCGACAGACCGTGGTTGACGATCCGCGCGGCTGTGCCCTCCTGCGCCAGCCAGCGTTCCAGTTGCGGCACCAGCCCATAGCCCGCAGCCAACCCAAAGCCTTCGGTCAGGCTGTCGCCCAGCATCACGATGCGCGGCCCTGCCCCGTTCGCCGCGGCACCGCCCAAAGGCAGCGCCGCCATGCCCACCAGGACCGCCCGCCGCGCAATCACGGCGCGCGCCGCAGCCGCAAGGCGTTGGTAACGACGAAGACCGATGACATCGCCATCGCCCCCGCCGCCAGCATCGGCGACAGTTGCGGCCCGCCAAACGGCACCAGCACCCCCATCGCCACCGGAATCAGCGCGATGTTATAGGCAAAGGCCCAGAACAGGTTCTGCCGGATATTACGCATCACCGCGCGGCTGAGGCTGATGGCGCGCACCACCCCCGAGGGATCGCCCGCTGACAGCACAGCATCCGCCGATTCGATGGCCACATCAGTGCCGGTGCCGATGGCGATGCCGGTATCAGCCGCAGCCAGCGCAGGCGCATCGTTGATGCCATCGCCCACAAAAACGCTGCCCGCCCCCATGGCACGGATCTGATTCAGCTTGCCTTCAGGCAGGACGCCGGCGGTGATCTGGTCGATGCCCAGCTTTGCCCCCACCGCCTGCGCCGTGGCCGGCGTATCGCCGGAAATCATCCCCGTGCGCAGGCCCAGATCGTGCAGCCCCCGGATTGCCGCCGCCGCATCCTCGCGCACCGGGTCGGCCAGGGCCATCGCAGCGATGTGGGTGCCGTCAACGGCCAGATGCACCGGCGTCGCCCCCTGCCCGGCCCAGTCATCAGCGGCCTGTTGCAGTTCCGGGGCGGGCGTCACCCCGGCCTGCGTCAGCGCGGCAAGGTTGCCGATCAGCAGCGCGTGGCCCTGAACCTGCGCCGTCAGGCCACGCCCCGCGGTGGCGGTCACATCCTGCGCCAGAGGCAGATCCAGCCCCTGCGCCGCCGCGACGATGGCGGCAGCCAGCGGGTGTTCGGATTGCGATTCAGCCGCCGCCGCCAGCCGCAGCACATCATCCCGCGACCAGCCGGGCACACTGCGCAGCCCGGTCAGCGCCGGTGCGCCTTGGGTCAGGGTGCCGGTCTTGTCAAAGGCCACCACCTTGGCCTCGGCCAGCCGTTGCAGCGCGTCACCGCGCCGGAACAGGATGCCCAGTTCCGCCCCGCGCCCGGTGCCGACCATGATCGAGACCGGCACCGCCAGCCCCATCGCGCAGGGGCAGGCGATAATCAGCACCGATACGGCCGCGACGAACGCCTCGGCCAGACCGGGGCCAAAGATCAGCCACAGCACAAAGGTCAGTGCCGACAGCGCCATCACCGCCGGAACAAAGATGCGGGTGATCCGGTCCACCAGCGCCTGCACCGGCAGCTTGGTGGCCTGCGCGTCCTCGACCAGAGTCACGATGCGCGACAGCACCGTATCCGCGCCGGTCGCAGTGACGCGCACCACCAGCGCGGCAGATCCGTTGACCGTGCCGCCCGTCACCGGATCACCGGGACCTTTCGTCACCGGCACGGGTTCGCCGGTCAGCATCGCCTCGTCGATGGTGCCGGTGCCTTCGGTGATCTCACCGTCCACGGCGACACGCTCGCCAGGGCGCAGGCGGATCAAGTCACCGGGCATCAGATCGGCGGCGGGAACAGTAACGGGCTGGCCATTGCGCAGCAGCGTGGCGGTATCGGGTGTCAGTTCCATCAGGTGCCGGATCGCCGCACCCGCCTGTCCGCGCGCCCGCGCTTCGAGCCAGCGGCCCATCAGAATCAGCGTCACGATCACCGCCGCCGCCTCGAAATAGACATGGCGCGCATCGGGGGGCAGCAGGTCGGGTGCCAGCGTCACCACCGTGGAATAGGCAAACGCCGCCCCGGCCCCAAGCGCCACGAGGCTGTTCATCTCTGGCCCGCCGCGCAACAGGGCGGGGATGCCGTGGGCAAAGAACAGCCGCCCCGGCCCGGCCAGAACCGCAAAAGTCAGCAGCATCTGCACGATCCACAGCGGGCGTTCCCCCACCGCGCCATGCAGCCAGTGGTGAAAGGCCGGAACGGCGTGGCCGCCCATCTCCATCACGAAAACCGGCAAGGTCAGCAGCAGCGCGATCAAAAAGCGGCGGCGCAGGCTGTCAGTTTCGCGCATCTGCACACTGGAAGCATCACGCCGCGCGCCAGCCTGCCGCAAGCTGGCCGGATAGCCCTGCGCGGTGACAGCATCGGCCAGCGCCTGCGGATCGCCCCCGGCCTCATGGGTCACGCGGGCGCTGCCGGTGGCAAGGTTGACCACGGCGGCCTGCACGCCGGGCTGCGCCTTTAACGCGCGCTCGACCCGGCCGGAACATGCGGCGCAGCTCATCCCCTCGATAGTCAGAAAGCTGTCCTGCGTGGCGGCGGGATCAGCGGCGAAAGATGGTGTGTTGGTCATGGGTTCGTCCTGTCGCAAAAACCAGTGTCATGGGGTTGCGGTCGGGACGAGGCGGCCCCTGCGGTCGCCGGGGCACATGCTGCATCAGCCTCACCACCAGAGGCGGCAAGGTCAGATGCAGCGGATGACAAGGGCGCATCGGATCGCGCGCGGCAGGTGCCGTTTGCCGCGCCAGCCGCCGCCGTGCGCCCTGATGACAGCGGCACCCACGCCCGCCGCGGCCCCGGCACAGATGCGGGGCGCGCGCGGCAGCCCGTCGCGGATGGCGATGTGGCGATGCGTGATCCATGCCTGACAGATGTGGGTGCCTTCCCGCCGCGTCAAGGGAAACCCGCCGATGTAGGGCCGATGACGCGGGATTGAGTTGCGCGCCCCCTGCCGCAGCGTATATGCATGGCCGAAATTTGTGATGTTACCGGGAATTTGACGATGAAACGCCGCCAGATGCTGTCGCTTGCCCTGCCGCTGATCGCCGCGCCGTCGCTGGTTATGGCACAGGCCGCGACACCGGCTGCCGCTACGCGCGACCCCTATGCCCCGACCGAGGTCGCCATCCGCGAAGATTTCCCGGTCGGCGCCATTGTCGTCGTCAGCCGCGACTTTTACCTGTATCACGTCATCGCGCCGGGCCGGGCGATCCGTTACGGTGTTGCCGTGGGACGCGACGAACTGGTGTGGAAGGGTCAGGCCACCGTGGGCCGCAAGGTCGAATGGCCCAGCTGGCGCCCCACGAACGAGATGATTAAACGCAACCCCGCCGCCTATGAGCGTTACAAGGACGGGATGCCCGGCGGGCCGCGCAACCCCTTGGGCGCGCGGGCGCTGTATCTGTATGATGCGCAGGGCCGCGACACCGCCATCCGCATCCATGGCACGACCGAGCCGAACTCGATCGGGCGCGCGGTGTCGAACGGCTGCCTGCGGATGCGCAACGAAGCCGTGATGAGCCTTTACGATCAGGTGCCCATCGGCACCCCGGTCTGGGTCTATTGATCCCGCCTTGCGCGGGCTTTCCCTGACTTCGGTCGCGGACCCGGCCTTGGCCGGGTTCGATACCATCATCGACGTGCGGTCGCCGTCGGAATATGCGCAGGATCATCTGCCGGGCGCCATCAACCTGCCGGTTATGTCAGATCAGGAACGCGCACAGGTCGGCACGATCTATAAACAGGTCTCGCCTTTTGACGCCCGCAAGTTGGGGGCGGCGCTGGTCGCCGCCAATGCCGCGCGCCATATTGCCGGGCCGCTGGCGGGAATGACGGGCGGCTGGCGGCCCTTGGTCTATTGCTGGCGCGGCGGGCAGCGGTCGGGATCGTTCGGGGTGATCCTGTCGCAGATCGGCTGGCGCGTGGGCCGAATCGAGGGCGGTTACAAGACCTGGCGGCGGCTGGTGGTGGACCGGGTACAGAACCTTGGCGTGCCCGCGCCGGTGGTTGTGCTGGACGGCAACACCGGCGCGGCCAAAACGGCGGTGCTGGCGCGTTTGGCGGCGGGCGGCGCACAGGTCATCGACCTTGAGGGGCTGGCCAATCATCGAGGATCGCTGTTCGGCGCGATGCCGGGTGGCCAGCCGGGGCAAAAGCTGTTCGAGGGTCGGCTGGCCACCGCGTTGGAGCGGCTGGACCCGACGCGCCCGGTCCTGTTCGAGGCTGAAAGCAGCCGCATCGGCGCGCTGACCGTGCCGCGCAGCGTATGGCAGGCGCTCTGCTCTGCGCCGCGCATCCGCCTGTCGGTGCCCTTGGCCGAACGCGCCCGCTTTATCGCCGCCACCTATGCCGATGCGGCGACCGAAGCCGCCGCAATCATCGAGCACCTGCGCCCCCTGCACCCCGCCGAACGCATTCAGGAATGGCTGGCGCAGGCGACGGCGGGGGACTGGACCGGGCTGGCCCAAGGGCTGATGCGCGATCATTATGACCCGCGCTATGAACGGCACCGCGCCCGCTATGGCGACCGCGACCGTGCGGTGATTGCGGTGGACCGGCTGGATGATGCCGGGCTGAATCGCGCCGCCGAACAGATCGCATCGCTGATCGGGGCGGGTTAACCACAACAGCCGCCCGCCCTGTGACAAACGTGCACGGGGGGCCGTCTGCCCCCCGACGCCGCGTTCCGCGTCGGCCCGCCCCCAAAGGGGCCGTGCGTTCGTCGGGGAAAAGCCATGGGCTTTTCCTGATCCTCCTCACCCCCCGAGGATATTTTCAAACGAAAGACGCGCGCCGGTCAGGCCCCGTCGCGCAGCATCCGGCGCAGCAGCTTTTCCAGCTTGGCGGCACCCAGCGGGGCCATTTCCTTGGTATGATCGTGGCTGATGTTTTCGTCGGACAGACCGGCACCCATATTGGTGATGACCGAAATGGCCGCACAGCGCAGCCCCAGAAACCGGGCGAGGATGATTTCCGGCACGGTGGACATGCCCACCGCATCCATCCCCAGCACCTGTGCCGCGCGGATTTCGGCAGGCGTTTCGAAAGACGGGCCAGAGAACCAGCCATAGACTCCCTGCGGCAAGGCCACGCCTTCGGCATCGGCGGCGGCGGTCAGCGCCGCGCGCAGGCCAGGGTCATGCGCCTGCGTCATCGGCACAAAGCGGGCGTCGGTCTTTTCCCCGATCAGCGGGTTCGTGCCCGCAAAGGCGATGTGATCCGACAGCAGCATCAGACTGCCCGGCGGCATATCTTCGCGCAGCGATCCGGCGGCATTGGTCAGGATCAGCCGGTCGCAGCCAAGCGCCGCCAGCACCTCAAGCGGCAAGCGCATCGCATCAGGGCGGCCGGATTCGTAGTAATGCGAGCGACCGCCGAACACGGCCACACGCCGCCCCTCAAGCTGACCGATGACCAGTTGCGGCACATGGCCCGACACACCGGCATGGGGAAAGCCCGGCAGGTCGTCATAGGGGATGGCCACACCATCGACCCTGCCCGCCAGATGCCCCAGCCCCGACCCAAGGATCAGCCCGTATTCCGGCGGCGCATCGCCCGCGCGCGATTGGATCAGACGGGCCAGCTCAACGCTCTTTGACATAGGGTTCTCCTCCGGCGCGGGGCGGGATGGCGCGGCCGACAAAGCCCGCCAGAATGATGACGGTCAGCACATAGGGCAGCGCGCTCATCACCATGGACGGGACGGTAATAAAGCCCAGATCCAGCACCTGATAGCGGATCGCCAGTGCTTCGAGCAGACCGAACAAAAAGGTCGCCCCAAGCGCCGCCCAGGGTCGCCATTTGGCAAAGATCAGCGCCGCCAGCGCGATAAAGCCGCGACCGGCGGTCATATCCTTGACGAAACCGGCGTTCAGCCCGGTCGCCAGATAGGCCCCGGCGATACCGCACAGCACGCCGCAGATCATCACTGCCGAAAAACGCAGCCCGGCGACAGAAACGCCCGCCGTATCGACCGAGGCCGGGTTTTCCCCCACTGCCCGCAACCGCAGGCCAAAGCGGGTGCGATACAGCACCCACCAGGTCAGCGGCACCATCAGCACGGCGACATAGACCATCGCCGTATGCCCGGAAATCAGTTCAGCATAGATCGGCCCAATCAGCGGCACCGGGCGCAGCGTCTCGGCCAGCGGCAGGGTGATTTCGCTGAAACGCGGCATGGTGGTCAGCGCGGTGACGGTTTCGGGGCCGACGATCCCGCCCAGCCAGTCACGGAACGCGCCCGCATTGGCATCCAGTTCCGCCCCCGGCGTCAGCGAGGGCGTGCGCCCGCCCAGCCCAAAGATACGCTGCCCCAACAACACGGTCAGCCCGGCAGCCAGAAAATTGATCGCCACCCCGGAAATCAACTGGTTGCCGCGAAAGGTGATCGAGGCCAGCCCATGCACCAGCGACAGCAGCAGCGCCCCCAGCACACCGGCCATTAGCCCCAGCCAGACATTCCCCGTCACAGCCGCCACCGTGGCCGAGGCAAAGGCGGCCATCAGCATCTTGCCCTCCAGCCCGATGTCAAAGACGCCCGCGCGTTCGGAATAAAGCCCCGCCAGACAGGCCAGTAGCAACGGCGTCATCAACCGCAGCGAGGAATCGAGGATTTGCAGGATCGTGGCAAAGTCCATCACGCGCGCTCCGTTGCCATGCGCAGGGCCATCAGCGCAAGAAATCCGCCCAGAGCCGCCTCGATCCAGCGGCGGGCGTGGTTATAGGCCGCCCGCACCGGGGTAGATGACAGCAGCACGGCGTAAAGCGCATGTCCGGCCAGAGACAGCAGAAACCCGCCCGCCGCAAAGACCAGCAGCACCGCCACGGGCGCGGTCTGCGCCGGGCCTGCGCTGACCGCCGCCATCCAGAACACCAGCGCCTTGACATTGGTCAGTTGCATCAACAGCGCCACACCGAACAGGCGCGCGGCGTGGGTGCGGTCAACCTGCGCCACGGTGACGCGCGGCGGAGCCAGCGCCTTGCGCCACGCCATCACCGCCAGCCAAGCCAGATAGGCCGCGCCCAGCCAGCGCAGCGCCGTGCCAGCCCAAGCGGCCTGCTGCAACAGCACCCCCAGACCAAGCGCGGTGCCGAAGGCCAGCATCCCCGCACCGCAGGCGATCCCAAGCGCCGTAATCAGCGCCGCCCGCCGCCCCTGCCGCGCGCCGACGCCAAGGATCAGCGCCACCGCCGGGCCGGGCGACATCACGCCGATGATCTGGATCGAATAGGCGGCCAGAAAGGCGGGCAGGTAGGGCGCAAGCCAGTCCATCATACCCCCTTGCGCCGCAGCGCCATAAACAGCCTCTCCAGCGGCATCCGCACCATATTGTCCAGCGCGCCGGTGAACAGAATGACCAGCGCCTGAATGACCACGATCAATTCGCGCGGGATCGAGGTCCACAGCGCCAGCTCGCCCCCGCCCTGATACAGAAAGCCGAACAACAGCGCCGCCAGCAGCACTCCAAAGGGGTGGTTGCGCCCCATCAGCGCCACGGCGATACCGATAAAGCCCGCGCCCTCGACGTTGTTCAGGACCAGACGTTCAGCCTCGCCCATGACGTTATTGATCGCCATCAGCCCGGCCAGCGCGCCCGAAATCAACATGGCGATGACGGTGATCCGCACCGGGCTGATCCCGGCATACAGCGCGCCGGGTTCGGATTTGCCAAAGGCGCGGATCTCGAACCCCAGACGGGTGCGCCAGATCAGCAGCCAAACCAGCACACAGGCGGCGACGGCAATCAGAAAGGTAATGTTGACCGGCGTGTTGCGGCCCCATGCGATGCCGATCTGCGCCAAAATCTCGCTGATCTTGGGCAGGTGGGTTTCCGCCGGAAACCGGGCCGAGGCCGGGTCCATGCTGCCCATCGGGCGCAGCACATTCACCAGCAGATAGTTCAGCACCGCCGCCGCGATAAAATTGAACATGATCGTTGTGATCACGATATGGCTGCCGCGCTTGGCCTGAAGCCAGGCGGGGATCAGCGCCCAGGCCGCCCCGAACAGCGCCGCGCCCACCATGGCCGCAGGCAGCGCAATGCCCCAATGCGGCCACGGAAACGCCAGCAAGACCAGCGCCACACCAAGGCCACCCATCGCGGCCTGCCCCTCGCCACCGATGTTGAACAGGGCGGCGTGATAGGCGACCATCACGGCCAGCCCGGTAAAGATGAAATTGGTGGCGTAATACAGCGTAAAGCCCCAGCCATAGCTGGACCCAAGCGCACCCGTCACCATGGTTTTCAGCGCCTCATACGGGCTTTCACCGATGGCCAGAATGACCAGCGCGGAAATGGCAAAGGCCAGCAACAGCGAAATCAGCGGTGTCAGGATCACATCGGCCCATTTCGGCATCTTTTCCATCACGGGGCCTTTCGTATCTTGCCGGATGCCACATCGCCACCCGGCACAGCCGCGCCACAGCCAGGCTGCGTCTTTCGTTTATAAATATCCCCGCCGGAGGCATCCGACCGCGCCATCAGACCGCCCCCTGCATATTGGGCGCGTCGCCCGTCACACCGGCCATCAGCAGCCCCAATTCCCCGGCCGAGGTCTGGCCGGGCAGACGTTCGCCCATGATACGGCCGTCGAACATCACCGCGATGCGGTCGGACAGGGCCATGATTTCATCCAGTTCGACGCTGACCAGCAGCACCGCCTTGCCGGCGTCGCGCAATGCGATGATGCGCTTGTGGATGAACTCGATCGCGCCGATGTCCACACCGCGCGTGGGCTGGCCGATCAGCAACAGGTCGGGATTCCGCTCGATCTCGCGGGCGCAGACGATCTTTTGCTGATTGCCGCCGGAAAAATTGCGTGCCGCCAGATCACAGCTTGGCGGGCGGATGTCAAAGCGTTCGATCTTGCCCGCTGCATCATCGCGGATCGCCGCACGATCCATGAACAGGCCGCGGCCATAGCCCGGATCGTCGTGATAGCCGAAGGCAACGTTTTCCCATGCGGCGAAATCCATAATCAGCCCTTCGACCTGACGATCCTCGGGGATGTGGCCGATCCCGGCGCGGCGGCGGCTGCGCGCATCGGCACCGCGCCCGCTCAGCGGCAAGGGCTGGCCGTTGACCTGCACAGCGCCGTCGATCCGGGCGCCACTTTCAGGAAAACCGCCCAGAATTTCCAGCAGTTGCGTCTGCCCGTTGCCCGAAACACCCGCGATCCCCAACACCTCGCCGGCGCGGATGTCAAAACTGATGCCGCGCAGGCGTTCCACGCCATCGGCATCGACCATCCGCAGATTCTGCACCTGCAAGACCGGCGCGCCGGGGCTGGCGGGCCGTTTATCGACATTCAGCAGAACCTTGCGGCCCACCATCAACTCGGCCAGTTCTTCGGGGTTGGTGTCGGCGGTGCGCACATGGCCGACCATCTCGCCACGGCGCATGACCGCGACGTTATCGGTGATCTCCATGATTTCGCGCAGCTTATGGGTAATCAGGATGATGGTTTTACCCTCATCCCGCAGCCCGCGCAGAATGCGGAACAGGTGATCCGCCTCGGCCGGGGTCAGGACGCCGGTCGGTTCGTCCAGAATCAGGATGTCGGCCTGCCGATACAGCGCCTTGAGGATTTCCACCCGCTGCTGATGCCCGACCGACAGTTCCTCGATCAGCGCATCGGGATCGACGTTCAACTGATATTCGGCGGCCAGATCGCGCAACACACCGCGCGCCTTGGACAGCGAGGGGCGCAGCAGGGCACCATCCTCGGCCCCCAGAATGATGTTTTCCAGAACGGTAAAATTCTGCACCAGTTTGAAATGCTGGAACACCATGCCGATGCCCGCGCGGATCGCGGCCATGGAATCGGCAATGCTCAGCGGCTGGCCGTTAATCAGAATCTCGCCGACATCGGGCTTGTAGAAACCATAAAGGATCGACATCAGCGTGGATTTGCCCGCGCCGTTTTCGCCGATGATGCCCTGAATCGTGCCACGGGGCACCGCAAGGCTGATGTCGCGGTTCGCCTGAACCGGACCGAATGCCTTAGAAATCCCGCGCAGTTCGATGGCAAAGGGGGCGGCATCACGCCGCCCCTGTGCCGGATGTTCGGCTGTCGCCATGCGTCAATTCACCGGGCAGAGGTTATCAGCCATGTAATCATGCACCTTGATTTCACCGGCAATGATCTTGGCCCTGGCCTCGTCCACGGCGGCCTGCATTTCGGCGCTGACCAAATCACGGTTGTTGTCATCGACAACCACACCGACGCCATCGACCGACAGATCCATGACCTTGACCCCCGGCTCAACCGCGTCGGGACCACCGGAAAAGATGTTGTAAACGGCATTATCCACCTGCTTGACCATCGAGGTCAGCACCTTGCCCGGATGCAGATGGTTCTGGTTGCTGTCCACACCGATGGACAGGATGCCTTCGTCCGCGGCGGCCTGGAGGATGCCGATGCCGGTGCCGCCCGCTGCGGCATAGATCACATCCGCGCCCTGCGATTTCTGCGCACGGGCCAGCTCGCCCCCCTTGACCGGATCGTTCCATGCGGCGGGCGTGGTGCCGGTATAGTTAACCAGCACCCTGCCATCGGGCCGCGTGGCCTTGAAGCCCTGCGCATAGCCGCATTCGAATTTGTGGATCAGCGGCACGTCCATCCCGCCGATAAAGCCGACCGTGCCGGTTTGCGAAGCCATCGCCGCCATCACACCGGCCAGATAAGACCCTTGTTCTTCGGTAAAGACGACCGATTGCACGTTGGGCTGTTCCACCACCATGTCGATGATGACGAATTTCGTATCGGGATAATCGGGCGCGATCTTGTTCAGCACATCGCCAAAGGCAAAGCCGGTCATCACGATCGGATTGGCGCCGGTTTCCGACAGGCGGCGCAGGGCCTGTTCCCGCTGCGCCTCGGACTGCATTTCCAGTTCCTTATAGCTGCCTCCGGTTTCATCGGCCCAGCGTTTCGCACCGACATAGGCCGCTTCGTTAAAGGATTTGTCGAATTTACCGCCCAGATCAAAGATCAGCGCCGGATCGGCCATCGCAGCGCCGGAACACAGCGCCATCACAGCAGCCCCGCCCAGCAAACGGAATTTCATCATCGCCATTGCGATTCCTCACCTGTTTTTGGCGGGCGACTCTGCCCGCAGGACAGGGGATTATAGGGCGCAAGCACAGAGGACGGTCAACCGCATAATTGCCCGCGCCCCGGCATAGTCCCGATCATTTGCCGGGCTTTTTCAGGAAGATGCGTCTTTTGCCAGCAGCTTACGCAGCACCAGCGCATCCAGCCCCGGCCCGTAATAGCCACGCCGCCGCCCCGCATCCGTCCAGCCATCTGCCGCATACAGCGCCCGCGCCGCCGCATTATCCGCCGCCACCTCAAGAAATGCCTCATCAGCGCCGCGCTGTGCCGCCGCCGATGCAAAACCGCGCAGCAACGCGCGGCCTACCCCCTGCCGCCGCATCTCGGGCGGGACGGCGACGGTCAGCAACTCGGCCTCGCCCGCGATGGCACGGCCAATCAGAAAGCCGTCGCCTACCCGCAGCAAAAAGGCCCCCGGCGCAGACAGGACATCCGATATTTCATCGGCATTCCACGGCCTTGGAACGGTAAAGCAACGGGCGTGCAGCGCGGCCAGATCAGCAGGCGTCACGTCAGGATCACCGGGCCGGAATCGCGCGCAGGTGCCGCGTCGGCGGGGCGCAGATACAGCGGCGCGGGCGGCGGTCCGGGGTTGTCGCGACGGGCTGCCGCGATCCGCGCGATGGCGACGGGCAGCGCAAAGACGGGCGCGGCCACCTGCCCGCCACAGGCGGCTGCGATGCGATCGGCGTGATGCCCGACGCACAGCGGCTCGGCCCGCGCGGGCAGGATGGGCAGGCTGTCCAGATCGCACAGAACCGGCGGCGTGCCGGCGCCGTCGAAAAGCTGCACATACAGCCGGTCCTGACGTGCATCGGCACTGGCCATCACGGTGCCGGGCAACCCGTGGCGCAGCGCCTCAAGCGTGGTGACGCCGACCACCGGAACACCCAGCGACAGGGCCAACCCACGCGCGGCGGCCACGGAAATGCGCACGCCGGTAAAGTTTCCCGGCCCGATGCCAACGCCGATCACATCCAGATCTGCCCAGCCCTTGCCCGCCCCGGCCAGCATCTGTTCCAGCAGCGGAAACAGATGTTCGGCCTGACCCTTGGCCATGTCCTGATGACGGGATTCCAGCACCCGGTCGCCCGACAGCAAAGCGGCCGCGCAATGCGCGGCCGATGTGTCAAAGGCCAGAACCAGCGGCTCAGGCAACGGGGCGCACCTCGACCACTTCGGGAATATAGTGGCGCAGCAGATTTTCGATGCCCATTTTCAGCGTCAGCGTGGACGAGGGGCAACCGGCACAGGCCCCCTGCATATGCAGATAGACGATGCCGCGATCAAAGCCGTGGAAAGTGATGTCGCCACCATCCTGCGCCACGGCGGGGCGGACACGGGTATCCAGCAATTCCTTGATCTGGCCAACGATTTCAGCATCCGGGCCACTGTGATCGGCATGTCCGCCCGCAGCCGCAGCCCCTGCGGCCCCCTCGATCACCGGGGCACCGGACTGGTAATGGTCCATGATCGCGCCCAGAACCGGCGGTTTCAGATGATCCCAAGGGGTATCATCGGCCTTGGTGACGGTCACGAAATCAGCGCCCAGAAACACGCCAGTCACGCCCGGCACCGCAAAGATACGGCTGGCCAGGGGCGAGGCTGCGGCAGATTCCACCGTCGGGAAATCGGCGGTTCCCTGTGCGCCCAGCACGCTTTCACCGGGCAAAAATTTCAGCGTTGCCGGGTTCGGCGTGGTTTCGGTCTGAATGAACATCGGCGGCTCCTTTGTTGCACTCATATGGGGGGCGCCGGGCCGTGGGTCAAGCGGCCCTAGCTGATCGCCTCAAGCCGGTCCTTGTCCAGATCGCCGGGCACCAGTGTGATCGGCGCCGACAACATGCCCACATCGCGCAACAGCCGACTGACCACCGGGTTCTGCGCTCCTTTTTCACTGGCCATGCCCAGCACGATGACGCCGATTTCGGAATCCTCGGACAGATAGGCGATCAACTGATCGGCGGGGTCGCCTTCACGCACGACCAGTTCGGGTTCGACGTTTTTTTTATCGCGCATCCATTTGGCATAAACGTCGAAATGCGCCTGAATCCGTTCCATCGCCTCGGCCCGCATGACATCGGCGACGCCAAAGCCGTGCTGGATTTCGTCGGGGCGGATCACCGACACCACCACCACACCGCCCCCCGTGCGCGAGGCGCGCATCGCGGCATAGCGGATCGCGTTCAGGCATTCGCGCGAGTCATCCAGCAACACCATAAACTTGCGCATATTCCCTCACATCCCGGTCATCAGGCGGTCAGAGTGGCGGATGTGTGTTATTCCTGCAAGCATTTCCTGCCACACAACTCTGGCGGGGTTTCCAAGCGATATTTACTATGTTACCCGCAAAACTGCTTTTCTGCATGTCAGCAACCCCGGATCAGGCAGTGACAATTCACCAGGACTGGAACAGAAGCAATGCGGCCAAGGTTGCAGCCCTTGCCCCGCCTCTGGTTTCCGGGCTTGACACCGAATCCCTGCTGCCCGCCAAGCCTGTCATGCCTCTGGGCAAGCGGCTGTTCGACATCGTGGCCTCGATCATCCTGCTGATCCCGCTGTCGGTGGTGATGCTGATCGTCGCCATTCTGCACAAGCTGATCGAGGGTGGCCCATTGCTGTATCGCGCGCAGCGGATGCGCGCGCCGGGTCAGGCCTTCACGCAGCTGAAATTCCGCACCATGATCCGGGACGAGGCCGATTTCGGCGCGACCGGCGCGCACAAGAACTGGCGCATCACCCCCTTTGGCCATTTCCTGCGCCGCACCCGGATCGACGAATTGCCGCAACTGTTCAACATCCTGCGCGGCGACATGAGCTTTGTCGGCCCACGCCCGCCGCTGCCGGAATATGTGGAACGCTTTCCACTGCATTATGCCCGCGTGCTGCGCTGCCGCCCCGGTGCGACCGGGCTGGCAACGCTGATCTATCACCGGCACGAAGACCGGATCATGGCAAACTGCCGCAGCGCCGAGGCGACCGAGGCCGCCTATTACCGCCGCTGCCTGCCTGCCAAGCTGAAGATCGACAGCATCTATCAGGAACAGCGCACCCTGGGCATGGATCTGTGGATCATCTGGAACACCATCAAGGTCGTGGTGCTGCGCGACGAACGCCCGCGCCGCCGCCACCATTGATCCCACCTGCCTGTCAGGTGCCTGCCTGTCAGACGAAGGGATCGGTCGCGTAATCCACCCCGCTGAGATACAGCCCCTGCGGCGGGCAGACCAGCCCGCAGGCCGCGCGGTCGCGCGCTGCCAGTGCCTCGGCCACGCGATCCGGCGACCATGCCCCTGCCCCGACACGTTCCAGCGTGCCGACGATTGAGCGCACCTGATTGTGCAAAAACGACCGCGCCCACAGATCGAAACGGTATTCGGTGCCATGCGGCACGACATGTTCGGTAATGGTGATCCCGTCCAGCGTTTTGACCGGGCTGGCCGCTTGGCACATGGTTGACCGGAAGGTGGTGAAATCGTGCTGCCCGATCAGATGCGCCGCCCCCGCCCGCATCGCATCGGCGTCCAGCGCATGGCCGATCTGCCAGACCCGGCCCCGGTCATGCGTCGCCGGTGCCCGCCGCGCCAGCAGGCGAAAGCGGTAACGCCGCCCCAATGCCGAAAACCGGGCGTGGAAATCATCGGGCACCCGCGCCGCCGCCAGCACCGCGACCGGGGCAGGTTTCAGATGCCAGTTCAGCGCCTCGGCCAGCCGGAAGGTATCCCAGTCGCGCAGCAAATCGGCGGTCGCCACCTGCCCGGTGGCATGAACGCCCGCATCGGTGCGCCCCGCCGCCGCGATCCGCGCGCCATCGCGAAAGCCCGTATCCAGCGCCGCCAGCGCCGTTTCCACCGCCCCCTGAACCGTATCGCGGTCAGCCTGCGCCTGCCAGCCGGCGAACGGGCCGCCGTCATATTCGATTTTCAACGCAAAGCGAGGCACGTCAGCGCCGAACCTTGTCTTTGTCCAGATCACGCAGCCATTCGGCAAAGCCCGGATCGTCGCGGCTTTCCAGCGATTTCATCTCGGGGCGGACACCCTCGCGCGCCAGACGATCACGCAGAACCGAGATTTCGATGTCCATATCCGTGCGCCCGCCCTCTAGCAGCGAGCGGGTGCGGGCGGCAAAATTGGTTTCCAGATCGTTCAGCAAAGCCTCCCAGTCGGCCAGCACGCGCGGGTCGCGGGTCTGCGCATAAAGGTCGGCGAATTTCACCGTCGCATCACGCGCGCCCAGCAGATACACCCCCAGATAGCGGCGCACAGCGGTCAGATGGCCGGGGTTCTGTTCGACCTGATCGAACAGGCTGTGGGCCGTCGCCTCGAACATGTTGACCCGCGCCTCCAGCCGACGCTCGCCGGTGCGCAGGATGGCGTCCTTCATGCTGTCCAGATAGCCCTGCCCCTCGGCGACGATGCGGGCCACGCGGTCTTGCTGAAAGGTATCAACGCCCTCCATCCCCTTGTCGCGCATCGGGTCCATGCCAAAGGCCAGCATATGCAGCGCCGCCCCGGCCACGCCGATGATGCCCGCCCCGGCCAGCGCATCGGGTGCCCATGCCCCCACACCCAGCCCCAGCCCAGTCAGCACCGCACCGAACAGCTTGCGCGGAATCGCCGGGCGGCGGGCGGTGCGGCGGGCGTCATAGGCGGCCTCGGCCTGCAAGCCTTCGCGCGTCATCCACATACCAGAAGCCAGCCCGGCAAAGCCCAGCAAATTCGCGGCCATGCCGGTCGGGTCTTGCCAAAAGGCCCCCATCAGCAGGGGTATCCCGGCGATGGTGATCCATTTCGTGCGCGATTCCAGCCGGTGCCGCGCCCGCGCCGGGGCCGCAGGGGCCGGACGCTGATCGCCGCCGCGATGATCGCGAGTATTGCCATCGGGGGAAAACTGTCCGCCGTAACGCTGTGCCATGATCCGCCCCCTTATCAGCCCGCGCCACCCAGCGACGCATACAGCGTCAGCCCGATCAGCAGGTAAAACGACAATCGTTGCATGGCGTTCCGGGACATCCTGTTCCTTTCCATGGCCACAAGGCCGGTCCGCATCAAACATAGGGGCAGATGCCGCCGCCGCAATGGCCTTGCCACCGAAAGCGGCACGTCACGGTGATGTCGCGGTCAACGGTTCCTGTCGCGCGGAAATTTGGAAAGGTTTCCCGATGCCGCGCTATACGCTTTGGGTTGTCTTGGTTGCGATGACCCTTGCCGCACAGAACCGCGCCGCCGGGCCAGCCACCGTATCGCTTGGGCAAATGGTCCGGCACAGGTGATGTGGTTCTGGCCTTGAAAACCGTTCTTCCCGCGCGATGCGCAAGGCCGTTGGCTGCCTGTTGGCGCAAGAAAGCCGCTCATAATATCAGATTATGGCAGCGCATGGGCACGCCCAAGCCAAGGCGTCCGAAGACTGCATCAAAGGTGTTGAACATCGGCGACTCGACCGCGCAGGATGAAAGACCGCCATCCATTTATGCAGGACAGGCCCATATCGCACGTTCCCTAATGTTGACGGATTCGTGCGCCTTGGCAAATGTGGAAACCGCTAAAAATGCAGAAATCACCAGCAAAACAAGGCGAGGGGGGCCGATCTTGTGATTTGGAGCGGGTGATGGGAATCGAACCCACGTCTTCAGCTTGGAAGGCTGCGGCTCTACCATTGAGCTACACCCGCGTTGCATCCCCTATACGGGCGCAGCGGGCGGGGTGCAAGCGATCCCGCGTTGTTGCAGCGCATGGATCAGCGCGGGCGCGCTGGTGAACTGCACGGCGTCCAGCGTCAGGGCGCGGGCGGCGGCGACATTGGCGGCGTTGTCGTCGATGAACAGGCAGTCGGGCGCGGCCAGCCCGCGACGATCCAGCAGCAGGCGCCAGATCGCCGGATCGGGCTTGGCCATGCCTTCAATACCCGAAACGATGATGTCCTCGAACAGCGTGGTCAGCCGGGGATACAGTCGCAACGCGGCGGGCCATGTGTCCTGCGCCCAATTGGTGATGGCGAACATGCGGTGGCCGCGCGCCTTCAGATCATTGGCGATGTTCCACGTGCCGGGAACCGGATCTGCGATGGTGGCCGGAAAGCGGTCCAGATAATCCTGCAACGGCACGGCATCCTCACCCAATGCCGCACGCGCCACGGCCAGCCCCGCCTCAAAACTGCGCCCGGCGTCCTGAGCATAGTTCCACGTGTCGAAATCCACCCGCGCCATCCAGTCGCGCACCGCAGGGCGGTCGGGGAAATGATGCAGGAACGCCAGTTCAGGGTCCCAGTCGATCAGCACCTTGCCCAGATCAAAGATAATATGCGGAGTCATCGTCTTTCCTTGAAAAAGCGTTGCAGCAGGTCGCGGGCCTCATCGGCACGGATGCCGTCATAGACCTGCGGGCGATGGTGGCATTGCGGGTGGTCGAACACCCGCGCGCCATGCCGCACCCCGCCGGATCGAGGGTCGTCGGCACCGTAATACAGCACCTCGATCCGGGCGGCGGAAATGGCGGCGGCGCACATGGCGCAGGGTTCCAGCGTGACCCACAACCGATAGCGGGGCAGCCGCTGCGACCGGACAGCGGCGCAGGCGGCGCGGATGGCCACGATTTCAGCATGGGCGGTCGGGTCGTGATCGGCAAGGGTGCGGTTGCCCGCCACCGCCACCACGCGGCCCGCCGGATCGGCCAGCACCGCGCCCACCGGCACTTCGCCCCGCGCCGCGGCCTGCTGCGCCTGATCCAGCGCAAGATCCATATGCGAGGTAAAGCCCGGCCCCTGCATCATGCGCCGCCACCATCACGCAGCTGCGCCAGCATCTGCGCCGCAGCCGTCACCGGCGGCAGATCGCCGGTGGCAACGGCATCGCCCAGCCGGGTCAGTTCTGCCCGCGCCGCAGGCGTATCCAGCTGCGCCAGCAGACCGGCGCGCAGTTCCGCCAGAAACCAGCCGCGCGCCTGTTCGGCCCGGCGGCGGTCGAACCAGCCCTGATCGCGCCGCCAATCGGTCAGTTCCTGCATCGCCTGCCACGCCGCATCCAACCCCTCGCCAGTGGCGGCAGAGACCGGCATCGCACGGGGAAAGCCTTCGGGGTCGCCGGGGCGGCGGCGCATCAGCCGCAGCGCGCCGGTGTAATCTGCCACCGTGCGCCGCGCCGTGGTCAGCAATTCGCCATCAGCCTTGTTCACCAGAATCATATCGGCGATTTCCATGATACCGCGCTTGACGCCCTGCAATTCATCGCCACCCGCCGGGGCCAGCAGCAGCACGAACAGATCGGTCATCTCTGCCACCAGCGTTTCCGACTGTCCGACACCGACCGTTTCCACCAGCACCGCGTCAAAGCCCGCCGCCTCGCACAGACGAATGGTTTCGCGGGTGCGCCGGGCAACGCCCCCCAGTTCCGCCCGGCTGGGCGAGGGGCGGATAAAGGCATTGGGGTCGCGCGACAGGGTTTCCATCCGCGTCTTGTCCCCCAGGATCGAGCCGCCCGACCGCGCCGATGACGGGTCAACCGCCAGCACCGCCACGCGCATCCCCTGCCCGGTCAGCCGGATGCCAAAGGCTTCGATAAAAGTCGATTTCCCCACCCCTGGCGTGCCAGACAGCCCGATGCGCAAGGCCGCCGGCTGTGGCGGCAAGGCGGCGATCAGCGCCTCGGCCCGCTGGCGGTGGTCGGGGCGGGTCGATTCGATCAGCGTGATGGCCCGCGACAAGGCGCGGCGCTGACCGTCCAGCAGCGGTTGCAAAAGATCGTCCATCGTCGCCCCCCTGTTGCTGTCCCCGGCATAGGCGGGCGCTGCACGGATGTGAAGCCCGCGCAGCCGCTTGCCGCTGACAGGCGGCAGCGATATTTTAGCGCGCACGATGCGTCATCTGATGATCCTTTTGCTGCTGGGGCTGGTGCCCGTGACTGCGGGCTTTGCGGCCCCGGCAGGTGCCGCCGATTCCGCGCATCGCATCGACTGGACCACCGCGCCTTTGCGGCTGCTGATGGTCGAACGCCCCGGTTGCCAGTGGTGTGCGGCATGGCGTGCGGAAATCGGGCCGGGCTATGCCGTCAGCCCGCAGGGCCGCGCCGCGCCCTTGCTGGTGGTGGATATGGACGGCCCCTTTCCCGACGGGCTGGCACTGGACCGGCGGGCCTGGCTGACGCCGACCTTCATCCTGTTGCATCGCGGGCAGGAACTGGGCCGGATCGAGGGTTATCCCGGCGCGCGGCATTTTTACCCGGCACTGACCGGGCTGTTGAACAAGGCACCTGCCAAATGACCGTTCCCGATCACCCGGCCCTTCCCCCGACGACATGATCGCCCGCGCAACCGAGGCCGCCGCGCTATTGAAGGCTTTGCCCCATGAAGGACGGCTGATGATCCTGTGCCACCTGTCAGGCGGCGAACGCGCCGTGGGTGAACTGGAACAGCTGCCGGGTCAACGTCAGGCTGCCGTCAGTCTGCAACTGGCCCGGCTGCGCGCCGATGGGCTGGCCACGCGCCGCCGCGAAGGTAAGACACGACTGTATTCCATCGCCGCCCCCAAAGCCGCCGAGGTGATCGCCACCGTCTATCGCCTGTTCTGCACCGAATAAACCGCCACCCCCGCGACGGCATGGCAATTTCGGCACCGCGCGGGCTTTCGCCAGTGGCGGGCTTGGGTTATGGACGGGGCGAAATCCGACTGACGAGGCCCGCCATGCACGATATTCGCGCCATCCGCGACAATCCCGACGCTTTTGACGCCGCCCTTGGCCGTCGCGGCCTGTCGCCGGTTTCGCCGCAAATTCTGGCGCTGGATGCCGAACGCCGCGCCCGCATCGCCGAGGCTGAGGCCGCCCAATCGGACATAAACAAGGCCAGCAAACAGGCCGGTGCCGCCAAGGGCCGCGGCGACGAGGAGGAATTCAACCGCCTGCGCGCCGAGGTGACGGCCCGCAAGGATGACGTGACCCGGATGCAGGCCGAGGCCGCCGCGCTGGACGCGGAACTGCGCGATCTGCTGCTGGCCCTGCCGAACCTGCCGCTGGACAGCGTGCCCGATGGCAAAGACGAAGACGATAACGTGGAAATTCGCCGCTGGGGCACGCCGCGCGATCTGGATTTCCAGCCGCGCGAACATTTCGACATCCCCGGCGTGAAACCCGGCATGGATTTTGAAACCGCCGCCAAACTGTCGGGCAGCCGCTTTGTGGTGCTGAAGGGCGCGGTGGCGCGGCTGCACCGGGCCTTGGGGCAGTTCATGGTCGATCTGCATATCGACCGGCACGGGCTGGAAGAAACATGGACCCCGGTTCTGGTCCTGTCCGACATGATGCTGGGCACCGGGCAGTTGCCGAAATTCGGCGAGGACAGCTATCAGACCCGCGAAGGCTGGTGGCTGGTGCCCACCGCCGAAGTGACGTTGACCAACACCGTCAATGGCGATCTGGTCGAACATGCCACCCTGCCCCGCCGCATGGTGGCGCAGACGCAATGCTTCCGCTCCGAGGCGGGCAGCGCGGGCCGCGACACGACGGGCATGCTGCGCCAGCACCAGTTCGAGAAAGTGGAAATGGTTTCCATTACCGACGCCGAGGCTGGCCTTGCCGAACACGCCCGCATGACTGATTGCGCGCAGGCGGTGCTAGAGGCGCTGAACCTGCCCTATCGCACCGTCGTTCTGTGCGCGGGCGACATGGGCGCGGGCGCGCGCATCACCCATGACATCGAAGTCTGGCTGCCCGGCCAGAACCGCTATCGCGAGATTTCCAGCGTCAGCTATTGCGGCGATTATCAGGCACGGCGGATGAACGCCCGCTATCGCCCCGCTGGCGGCGGTAAGCCTGAATTCGTGCATACGCTGAACGGATCGGGGCTGGCCGTAGGCCGCACCCTGATCGCTGTTCTGGAAAACGGGCAGCGGGCCGATGGCTCGGTCGATCTGCCCGAGGCGCTGTCGCGCTATCTGGGCGGTGCGCGACAGTTGACGGCGAATGGCACGCTGGTCTGATCGACCTGCGAAACCGCCACCAACCCGCTGCAAGGATGTGTGAAACCGTTTGACGGCTTGATGCGTTGGCCTGCATGAACCGTGCAAGCATCATATTCACTGTTCTGGCGGTCGGTTTGTTCGTCATCGGCGGACTTGTTTTTGCTGCTACTTACCCGCCCGAGGTTGCATTTACCGGGCGGGCGAGCAGTGCTGTGGCCTATCAATCCGCCAATGCGCTGGTGTTGAACTATTGGGCCGTCGCACCGGGCGGCGATCATGTGAATCTGGCGCTGAAAATGTTCAGCCCCGGCCCGCCCGCGCTGTGGCTGTTGCTGATTATGATCTGGGCCGGTCTGGCCCTTCATGCCCTGCGAATGGCCCATGACCGCTGGTGGTATGAGCGTTATGCAAAAGGCCGACAGGCCAAACCGCTGGCACGCGGTTTTGCCGGTCCGCCAACCCCGCCGCAGATCGCGGCCCAGCACCACAACGACCATACGCCCACGGAACTGGCCCCGCTGGCCGGTGCGCTGATCGCGGGGGCAATCTGGCCCTGGATCGGACCAGACCGGCCCTGGATCGGCGTCGGGCTGGCAGTGGTGATGCTGATCTCGGCGCTTGGTGCAGTGGTGCGGGGGCAGCGGATCGGGTCAGAAGTGCGCCAAAGCCGCGCGGTCGGGTTGTTCGCGGGCTGGGTTACGGTGCTGGCCTATGCGGCGATCGCATGGTTCGTCAGCAGCCAGATGGCCGTCAGTGCAGAAATGGCCGGTCTGATGGCGATGCTGCTTTGCGCCGGAACGGGTGCGACGGTGCAGGTCATGATCGGAGATTCGTCATTTTATTCCGTCGGCGTGATCTGGGCACTGATCGGGATTGCCGTGGCCACCATGACCGGCGCCCCGACTGTGGCCATCGGCGCGGTGCTGGGCGTCGCATCGCAAACCGCCGTTCTGGTCCGCGCGATCACCTGACCTTGCCGTCCAGCCGATCCGGTGCAGGATCGGTCGGCAGCGCCCGGTCCCGCAGCGCCCATGCGCAAAGCAGCGCCAGTCCGCCCCCCATCAGCGTCGCGATGATCCGTTGTTCAGCATTGGCCAGTGGTGCGCCTTGGGCAAGGTCGATCATCGTTACCACTGTCATCGTGACCGCCGCCGTGAACACCGCGTAATGCGCCTTTTGCAGCGCAAATGACAGAAAGGCGGCCACCGTCAGCGCAGCCAGCATCGCCGCCACCTGCTGCCCGGTCGCCAGCGCAAATCCTGTGGCCAAGGCCGAACCGCCGACCGTGCCGATCAGCCGCGCGATGCCTCGGGTCCGGGTTTCGGTCAGGCCGGGCTTCAGCACCATCAGCGCGGCCATCGGCGCCCAGTAATCGTGATGTAACCCTAACGAGCGGGCAATCCACATCGCCCCTGTCACCGCCAGCGCCGCACGCAGCACATGCCGCAGCAGCGACCCGCGGGTAGGCGGCTCTTTCGGCGCAGCGGCAGGCAACGGGGCGGCCCACAAAGGCAGCAGCCATCCCAGCAGCAATACGCAGGCAATCTGCGCCGCGCCCCCCGCAAGGACCAGCGCGCCACGTTCTGCCGCGCCGGGAATGGCCTGCGGGTAATAGCTGGCGATCACAAAGGCGATGACCACTTGCAGCGCAATCCACCAGCGATCTTCGTTCAGCAGCGCCAGCGCCCCGCACGCCCCTGCCAGAACGGCGATTATCGCCAGCATCAACGCAAAGGACTGCCCCGCCAGACTGCCCAGAAAGGCCGCCGCCGCGATCGACACCGCCGCCAGCACAATCACCAGCCATCGTCCGCCGCTGACCGAGCGCCCGGCACCAAAGCCAACCGAATAAGCCGCGCCCGCCATTACCAGCCCCTTGACCGCATCGTCCCAGATGACGCCGAAGGTCATCAGCAAGGGCACGGCAGGCAGGCAGATCGCGGCCAGTCGCCAGAAGGCCGGGGAAAGAACGCTGCGCAGGCGGGTGTCTATCCGGCTCATCCCGGACCTGTCACATGCCCTTGGGCTTTTGCCGGTTCTTGTGCTTGGCCAGCGCGCCGGATTGGTTAATCTTATCGGCCTTGTGGCGATAGGGATTTTTGTCGCCCTGATCGCGGAAAAACAGCCGGATCGGCGTTCCCGGCATGTCGAAATCGGCGCGCAGCCCGTTCACCAGATACCGCTGATAGCTGTCAGGCAGCTTGTCGGTATGGGTGGCCTTGACGATGAACGCCGGGGGCCGGGTCTTGACCTGAGTCATATAGCGCAGCCGGATGCGCCGCCCGCCGGGTGCGGGGGGCGGATGGCTTTCGGTCATCACCTCTAGCCAGCGGTTCAGGCGCGCGGTCGAAACGCGGCGGTTCCAGACCTCATGCGCCTTGAGGATGGCGTTGTGCAGCCGGTCCAGCCCCTTGCCGGTGCGGGCCGATACCGTGACCAGCGGCGCGCCTTTCAGCTGCGGCAGCAGGCGTTCAAAAGCCTCACGCAACTCGTTCAGCTTTTGCGGCTTGTCTTCTTCCAAGTCCCATTTGTTCGCGGCAACGACCACCGCACGGCCTTCGGTCTCGGCATAGTCGGCGATGCGTAAGTCCTGCTGTTCAAAGGGGATTTCCACGTCCAGCAGCACCACGACCACTTCGGCAAAGCGGACGGCGCGCAGCCCGTCGGCGACCGACAGCTTTTCGACCTTATCCGTCACCTTGGCGCGCTTGCGCATCCCGGCGGTGTCGAAAATCCGCATGGGCGTCCCCATGAATTCGGTCGTCACCGAGATAGAATCGCGGGTGATCCCGGCCTCGGGTCCGGTCAGCAGACGGTCTTCGCCGATGATCTTGTTAATCAGCGTCGATTTGCCCGCATTGGGGCGACCGATGACGGCCAGTTGCAGCGGGCGGGCCTCGCTGGGGCGCCAGTCGTCGGCACCTTCGCCGGTTTCAGCATCCTCATCAGACAGATCAACATCGGTTTCGGCGGCGATGGGGGCGGGGCGGTCAGCCTCGATCTGGTCGGCCAGCGGCATCAGCGCCTGATACAGATCCTCCATCCCCTCGCCATGTTCGGCAGAAATGCGGATCGGCTCGCCCAGGCCCAGGGAATACGCCTCCATCGCGCCTGCCTCACCGGCGCGGCCCTCGGCCTTGTTGGCGGCCAGCAGCACATGCTTGGCGCGGCGGCGCAGGATTTCGGCGAAATATTCATCCGCCGCCGTCACGCCCGCGCGGGCGTCGATGACGAACAGGCACACGTCCGCCTCGTCCACGGCGCGTTCGGTCAGGCGGCGCATCCGGCCTTGCAGGCTGTCATCCTCGGCCATTTCCAGACCGGCGCTGTCGATGACGATAAAGCGCAGATCGCCAAGGCGTCCCGCGCCTTCGCGCAGGTCGCGGGTGACGCCGGGCTGGTCATCGACCAAGGCCAGCTTTTTACCGACCAGCCGGTTGAACAGGGTCGATTTGCCGACATTCGGACGGCCAACGATAGCGAGGGTAAAGCTCATCGGAATGCCAAAAGCTGGCCGTTGCGGCTGACGACATACAAGGTTTGCCCGGCAACCGCAGGGGCCGCCGCAGCGCCGCCCGGAATGGCCGCCTGGCCGGTCAGCGCGCCGGATGCCGGATCAAACACCCGCAACACGCCATCGCTGCTGGCCACAAACAGCCGCCCGCCCGCCAGAACCGGGCCATAGCTGGCAAAGATGCGATCCTGCCGCCGGGGTCGTTCGGTGGTGTAATAGGGCAGCGCGACGCGCCAGATCACCCCGCCTGTGGCGGCGTCCAGACGGATCAGTTCTGCCTGATCGTTCACCGCAAAGATCGAACCGCCCGCCACGACCACCGGTGAATTGGCCCCGTCGCGCGCCGACCAGATTTCAGCCCCGGTGCCCAGATCAAAGGCCGTGATCCGCCCCGATGAGGTGCCGCCATACAGCCGCCCGCCCGCGATCACCGGATCGCCGGTCATGTCTCGGATGGCGGCAATGGCGCGTCCGGTGCGTGTCCCCGCCACCTGCGCGGAAAACTGTGTCATGCCGTCAGCGGTTTCCGCCGCCAGCAACTGCCCCGAGGCAAAGGGGAACACCACGGTATTGCCCGACACCGCCGGGGCCGACACGCCCATCACCCCCATTGGTGCGCCGATGCCATTGGTCTGCCACAACACCCGGCCATTCTCGGCCCGGACGGCCCAGCCGACACCATTGCGCGCCGCGACATAGACCACGCCGTTCTGCACCGCAGGCGCACCGGAAATCGCCGTATCGACGCGCTGCCGCCACAGGATGCCGCCGCTGCGGGCGTCCAGCGCCACCAGCTCGCCATAGCCGGTGGTGACAAAGATGCGTCCGCCTTCGGCCGAAATACCGCCGCCCGAAACGCTGTCGCCGCGTTCGGTCGCGGGGCGCAGGCTGGTTTGCCAGATCGTGCCGCCGCCGGTGCTGGTTGCGACCACATTGGCGCGGCTGTCCAGGGTGAACACCATGCCACCCCAGATGATCGGATCGGCGGTGATACGGAACCGCCGCGCATCACCCGAACCGATGCTCGCCGCCCATTGCAGCGTCATGCCAGCGCCAAGCGCCGCATGGCCCGGATCATGGGCAGCGTTCCCGGCACGATGGGTCCAGTCGGCATTGGCGCGCATGGCGGGCAGCGACAGGGCGATGCTGGCGGGCGCGGGCGCACCGATCACCGCCGGGCCATCGGGCGATGCCACCGCCAGCGGGTCCAGCCGCTGGCCGGGCAGGATGATCTCGCGCTCGCCGCAGGCGGCCAGCAGGGCAACCGGCAGCAACGCGGCAAGGCCGGTGGCACGAATGCGCGAAAAGGTGGTCATGTCCTCGTCCCTCTTGGCCGTTTGTCCGGTGTTCTCAGTTCCCGGTGTTCTCAGTTCATCGTCGGCGCGTCGGACTGTGCCGGATCGGGTTCGACGCCTAGGGCGATCATCGTCTCGGACAGGCGGCGGCGCAAGGTTTCGCTCAGCCCGTCGCGCTGTTGGATCTGGCCGATCAGCACCGCAGCGTCATCAATGCGGCCCGCGCCAATCAGCGCCACCGCCTGCTGTTCCAGCGCCAACAGTTCGAACGGCGCGCCGGGGCGGGCCAGATCGGCCAGCAGCGCATCGCGCGTGGCCGGGTCCATGGCTTCCCCTTGCACCAGCACCAGTTTCAGCCGCGCCAGATCGCGCAGCGCCGCGTCATTCTGGCCCAGAGCGGTCGCCACCTGCTCTAGCTGCGCCGCAGCGGCAGTATCCTGCCCGGCATCGGCCTGCGCACCCGCCGCCAGCAACCCGGTCAGCGCCGCGCGGCGCGGGGAACCGGCGGTATCGACCTGCGCCAGTGCCGCCGGTTGATCCGCCGCCTGTTCCGCCGCCAGCACCGCGTCACCAAATGCCTGCGCATTCGCCTGTTCGCGCGATTTCTGATATTCAAACCACGCGGCCCCGCCCACGACCAGCAGGATCGCCGCGATCCCGATCCAGCCATATCGACGAAAGGTCGCATACATCCGGTCGCGACGCAGTTCTTCTGTCACCTCGTCGATGAAACTGTCGTTCTGGTTGGCCATCGGGTCTTTCCGCTGTCTTGTCCTGTCGCCCGTCTTTATACGCTTGGCACCCGGTTTGCCAATGCCGCGCAGGGTCTGGCGGGCGTAGCGCGGAAATTTATGCGGGCCACGATGGGCAACACGGGCCATTCAACAAGGCAGGCACGCCGCAGACCGGATAAAAGCCCAGAGACTGACCACCAAAAGGCCCGCCAGAGTTTCCCCCGGCAGGCCCCCAGACACACCCTCGCACGGATTACATGCGCGAGGCGACGTTTTCCCAGTTCACCAGCTTTTCAAGGAAGTTTTGCAGATAAACCGGGCGCTTGTTACGGAAGTCGATGTAATAGGAATGTTCCCACACATCACAGCCCAGCAGCGCGGTCTGCCCAAAGCACAGCGGGTTGACGCCGTTTTCGGTCTTGGTGATCTCCAGCCCGCCATCGGCCTTTTTGACCAGCCAGGCCCAACCGGAACCGAATTGTCCAACACCTGCTTCGGTGAATTTCTTTTTGAAATCCTCGACCGAACCGAACGATTCTTTCAGTGCGGCTTCAACCTCGGACGGCATCCTGGATTCCGGGGCCATCATTTCCCAGAACTGAGTGTGGTTCCAGTGCTGGCTGGCGTTGTTAAAGATACCGTTCTGGGCGACCGCGCCTTTTTGATAGGTGCCGGTCACGATGTCTTCCAGCGACTTGCCTTCCCATTCGGTGCCGGCGATCAGCTCGTTCAGCTTGTCGACATAGGCTTTGTGGTGGATGTCGTGGTGAAACTCGAGCGTTTCTTTCGACATGCCGACAGCTTCCAACGCGTCATGGGCGTAGGGAAGATCGGGAAGTGTGAAAGCCATGGTTCTGTCCTTTCTGAAAGGATTGCGTTTCGGCCCCGATGATTGGCCAAGCTGGAACCGAACGCAAGGGCGCGTGACAGGTTCCGCATGGTTCGCGATAAACTGCCGTCGCACCCCAAGACGGGGGTTTCACACCCCCGAACCCCCGTGGGATACTTGCAAACGAAAGACGGGGCGGGCGCGTCAGGCCACCAGCGCCTCGGCGCGTTTCAGATCGACGCTGACCAGCTGGCTGACGCCCTGCTCCACCATGGTTACGCCAAACAGCCGGTCCATTCGCGACATGGTGACGGCGTGATGGGTGATAATCAGAAAGCGCGTGTCGGTGCGCCGCGTCATTTCATCCAGCATGTCGCAGAACCGGCTGACGTTGGCATCGTCCAGGGGCGCGTCCACCTCGTCCAGCACGCAGATGGGGGCGGGGTTGGCCAGGAACACGGCAAAGATCAGCGCCAGGGCGGTCAGCGTCTGTTCGCCACCTGACAGCAGCGACAGCGTGGCCAGTTTTTTGCCCGGCGGCTGGCACATGATTTCCAGCCCGGCCTCAAGCGGGTCGTCGGATTCTACCAGCACCAGCCGCGCCTCGCCGCCGCCGAACAGGGTGGTGAACAAGGTGCTGAAATTGCTGTTCACCGTATCAAAGGCCGCCAGCAGCCGTTCGCGCCCCTCGCGGTTCAGGCTGCCGATACCCGCGCGCAGTTTGTGGATGGCCTCGACCAGATCGGCCTTTTCACCGGCCAGACGGTCGCGTTCGGTTTCCAGTTCCTGTTTGTCCTGATCGGCGCGCAGGTTCACCGCGCCCAAGCCATCCCGCTGGCTGCGCAGCCGGGCAATCTGATCTTCCAAAGCCGCAGCCGGGGTTTCGGTCGCGGCATCGTCCAGCGTGGCGCGCAAGCTGTCAGGCGTGCCGCCGTCGGTTTCCTCGGCGATGCGGGCGCGGGCCACCGTTTCACCGTCGCGCGCCGCGTCGCTGCGCGCCTGACGGCTGGCCCGGTCTTCGCGCGCATCGGATGCGGCGCGTTCGGCGTCACGTTCGGCCTGAGCGGCATCACGCAGCGCCATATCGGCTGAATCCAGCGCGGCGCGGGCGCGGGTCTGGCGGGTGTCAGCCAGTGCCTGCCGTTCCGTCAGGCTGGCACGGCGGGTGGCCAGCTCGGCGGGCTGTGCCTGTGCCGTGGTCAGTTCGGTTGCCGCAGCGTCGCGCCGGGCGGACAGTTCGGCGGCGCGGGTGCCCGCATCGGTCAGGCGCAACTGCCAGCCGCTGGATTCTTTGGCGATTTCCTGCAAACGCTTGATCCGCGCGTTGCCTTCGCGTCTGAGTTCGTCCAGCGCGGACCGGCGCGACAGAGTAGCGATGCGCGCCGCCTCGACCCCGGTGCGGGCGTGTTCGACGGCCTCGGCGGCGGCGGCGCGGTCGGGCAGATCGGCCAGCGCCCGGTCGGCCTGCGCCAACCGCGCCCCGGCATCGGCGGCATCCGCACGGTGGCGGGCCAGTTCGGCACGGGCGGATTCTGCGCGCGAGCGGGCCAGCGACAGATCCGATTCCGCGCGCGACACGGCACGGGCCGCATCCGACAACGCGCGGTCGGCATCGCGGCGGGTGTCGCGGGCGGTTTTCTCGGCCCCGGCGGCGTCGGTCAGCGCGGCGCGGGCCACCTCATGCGTGGCAGCGGCGGTTTCGGCGGCGCGGGCAGCGGTGTCGGCCTGCGCGGTGATCGCCTTGAGTTCGTTGACCTTTTGCAGATGCAGCGCTGCCGATGACGATGCCTCGCCTGCCATCACCCGCAGCCCGTCCCAGCGGTAAAGATCGCCGCCCTGTGTCACCAGCCGCTGACCGGGGCGCAGCCCCGCTTGCAACGCGGCGGCATTGCCCCCGGCAATCCCGACCTGCGACAGCCGCCGGGCAAGCGCGGGCGGGGCGGTGACATGCGGGGCCAGCGGCGCGGCACCGGACGGCAGCGGCTGCACCGGGTCAAGAGGCGGCAGGCTGTGCCAGCCTGACCCCGTATCCGTCAGCCCGGCGCGCAGATCATCGCCCAAGGCCGCGCCCAAAGCTGCCTCATAGCCGGGCGCGACAGTGATCTGATCCAGCACCGCATCACCCCCGGCGCGGCCACGATCGACCAAGCGCCGCAGCGCCGCCATTTCAGCGGCCAGCGCGGCGGCTTCGCCCTCGGCCCCGGCGCGGGCGGCGCGGGCCTGCGATTCCGTTACCTCGGCCTCGGCGCGGGCAGTTTCGGCGGCACTCAGGGTGGCTTCGGCGGTCTCGGCCTGGGTGCGGGCATCGGATTGCACCGCCTCGGCCTGCTGCAAGGCGGTTTCGGCTGCGGTTCCGGCCTCGGTCGCGCGGGTGGCGGCGGTTTCAGCCTGATCGGCGGCGTGGCTGGCGCGGGTCTGCATCTCGCGCAGGTCACCCGCCAGTCGCTGTGCCGATTGGTGCTGCGCGTCCAGCCGCGCGCTGGCGCCGGTCAGTTCGGCCAGTTTCGTTTCCATTGCCGTCAGCGCCTCGGCGGCCTGATCGGCGACCGTCCCGGCCTCGGTAAGCCGCGCCTCATGGCCGTGATGTGCCTTGTCAATTTCGGCCTTTTCCCAGGCCAGCCGTTCCACCATCTGCCCGGCATCGCGGTTCAGCGCGGTTTCACGGTCGATGTCGCGGTCCAGCTGCGCGATGCGCTTGCCCAAGGCTTCGATGGCATCCGCCGCGCGGGATTCGGCCTCGTCCAGTGCCTCGGCCTCGACCAGCAGACGCGACAGGACGGCGCTTGCGATTTGTTCTTCCTCGCGCAAGGGCGGCAGCATCGATTCCGCCTGTTCGCGCAAGCCGGTGGCGGCGCGGGCCGCCGCCTCGGCCACAACGGCGGCAGATGTGGCGGCGGACAGCGCCTCGGCGGCGGCGGCGCGGGCTGCATCCGCCTCGGCCCAACGGCGAAACAGCAGCGCGCCTTCGGCCTGCCGCAAGGCCGCGCCGATCTCGCGGTATTTCGCCGCCGCGCGGGCCTGCCGGGCCAAGGACGCGGCCTGCGCGCCCAGTTGATCCAACGTGTCATCGACGCGGGTCAGGTTGGTTTCGGCGCCGTTCAGCTTTAGCTCGGCCTCGTGGCGGCGCTGATACAGGCCGGAAATCCCCGCCGCTTCCTCAAGAATACGCCGCCGCGCCTTGGGTTTGGCGTTGATCAATTCACTGATCTGCCCCTGCCGCACCAGCGCCGGGCTGTGTGCCCCGGTCGAGGCATCCGCGAACAGCATCTGCACATCGCGCGCCCGCACCTCGCGCCCGTTAATGCGATAGGCGGACCCGGCGTCGCGGGTGATGCGGCGCGTGATGTCGATATGGTCGTCGGCGTTGAACCCGGCGGGGGCCAGATGGTCGCGGTTGTCGATGGTCAGCACCACCTCGGCCTGCGCGCGGGCGGGGCGGCGGGCGGTGCCGGCAAAGATCACATCCTCCATCCCTTCGCCGCGCATGGCGGTGGGGCGGTTTTCGCCCATGACCCAACGCAGGGCCTCCAACAGATTGGATTTGCCGCAGCCGTTCGGGCCGACGACGCCGGTCAACCCCTCGCGGATGACCAGATCCGTGGGGTCAACAAAGCTTTTGAAGCCGTTCAGGCGCAGGCGATCAAAGCGCAAGGGCGGGGTCCATCAGAATCGGTGCATTAGCCGGGGATTGTCGGGGGGACCCGCGCCCGAGTCAACCTTCACGCAAGATATAGAGCCGCAACGCCGCATTCCCACAAAATACAAGGGGGTGGCACAAGCGAGGTTTTGCGTTAATCAGCCAACATGCTTCCTGCTTTGGCGATCATACTTGGCTTTCAACTGGCGGGTGAGGTGATCTCGCGCTTTGCCGGATTGCCGCTGCCCGGCCCGGTGCTGGGGCTGTTGCTGCTGGTCGCAAGTTGCCTGATCCGCCCGGCACTGGCCGACCGGCTGCGGCCTGTCGCACAGGGGCTGCTGGCGCATCTGTCGCTGTTCTTTGTCCCGGCGGGCGTGGGGGTGATCGCGCATCTGCCGCTGATCCGTGCCCATGGTGTCGGACTGGCACTGGCGCTGATCCTGTCCACGGTGCTGGCTATCGGAGTGGGGGCGCTGGTCTTTGCCACGGTAGCACGGCTGGCGCGGGTGCCCGACGATGAATGACGCGGTGCTGATCTGGTCCTATCTGTCACAGGGGCCGCTGCTGTGGCTGACGGCAACGCTGGTCGCCTATCTGATCGGAGACGCCTGTTTCCGCCTGTCGGGTCGGCGAAGCTGGGTGAACCCGGTAATGATCGCGGTGGCGGTTCTGGGCGCGCTGCTGATGGCGACGGGCACGGACTACGCCACCTATTTCGAGGGCGCACAATTCGTGCATTTCATGCTTGGCCCCGCGACCGTGGCGCTTGGCCTGCCGCTGTTCGACAACCTGCGCCGGGTGCGGCGGGCGGCACTGCCGCTGATCGCCGCGCTGGTCGCCGGGTCGGTGACGGCGGTGGCCTCGGCCCTGCTGATCGGGCGCGTCATGGGCCTGCCGCGCGATGTGCTGGCCTCGCTGGCACCCAAATCGACCACCGCGCCGGTGGCCATCGGGATCGCTGAACAGATCGGCGGCCAGCCGACGCTGACCGCCGTTCTGGTGCTGCTGACCGGGATGATCGGGGCCATCTGCGCCACGCCGCTGCTGAACCTGCTGCGGGTCCGCGACTGGCGGGCGCGCGGCTTTGCCGTGGGCGTGGCGGCGCATGGTATCGGCACAGCCCGTGCCTTTCAGGTAAACCAGACGGCGGGTGCCTTTTCCGGCATTGGCATGGGCCTGAACGCCGTGCTGACGGCCATCATCGCACCGCTGATGCTGCACCTGTTCGGGTAATGCGTATCTAAGACACACAGGAAACACGGCGCAGGCTGCTGCGATGCCGGAACCATTGCCCTGCCCTGATCGCAGATAACGCTGCCCGTGGTCACAAGCTTACCGGGCCGGGCGGTCCTTGCCCGCAGGCGCAGCCCCAAGCCATTCGGCCCTCGTCAGATCGGGGCCTAGCAGCGTGACCCCCCCCGTGGCACCGGGGCGCAGGTGGCCAAGCCCGCTCAACCCCATCAGTTCCGCCGGGGTCGAGCTTGCCGCCGTCAGCGCCTGCACACCGTCGTCATCCAGAATGCGGGTGACGCGGGGCAGCGCCTGTGGCAATGCCATATGCACGCCAGCCAGCGAGCCTTCGGCATTCACCAGTTTCCCATCGGCAACCCTGATGACCTGATCGTAAAGGGTAAAGTGATCCGGCCCGCCCACCGTCGGCATCGCATCCGAGACAAGGATCATGCGTCCCGCCGCAGGTCGCGCCCGCCATGCCAGCCGGATCATCGCTTCGCTGACGTGATGGCCATCTGCGATCAGGCCCAGCCACAGATCGCTGTCGATCAGCGCCCCGGCCACACCCGGATCGCGCCCGGCCATCCCGGTCATACCGTTATACAGATGGGTGCCCTTGCGCGCGCCCTCGGCCATGGCGCGGGCGATCTGATCGGGCGCTGCGGCCGAATGACCGATGGACACCACCGCCCCCATCGTCACCAGCCGCGCGATCTGCCCCGGCGCGCAGGCTTCGGGGGCGACGGTTATCAGCACCGGAACCCCACGCTCGCGCAGGCGGGCGACGCAATTCAGGGTGCGGTCATCCAGCGGGCGGATAAAGCGCGGATCATGGGTGCCGCGCTTGGTGATCGAGATATGCGGCCCCTCGATATGCAGGCCCGCGACGCCGCCCCGGTCGGGGGCAGACCACAGCGCCAGCATGGCATCGGTGGCGCGGTCCAGCACCTCGGGCGCGTCGGTAATCAGCGTGGGCAGGCAGAAGGCGCAGCCCAGGGCGCGATGCGCTGTCGCAATGGCGCGCAGCCCATCGGGCGTAGGGCTGGTGTTCAGCAAGACCCCGCCGCCGCCGTTCACCTGAAGGTCGATCAACCCTGGCGCGGCGATGCCATCGTGGTGGCGCAGATCGGCCCTGTCACCCAGATCGGCAATGGCGGCCCATTCCAGAACCTCGGCCCCGCGCAGGCGGACCGCCACACCGCTGTGCATGGTATGGCCATCAAACAGCCGCGCGGGAACCAGCCAGTATGCGCCCTGATCGTCGCTCATGCTGCCCCCGTCTGACATGCGAAATAAGGCAGCAATACGCCCTGAACCTCGGCCAGAACAAGCGCCTCGGGCCATGGCAGATCATCCATGTCAGCCGCCCGTGCGATGATCGCGGGGGCAAAGACCTGATCCAGCACCGGCGCGGCGGGGCGTGGGCCGGACAGCGCGGCCATCAGCGCATCGACCGCCGCCACCGCCTGAGGCCGGGTCCAGTAATAGCGGATACGGTCGGCATAACCGAAATGCAACAGATCGCGCAGGGCCTGACCCTCGGCCTGATAATGCGCCGCCCAGGGGTCGGGGTCGTCGCGCATCAAGCCCTCCATCACGGCGGGCAGGCCAATGGCCGCCCCCTGCCACGCCGCCAGCGCGTCCAGCGCATAAAGCGCGCGGCGCATGGCAAAGGTCAGGGCCGGGCCAACCTTGAGAACGGCAAAATGCCGCCGGGCAAGGTCGGGATAGACATCATCGGCTTGATAGTCGGTCGAATGCGCCTCGAACGCCATGCCGGGGTGCGGGTCCAGCACCGGCGACAGCAGATCCGGCTGATCCGTGTCAAAGCGGATCACATGATCGGGCGTGAACTCCAGCCCCGGCTGCACGACCAGCGCCACCATGCGCGGCCATGCCGCATCCAGCCCCCGCGCGGCAAAGGCATCGCGGTGGGCCGCAATCGTCGCCGCCGCCGCCGCCGGATCGGTGGGCGCAACGCTGTCGTGGTTTTCATCCGCACGCGCGCCGCCGGGCGGGGGAACCTCGGTGCCGAAACAATAGGACAGCGCCTGCGGATCGGGGGCCACCCCCTCGCAGATAGCGGCCAGATCGGCGGCACGATCCGCCGAAACCGCGTCGCCGACCTGAGCGGGCTCACCCGCGCAGCCCTCGGAACAGTCGAGGTGGATCTTGGTAAAACCGGCCTTGACGAAGGCGCGCATCAGATCGCGCGCCTTGGCCATCGCATCCGCCGCCAGTTCGCGCCGCCAGACCTGCGGGCCAAGGTGATCGCCGCCGAAATACAGCCGCTCGGGCGCGGTGCCGTGGCGCTGGGCCAGATCGCGCGCCCATTGCACAAAATCAGCCGGGCGCATTCCGGTATAGCCGCCGAACTGGTTCACCTGGTTCGAGGTCGCCTCGATCAGCAGAGGTTGATCCAGCGTCTGAGCCAGACGCATGGCGGCAGCCAGCACAAGAGGATGCGCCGAACAGACCGAGACCAAGGCGACCGGCTGGCCCGCCCGGTTGCGGTCCATGGTGTCTCGCAGCAGTTTCATGGTGTTACCTCGTTCTGGCGGGTGGCGAACAGGGCGGCACCACGCGCGCCGCTGGCATCGCCGAACCGCGCGATGCGGATATGGGGCGCGCGGGTGCCACGCAGAACGCGGGCGTCGATCAGGGCTTGCGCGCGGTCGGCCAGCCCCGGCACGGCAGAAACGCCGCCGCCGATCACCACCACATCGGGATCAATGGTCAGGTTCAGGGTCAGCAGCAATTCGGTCAGCAGGGCGAACCACTGATCCGTCACGCCCACCATTGCGGCATCGCCCGCCGCCGCACGGGCGAACACCTGCGCGGCGGGGATGGGCTGGCCGGTTGCATGGGCCGACAGCCGGGCGATCCCTTCCCCCGACAGCAGCGTTTCATAGCAGCCACGCGCGCCGCAGCCACAGGTCAGGACCGGCAGGCCCAGATGCGCGGGCAGGCCGAAATGGCCCACCTCGCCCGGCAGGCCGCCCATACCTGTCACCAGCCGCCCCCGATGCACGACACCGCCGCCAACCCCTGTGCCGATGACCAGCCCAAAGACGGTTTCGCCCCCCTCTGCCGCACCGCCCAACGACTCGGACAGGGTGAACAGCTTGCAATCATTGGCAAACACGACGCCGCCCCCGACGCGCGCGGCGATTTCGGCGGTGATGGCGCGGCCTGTCGCAGGCAGGTTCGCGGTGGTGGCGTGCCCTGTCGCCGGGTCGATCACACCGGGCAGACCCACACCAACCGGCAGATCGGCCCCGCCCCGTTCGCGCAGCCAGCCGGTCATCGCGACCACGGCATCGACGACGCCGGCATAATCGCCGCGCGGCACCGGCATACGGTGGCGGGCAAGCTCGGCCATCGAGGCGTCGAGCAACCGCGCCTCGATCTTGGTGCCGCCAACGTCGATGCCGCCCGCACCGCTCATGCCGCGCCCCGGTCAAAGGGATACAGCGTCACCCCCGACACCACGCGGGTCAGGTTGCGCCCGGCAAAAGGATCGTCGGCATTCAGCCCCAGCGCCTGCGCCCATTGCAGCGCAAGAATCTGCGCCGGGATCACATGCAGCGGCACCGACCATGCGTCATCCAGCCCCCCCGACGGGACAAGCCGCGTGGCAATGCCGTCCTGATACTGCCGCCCCAGCTCGTCGATCAGGTCCGCCTCATAGCGCGCGGTCTGCGGATACGCCGATCCCAGAACAAAGATGCGCGTGGTGTCGTTCACGACAGCCTTTGGTCCGTGGCGAAAGCCCAGTGGCGTGTCGAACATCGTCACCACCTGCCCCGCCGTCAATTCCAGCACCTTCAGCGCGCATTCCCGCGCCGCCCCGGCCAGGGCGCCCGCACCCAGGAACACCGCACGCCCCGGCAGGTCGGGCGTCTGCGCGAACCCTTGCGCGATGATGCTTTCGGCCGCATCCGCGACCCGCCCCCATTGCGCCACGACGCCATCCGCAGGCGGCGCAAAGACCGACAGCGCCGACAGATACATCGTCGTATAGCTGGAGGTCATGGCAAAGCCCGCATCCTCGGTTTCAGGAGGCAGGATCAGCGCCCTGAACTGACCCGCCGCACCGTCCGGCATCGCCCGTGTCGCCAGCACCGAGGACGCGTTGCAGGTGATGTGCAGCCGGTCATAGCCCGGCGCATGGGTATCCAGCAGATCAAGGGAACCGACGCTTTCCGAACTGTTGCCCGAACGACCAAAGGACACCACCAGCACACGCAGCCCGTCGCGCACATAATTCTGCGGCGTGCCGACCAGATCGGTCGAGGGCACCGCCCGGAACCGCGCAGACCCCGGACCGGCGTTCAGCGTGACAGCCAGCGATTCGCCGATAAAGGCCGATGTTCCGGCCCCGCAAAACCACACCTGGTCATGGTCGCGCGCCGCGATCCAGGCGCGCAACGCATCGGCCTGTTCGGTCAGCGCGGGGGCAAAATCGCGCCAGACCTGCGGCTGCTGACGGATTTCCCGTTCGGTTGCAAAATTGGTCATCATGGCTTCCTTTCAGGCGTGGCAACGCGCACAACGGTCACGCCGCGATCCGTCAGCTTGTCGTAAATATCATCGGGGATCGCGTCATCGGTCACGATCAGATCGACGCGATCCAGCCCGCAGCAACGATGCAGGCGCGGCGCGCGAAATTTGGTGCTGTCAGCCAGAACCACCACCTTTGCCGAAACGTCGATCATCTGGCCGTTCTGGCGGGCCTCGGCCTCGTTATAGGTGGACAGGCCGAAATCGGGGTCGATGGCATCGGCCCCCAGAAACACGATGTCAAAGCGCAGCCGGGCCAGCGTATGTTCCACCAATTCACCGACCAGAGACTGCGATTCAGGGCGCAGCAACCCGCCGGGCAGCATCAACCGGTGCTGCGCCGCGCCATGCAGCACAGCGGCGACATTCAGCCCGGTCGTCATCACGATCAGGCCGGGTGCCTCGCGCAGATGGCGGGCAAAGACCTGCATCGTCGATCCGCCGTCCAGCAGGATCGACTGGGCATCGCCCAGATGGCGCAGTGCCTCGGCGGCGATGGCCTCTTTGCGGGGGCGGTTCATCATCGCCTTGTCGGCCAGCGCGGGTTCGATCAGGGCCGTATCCGCATCCTCGCCCTGCGCCAGCGTCATCGCCAGCGCGATGCGGAAATCAGCCACGCCGTTGAAACCGAACCCCCGGCAAAAGCGCAGAACGCTGGGTTCGCTGACCCCGGCACGGGCGGCGATCTGGTTCAGGGGCAGATGCATGAATTCCGCAGGCGCACCGATCAGATACTGGCCGACCTGATGGTTCGCCCGGCTGAACCCCGGCAATGCGGCGCGCACCCGTTGCAGCAGATTTGCGGTGGCGACAGGCGTGATCTCGTCAGCGGAGGGCATGGCGGGCGTCAGGCCCGCGCGCTGTTTGTCATCGGTCATTTACACACCTGCCCCCGGATCGGCCAACAGGTTCTGGCCCGCCGCATCAAAGGCCGCCAGCCGGGCAGTGTCGGGCATCAGATGAACCACCTCGCCCGCCCGCACCGGATGCTGCTTGCCAAGGCGGGCGACGAATTTCTGACCGTCGGCCAGACAGCCATGGGCAATGGTTTCATCGCCCAGCTGTTCCACCACATCGACCGACAGCGCCAGATCGGCGGGGGTATCGCTGACGCGGACATCTTCGGGGCGGATGCCCAGTTCGACGGCCGCCGCCGCCCGGTCGGGCAGCGCCTGCCGCGCCCCGCCCGGCAGCACCACCACCCCGGCCGCCACCTGAACCGAGACAAAATTCATCGCCGGCTGCCCCAGAAACCCGGCGACAAAGCGGTTGGCCGGATGATTGAACAGTTCCAGCGGCGTGCCGACCTGTTCCACATTGCCATCGCGCATGACCACGATCCGGTCGGCCAGCGTCATCGCCTCGACCTGATCGTGCGTGACATAGATCATGGTATTGCCAAGCCGCGCGTGTAGTTGCGACAGCTCTACCCGCATATCGCCGCGCAGCGCCGCATCAAGATTGGACAGCGGTTCATCGAACAGAAAGATCGGCGGGTTGCGCACCAGCGTCCGCCCGATGGCGACGCGCTGACGCTGCCCGCCGGACAGGGCCTTGGGCTTGCGATCCAGCAGGTGATCCAGTTGCAGCAGACGGGCGACCTCGGCCACGCGGGGGGCGATCTCGCGGCGCGGCCTTCCGGCGATCTTCATGCCAAAGCCCATGTTTTCGGCAACGGTCATATGCGGATACAGCGCATAGGACTGAAACACCATGCCGATGCCGCGCGCCACCGGCGGGGCCGTGGTCATATCTTGCCCATCAATGTCCAACCGCCCCGCCGTCACACTTTCCAATCCGGCAATCAGCCGCAACAGGGTGGATTTACCACAGCCCGAGGGACCGACAAGGACGATGAATTCTCCATGTTCAATGGTCAGATCGACGGCGTGGATGACCTTGTGTGCGCCAAAGCTTTTGCTGATGCCATGCAGTTCAACACGCGCCATTCGGGGTCTCCTCGGTATCGTCGGCCACCATCCTGAAATCCAGATGCGGCGGCAAAGGGGTGTCGCGCAGGGTCTGCCCGCGCAGGGCGATCAGCGCATTCCACAGGTCTTCGGTTACGGTTTCGCCCTCGCGGATGGTGGCGAAATCGCGGCTCAGCAGATCGGCCAGCAGGTCGGCATCCCCCGCCTGCGCCGCGACATGGGCGCGGGCAAGGTGGATACGTTCGTGATCCTGCACATCCGGGGGCAGACCGGCGATAAAGACGGCCAGTGCCGCCGGATCGCGCCGACGCAGATGATCGGCAATCTCGGCCGCCAATGATGCAGGCGCATCGCCTGCCGCCCATGCCGCCAGATAATGCGCGGTCGCGTGATCCGGCTCGGTCAACGCAAGCTGGCGATGGCTCAGCCAATGATCGTGCTGCACCAGCGCGCCACGGGCCAGCGCCGTCGCCTGTTCCCGGTCGCCACGATCCAGCGCGGCGACAGACAGGAAAAGCTGCGCCCGCCAGTCATCGCCAAGGCCGCGCAGTCGGGCCAGCCAAAGCGACGACAGGGCAAAGCCATCGGGCATACCCGCGCGCGGCGCACGCCCCTCGGCCAGATCGTCCCAGAAATCGGCGGGGTGAGCGGTGGCGAAATCAAGGTGCACGGCCAACATCCGCCCGGTCAGCGCCTGATGACGCCGCCCCCATGGCGCGCCGGTGGACAGGATTGTGGTAGCAGGCAGCCGCGCCGCATCTTGCAGGAAAGCCTCCAGTTCCCCCACCGCAGGCAGCACCATCTCTAGCGCATCGGTGGCGCGGCGATAATCGGGATCATGCGCCCCCGGAACCTGAACCGGGGCCAGAACGGCGGTCCAGTCCAGCACCTGCCCCGCGCCCAAGGACAAACGCTGGTTCTGATGCGGGGTGATGCCGGCCTGAATTTCGACGTAATCCCCCTGCCCCGGCTGGCTGAGATAATCCATCCAGTGCTGCCCGCCCGGCGCGGTGCCGAAATAAAAGAACTTGCGCCCGGTCAGAACCGCGCTGCCGATATGCGCCAGCCCCCGGCCCGTGTCATCGACACAGGCAATGACATTGCGCACAGCCCGCCCCGCCCGAAAGAACACCGAGGCCGCCCCGCGCCAGTTCCCCGGATAAGAGCCGTCAGGGCTGCGCGGGAAATCCATCCGCTCCAGATGATTATCGGGCAGAACGTGTTCTATGGCATGATCGCAGGGCGACAGCACCCGCCCGCCCGGTGGCGTGGCAACGGCGATATTGGTCCACCAATAGACCAGCGCGGGGGTATCGTTAGGGTTGATGATCCGGCCATGAATGGCCAAAGGACCGTCCCCCGGCGGCAAAAACAGGTCGATCTGCCAGACACATTCGGTGGTGCGGTCGAATTCATACAGCCGCAGCAGCGGGCCTTTGCCCGTATCCACCTTTGCGGCGAAAACCGGGCTGCATGTGCTGGGGCTGTGGCCCGGCGTCAGCCCGTTCCATTCCACCCCGCCCGAAAACCACGCGTTCAGCGCCGCCAGGTTGGCGGGGCGAAAGACCGGATTGGCGAACAGCAACTCGCGCCCCTGCACCTTGTCGAACAGGCTGGTCAGCCGCCCGCCCAGCCCCGGTGCGACGCGTGCGCGAAAACGGTCGTTTTCCAGTTCCAGCACCTTGATCGCGGCATTGCGCAGGTTGCGGTCGTAACGGTCCTGCACCTGATAGGGCAGGATGCTGTCGTCCCCCCAGTTGAACAGATGCGCGGCCTCGTCCCCCGCCAGCCCCGCAGGCGGGGCATCACTGACCGGGATCGGCTGTTGCCAGCGATAACGCGGCATCGGACAGGGCGGGCCAAGCCATGCCATCGGCATGGAAATGCTGCGCGCGGTCAGGGTCGCCATCATTTCACACCGCCCATGGTAATGCCCGAGATCATCTTTTCCGACAGCACAATGAACAGGATCACCGTCGGCACCATCACAATGGTCACGCCCGCAAACAGCGCCACCCAATCACCCCCCGAATATTGCATCGAGGTAATCAGCGCATAGATCCCCAGCGACAGCGTGCGATTTTCCGGGCTGTTCAGCAGCACCAGAGACCACTGATATTCGTTCCACAGCCCGACAAAATTCAGGATCGCCACCGTCGCCACCCCCGGCATCGCCAGGGGCAGCATGATATGCCGGAACACCTGAAAATCCGAACAGCCGTCGATCACCGCCGCGTTTTCCAGCTCGCTGGGAAGGGATGTGAAAAAACCCTCCAGCACATAGATCGAAAACGGGATCGACAGCGCGATATAGGCGATGGTCAACCCGGTCAGGCTGTCGCCCAGCCGCATCTGGTTCATGATGACAAAGATCGGCACGAACAGCAGCGGATAGGGAATCCCCATGCCAAAGGCGAAAAAGCTGGACATGGCCCCCCGCCCCCGGAATTTCGCCCGCGCCAGAATATAGGCGGCAGGCACCGAGACGATCAGAATGCCCAGCACCGAGGCCGACACCACCAGCGCGGAATTCAGGAAATAATCGCCGAAACGGTTGCTGACCCATGTTTTCACATAATTCCCCCACACCGGGTCCAGCGGCAGCGACCATGGCTCGCGGAACAGTTGCCGGTTGGTTTTCAGTGATGCCGAAATCACCCAGACCACAAAGAACACCGATGTGAACGACCAGCCTGCGACAATCAGATAGGTCAACGTCCTGCCAATCCCGCGACGTATGGGGCCGGGTGCGGAACGGACCTTCGGGTTTGCGGGATGTGCCATCTTAATACTCCAACCGGTCGCGCTTCATCAGCAGACGCAGCCCGACAATGGTGATAAGGGTAAAGACGAACAAAGCGACACCAATGGCCGAGGCATAGCCCAGCGCATAGACGGGTTCGCGCTGCCCAAAGCCCATGATGTAAAGATAGATCGCCGGGGTATACAGATTCTGGTCGATATTCGGGCCGCCAAAGGCATAGGGAAATTCGGTCAGCTTGATCGCCTGAATCGACCACAGCACCACGGCAATGGTCACGATGTCCCAGATCATCGGCAGGGTGACATAGCGGAAAATCTGGAAATTCGATGCACCTTCCAGACGCGCGGCCTCGAACATGTCCTGCGGGATTTTATCGGCACCGGCCAGCACCAGAATGGTGAAAAATCCCGCCGACACCCAGATCAGACCGACCAGCATCGCACCCAGCACGTTTTCCGGTGCTGTCCATGCCGTCGCCGCCAGATCGTTCAGCCCCAGCGCCTTGAGCAGACTGGTCAGCAGGCCATAACGGGGCGTGAACACAAAGGACCAGAATGTCGTGATCGCCACCACGGCGATCATATTGGGCAGAAAGATCAGCGCACGGAAAAGCTTTTTGCCCCAGATGCCGGAATTCAGCAGCATGGTGAACAGAAAGGCCAGCGCGAAAACCGCCGCCCCGCCGATGGCCAGCACGAACAGCATGTTCCGCACCGAACGCCAAAAGATCGGATCTCCCCACAGCCGGATGTAATTGCGCCAGCCGACCCAGACCGGATCATCGCCAAAACCGCTGGTCGAATAAAAGCTGAGCTGAAACGCCTGAATAGCAGGCAGGATCATCAGCCCCAGATACAGCACCAGCGCAGGCGCCAGAAACAGAAAGACCATGCGGCGGCGGATCATGCGACGCCCCTTTTCATGCAGAGTGCGACAGGGTAGCTGGCCGACCGGAACACGCGGTCAGCCAGCGGCCAGATCAGTTCTGGCTGTCCCAGTATTTCCTGGTCTCGGCGACCAGCCGTTCGACGAACTGTTCCGGCGTCGTTTCGCCCAGGAACATGCGGTTATATTCCGGCTGCAACACCTGCGAGGTGAATTCCGGGTAAAGCACGTTCAGACCACCGCCATAGGGGGTCAGCGCCGTTGCCTCGGCCGCCGCCGTTTCGGCCTCGGCCAGTGCGCCGGGCCATGTCACACCGCCGCGCGTCACACCAACGCCGCCCTTTTCGGCCAGCAGGGTCTGCGCCTCGGCCCCCATCAGATAGTTCAGGAAACCCGCCGCCTCATCAGCATTGGGGGCATCTTTCAGGATCGCGATCGACACCATCGCGACCTCAAGATCGGTGGTCTTGCCCTTGCCATCGGCGACAGCCGGGAAATTGAACGCACCCCAGCCGAAATCCGGCCCGGTGGTGGCCGACAACTCGGTCGGCAACCATGATCCGACCAGCTCGCCCACGGTTTCGCCCATGGCGATGGTCTGCTGCCCGGCGGGATACTGGAACCCGCGCGCGTCCTGCGCGATACATTCAGCGTCCCAAAGCTGACGCCCGGCCTTTGCTGCCTCAAGCACGGCGGGGTCGTTCCACCCCTCGCCGGATTTGTCGGCAAAGGCCGCCAGCATCGCATCCGCGCCATTCCTGCGCGCCAGATAATGCGAGAAATAGGCCGCGTTATAAAAGGCGACATTGCCTTCGATTACCAGCAGATGCGTATCCGCCGCGCGCGCGGCACCGCACAGCGCGATCAGATCGTCCCATGTCGCGGGCGGAGCGCCGATTTCGGCCAGCGCCTCTTTGTCATACCAGAAATTGACGGTGTTATAGATATAGGGAAGCTGGGCGATCGTGTCGCCCTGCCCATACAGGGACAGCACGCCGGGCAGCAGCGCCGCCTTGACCTCATCCGTCAGATCGCCCGAGAGGTCGCGTAACTGATCCTGCAATTGCAGACCGCCCGCCAGTTGGTCACTGTCCTGATCCATCAGATCGACCGGCGTGCGCGCGGCCAGTGCCTGACGCAGCTTGGTCTGGTTCTGGCGACCGTTCCACACGACGTTAAAGGTCGTGTCCGGGTTGGCGGCGGTGTAATTCGCCATGATGTCTTTCAGCGCCTCGGCCTGTGGTTCGTTTTCGTTCCACATCGACCAATAGATCAATTCCCCCGCCGACGCGGGCAGGGCGGCCCCGGTAACGGTCAGGGCCAGCACAGCGGCGCCGTTCTTCAGCACGGATAATGTCATGTTTACCTCCCGACAGGCGGCGCTTTTGCCGCTTCTAGTAAAGCTACAGTGATATGAAGTTTTACTACATGTCAACGATTCCGTGACCGTCTGGTAAACGAAACAGGCTGCGGATGCTGCCCTTGCCCAGAGTTCGCGCACCACCCATCGCCCCCAAACGACGCGCCCCGTCAGAACCGAGGGAACGAAAGGCGCAAGCCGCCGCAGCCTGTCAGCCCGGCACCACCGTAACCACAGCCTGCGCCACCGGAAATTGTGCCAGTTCAGCGGTAATGCGGATGTCGCCCGGATCACCCGTCAGCCGCAGCCACATTCCGGTGGTGCCCCCCTGCAAGGGCCGCAGATCCGGGCCGATCAGCCGGGCCGGGCCGTCGATGCTGACCCGCACCGCCCCCGCCAGAAACGGCAGCCGGTTGCCGACCTGATCCAGCGCACGGATGATGACCCGCAGGTCGGTGTCGGCATCAGCGGGCAGGTGGTCCGCGTCGGGGGCAATCTCCAGCCGGGTGGGCAGCGGGTCGGCGACGTAATCGCGGCGGATCACCTCGCGCCCGTCAATCAGCCCGCGCAACGTGCCGGGGTGCCAGGCCATGCCCCACAGGCCCAGTTCTTCGGCACTGATATGGCGGTGATCGATGATGACCGGCGGATGCGGCAAATGCGGGAAGCGCTCGCGGTCGGGCTGGACGCGGCGTTTGATCCCGAGACAGTCAAATTCCACCTCATCGCAGTTGGTCAGCACGATCAGCGGCAGGATACCGCCAAAGTTCCGCTCGCCCCGTGCCCACCAGGTGACGGGCTGCATGACCATGCCTTCGGACGGCGGTTTCTGGCTGGCATAGGCATAGGCGGCGAATTTCGGTTCGCGCCACATATCCATGACGCCGTGATGGCAAATGCGGTCGCCCGCGCCGAAATCCTTGTGCGTGTTGTAATCGAACATGCACCAGCCGACGCTGCCCGCGATGGCCGGATCGCCATAGGCGGCATTCATCACCTCAAGATGACGGATGACATGTTCCATCTGCCGCAGTTCCGGGTCGCCTGCCTTGGTCGGGAACATATGGCCGTTGAATTCGGTCACGATATAGGGGACAGCGCGGCTCAGGCCCGTCACCTCGGGGACCGGACGCAGCGCGGTGCGGGGGCGGTTCACGCCGGGCTGTTCGGATTCGTCCAGCACGAAATCGTTCATCGCATAGACATCTTCCAAAAATTCGCTGTCGGTGATGCAGCGGATGCCGGTTGTCTGCCGCGTCGGGTCCAGTTCGCGCGCGGTGGCATTGGTGCGCGTATAAAGATCGTGGCAGTCGGGGCTTTCGTTGATCCTGACGCCCCAGATGATGATCGAGGGATGGTTTCGGTCGCGGCGGATCATCGCGGCGGTATTAGCCACCGCCGCATCCTGCCACACCGCATCGCCGATATGCTGCCAGCCGGGAATCTCGTCGATCACCATCAGCCCGATTTCGTCGCAGCGGTCCAGAAACCACGGGCTGGGCGGGTAATGCGAGGACCGGACCAGATTGCAGCCCAGATCAAAGCGCAAGATCTCGGCGTCGCGTTCCTGCGCATGGCGGCCAGCCGCGTAACCGGCATGGGGAAACGCCTGATGCCGGTTCAGCCCGCGCAACTGCACCCGTTCGCCGTTCAGGAAAAACCCGTCCGCGCGCCACTCGGCACTGCGAAAGCCGAACCGTTGGGTAAGGCGGTCGCCTTGGGGCAAGGACAGCTCCAGCGTATAGAGCGCCGGGCTTTCGGGCGACCATAGCTGGATGTCGCGCAGCCCGGTCATCGGCGCGCCATCACTGCGGGCGATTTCCGTGCCGTCCGGGCCGCGCAAGATCGCCAGCAGCGGGCCGGGGGCGGACAGATCGGCGTCGAAGGCGACGGTCTTGTCATCGGCCAACACATCAGGCGTCAGCACCCGGACGCCGCGGATATGCCGCATGGGCAGCACCCGCAGCCAGACATCGCGGTAAAGCCCGGCATAGGTCAGATAGTCGATCTGCCCGCCAAAGGGCGGAATCGCGGGGTTTTCGGACCCGTCGATGCGCAGGGTAATCAGGTTGTCATCCGCCAGATGCGGGGTCAGATCGGCGGTGAAGGGGGTGTAGCCGTCAGGATGGGCAGCCACCTGCACACCGTTGATCCAGACGCACGCATCAGCCATCGCCCCATCGAACAGCAGCTCGATCCGGCGCCCGTCCCAGTCACCACGTGGCAACCGCCGCTGATAGGTAAAGGCGCGCTGATAGCAGGTCTCGTCGAAATAGCTCTGCGGCAGATCAACGGCGTTATGGGGCAGGTTGACCGCCGCGCCCTGCATCGGTGCGGCGATCCATGCGGGGTCAAACCCTTCGGCAAAGATCCAGTTATCATTCAGTCGGATGATCTGACGCATGATTACCACTCGGCAAAGCTGCCGTCGGCGTGACGCCAGACGGGGTTGCGCCAGCGGTGGCTCTCTGCCGCCGCTGCCCGGACTTTTTCTTCGTTCACGGTGATGCCAAGCCCCGGCCCCTGCGGGATGGCGACAAAGCCGTCCTGATAGTCGAACACACCGGGATCGGTCAGGTAATCCAGCAGATCAGACCCTTGATTATAGTGAATCCCCAGCGATTGTTCCTGAATAAAGGCGTTGTAACACACCGCATCCAATTGCAGGTTCGCCGCCAGCGCGATAGGGCCAAGCGGGCAGTGCAGCGCCAGCGCCACGTCGTGACATTCCGCCATGGCCGCAATGCGATAGGTTTCGGTGATACCGCCCGCATGGCTGGGGTCGGGCTGGATGATGTCCACATAACCGCCCGCCAGAATGTCGCGGAAATCCCAACGGGAAAACAGCCGCTCGCCCAAGGCGATCGGGGTGCTGCAATGGTTGGCGATCTCGCGCAGCGCCTCGGCATGTTCGGACAGCACGGGTTCCTCGATGAACATCAGGCGGAAGGGTTCCAACTCGCGCGCCAGCACCTTGGCCATCGGGCGGTGAACGCGGCCGTGAAAGTCGATGCCGATGCCGAAATCCGGTCCCATCTCGTCGCGGATGGCCTGCACCCGCTCCAGCACCTGATCGACCTTGGCGTGGCTGTCGATGAACTGCATTTCCTCGGTGCCGTTCATTTTCACCGCCGTAAAGCCGCGGTCGGCACAATCCCGCGCCATGCGGGCGGTGTCGCCGGGACGGTCGCCGCCGATCCAGCTGTAAACGCGGATACGGTCACGCTGCTGACCGCCCAGCAAGGAATGAACAGGCACGCCCAAAGCTTTGCCCTTGATGTCCCACAGCGCCTGGTCGATGCCCGCGATGGCCGACATGTGAATACCGCCGCCGCGATAGAAACCGGCGCGATACATGACCGTCCAGTGATCCTGTATCAGCCCCGGATCGCGCCCGATCAGATAGTCGGACAATTCCTCGACCATGGCGGCGACGGTGGCAGCGCGGCCTTCCAGCACGGGTTCGCCCCAGCCACAGATGCCCTCATCCGTGCTGATTTTCACAAAACACCAGCGCGGTGGCACGATAAAGGTTTCGATCGCGGTGATTTTCATGGGCCTCCCCTAGCGCAGCCGCTGGCCGCTGGCAGTGTCAAAGAAAAACGCATCGGCAGGATCAAACCGCAGCCCGACCTGCCCGCCCCCCGCCGGATCAAGCCGCCGGTCGGTTTCCACGATCAGCTTTTCCCCCGATGGCGCGGTCACATGGACATAGCTGACGCCACCCAGATTTTCGGCCATCTCGACGCGGAACCCATCACCATCCGTCAACCGCAGCGCATTGGGGCGCAGGCCGATGTCAACCTCGCGCCCATCTGGCAGATGCGGGGCGGGGATGGCGCCAAAGGCCGCCGTCTGCACCTGTCCGCCCCGCGCCTGCCCCGCAACAAAATTCATCGCGGGCGAGCCGATGAACCCCGCCACAAAGCGGTTGTCCGGGTCGTCATACAGATCCATCGGCGCGCCGACCTGTTCGATCCGCCCCGCGCGCAGCACCACGATCTTGTCGGCCATGGTCATCGCCTCGACCTGATCGTGGGTGACATAGATCATCGTCGCGGCGATTTCGCGGTGCAGGCGGGCGATCTCGGCCCGCATTTCAACGCGCAGTTCGGCATCCAGATTGGACAGCGGCTCATCAAACAAAAATACCTTTGGTCCGCGCACGATGGCCCGGCCAATGGCGACGCGCTGACGCTGCCCGCCGGACAGGGCGGCGGGCTTGCGGTCCAAGAGAGGGTCCAGCTTCAGGATGCGCGCCGCCTCGGCCACCTTGGCGGCGATTTCGGCGCGGGGATGGCCGTTCATCTTCAGGCCAAAGCCCATGTTCTGGCGCACGGTCATATGCGGATACAGGGCATAGGTCTGAAACACCATCGCCACGCCCCGGTCGGCGGGATCGGCGTCGGTGACGTCCTCGCCGCCGATGCTGATCTGGCCGTCGGTGGTTTCCTCAAGCCCGGCGATCATCCGCAGCAAGGTGGATTTGCCACAGCCCGAAGGCCCGACAAAGACACAGAATTCGCCCTGCCCTATCACCAGATCGACGCCATGAATGACGCGGTGCTGACCAAAATCCTTGGTAATACGGGCTAGCTGGACACCGGACATGGGAACCTCATTGCCGTTCGGGGAAGCGCCACGCCTCGGCGGCACTGGCAATTTCGCGCGCGGCCACTGTCACCGGCCGCGCCAGCGCCAGCAGATCAGCGCGCGGCACTGTCGCAGTCGTCGTTGTCACCGACAACGCCCCCAGCATCCGCCCGCTGCCCGACAGGATCGGCGCGGCGATACAGGCGATGCCTGCCTCGTGCTCCTGGTCATCCAGCGCATAGCCGCGTTCGCGGATACGGGCCAGATCGGCGCGCAACGCGTCGGGCGTGGTCAGTGTATTCGGCGTATGGCGATGAAACGACTGGCGGCTGATCGCATCGGCCAGCCGGTCATCGGGCAGATACGCCAGCATCGCCTTGCCGACGCCGGTGCAATAGGCCGGGCCAACCTTGCCCGACTGCGAAAACATCTCGACCGGCTGCGCGGCATTGCGTTTATCGACATACAGCACCGCGCCGTTATCCAGTTGCGCCAGATGCACCGTCTGGCCCAGTTCGGCAGCCAGACGGTCCAGCACATCGCGCGCGACCGACGCCAGACTGGATTGCGCCCAGGCCGCATGGGCCAGTCGCACCAGCCGGATACCGGGGGCATAGCTTTGCCGGTCTTCGTCAAACATCAGCATATCCTGCCGCACCAGCACTTGCAGGAAACGATACAGCGTCGCCTTGGGCAGTTCCGCCACAGGCAGCAGTTCGGCGAAACGCACGGGCCGGTCAAATGCCGCCACAAGGTCCAGCACGGCCAGCGTTCGCCCCACCGTCCCATCCGATTGCGCCCGCATGTTCACCGTCACCTGCCCCCCGTTTCTGTTGACAGGCTAGGCGATTCGGCGCACAGTTTCAATAATCAAAACAAAGTTTCATTAATTGGAACCAAACGGGAGGAGATACCATGGCTCAACTGAAACACGGGCTGGTGGTGCTGGCGGCCTTGCTGGCCACTGCCGCGCCGGTGGCGGCGCAGCAGCGCACACTGGTCATCAATCACGACGCATCCGACCCCGCCCCCAAGGCCGCCTTTGACGAGCTGATCGCAGCCTTCGAGGCGGAACACCCCGACATCAAGGTGCAGGTGAACCTGTTCGACCACGAGGGCTATAAAACCGCCATCCGCAACTTTCTGACGGCGGATGCACCGGATCTGGCCAACTGGTATGCGGGCAACCGCATGGCCCCCTTTGTCGAAGCCGGGCAGTTTCAGGACGTGTCAGACGTGTGGGAGGAACACGGCCTGAAAGACGCCCTGGCCCCCGCCCTGTCGTCCATGACCATCGACGACAAGCAATGGGGCATCCCCTATACCTATTATCAGTGGGGCATCTACTATAACGCCGATGTCTATGAACAGGTCGGCGTTGACCCGGATTCCATCGAAACATGGGACGATTTCATCGCCGCCTGCGAACAGTTCAAGGCCGCGAACATCGACTGCCTGACCACCGGCACCCGCGCTTTGTGGCCGGCGGCGGGGATCTTTGACTATCTGTCGCTGCGCACCAATGGCTATGACTGGCATATGCAGCTGACCAATGGCGAAATCCCGTGGACGGATGACGCCGTGCGCGCGGTCTTTGCCGAATGGGCCAAGGTCGTGCCCTATACCAGCGCCAATCACGCGGCGGTCGATTGGCAGGACGCGGTGTCAAACATCGTGCAGGGCCGGGCGGCGAATTTCGTCATGGGCAACTTTGCCGTGGCGGCGTTCAAGGATGGCGGGATGACGAATGACAATCTGGGCTTTATGCCCTTCCCGACGATCAACCCCGGCATTCCCCGCGCCGAAGAGGCGCCGACCGACAGCATCCACATCCCTGCGGGCGCGAAGAACGTCGAGGATGCGAAACTGTTCCTGGCCTTCATGGCCCGGCCCGAAGTGCAGACCCAGATGAACAAGACGCTGGGGCAATTGCCGATCAACGTCCATGCCGAGGTGGATGACGACCCCTTCCTGATCAAAGGGTTCGAGCTGTTGTCCACCGCCACCGGCGGCATCGCGCAATTCTTTGACCGCGACGCCCCCGCCGAGATGGCCAAAGCCGGGATGGAGGGCTTTCAGGAATTCATGGTCCGCCCCGAACGTCTGGACACCATCCTTGAACGGTTAGAGCGGATGCGCGCCCGCGTTTACGCCAACTGATCCACATCGGGCGGGCTTTGACGGCCCGCCCCCTTTATCGGATGCGCCATGCCTGTCTTGCCTCACCGCGCCACGCCCCGCCGCCGCCGGATCAGCCGCAGCCTGACGCCTTGGCTGTTTCTGGCACCCGGCATGGCGATGTTTGCGGTCTATGTCGTGATCCCGATCTTTCAGTCGATCTGGATTTCCTTTCACGACTGGAACGGCCTTGGCGACATGCGCTGGATCGGGCTGGCGAATTATCAGGAACTGTGGTGGGACGAGGCGTTCTATACCAGCCTCAAGAACAACCTGCTGTGGCTGGTACTGTATATGCTGGCGGTGCCGGCCGGGCTGGCCATCGCGCTGTTCCTGAACCAGACGGTGCGCGGGATGCGCATCTATAAGTCTCTGTTCTTCTTTCCCTTTGTCATCAGTCAGGTCGTGGTGGGCCTGATGTTCGCATGGTTCTATGCCCCCGGCTTTGGGCTGTTCTACAACCTGATCGAATGGTTCACCGGGCGCGGCATCGCCATTTTGGCGGATGAACGATATGTCACCTATGGCATCATCGCGGCGGGACTGTGGCCGCAGATCGCCTATTGCATGATCCTGTATCTGACCGGGCTGAATGCCGTCGCCACCGACCAGATCGAGGCCGCCCGCCTTGACGGAGCGCGCGGCTGGCGGCTGTTGTGGCATGTGGTGTTGCCGCAATTGCGTCCCGCGACCTTTATTGCCGTGGTGGTGACGGTAATCGGCGCGCTGCGGTCTTTTGATCTTGTCTCGATCATGACCTCGGGCGGGCCGTTCGGGTCGTCGCGGGTGCTGTCTTATTACATGTATGAACAGGCGCTGTCGGAATATGGCTATCGCATGGGTTACGGCGCGGCCATTGCCGTGGTGCTGTTCGGGATCATGATGATCTTTATCTCGGGCTTCATCTGGAAGATGTGGCGCGACGAAAGGGGGCTGTAAGATGTTCCCGCGCCCCATCCAGACCATGACGCCCGCAGCGCAGCGGCTGTATAAGGTCGCGCTGCCGGTGATGCTGATCCTGTGGCTGCTGCCCTTGCTGGGGGTGGCGATGACATCGCTGCGCCCGTCCGGCGATCTGGCGGCAGGGAATTATTTCGGTATGCCCTCGCGGATTGCGTGGGAAAACTATGCCGATGTGTTCCGCAATTCGCCCTTTGCCAGCTATCTGCTGAACAGTTTCAAGGTCACCATCCCCACCGTGATCGGCGCGGTGGCGCTGTCCTGCATGACCGGCTTTGCGCTGGCGGTTTACAAATTCCGCCTGTCGATGCTGGTGTTCTTTATGTTCGTGGCGGGCAATTTCGTGCCGTTTCAGATCCTGATGGTGCCGGTGCGCGACCTGACCGTGACCATGGGTCTGTATAACACCACCACCGGGCTGGCCTTGTTCCACATCGCCTTTCAGACCGGATTCTGCACCCTGTTCATGCGCAACTTCATCAAGGCCCTGCCGCGCGAATTGATCGAGGCCGCGCGGGTCGAGGGTGTGCGCGAATGGCAGATCTTCCTGTTCATCGTGCTGCCCCTGGTGCGCCCGGCCATCGCGGCACTGGCGGTGTTGGTGTTCACCTTTATCTGGAACGATTATTTCTGGGCGATGGTGCTGACCCAAGGGGCGGGCACGCAACCGATCACGGCGGGGCTGAACAGCCTGAACGGGCAATGGATCGCGGCCTGGCATCTGGTATCCGCCGGCTCGATCCTGGCCGCGCTGCCGCCGGTGCTGATGTTCTTTCTGATGCAGCGCCATTTCATCGCCGGTCTGACCTTTGGTGCGGTGAAATGAGATGCTGGCGGGTAGACAGCGGGGCGCAGACGCTGGTTCTGGTATCGGGTGGCGGCATGGCGCGCTGCGCCTATTGGGGACCGCGACTGCCGGAGGACGAGGATCTGGCCGCCCTGACCACCGCCGCCGAGGGCGGAGTCAGCGGCGGGATGCTGGACGCCCTGCCGCCGCTGACGCTGTGTCCCGAGGCGCGGCACAGCTTTCCCGGCCCGCCGGGGTTGGTGGCCTATGATGCCAGCGGGCCGGTTGAACCCGACTGGCGGCTGACCGAGGCACGGCATCAGGGCGATACGCTGCACCTGACCCATCAGGCGGACGGGCTGGCGCTGGAGTTCCGCCTGGCCCCGCGCCCGCACGGGATGATCGTCGTCACCGCCCATCTGCGCAGCGAACACCCCGTCAGCCTGCATTATCTGTCCCTCACCCTGCCGGTGCCCGCGCCGCTGGACCAGATCACCACCTTTTCCGGCCGCTGGCTGCGCGAGTTCCAGCCGGTGACGATGCCCTTGCGCGGCACGCAGATGACCGATGCGCGCACCGGCCGGTCGGGGCACGAACACGTGCCGCATGTGATCCTGTCCGCCCCCGGCACCACCCACACCGATGGCACGGCCCATGCGATCCATTACGCATGGTCCGGCGGACATCGCATGATTGCCGCAGAACTGCCCGACGGGCGGCGGATGATCCAGATCGGCGACACCGCGGGGTCGGAACGCCTGCCCGCCACCGATTTTGCGACCGCCGAAATCTGGCTGATGCGCGGGGATGAGGGGCTGAACAGCATCAATATCGCGATGCAGCGCACCATTCGCGACCGCTTGCCGCCCGCGCGTCAGCCCCGCCCAGTGCATTACAACAGTTGGGAGGCGGTCTATTTCCGCCACGATCCCTTTGAGCTAACCGACATCGCCCGCCGCGCCGCCGCCCTTGGCGCGGAACGTTTCGTGCTGGACGATGGCTGGTTCGGGCGGCGCGATGACGACACGACATCCTTGGGCGATTGGCAGATCAATCCGTCGAAATACCCGCAAGGGTTCGGCCCGCTGATCGAACAGATCCACGCCCTTGGGATGAGCTTTGGCCTGTGGATCGAACCGGAAATGATTTCCGAGGACAGCGACCTGTTCCGCGCGCACCCTGATTGGGTGCTTGGCCCCAAAGATCAGATCAGGGGGCGCAACCAGTTTCATCTGGACATGGCGCGACAGGACGTGCGCGCCCATATCTTTGCCCGGCTCGATGCGCTGTTGACCGACTGGCCGATTGATTACCTGAAATGGGACCACAACCGCCTGCCGCCCTTTCCCGACACGGCGCAGACGCGCGGGGCCTATGCGCTGCTGGACCGGCTGCGCGCCGCCCATCCGGGGGTCGAGATCGAAAGCTGCGCCTCGGGCGGGGGGCGGATCGACGGCGGCATTCTGACGCGCTGTGCACGGGTCTGGCTGTCCGACAGCAATGACGCGGTGGAACGACTGCGCATTCAGCATGACGCGGCCTTTCTGCCCGCCTGCGCGACCGGCAGCCATGTGGGGCCGCGCATCTGCCATTCCTCGGGGCGCATCCTGCCGATGACCCTGCGCGCATGGGTCGCGGCACAGCGGCACATGGGGTTCGAGATGGACCCGCGCGAGCTGACCGAAGATGAGGCCGCCACCCTGCACCGCATCACCGCATGGTGGAAGGCGAACCGGGGCTGGATGATGGCGGGCGACATCTGGCGGCTGGATACCGCGCCCGAGACCGTGGCCGAAATGCAGATCGCCGCCGATGGTGCGCGCTTTATAGTCTTTGCCGCCAGCCTTGCGACCGCCGCGCCGATCCTGCCCACCCCCTTGCGGCTGACCGGGCTGAACCCCGCCGCGCGCTATCGCCTGACCTTGATCGAGCGTCCGTCCGGCCACCCCCGCGCCCGCACGGCGATTTGTGACGCGCCGGTCACGCTGTCGGGTGCCGCGCTGATGGCGCAGGGGGTGGCGTTACCCCCCGCTTTCCCCCAGACCATCGCCGTCATCGAAGGACAGCGCCTATGACAGATCACACGCATCGCATCGACTGGATTGCCGCCGACTGGGGCACGACGAACCTGCGTGTCTGGGCGATGGCGGGGGCACGGATCGTGGACAGCCGCGCATCGGATCAGGGGATGGGCGTGCTGCGCCCCGATGATTTCGCGGCTGTGCTGGCCGATATGACCCAAGGTTGGCCAGCAGTGCCAGTGATCGCCTGCGGCATGCTCGGATCGCGTCAGGGCTGGGTCGAGGCCCCCTATGTTTCCGCCCCCTGCCCCGCCGTTCCCCGGCTGGTGCGGGTGCCGGGCGATCCGGGCGGACGCCCGGTCAGCATCGTCTGCGGCGTGCGGCAGGATACCCCCGCCGATGTGATGCGCGGCGAGGAAACCCAGATCGCCGGGCTTTTGGCGCACAAGCCCGATTTTGACGGCATCGCCTGCCTGCCCGGCACGCATACGAAATGGGTGCGCATTTCCGCCGGGGAAATCTGCAACTTCAAAACCTTCATGACCGGCGAACTGTTCGGCCTGCTGGCCGGACAGTCGGTGCTGCGCCACTCGGTCGGAACGGAAACCGACGGGCCGGGTTTTGATGCAGCGGTATCCGACGCGATGGCGCGGCCTGCGGCGGGCTATGCCGGGCTGTTCCAGATCCGGGCCGAAATGCTGCTGACCGGGCTGGACCCGGCCTTGGCGCGGGCACGGCTGTCGGGCACGCTGATCGGCTGGGAACTGGCCGCCGCCCGCCCGTGGTGGCTGGGCTGCGATGTGATGGTGATCGGCGCAGATGGTCTGTCCGGCCTGTATGCCCGCGCGCTGACGGCGCAGGGCGTGCCGGTCAGCATCCTGCCCGCGCAGGACGCCACGCTGACCGGGCTTTTCACCGCCTTTGCACAAGGAATCCCCGCATGAGCCGCCCCCTGATCGCCATCCTGCGCGGCCTCACCCCGCCCGAGGCCCCCGCCATAGCCGCCGCCCTGATCGGTGCGGGCATCACCCGGATCGAGGTGCCGCTGAACTCCCCCGACCCGCTGGTCAGCATCGCCACGCTGGCGCGCGATTGCGGCAAGGCTGCGCAAATCGGCGCGGGCACGGTGCTGACCCCGGATCAGGCGCGGCAGGTGGCAGAGGTGGGGGGGCGGATGGTGCTGTCACCCAATTGCGACCCGGCAGTCATCGCCGCCACCCGCGCCGCCGGGATGGACAGCTTTCCCGGCGTGATGACCCCGACCGAAGCCTTTACCGCCCTGACCGCTGGCGCAACGGCACTGAAGCTGTTTCCGGGCGAGTTGATTGGCCCCGCCGGGCTGCGCGCAATGCGGGCGGTATTGCCTGCCGGCACGGCGCTGTGGGCGGTTGGCGGCGTGTCGGTGGCCAATATGGCGGACTGGCGGGCGGCGGGGGCGGCGGGCTTTGGCATCGGATCGTCGCTGTATAAGCCGGGCGATGATGCCGCGGTGGTGGCGGCAAGGGCGCGGGCGGTGGTGGCGGCCTGGGATGCGGTCTAGCGGGGCAGCCGCAAGGCCGGGGGGCCACCCCATTCGTCGGGGAAAGGTGCGCCTGACCTTTTCCTGATCCTCCTCATCCCGGAGGATATTTCCAGACCCAAAATGCCGGGGGCCGTTACAGGATCACCTGATGCTCCGCCTGTCCTTGCGCCACGCCGGGGGCCATGAAGGTCTGCCCGGCGGCAGGGTATCTGCTGCGCGCCGCCGCATCCATGCCTTGCAGCGCGGTGGTGCAATACAGCGTATCGCCGCCAAACGCCGGGCACGAGCTATGCGGCGCGTCAAAGCTGATCGTGCGCACCCGTGCACCATCAGGCGTATAGGCCGCCACCCGCGCCGCGCCCCATTCGGCCAGCCACATCAGCCCCTGTGTGTCGATCACGGCACCGTCAGGGTTCAGCCCCTCGGGCGCCAGGTCAAGAAACAGCTCTGGCTGACCCACCGGCCAGCCCTGCGCATCCAGCGCCACCCGCATGACCTGTCGGGTTACGGTGTCGGTGAAATATGCGCTCCGCCCGTCGGGGGGAAAGCAGATGGCGTTGGGGATGGTGATACCGGGAAAAAGGCAGCGCAATTCGCCGCGATACCAGCGATAGATCGCGCCTGCGCCCGGCTGCGCGCTTTTACCCATGGTGCTGATCCAGAACCCGCCCTGCGGATCGGCACGGCCATCGTTGGATCGGGTCACAGGATTGTCGGCTTCGAGATCGGCCAGCGGCGTCGCCGTTCCCGTGCTCAGGTCGAACAGGAACAGGCTGCATTCATCCGCGACCAGCAGAACATCCCGGCTGACCCAGCCCGCCGCCGACACCATCCGGGGAAAGCGCCATTCCTGCGGGTGATCGTCGCGCGACAGCATCCGCTGGCCGGTGATGTCGAACCAGAACAACTGATCCCGCAGCGGGTGCCACAGCGGCCCTTCACCCAGTTCGCAGGGGCGCGGATCAAAGATCATCCCGTCACCACCACACCGCCGTCGATCACCAGCGCCTGCCCGGTCATCGCGCGCGCGGCGCGGGACGCCAGAAACAGGCAGCCACCGACAATATCTTCGGGTTCCAGCGGGTCTTTCAGGCATTGGCGATCCAGATGCGCCGCCAGCCCTTCGGGCGTGACCCACAGATCCTTTTGCTTTTGTGTCAGCACCCAGCCCGGCGCCAGCGCATTGACCCGGATGCGATCCGGCCCGAACTCGCGCGCCAGTGCCCGCGTCAGCCCGTTGATCCCTGAATTGGCGGCCACATACAGCGGATAGCCCGCATTCCCCATCATGTAACTGATCGAAGAGAAATTGATGATCGCCCCGCCACCCGCCGCCCGCATCCCCGGCACCACAGCCTTGGCCGCAAAGACATAGGCTTTGAGGTTGATGGCGATGGACCAGTCGAAAAACGCCTCGTCCACATCCATCAGATTGTGCCGCTTGTCATTGGCGGCATTGTTCACCAGCACCGTCACCGGGCCATGTGCCGCTGCTGCGGCATCAAGCGTCGCCCCAAGCGCAGCCATGTCGGTGATGTCGCAGGGCAGGAACAGCGGGCGGTTGCCTGTCGCCGCCTCCATCGCATCGCAAAACGCCCCCGCATCGCTGCGCTGACAAAAGGCCACCTTGGCCCGCTGCCGCAAAAAGCCCTCGGTCAAGGCGGCACCGATGCCGGACCCGCCGCCGGTGATAAAGACCGAGGCCCCGTTCAGGTCGGGAAAAACAGGCAGATTCTGCAAGGGCTGTCCTTTCGGCTGCACGATGCGGCACGGAACTGTGCCACGCGAACGATCGTTCATCTTTTCAGGCATATGCGCAAGAACATCTGCCGGCACACCGGCAAGCATCAAAGACAGGCCGCCGGTTGCCGGGGCAGATCAACCGCCGCCGATCACCCAGCCTTGGGCCGGAACGCCTTGATCCGCGCCGGGTCGGTCTCAACCCGCGCCGCGCCGATCAGATCGAGGCAATAGGGCACAGCCGCAAAGACTGCGTTCAGGCAGGTGGCGATGGCTGCGGGCTTGCCCGGCAGCAGGATCATCAGGCTGCTGTCGCGGATGCCCGCCGTCTGGCGCGACAGGATCGCCGTCGGCACCTCGGCCAAGGATGCGCGGCGCATTTCCTCGCCAAAGCCGGGCAGTTCCTTTTCCATCACATCGGCCAGCGCCTCGGGCGTTTCGTCGCGCGGGGCCGGGCCGGTGCCGCCGGTGACAAGGATCAAGTCGCTACCCCCCTCGACCAGCGCGCGCAAGGTTTCGGCCACGCCCGCGCGCCCGTCGGGAATGATATGGCGCGCAATCTCCATGGGCGAAGTGATGACCCCGCGCAGCCATTCCTCTGCGCCGGGGCCGCCCTTATCCTCGTATTCGCCGCGCGCGGCGCGGTCGGACACGGTGACGATGGCGATACGGGCGGGGCGGGGGGCGCGGGCGGCGTGTGTCATGGCCGCATCCTGCCGCAACCGCCGCCCGATGAAAAGCCGCTTAACCAGCGAAGCGATAGCGGCGCAGCCAATGCGCATAGGGATCGGGCAGCACGTCTGCCGGATTTTCGACGCCCAACCGGGTGGCGGCCAGATAGGTCCAGTGCGGGTCGGCCAGATGCGCCTTGCCGATCAGCACCTGATCCAGCGTGCCGTCGCTTACACATTGCTGCGCAAAGCCCGGCTCGTCAAAGCCCCACGCCGACGACACCAGCAGCCCGGTTTCCTGACGGATACGTTTCGCATAGGGCGCAAGGAAGCCCGGCGTCGCCCAGGGGATCTGTCCGTCCGCCGTGGTAAAGCCCACGCTGACGCTGAGCAGGTCCAGCCCCTCATCCCGGAACCGGGTGGTCAGGGCGATGGTTTCGGCCATCTGCGCCTCGTCGCGGCCATCGAATTCCAGCACCCCCAGACGCGCGGTCAGCGGCAGGTTTTCCGGCCAGACCTTGCGGACATCGCGCAGGGTTTCGATCAGAAAGCGGGCACGGTTTTCCGGGCTGCCACCGTATTCATCGCCGCGCTGGTTGCTTTTGTCGTTGTAAAAGCTCTGCGCCAGATAGCCGTGGGCGAAATGCAGTTCCAGCCAACGGAACCCGGCATCGCGCGCCCGGATCGCGGCGGCAACGAAATCGGCGCGGACACGGGCGATGTCATCCTGCGTCATCTCGGTCGGCACCTTGCCCAGATGGCCGCCAAAGGCAACGGCCGAGGGCGCGATGGTCTGCCAGCCCTTGGGCGCATCGTTGGGGATATGATCGTCGCCATCCCACGGGCGGTTGGCACTGGCCTTGCGCCCGGCATGGGCGATCTGGATGCCCGGCACCGCGCCATGCGCCGCGATCAGCCGCGCGATGTCAGCCAGCTTTTCGGCCTGTTCGTCGTTCCAAAGGCCAAGGCAGTTCGGCGTGATCCGCCCCTCGGGCGACACCGCCGTCGCCTCGACCACGACAACCCCCGCGCCGCCCTGCCCAAGCGCGCCATAATGCACCCGGTGCCAGTCATTCGCCAGCCCGTCATCGGCCATATACTGACACATCGGCGGCACGGCGATGCGGTTGCGGGCGGTGACGTCCTTGACGGTCAGGGGCTGGAATAAGGAGGACATGAAGAGGTTCCTTTTGTGGCGCGGCAGGTTGCGCCGCCGCTGTCAGGTAATCGCTTTGCGGGCCGGTTCAAGCCGGGCCAGTGGCCTTGCAAACAGCAAACCGGCGGATCTGCTGCAACACACGTAATCACGTAATATCGGCTGCCGCAAACCAGCAAGAACGATCAAGCACGGGGCCGCATGATTATGGGATACCCATGCCGTGAACCGAAGGAGACCCTCATGGCCTTGCTGGACAAGATCATCTGGCAAATCGAAACGAACCTGCCAGACAAGGACATCACGATTGATGTGATCGCGGACAGATGCGCCGTCAGCGGCTTTCATATGTGCCGTGTCTTTCGCCAAAACACGGGGTTTTCGATCATGTCCTATATGCGGGGGCGCCGCCTTTCACTGGCGGCCCGGTCAATTGCCGACAGTGAGAATACGCCGCTGAGCATCGCGTTTGATGCAGGCTATGGCTCTCATCAAGCGTTCACGCGGGCCTTTGCAGGCTATTTTGGCGTGCTGCCCAGCACGGTTCGCAAGGTCCGTTCGGTCCGTTCCCTATCGCTTATGGAGCCTATGGAAATGAAGAAAGAGATGATCGTCAACGTGGCAAAGCCCGAAATACGGGACCGCGCGGCATTTCGTGTCGTGGGGTTGGGCGCAATGTGCAGCTTTGAAGATACCAGCGTGATTCCGCCCCTTTGGTCTGCGTTCAACGCCCGGCACAGGGACGTCAGCAATGCCATTGCCGGCATATGGTATGGTGTGTGCTGCGATGCCGATGATGCTGGTCGGTTCCGCTATGTCGCCGGGCTTGAGGCAGCGGGCCACAGCGACGGAATGGAGCATATTGACATTCCGGCAGGCCGCTATGCGGTGTTCAGCCACAAAGGTCACATCGCCGATCTGCCTAAAACCGTTTACACCATCTGGAACCAAAGCCTGACCGATCTTGGTCTGACCCCGGAAAAGCGGCCCGATTTTGAACGCTATGACAGCAGGTTCGATCCTGAAACCGGGCGCGGCGTCGTTGAAATCTGGATACCCATAGCCTGATATACGGGTGAGGCGATCATCACCGCCCCCAAATGGAAAACGCCCCGCCGGTGTGGCGGGGCGGTTCGATCACTTCACCCGCGCGTTGCGGTTTGCGACCAGTTTCAGCCGCAGCGCGTTCAGGCGGATAAAGCCCGCCGCGTCTTTCTGGTCATAAGCGCCAGCGTCGTCTTCAAAGGTTACGTGCGCTTCGGAATAAAGCGAATGATCCGACCAGCGGCCAACGCAATTCACGCTGCCCTTATACAGTTTCAGCCGCACCGTGCCGGTGACGTGTTCCTGCGATTTGTCGATCAGGGCTTGCAGCATCTCGCGTTCGGGGCTGAACCAGAAGCCGTTATAGATCAGTTCGGCATAGCGCGGCATGATGCTGTCTTTCAGATGGCCCGCGCCGCTGTCCAGCGTGATCTGTTCGATGCCGCGATGCGCTTCAAGCAAGATCGTGCCGCCGGGGGTTTCATAGATGCCGCGCGACTTCATGCCGACGAAGCGGTTTTCCACGAAATCCAGCCGCCCGATGCCGTGACGCCCGCCATATTCGTTCAACCGGGTCAGGATGGTCGCGGGCGACATCGCCTGACCGTTGATCGCCACCGCATCGCCGCGTTCAAAGGTCACTTCGATATATTCGGGCGTGTCGGGCGCGTCCTCGGGGTTCACGGTGCGCTGATAGACGTAATCGGGGGCCTGCTCGGCGGGGTTTTCCAGTGCTTTCCCCTCGGACGAGGTGTGCAGCAGGTTGGCATCGACGCTGAACGGGGCCTCGCCGCGCTTGTCCTTGGCGATGGGGATCTGGTTCTGTTCGGCAAACTCGATCAGCTTGGTGCGCGAGGTCAGATCCCATTCGCGCCAGGGCGCAATGACGCGGATCGCCGGGTCCAGCGCATAGCAGGACAGTTCGAACCGCACCTGATCGTTGCCCTTGCCGGTCGCGCCATGCGCCACGGCATCGGCCCCATGTTCATGCGCGATTTCGACCAGACGTTTGGAAATCAGCGGTCGCGCGATCGAGGTGCCCAGCAGATACAGCCCTTCATACAGGGCATTGGCGCGGAACATGGGGAAGACGAAATCGCGCACGAATTCTTCACGCAGATCGTCGATGTGGATGTTTTCAGGCTTGATCCCCAACAGTTCGGCCTTGGCGCGCGCGGGTTCCAGTTCCTCGCCCTGCCCCAGATCGGCGGTGAAGGTAATGACCTCGCAGCCGTATTCGGTTTGCAACCATTTCAGGATGATCGAGGTGTCAAGGCCCCCGGAATAGGCCAGAACGACTTTTTTCGGCGCGTCAGTCATACGGTTAACCCCTTGTCGAATTTTCGACGGGATAGGACGGAACGGCGATTGCCACAAGTGGGGCGGGGCAATAACAATGCCGCACCATCGCAGCCGGAGACAAAATGAAGGCACTGAGCATCCTGACCCATTCGTGGCGGCAGTTGACCGCCAATCTGGGGCAGGCGGTCCGCATTTCGGTGCTGCCGATGCTGGTGCAACTCCTTTTGCTCGGCTCCCTCATGCTGTCTATGCCAAGGATGCCGCTGGGCGCACTTGAAAATATCCTGCTGCTGCTGACCACGGGCCTGATCTGGCTGATCACCACCGCCGTCATGGGCGTGAACTGGCATCGTTTTGCGCTGCTGAACCAGCCGCAGGGATTTGTTCCACATCTGCCCGCCGGACCCTTGGCCGCGTATATCGTGACCGCCTTGAAGATCGGGCTGCTGGCCTTCGCGGCGGCAGCGCCGCTTGGATACATTCTTGTGGCAATTGCGTCGCTTACGAATGCCATATCGGGCGCAATGGCAGTCGCTGCGCTGATAGGTATCGCAATCGCCCTGCTGATGCTGCGGCTGTCTGTCGCACTGCCCGGCGCTGCGGTTCAGGTGGAAAAGCCATTGACGACGGCATGGACCGCGACACGGGGCATTACTGGCACGCTGCTGGCGCTGGCGTTCTTTCTGTTCGTGCTGCAATTTCTTGGCGAACAGACGCTTCGACTCATAGGCTATCTGCTGCTGAACATATCGCCAGACAGCATCCCGCTGCTGGTGATCGTGGCAGCGGTCGGTGCGTGGATCTTTACGCTTCTGTCGCTGTCGATCTGCACCACGCTTTACGGCCATTATGTCGAAGGGCGTGATCTGCGCTGACCCTTGCCAATCCGCCGCTTTCGCGGCATGGGCGGGGTATGGAACCCTTTGCCCCCTCTGTCCGTCAGGCCGCCGCTGCCATCCGGTCGCTGTTCGACGCCACGCCGCTGCAACGCAATGACTTTCTGTCGGCCCGATACGGTGCCGATATCTGGCTCAAGCGCGAGGATCTGACCCCCGTGCGCAGCTATAAGCTGCGTGGGGCGTTTAACGCGATGCGCAAGCATATGGAGGGGCGTGACGGCGCGGATGCGCATTTCGTCTGTGCCAGCGCGGGCAATCATGCGCAGGGCATGGCCTTTGCTTGCCGTCATTTCGGCGCGCGCGGCACGATCTTTATGCCGGTGACGACGCCGAAACAAAAGATCGACAAGACTCGTGTCTTTGGTGGCGATTGCGTGGAAATCGTGCTGACCGGCGATTATTTCGACCAGACGCTGGCCGCCGCGCAGGATTTCTGCACGCAGCAAGGCGCGCAGTTCCTGCCGCCGTTTGATTCCCCCGATGTGATCGAGGGGCAGGCCACCGTCGCGATGGAGATGCTGGATCAGCTGGGCCGCGCCCCCGATCTGGTGGTGCTGCCGGTCGGCGGCGGCGGGCTGTCGTCGGGGGTGTCGAAATATCTGCGTGAACAGGCCCCGGAAACCCGGCTGGCCTTTGCTGAACCTTTGGGCGGGGCCAGTCTGCAAGGCGCACTGGAAACCGGCCAGCCTGTCACCCTGCCCGCCGTGGATGGCTTTGTCGATGGCGCGGCGGTGGCCCGCATCGGCGCGCTGCCCTTTGCCGAATTGCGGCGCTATTCGCCCTCGGATGTGCATCTGGCACCGGAAAACCGCATCTGTATCACCATGCTGGAAATGCTGAACACCGAAGGCGTGGTGCTGGAACCGGCGGGCGCATTGGCCATCGACGTGTTGCAGGATCTGGACGACATTCGCGGCAAAACTGTTGTCTGCGTCTGTTCCGGCGGCAATTTCGATTTCGAACGTCTGCCCGATGTCAAGGAACGCGCACAGCGGTTCGCCGGGCTGAAACGCTATTTCGTGCTGCGCCTGCCGCAGCGCCCTGGCGCGCTGCGCGATTTCCTGCAATTGCTGGGGCCGGATGACGATATTTCACGGTTCGAATATCTGAAAAAATCCGCCCGCAACTTTGGCTCGATCCTGCTGGGCGTCGAAAGCACCGCGCCGGAAAACCTGACCGCGCTGACAAAGCGGCTGACCGCCGCCGGTTTCGCCTTTCGTGACATCACGCTGGACGACATTCTGTCGGAACTGCTGGTGTAAGGGGGCGGCCTAACCCGCCCGCCGCGCCCCGCTTATGCCCAAGGCCCGCGCGCGTTTGCGCGGGTCGGTATCGAACAGCGCCGCCAGTTGTTCGGTCATCGCGCCGCCAAGCTGTTCGACATCGGTGATCGTCACCGCACGGTCATAGTATCGCGTCACGTCGTGGCCGATGCCAATGGCCAGCAATTCCACCTGTTTGCGCCGTTCGACCATGGCGATCACGTCGCGCAAGTGCTTTTCCAGATAATTGGCCGGGTTCACCGAGAGGGTGCTGTCATCCACCGGCGCGCCGTCGGAAATCACCATCAGAATCTTGCGCGCCTCGGCCCGTTTGACCATCCGCCGATGCGCCCATTCCAGCGCCTCGCCGTCGATATTTTCTTTCAGCAAGCCTTCCTTCATCATCAGCCCAAGGTTCGGACGCACCCGCCGCCACGGCGCATCGGCCCCTTTATAGATGATATGGCGCAGGTCGTTCAGACGGCCCGGTCCGGCGGGGCGGTTCTGCTTCAGCCATTGTTCGCGCGATTGCCCGCCCTTCCACGCGCGGGTGGTAAAGCCAAGGATTTCCACCTTGACGCTGCACCGTTCCAGCGTGCGGGCCAGCACATCGGCGCAGATCGCCGCAATCGAAATCGGCCGCCCACGCATCGAACCAGAGTTGTCGATCAGCAGCGTCACCACCGTGTCGCGAAACTCGGTGTCCTTTTCGATCTTGAACGACAGCGGAGTCGTCGGGTTCGCCACCACCCGCGCCAAGCGTCCCGCGTCCAGAACGCCTTCCTCCTTGTCGAATTCCCAACTGCGGTTCTGCTGCGCCTGAAGGCGGCGCTGCAATTTGTTGGCCAGCCGCGACACCGCCCCGCGCAGGGGTTCCAGCTGCTTGTCCAGATAGGCGCGCAGCCGTTCCAGTTCGGCGGGTTCGGCCAGATCTTCGGCGCGGATTTCTTCGTCAAAGGCTTGGGTGAACACCTTATATTCCGCCGAAGCCTCGCTGACGGGGGGCGGCAGATCAGGCGGCATCTCGGAATCGGGCATTTCCGCCTCATCCGCCATTTCCTCGTCGGATTGATCGTCCAGGGAAACCTGCGCCTGCCGTTCGTCCTGCTGGCGTTCCTGACTGCGTTCGGGGGACGCCTCGGCGTCCTCGCCATCGTCAGGCTCGGCCGATTGTTCCTCGCCGGTGCGGTCCTGCTGTTCGGCGTCGTCCTCGGCCTCGTCCTCGGGCTGATCCGGGTCGTCGCCCAGCTGATCGCCATAGCCCAGATCACTGATGACCTGCCGCGCCAGCCGCGCGAATGCCGCCTGATCAGCCAGGGCCGCAGACAGATCGTCCAGCGTGCCCCCGGCCTGCTGTTCCACAAAGGGCCGCCACAGATCGGCGATATGCTGTGCGCCGGGCGGCAACGCCCGCCCCGTCGCCGCCTGCCGCAAGATCAGCCCCGCCGCCACCGACAGCGGCGCATCGGACGCGGCCTTGATCTGTGCCCAGCCCTTTTTATCCGCCTCGGCCCCGATTTTCGCGTCGATATTCGACAGCGCGCCGGGCATGTCGCGCGCGCCCAACGCCTCGCACCGGGCCGTCTCCATCGCCTCATACAGTTCGCGCGCCATCGGCCCGGCAGGGACATAGCGGGCATGGATCGGCGCATCATGGTGGCGCAGCTTCATCGCCAGCGCATCAGCGGTGCCGCGCGCCAGCAGAACTTCATCGCGCGTCATCCGCCGGCTGACCTGCGGCAAGCGCATGGTGTCGCCCGACACGCCCGCCGGGTCGGCGGTGAAGGTGACATTCAGTTCGTGATCCTCGGCCAAGGCGCGGGTCGCTTCGGTCAGGGCTTTCTTGAACGGATCGGCGGGGTTGTCGGTCTTTTGCATAGGATTGTTGTCTGCCGGAATGGCGGCATTGTCAAAGGGCCGCGCGCCGGAATGGGCCGACCATGCAGCCCGTCACACAAATCTGTCGATATAGCGACGATCCCAGTCGATGCCGCGCCGCACGATCTGCGCCGGATTGCCCGCGATGGCGACATGTTCCTGATCGAATCGCCGGGTGACGACGGCCATCGTCGCCACCACCGAATGGCTGGCCACCTGACTGCCTTTGGTCAGGGTGGCCCCCGCGCCAATCCAGACGTGATCGCCGATCACAATGGGCCGGGTGCGGTTCAGCACCTTACGCGTGTCGGGATCAAAGATGGTGTGCCCGTCCCCCCCGCGAAAGGTGATATTCGTGCTAAGCATACACCGCTGGCCAATCGTGATCGACACGCCGGTTTCATTGGCCATCGCAAAGCGGCATCCCTCGATCGAAGAGCCAAAGCCGATGCCCAGTGATTTCCCCTCACCATCGCCGGACATATCGGCGGTCGTGTTCAGAATACCGCGCGGGTGGGTTTTGGCGATGGACACATACCCACGGTTGGACAGGATCAGATGTGAATTGCGAAACACCGCCCCTTCGCCGATTTCCACAACGCTGCCTTTGCCGCGAAACTCGACCGTCAGACCGTCGATCTGATCCACCACGCGGCGCGACCCGTCGGACGAGATCAGGACAAGGCTGTTATCGGTCATGGCGGCACCTTTTGGATCGCGCGATCATCTGAACAGATTTGGATAACAAGGCACCGATGCGCCGGGTGAACCGCGGCATTCCCGCGCCCTCGACACGGTTTCATTCCCTGTGCCCGGCCCCGGCAGCACGCAGAACTTTGTGTCCGTATCGAAACCCGCATCGGAACGCCAGAGCGTGCGTTTCTGCTGTCGTTGTCCTGAAACCTGCCCCGATACGACCGCGCGACACGATGGGCATTTCCCATGACATCGGGAAACACGTCTGTCGCATCGGCGCCATTTCGCTCCGCATGGTTTCTGGCGGCAAGATGCACAAGCACTTCTTCTTTGTCCAACACATCGCGGTGAGGATTTTTGCCCGGTTGCGCGCGGCCTGCCTATTTTGCCATCGTCATCCACAGCCCACTGCAACGGATGGACATATAGTCTGGCGCGACATTGCCCGCGGTCAGAATATCCTCAATCGGCTTCATCTGCGAAACGACTGGATTGACCAAGGCAGAAAGGCCGCAACCGCTGTTCCGGCAACGCCCCCCGCGCCCCTACCCTGCCTTCGCCGCCGCGCTTTCGGGCAGTTCTTCGTCGAACAGGCGTTGATAAAACTCGGCCACCGTCTGGCGTTCCAGCTCGTCGCATTTGTTCAGGAAGGTCAGGCGGAAGGCATAGCCCACATTGTCGAAAATCCGCGCGTTCTGCGCCCAGCTGATGACCGTGCGCGGCGACATGACCGTGGACAGATCGCCCTGCATGAACGCCGTGCGGGTCAGATCGGCCAGCGTCACCATCTGGCCGATGATCTTGCGGCCCTTTTCGTTGTTATACTGCGGCACCTTGGCCAGAACGATGGCGGCCTCGGCGTCGTGGGACAGATAGTTCAGCGTCGCCACCAGCGACCAGCGGTCCATCTGGCCCTGGTTGATCTGCTGGGTGCCGTGATAAAGGCCCGTGGTGTCGCCCAGACCCACCGTGTTGGCTGTGGCGAACAGACGGAAGAACGGGTTCGGCGTGATGACTTCGTTCTGATCCAGCAGTGTCAGCTTGCCGTCCGCCTCCAGCACGCGCTGGATCACGAACATCACATCGGCGCGGCCCGCATCATATTCGTCGAACACAATCGCGGTCGGGTTGCGCAAGGCCCAGGGCAGGATGCCTTCGTGAAACACCGTCACCTGCTTGCCATCGACCAGCTTGATCGCGTCCTTACCGATCAGGTCGATCCGGCTGACATGGCTGTCAAGGTTCACCCGCACGCAGGGCCAGTTCAGCCGCGCCGCCACCTGTTCGATATGGGTGGATTTGCCGGTGCCGTGATAGCCTTGGATCATCACCCGGCGGTTATAGGCGAACCCGGCCAGAATCGCCATCGTGGTGTCGGGGTCGAATTTATAGGTCGGGTCCAGTTCCGGCACGCGGTCGCTGCGTTCCGCAAAACCGCGCACTTTCATATCGCTGTCGATACCAAAGACCTCGCGCAGGTCGATGTCCTCGGTCGGTTTTGCATTCTGATCCAGCATCGCCTTGCCCTTTCGTCTCATTCGGTGCTTGATCGCGCATTCATCCGCCGACCGCAAGGTGCGGGGCGTTGCATCACCAGACGGCGCGGCCTAACCTGCCGGAAAGATCAAGAATGGGGCAAAGGGTGCAGGAAAACCGCCGGGCAGCGGCCGAAAACCTGATCCCGCGTATCGCCAAGGGTGATCGCGGCGCGTTTGATTCGCTGTATCGGCTGACGGCGGATTGGTTGCATGCCATCTGCCTGTCCGTGCTGAACGACCGGCAAAAGGCCGAAGCCGCCGTGCAGGCGGTGTTCCACCACATATGGACCGATGCAGGCCAGCAGGAAACCAGCGGATTAAGCGCGCTGGCATGGCTGGTGGCCCTGACCCGTGCGCAAGCCATGGGCACGGGTTTTGCCCCGGCAGGCGGACAGCCGGTCCCGATCCAGCCCGGCCTTTTGCGCCAAACGCTGGCCAGCCTGCCCGTGCCGCAGGCGACCACCCTGATCGAAGCGGCGCAAAAAGGTCGCGCCCCCACCGACCCTGCGTTGCTGGATGCTGCCGTGCAAACCATCGCCGACGCCCCCGAAGATCAGGCCGCAGCCGAGCTTTTGGCGGCGCGCGTGGCGCTTGGCCTGCCAGGGGCGACGGGGGCGACCGGCGCGGATGCGGCGCGGGTGCGCGGCTGGCAGGAACGCATCGCCGTAATCGCCGGGGATGTCACGCCGGTGCTGGTTCCCGCCCGCGCGCGGTTGATGCTGGACCGCGCGCTTGGCCACGCCCTGCCCTCGGACATGGGCGAGATCGTGATTCGCGGACGGGGCCGCCCCTCGTCCAAGGGTGAAGGCGGTGGCGGCTGGTTCTGGATCATCCTGCTGGCCGTGCTGGTCATCGGCGCGGCGGCCATCGTGCTGTGGCCGCAGATCGCCCCCTGATCCCCCTTGCACCGCGCGGCGACCTGCGCCAGTGATCGTCTTTTAAAGCACGAAGGATTATCGGGATGAGCGGGCTGATCGCATTGCTGGACGACGTGGCCGCGATTTCCAAGGTCGCGGCGGCCTCTATCGACGATGTGGCAGGGCAGGCCGCCCGCGCCGGGGCCAAGGCGGCCGGTGCCGTCATCGACGATGCGGCGGTCACGCCAAAATATGTGCATGGCTTTGACGCCAGCCGCGAAATTCCCATCGTGTGGAAAATCGCCCGCGGCAGCCTTTTCAACAAGCTGGTGATCCTGACCCCCATCGCGCTGCTGCTGTCGGTGTTCGCACCCCAAGCGATCCCGCCGCTGCTGATGCTGGGCGGGGCCTATCTGTGCTTTGAGGGGGCGGAAAAAATCTGGCACATGATACAGCCCCACCACGACAGTGAGGCGCATATCCACCCCGAGGGCGAAGGTGCCGCGCTGGAAGAAGCGCGGGTCGCAGGCGCGATCAAGACCGATTTCATTCTGTCCGCCGAAATCATGACCATTGCCCTGTCCACCATCCCCGCCGATGACAACGTGCTGACCAAGGCCGTTATCCTGATGATCGTCGCCATCGGCATCACCGCCGCCGTCTATGGTTTCGTGGCGCTGGTGGTGAAGGCCGATGACTTCGGTGTCTGGCTGGCCACCCACGGGCGTGGCGCGCGGGCTGCCATCGGGCGTGGCATCGTGAAATTCATGCCCGGCTTTATGAAAACCCTGACCGTCGTCGGCACGGCGGCGATGCTGTGGGTCGGCGGTCAGATCGTCGTCCATGGCCTGCATGAACTGGGCCAGCATCAGCCCTATGAATGGGTGCATCACATGGCCCAGGCTGCCGCGTCAGCCCTGCCTGCGGCCCCCGGCGCGGCGGCATGGGTGGTGACGGCGTTCTTTGACGGCATCTTCGGGCTGCTGCTGGGGCTGGCGTTGATCCCTGTCGTGGCGCACATCATCAACCCCGCCATCGCCGCCCTGCGCGGTAAACCCGCAGCGGGCGGCCACTGAATAACACGCCGGTCACAGGTCGCAACGTGATGGCGGCTTGCCTGCCCCAATGCCCGCCTTGGAGAACGGCAGCGCCATAGGCCCCCACGCCGCTACCCCAGCAAGGGATAACGCGCGATGTCGTGAAACCGGCCCTGATCGTCCTCGCCCGACAGGGTGACGGCATCAATCACCAAGGGCCGGGGCAGCATCAGGTCCAGCACCGGACGCAAAGCATCCTCGACAGTCTCGGGCACCCCTGGCCCGGTCAAGGTCATGTGAAAGCGAAACGCCTCGAACACCCAAGGATAGCCCCAACGATCCAGCAGGGCGCGTTCGCGCGGAGACAGCGCGTCAGGGTTACGCCGGGCGCGGTCTTGCGGGGTCAGGGCCGGGCGGTGCGCGTCCAGTCCGCGCACCAGCGCCGCCGCCAGATCGGTCAGCGCACCGGGCTGCGCCTGCGGAACCAGCGCCAGAAACCCGCCGATCCGTGCCAACGCCAGATCACCCGCATCCACCGGCGGCAACCGCGCGGCCAGCGCCGCCAGATCCTCGGCCAGCGCCCCCTCGCCACGCACCGCCGCGAAGGGCGGCCTCAGCGTGGCATGGAACCCGTAACGGCGAGGCACAGCGGTCAGCGCGGCGATCTGCGCAGGGTCCAGCCCCCTTAACGCGGGGTGATCCACCGCCCGCCCCGCCGCGCTGTCCCAGCCCAGCCAAGCCGCCCCGAACCGCGCCAGATCACCGGGCGGGGGCGTGTAATAAATCGCAAAGCGGCGATATTTCGTCATTTTCATCCCTTTTCGCGCAAATGCGATGTGCCGCAGCAACAAAATCGCGCAATCATGACACCCGCCCTTGCAGTGCTGTCAGCGGCCTCCTAACTGACCGCCAAACCGGCACAGGATGCAACATGCGCTCGACCCTTTCCTATCTGAAGTGGCCCCTTATCGTAACCGTCGCCGGAATTGCATTGGCCGGGCTTTTGGGCTGGCAATACAGCGGCACCATGGGCGGGATGTTGTCGTTCCTGTTTATCGCGGCAGTGCTGGCGGTGCTGGAAATCTCGCTGTCCTTCGACAATGCCATCGTGAACGCGAACAAACTGCAACAGATGACGCCGGTCTGGCAACGGCGGTTCCTGACCTGGGGTATCCTGATCGCCGTCTTTGGGATGCGGGTGCTGTTTCCGCTGCTGATCGTCGTGATCGCGGCGCAGATCGGGCCAATCGCGGCGATCAAGCTGGCCGCGACCCAGCCCGAGCGTTATGCCGAACTGATCGGCGACGCGCATCTGCCCATCGCCGCCTTTGGCGGGGCGTTCCTGATGTTGGTGGCGCTGAATTATTTCTTTGACCAGTCCAAAGAAGTCGATTGGATCGGCGGGCTGGAACGGCAGCTTCGCAAGGCCGGGTCGATCCGTGGGATGGAGGTCGGCTTTGTGCTGATCTGCATCCTGTTTTTCGTCTGGCTGCTGCCGGTGCGGGACGAGCCGACCTTCATGTTCGCCGCCATCTGGGGGATCGTCACCTATCTGGCCGTCGATGCGCTTGGCGCGGTGCTGGACCGCTGGGGTGCACCGGGCAAAGGCGGGGCCGCGCAGGCCGGTCTGGGCGGGTTCCTCTATCTTGAGGTTCTGGACGCCAGCTTCAGCTTTGACGGCGTGATCGGGGCGTTCGCACTGACGCAAAACCTGTTCCTGATCGCCATCGGCCTCGGCATCGGGGCGATGTATGTGCGTTCGATGACGGTGATGCTGGTCGAGCGCGGCACGCTGGCCGAGTTCCGCTATCTGGAACACGGCGCGTTCTGGTCGATCCTGATCCTGTCGATCATCATGTTCGGTCAGACCATGTGGCACATCCCCGAGGCGATCACCGGCCTGCTGGGTGCCAGCTTCATCGCCATGGCCTTTGTCAGCTCGATCCTGTGGAACCGCGCCAATATGAACGCCGGGGGCGAATTGCCCGAAGGCCGGGTGAACAAGCACGGCCAATACGAGGAATAGGCTACGCCCCAGGGTCGGGGAAAAGGGCCACCGGACCTTTTCCTGATCTCCTCATCCCAAAGGATATTTGGAAACGAAAGACGAGGCTTAGCGCAGCACCTTGTCCAGCACAGCGCGCAGCCGGGCGATGGTGCCGTCCACATCCTGCAACTTGTCCAGCCCGAACAGGCCAAGGCGGAAGGTCGAAAAATCCACACCCTCGCCCACCTGCAAAGGCACGCCGGCGGCGATCTGCATCCCCTCGGCGGCGAATTTCTTGCCTGATTTGATGTCGGGATCACTAGTGTAGGACACCACTACCCCCGGCGCACCAAAACCCTTGGCCGCCACCGAGCGGATGCCGCGTTCGGCCAGCATCGCCCGCACACTCTCGCCCAGGCGCCATTGCGCTTCGCGCGCGGCCTCGAACCCCATGGCGCGGGTTTCCTCGATGGCGCTGTGCAGCCCGACCAGCGCATCGGTCGGCATGGTGGCGTGATAGGCGTGGCCGCCATCCTCATAAGCGGCCATGATCGCGCGCCATTTCTTCAGGTCCAAGGCAAAGCTGTCGCTGTCGGTTTCCGCCAGCCGCGCCGCTGCCTGTTTTGACAGCATCACCAGCCCGGCGGCGGGCGACGCCGACCAGCCTTTCTGCGGGGCCGAGATCAGCACATCCACGCCGGTCGCCGCCATATCCACCCAGATCGCGCCGGATGCGATGCAGTCCAGCACCATCAGCGCTCCCACCTCGTGCGCGGCGGCGGCCAGCGCGGTGATGTAATCATCGGGCAGGATCAGCCCGGCCGAGGTTTCCACATGCGGCGCGAACACCACATCGGGCCGCGCCTCGCGGATCTGCTGCACCACATCCTCGATGGGCGCAGGCGCATAGGCGGGCTGCGGCTCGTTCCCTGCGGGCCGCGCCTTGGCCACCGTCACCTCGCGCGCAAAACCGCCTGCCTCAAAGATCTGGCTCCAGCGATAGCTGAACCAGCCGTTCCGCAGGATCAGCGCATGGGCATCGCGCCCGAACTGCCGCGCCACCGATTCCATCGCATAGGTGCCGCCGCCCGGCACGATGGCGACCTGATCGGCCCCGTAAACCTCGCGCAGCGATGACGACAGATCACGCATCACCGCCTGAAATTTCTGCGACATATGGTTCAGCGACCGGTCGGTGAACACCACCGAAAATTCCAGCAAACCATCGGGGTCAATATCAGGGCGCAGGCCGGGCATGGGCGATCCTCACTGTAATTTTGCTCAGCCTAGCGCGCCCATTGCAGCACGGCCAGCCCGTCTTTCGTTTGAAAATATCCTCGGGGGGTGCGGGGGGCGAAGCGCCCCCGCTGCAACCGCGCCTCTTGCAAGCCCCCCGCGCGGCACATACCCTTGGCGCAAAGCAAAAACCCAAAGGTTCCCATGCGCATCGGTATCCTTCAATGCGGCCAGTCGCCCGATCTGCTTAAATCAGAGATGGGTGATTACCCCGATATGTTCACCCGGATGCTGGCCGGGCGGGGCTTTGATTTCAGCCATTACCATGTCGAGGACATGCAGTTCCCGGCATCCATCCACGACGCCGATGGCTGGCTGCTGACCGGATCGCGCCACGGCGCTTATGAAGATCACGCCTTTATCCCGCCACTGGAAGATTTCATCCGCCGCGCCTATGCCGCCCATGTGCCGATGGTCGGCATCTGCTTTGGCCATCAGATCATCGCGCAAGCTTTGGGCGGCACGGTTGAAAAATACGCGGGCGGTTGGGCCGTGGGCGCGCAGGATTACGACTTTGACGGCCAGCCGGTTACGCTGAACGCCTGGCATCAGGATCAGGTGACGGCCCTGCCACCGGATGCCATCGTGCTTGCCCGCAACGGCTTTTGCGAAAACGCCGCGCTGGTTTACGGCGACCGGGCCTTTACCGTGCAGGCCCACCCGGAATTCGAGGATCGCTTCGTCGGCGGGCTGATGGAGTTTCGAGGCGGCGCCGTCCCTGACGCCTTGCTGGAACAGGCCCGCGCCCGCATGGACGAGGCGAAATCCAGCGGCATGATTGCAGACCGGATCGAGGCGTTCTTCAAACAGCCAAGACAGGCGGCCTGATGTATTGCCCGCCCCATTTCGCGGAAACCCGGCCCGAAATGCTGGCGGGCCTGATCGCGGCGCATCCGCTGGGTTTACTGATCTCGAACGCCGGGGCGCTGACCGCGAATGCAGTGCCGTTCCAGATGACCGCTGACGGTTGGCTGCGCGCGCATCTGGCCCGCGCCAACCCACAACTGAGCGGGCTTGACGGGGCCGATGTGCTGGTGGTCTTTCAGGGGCCGCAGGCCTATATCACCCCGGCGCTGTATGAGGCGAAGGCGCAAACCGGCAAGGTCGTGCCGACGTGGAACTATCTGATGGTGCAGGTGCGCGGCATCGCCTACCTGCGCGATGACGCGGATTGGCTGGGCGATCAGATCGACGCGCTGACCCGGCAGATGGAAACCGCGCTGCCCGAGCCTTGGGCCGTGACCGACGCGCCGGGCAGCTACATCACCGCCATGAAACGCGGCATCGTCGGGGTCGAGATCGCCATCACCGACATCAAAGGCAAATGGAAAGCCGGCCAGAACCGCAGCGCCACCGACCGCGCCAATGTCAAAGCTGCGCTTACTGAAACTCATCCGGCGCTGGCCGCTGCAACAGGTGACCCATGACCCCCGACTGGTTGAACCACACCCCTACCGCCGCCCGCCGCTATGCCGAAGGCAAGCGGCTGGACGAGGTGGAATGTATCGTTGCCGACATCGCCGGTGTGGCACGTGGCAAGGCCATGCCCGCATCGAAATTCGCGCGGCAGGAAAAATTCTACCTGCCGAACTCGATCTTTTTGCAGACGATCACCGGGGAATGGGCCGACAACCCGCAGGGCGCCTTTACCGAACCCGACATGGTGCTGCGGCCTGATTTTTCCACCGCCACCGCCGCGCCCTGGACCGCCGATTACACGATGCAGGTGATCCATGACGTGCTGGACCAGCAGGGCCAGCCCGTCCCCATCGCGCCGCGCAATGTGCTGAAACGCATCGTCAGCCTGTATGAAGAACGCGGCTGGCGGCCCGTCGTCGCGCCGGAAATGGAGTTCTTTCTCGTCGCCCGCAACATCGACCCGAACCAGCCGATCATCCCGCCGATGGGCCGCACGGGGCGGCGGGCGGCGGCGAAACAGGCCTATTCCATGTCGGCGGTGGACGAATACGGCAAGGTCATCGACGACATCTATGATTTCGCCGAGGCGCAGGGGTTCGAGATCGACGGCATCCTGCAAGAGGGCGGCGCGGGTCAGGTCGAAATCAACCTGAACCACGGCGACCCGGTGGCGCTGGCGGACGAGATTTTCTACTTCAAGCGCCTGATCCGCGAGGCTGCGCTGCGCCACGACTGTTTCGCCACCTTCATGGCCAAGCCGATCGAGGGCGAGCCGGGCAGCGCCATGCACATTCACCATTCCGTGGTGGACGCACAGACCGGCAAGAATATCTTTTCCGACGCGCAGGGCCGCGAGGCGCCCGAGTTTCTGCACTTCATCGCCGGGATGCAGAAACACCTGCCCGCCGCCGTCGCCCTGCTGGCCCCTTATGTGAACAGCTATCGCCGCTATGTCCCTGATTTTGCAGCGCCGATCAATCTGGAATGGGGCCGCGACAACCGCACCACGGGCTTGCGCGTGCCAATTTCCAGCCCGGAATCGCGGCGGGTGGAAAACCGGCTGGCGGGGATGGATTGCAACCCCTATCTGGGGCTGGCCGCATCGCTGGCCTGCGGTTATCTGGGCCTGACCGAAGCCGAAGACCCGCGCCCGGAATGCCTTGGCGATGCCTATATGTCGCAGGACGAACTGCCCTATAACCTTGGCGACGCACTGGACCTGATGGTTGAAAGCGAACCGATGCGCGGCGTCTTGGGCAGCGAGTTCGTGGACGTCTACGAATCGGTCAAGCGCAATGAATACAAAGAATTCTTGCAGGTCATCAGCCCGTGGGAACGCGAACATCTGCTGCTGAACGTGTGATTTCCATGTGGCATCGTTGCCCCCGACAAGGCACACGGGCGGCGTGATCTGTGCGGCTGCGCGGGGCCTGCCGCAGCGCCGATGATCGTTTCCACGCGCGCGACAGGCTATTCCCAATCCGCAGCCTTTGGGGCCTTGCGTTCCTGCATGGTCGCTTCGCCCAGATAGCGGCGCGGATTGCCGCACATCCAGCACGAACACAGCGCCAGATGATGTGCCACTTTGGCCTTTTTGTCGTGCGGATAAATCTTTCGCGCCCGCGCCTTCATCCGGGCAACATCCATGCGGCGACGAGAAAGAGACATGGCGACATCCTGACAGCCAGCCCCCCGGACGGCGGGCTGGCACGGATATAGGCGGTTTGCGATCAGAACACACCCCGACAGCCATTACAACATCCGACACGCGTCCCTTTGACGCGCCAGACATCGCCTTGGCCGGTGTGACCCGCTATGCTGTGGCGCAAAGGGAAATCCGACCAGAGGTGGCGCGCTGAAGCCAGCCCTGCCCGCCTGTGGCTTTCCTGCACTGTGGATCATCTCAGAGGCTTGCCATGAACCTGCTGTTTGCCAATGATCGCGCCGGGCAATACCCGCCCAGCCTGTATGCCGAAACGCGGCTGCCCTTTGATCCGCAGCCACCCTTGCGCGGGGAACAGCGCGCCGATGTGGCGGTGATCGGTGCGGGTTACACCGGCCTGTCGGCGGCGCTGCATCTGGCGCGGGCGGGGCTGTCGGTTGCGGTGATCGAGGCGCATCGCGTCGGCTTTGGCGCTTCGGGACGCAATGGCGGACAGATCGGGTCGGGCCAGCGGCAAGAGGTGGACTGGCTGGAAACGCGCTATGGCCGCGATACCGCGCGCAAGCTGTGGGACATGGCCGAAGATGCCAAGGCACTGACCCGCGATCTGGCCGCGCAGGCCGGGGTGGCCGTGCATGACGGCGTGGCCCATGCCTGCCGCACGGCGGCAGAGGTGCGCCACGCCCATGACATGGCCGAGCGTCTGGCCCGCGATTACGGTTACGATCAGGTGCAGCCGCTGGACCGCGAGGCGTTTCGCGCCTTGGTCCCCTCGGATGCCTATATCGGCGGCGATCTGGACCGGGGGGCGGGGCATGTGCATCCGCTGAATCTGGCCATCGGCATGGCGCGGCTGGCGCAGGATGCCGGGGCGCAGATTTTTGAAGCCTCGCTGGTGCGCGACATCCGCCACGCGGCGGGCAGGCCCAGCGTGGTGCAATGCGATCACGGCCGGGTGCTGGCCGATCACGTCATTCTGGCGGGCAACGGCTATCTGGGCGGGCTGGACCGACGGGTGGCGGCGCGAGTGATGCCGATCAACAATTTCATCGTCGCCACCGCGCCACTGGGGGATCGTGCGGCGCAGGTGCTGGCGGAAAACATCGCCGTCGCGGATAGCAAGTTTGTGGTGAATTACTGGCGGCTGTCAGAAGATGGCCGACTGATCTTTGGCGGCGGCGAGAATCTGGGCTATCGTTTCCCAGCCGACATTCGCGCCAAGGTGCGCCCGCATCTGCTGTCGGTCTATCCGGGGCTGAAGGATGTCGAACTGACCCACGCCTGGGGCGGCACGCTGGCCATCACCATGAACCGGATGCCCTGCCTGATGCGGCCTGCGCCGAATACTCTGGCCGCCGGAGGCTATTCCGGTCACGGCGTTGCCATGGCGACACTGGCCGGGCGGCTGATGGCCGAGGCGGTGCGCGGGCAGGCGGCGGGCTTTGACACGCTGGCCACGATCCCGGTGCCGCCATTTCCGGGCGGTGCCTTGCTGCGCTGGCCGCTGCTGGTCGCGGGGATGAGCTGGTTTGCGTTGCGGGATCGGCTGGGGGTTTAGCACGCCGCACAAAAGCCGGGGGGTTTCCCGCCCCATCGCCGGGCCGCCTCGAACTGGTGGCGGCGACCCGGCGATCCCGTCGGATATTTGAAGACCAAATATGCCTTCAGGGCAGCGGGTTGGTGCGGTGCAGGCGGATTTTCAGGCCGCCGTGGTCCACGATCGGGCCGGGCGGCAGCAGCGGCAATCCGGTGGCACGGGCAAGGCCAGCCTCGCTGGTGACGATGCCGACGCGCCAGCCGCCGAATTTGTCCAGCAGGGTTTTGCCAAGCGCGGCATGCAGGCCGAACAGCGGACCTTTATTGCCGATCCGCGCACCATAGGGCGGGTTGACGATCACCAGACCGGGCGGGCCCTCGGGGCGTTCGAGGGCCGAGACGGGAAGGGTCTGGAAATCGCACCACCCGCCTACGCCCGCCGATTGGGCGTTCTGGCTGGCGGCGCGGATGGCCCCTGCGTCACGGTCGCTGCCGTAAAAGCGCGCGGCGGGGGTGCGGACCGGAATGGGCTGGCGCAGTGTGGCAAGGGCTGCGGGATCGGCTGTGGCCAGCTGCTGAAAGGCAAAGTCGCGCGTGCGGCCCGGTTGCAGCCCGGCGGCGATCTCTGCCGCTTCGATCACAAAGGTGCCGGAACCGCACATCGGGTCCAGCACGGGTTCTGCCCCGGAAAAGCCGCAGTCGCGCAGGAACAGCGCCGCCAGCGTTTCGCGCATCGGCGCCTTGGACACCGCCGCCTTATGGCCGCGTTTGTGCAGGGAATCGCCGCTGGTATCGACGCTGATCGTGACCAGATCATCCTCGATCCGGGCCTTGATCGTAATAGCCTCGCCCTTGTCCACCACCGGCGCGCCAAGGGTTTCGGCGATGGCGCGGGCGATGCGTTGGCTGGCTGCGCCCGCGTGATAGATGCGCGAGGCGCGGCAAGTGGTATCAACGCGCACCGGCACATCGCGGCGCAGCACTGCGGCCCAATCGAATTTGCGGGCGCGTTTGTCCAGTTGCGCAAGGTGCATCGCCCGGAACGACCCGATCCGCGCCAAAACCCGCGTCGCCCCGCGCAGGTTCAGGTTCGCGCGCCAGACATCGGACCAGCCGCCGGTGATCGTGACTCCGCCCGCGACCTGTGCGGCATCGGGCCAGATGGCCCGCGCCTCGGCCAGCAACACGGGTTCCAGCCCCGGCGCGCAGGCCAGGAATATCTCGAATCTGTCGTCCATACGCCCGGTTAGTCGGAAACCGGCGTCAGGCCAAGGACTTCTGCACCGATCTGATAGCTGCGCAGCCGCGCCTCGGGGTCAAAGATATGTCCGGCAAGGATCAGCTCGTCCGGGCGATAGCGGTCGATCAGCGCGCCAAGCTGAGTGCGCACGGTATCGGGGCCACCCACGGCGCTGACGGCCAGCGCGGCGTTCACCGCCGCCTGATGCTGGGGCGGCACCACCGCATCCAGATCATCGACCGGCGGCGGCATCAGGCCGGGATTGCCGCTGCGCAGCCGGTAAAAGCTGATCTGCTGGCTGGTGCGCAGCCGTGCGGCCTGTTCGTCGGTATCGGCCGCGATCAGGTTGGCGGCCAGCATAAAGCGCGGCTGATCGCCCCACGGGCCGGGCTGGAATTTTTCACGATATAGCCGCACCGCCTGATCCAGATCGCCGGGGGCAAAGTGGCTGGCAAAAGCATAGGGCAGCCCAAGCGCCGCCGCCAGAGATGCGCCATACAGCGACGACCCCAAAATCCACACCGGCACATATGTGCCCTGCCCCGGATGCGCCGCGACACGGGCACCCGGCTGCGGATCGCCCAGATAGGTCAGCAGCTCGATCACATCATCGGGGAACTGGTCGTTGCGCGCCATGCCCCGGCGCAGCGCCATCATCACCGCGCCATCACCGCCCGGCGCGCGCCCCAGCCCCAGGTCAATGCGCGGGCCGTGGATGGTGGCCAGCGTGCCGAACGCCTCGGCCACGGCCAGCGGCGCGTGGTTGGGCAGCATGATCCCGCCCGCGCCGACGCGGATGGTTTTCGTATGTTCGGCCACATGCCCGATCAGCACCGCCGTCGCGGCGCTGGCGATTCCGGCCATGTTGTGATGCTCGGCCAACCAAAAGCGGTGATAGCCCCAACCCTCGGCGGCCTGCGCCAGACGGATCGAGTTACGGAACGACGCGGCGGGGTCAGACCCCTCGGTCACGGGGGAAAGGTCAAGGATCGAGGTTTTCATTCCACTCAGATAGGTAGCCCGGCCCCGCCTTACCAGTTTGCCGGCGCATGTCTGCCATGCGTCGAATGGCCGCTGGACAGTGCCGCAGCCCAACAGCATCATACGAACCCAGAGGAATTCGGGGGGATAAACATGCTGCTTGGCCGCATGATGCACAAACACCTGCTTATCAGCAGCCTGCTGGAACATGCCGAACTGTATCACGGCGGCACTGAAATCGTGTCGGCCCGGACCGAGGGCGGTTTCGACCGCACCTCATGGGGCGAGTTGGGGCAGAACGCGCGGCGTCTGGCCTCGGCCCTGCTGGCGCGGGGGCTGGAGCCGGGTGACCGTATCGGCACACTGGCGTGGAACAACATGCGCCACCTGCAACTGTATTTCGGCGTTCCGGGGGCAGGGTTGGTCTGTCACACCATCAACCCGCGCCTGTCGCCGGAACAGATGGTGTTCATCATCAACGACGCCACCGACCGGATGCTGTTCATCGACGCCACCTTTATGCCGCTGGTGGCGAAAATCCGTGACCAACTGCCCAACCTGCGCGCCGTGGTGCTGTTGGGGCCGCGTGATGATGCCGCCGCCGCCCAGATCGACGGCCTGCTGTTTCACGACGAATTGCTGGCCGAGGGCGATCCCGCCTTTCCCTGGCCCGAGATCGACGAAACCGCGCCGTCCTCGCTGTGCTATACCTCGGGGACGACCGGCAACCCCAAGGGCGTGGTCTATTCGCACCGCTCGACCCTGCTCCACGCGCTGGTCGGCAATCAGGCAGAAGGCTTTGGCGTCACCGCGCGTGATACGGTGATGCCGGCGGTGCCGATGTTCCACGTCAACGCATGGGGCACGCCCTATATGGCCGCCGCCACCGGCGCGCGGTTGGTGCTGCCCGGCCCGCGGCTGGACGGCGAAAACCTGGCCCGGTTGATTGAGGCCGAACGGGTCACGCTATCAGCGGGCGTGCCGACGATCTGGATGGGCCTGCTGGCCGGGATCGAGGCGACGGGGGCGGATGTGTCGTCGATGACGCGCACAGTCGTTGGCGGATCGGCCCTGCCCCCGTCGATGCGCGCAGCCTTTCGCGACCGCCACAACATCGAGTTGATCCACGCGTGGGGCATGACGGAAACCAGCCCGCTGGGGACGATGAACTTCCCTCTGGCCAAGCACGACGCCCTGCCCGCCGATCAGGCCGACCTCATCCGGCAGGGGCAAGGCCGCCCGCTGCTGGGGGTGCAGTTGCGGATTCTGGGCGAGGACGGCCAGCCCTTGCCGCATGACGGGCAGACGCAGGGTGAATTACAGATCAAGGGGCACTGGATCGTGGACACCTATTTTGCACAGGAAAAATCGGCGCTGACATGGGATGGCTGGTTCGACACCGGCGACATCGCCACCATCGACGCCGACGGCTTCATGATTATCCGCGACCGATCCAAGGACATCATCAAGTCCGGGGGCGAGTGGATTTCCACGGTCGAGTTGGAAAACATCGCCATCGCCCATCCCAAGGTCGCCAATGCCGCCGCCATCGCCGCGCGGCATCCGAAATGGGACGAACGCCCGGTGGTCATCGTGCAGCGCCGCCCGCAATCCGGCCTTGAAGAGACGGAACTGCTGGAATTTTACAAGGGCAAGGTGCCAAGCTGGCAAATCCCCGACATGGTGATCTTTGTCGAGGCCCTGCCGCTGGGGGCCACCGGCAAGGTGGTCAAGGCCGATCTGCGGGCCGCATATGGCAACGTGCTGTGGCCCGAGGAAGGGCGCGGGTTGTAACACCCGCTGCCTACGTGTCGCATCGCTGTTGTGACGCGACTTCGCCCCGCCAGGCACCGCGAACGGGCCGCTTGCCTGCCCGAGTGGCCCTAATGCGACCCGCCCACCTCGCGCGGCGGTTCATTGTTCGATCACGTCCAGCACGCCGGGAACGGCGCGCAGCATCTGTCGCGCGGGCGGGGTGACAGGCAGGTTATCGGCCACCTGAATTTCCACGATCCGCCCGGCGTCAGGCAGGCGCAGCAGGATCGGGCCGCGCGCGCGGGGGCTGGCGCTGACCGCCTGCCCGATCTGGGCCAACATCTCGGCCAGTTGTGGCACCACGCCTGCATCTGCGATTTCCACCGCCAGCGCACCCGCCCCCGCATCGGCAATTACCTGATCCAGCAGAGTGACGCTGTTGGCCAGCAGCTTGACCTCATCCCCCGAGGGTTCGACCTTGACCTGCAAGACCACATTCTGCCCCGGCTCTAACTTGTCGCGGTTGGCGTTCAGCAGGTCGGAAAACACCGTCACTTCATACAGGCCGGTCGGGTCGGACAGGCTGACAAAGGCGTATTGCGTGCCCTTGGCCGATTTGCGTTCCTGCCGCGCGCCGACAGTGCCGGCAATATTGGCCACCAGCGGACCACCTGCCGCATCCGCCACGATTTCCGCCAGAGTCTGCACCTTTTTTCGACGCAGGGCGGGCAGGTAATCGTCCAGCGGATGCCCCGACAGATAGAAACCGATGGCGGTATGTTCCTCGCCCAGCTTTTCGGTCGGCAGCCAGACAGCGGCGGTCGCCGGGCGGGGCGGCGGCAGATCCTCGCCACCACCGAACAGCGACGACTGGTTCGAGGCCGCCTGTTCCTGCACCGCCGCCGACCACGCGACCAGCGCATCCAGCGATTTCAGCACGCGGGCACGGTTCGCATCCAGCGCGTCAAAGGCCCCGGCGCGGGCCAGCATTTCCAACGGGCGCTTGCCCACCCGCTTCATATCGACGCGACGGGCGAAATCGGTCAGATCGGCAAAGGGCGTGTCGCCGCGCGCATCGGCAATCAGCCGCATCGCCTCGATCCCCACGCCCTTCAGCGCGCCAAGGGCATAGTGGATGCGCCCATCCACCACCGTGAACCGCGGCGCCGAGCGATTGACGCAAGGCGGCACGATCTCGATGCCCATGCGATCCACCTCGCGTTTATAGACCGCCAGCTTGTCAGTCAGATGGATGTCGCAGTTCATCACCGCCGCCATGAATTCGACCGGGTGGTTCGCCTTGAGCCATGCGGTCTGATAGCTGACCACGGCATAGGCCGCCGCGTGGGACTTGTTAAAACCGTAATTGGCAAACTTTTCCAAAAGGTCGAAAACTTCGCCCGCCTTTTTCGCGTTGACCCCGTTCGCCACCGCGCCATCGACGAATTTCGGCCGCTCCTTGGCCATTTCCTCGGCGATCTTTTTGCCCATCGCGCGGCGCAGCAGGTCGGCCCCGCCAAGGCTGTAACCCGCCATCACCTGTGCGATCTGCATCACCTGTTCCTGATAAACGATGATGCCCTGCGTTTCGGCAAGGATATGGTCGATGCTGGGATGGATGGATTCCAGATCGCGCAGTCCGTTCTTGACCTCGCAATAGGTCGGGATGTTTTCCATTGGACCGGGGCGATACAGGGCGACCAGCGCCACGATGTCCTCGATACAGGTCGGGCGCATCCGGCGCAGCGCGTCCATCATGCCGCTGGATTCCACCTGAAACACTGCCACCGTGCGGGCCGATGCGAACAGGTCGTAGCTGGGCTTGTCATCCAGCGGGATGGCGTTGATCTGATTTTCCGCGCCCTCGGGCGGGTCATACAGGCGGCGGCCATCGGCGGCGATATGCAGCGCCCGGCCACCGCCGTTAATCAGATCGACGGCGTTTTGAATGACGGTCAGGGTTTTCAGGCCCAGAAAGTCGAATTTGACCAGCCCGGCCTGTTCAACCCATTTCATATTGAACTGAGTCGCCGGCATATCCGATGCCGGATCGCGATACAGCGGCACCAGCTGATCCAGCGGGCGGTCGCCAATCACCACCCCGGCGGCATGGGTGGATGCGTTGCGATACAGACCCTCAAGCTGTTCGGCGTAATCCAGCAGGCGGGCGACGACTTCTTCGCGGGCGGCTTCGCGCAGGCGGGGTTCGTCGGCGCGGGCCTTGGTGATGGAAACCGGCTTGACCCCCTCGACCGGGATCATCTTGGACAGGCGATCCACCTGACCAAAGGGCATCTGTAACACCCGGCCCACGTCGCGCACCGCCGCCTTGGACAGCAGCGCACCAAAGGTGATGATCTGCCCCACCTTATCCGCGCCGTATTTTTGCTGGACGTAGTGGATCACCTCCTCCCGGCGATCCATACAAAAGTCGATGTCGAAATCCGGCATCGACACCCGTTCCGGGTTCAAGAACCGTTCAAACAGCAGGTGATAGCGCAGCGGGTCAAGGTCGGTGATCGTCAGCGCATAAGCGACCAGAGACCCCGCGCCCGACCCCCGCCCCGGCCCGACCGGAATATCGTGGTCCTTGGCCCATTTGATGAAATCGGCCACGATCAGGAAATAGCCGGGAAAGCCCATCTGTTCGATGATGCCCAGTTCGAAATCCAGCCGTTTTTCATATTCCTCGACCGGCACAGCATGAGGAATCACCGCCAGCCGGTCAGCCAGCCCCTGTTTGGCCTGACGGCGCAGTTCGTTCACCTCGTCATCGGCGAAGCGCGGCAAAATGGGCGCATGTTTGGCCACGGCAAAGGCGCAGCGGCGGGCGATTTCGACGGTATTTTCCAGCGCCTCGGGCAGATCGGCGAACAGCAGCGCCATTTCCTCGGGGGTTTTGAAGTAATGCTGCGGCGTCAGGCGGCGACGGGGCTGCGGCTGATCGACATAGGCCTTTTCAGCGATACAGATCAGCGCGTCATGCGCCTCATACATTTCAGGCTTGGGGAAATAGACGTCATTGGTGGCGACCAGCGGCAGGGCCAGATCATAGGCCAGCGCGATCAGGCCGGGTTCCGACGCCGACTCGGCCGGGACGGGGTTGCCGCCCGCATCGTGATGGCGCTGCAATTCCACATACAGCCGCCCCGGAAAGGCCGCCGCCAGTTGCTGCGCCAGATCGCGCGCCGCATCCGCGTGACCGGCGGCGATCATCTGCCCGATGCTGCCTTCTGCCCCGCCGGTCAACAGAATCAGCCCCTCGGCATGGGCGGCCAGTTCCTCGACCGTGACATGCGGCGCGGCACCGCCCTGCCGCAGATACAGGCAGGATGACAGCGCCATCAGGTTCAGCCAGCCCGCCCTGTTCTGCGCCAGCGCCACCACCGGCCCGGCAGGCGCGCCATCGGGGGCCAGCGTGATCTGACAGCCGATAATCGGCTGCACGCCCTCGCCCACCGCCTTGACGGAAAATTCCAGCGCCGCGAACATGGCGTTGGTATCGGTCAGCGCCACGGCGGGCATTCCGGCAGCAGCGGCCAGCTTGGCCAGCTTGCCTACGGGAATGGCACCTTCCAGCAAAGAATGCTCGGAATGGCAGCGCAGGTGAATAAAGCGGGGCAGATCGGCGGGCTGTGACATGACGGCAACCTAGGCGCGACGCACGATCTGTGCAATTGCCGGTTACGCCGGTTCAGGGCTAATCTGACCGGACGGACAAATATCAAGGGGGCGGGTGTGGACCAGCCGATCTTTCGCGCAGAGGGCTTGGGCAAGTCCTATCCCGGTGTCCGGGCGAATGACGACGTGTCCTTCACCGTCGCGCCGGGCGAAATCCATGCGTTGCTGGGCGAAAATGGCGCCGGGAAATCAACACTGGTCAAGATGATCTATGGCCTTGTGCGGCCCGATGATGGTCGCATGGAACTGGTTGGCCGCCCCCATATCCCCGCCGATCCGCGTGCTGCCCGCGCCGCAGGCGTGGCGATGGTCTTTCAGCATTTCAGCCTGTTCGACGCGCTCAGCGTGGCGGAAAACGTGGCGCTTGGCATGGAAAACCCGCCGCCCCGCCGCGAACTGGCCGACCGAATCGCGCAGGTCAGCCGCGATTTCGGCCTGCCCTTGGTGCCGGGGCGTCTGGTGGCCACGCTGTCGGCGGGCGAACGTCAACGGGTCGAAATCATCCGCTGCCTGCTGCAAAACCCCCGGCTGCTGATTATGGACGAACCGACCAGCGTGCTGACCCCGCAGGAATCGGACCTGCTGTTTTCGACCCTGCGCAAGCTGGCCGATCGCGGCACGGCAATCCTGTATATCAGCCATAAGTTAGAGGAAATCCGCGGCCATTGCGATCACGCCACGATCCTGCGGCATGGCCGCGTGGTCGGCTCGGTCGATCCGCGCCAGCATTCGGCGCGCGAACTGGCGGCGATGATGGTCGGCGCGGAAATGCGCCAGATCGACCGCAGCGGGCGTCAGGCGGGCGCGGATCTGCTGGCGGTGCGCGGACTGTCGCTGCCCGCCCCCACGGCCGAGGGCACGGCCCTGCGCGACATCAGCCTGATCGTTCGTGCGGGCGAGGTGTTGGGCATCGGCGGTGTCGCCGGGAACGGACAGGAAGAACTGCTGGCCGCGCTGTCGGGCGAGGTGACGTCGCACCCCGGCACCATCACGCTGGACGGGCACGATCTGTCACAATCGGGGCCAGAAGCGCGCCGCACCGCCGGGCTGCTGGCCGCGCCCGAGGATCGACTGGGCCATGCCGCCGTGCCGGATTTCAGCCTGACCGATAACGCCATTCTGACCGCTGCACAGCGCCAGTCGCTGTTGCACGGCGGGCTGATCGACCGGGGCGCGGCCCGCGCCTTTGCCGAACGGGTGATCCGCGATTTCGACGTGCGCACCCCCGGCCCCGGCACGGCGGCGCGGGCGCTGTCGGGGGGCAACCTGCAAAAATTTGTTATCGGGCGCGAGGTGTTGCAAAACCCCCGCGTTCTGGTGGTGAACCAGCCGACATGGGGCGTGGATGCAGGGGCCGCCGCCGCCGTGCGTCAGTCTTTGCTGGATCTGGCGCGCGCGGGGGCGGGGGTGATCGTGATTTCTCAGGATCTGGACGAGCTTATGGAACTATCTGACCGTTTTTGCGCCCTGAACGAAGGCCGCCTGTCCGAACCCCGCCCGACCGAAGGGCTGACGCTGGACCAGATCGGCCTGATGCTGGGCGGGGCGCATGGCATGGCCGAGGCGCGGATATGATCCGGCTGGAGCCACGTCGTCAGGGATCGCGCCTGTGGCAGTTCGGCGCGCCGGTAGCGGCGGTGCTGGCCACGATGCTGACCGGCGGACTGTTGTTCGCGCTGATGGGCTTTGACCCGGTGGCAGCGATCCGCACGATCTTTTTCGATCCGCTGTTCGGCGCGGCAGCCAGCTATTCCCGGCCGCAACTGCTGATCAAGGCCGCGCCGCTGATTCTGATCGCTTCGGGGCTGGCGGTGGGCTTTCGCGCGGGCATCTGGAACATCGGCGCCGAGGGGCAGTATATCATCGGTGCGATCTGCGGCGCGGCGGTGGCTTTGGCCATGTATCCCGCGCCGGGCTGGTGGATTTTCCCGGCCATGGTTATCGCAGGCGCGGCGGGCGGATGGGCCTGGGGGATGATCCCGGCGCTGTTGAAAAACTGGTTCGGGGCGTCGGAAATTCTGGTGTCGCTGATGCTGGTCTATGTGGCGCAACGGGTGGCCGCGTGGATGGCCTTTGGCCCGATGCGCAACCCCGAGGGTTTCGGCTTTCCCGGATCGCGCAATTTGCAGCAATATCCTGCCGCATCGAACCCGGAGCTGATCGCAGGGACCGGCGCGCATTGGGGCGTGGTCGCGGCAATGGTGGCGGTGCTGGCGACATGGCTGCTGATGGACCGCCACATTCGCGGCCTGCACATCCGCGCCGCTGGTCTTGCCCCGCGCGCGGCCCGCTTTGCCGGGGTCAGACCGCAGGTGCTGGTGGCTTTTTGTCTTGGCCTGTCGGGCGCATTGGCCGGAATGGCCGGCCTGTTCGAGGCGGCAGGCCCCGCAGGCCAGATCACCGACAAGATCGGCGTGGGTTATGGCTTTACCGCGATCATCGTCGCCTTTCTGGGGCGGCTGCACCCTGTGGGCATCCTGTTGGCCGGGTTGCTGCTGGCGCTGACCTATATCGGCGGGGAATTGGCGCAGCTGATGCTGAACCTGCCCGCCGCCAGCGTGCAGGTGTTTCAGGGGATGCTGCTGTTCTTTCTGCTGGCCTTTGATCTGCTGACCCGGTTCCGGGTGCGTTGGAGGACGCCCGCATGAAGGGTCACGATCATCTGCCCGCAGCGATCCCGAGCCCCCTAAGTTTTCTTGGCACGTTTCTTTTAGGTCTTTTTTTCGGCGGCATGTTCGGTTTCTTGCTGACTGTCGCAATGTTTTTTATACAGCTGTCCTCGCCCCTTGAGGGGATCATGCTGTTTGCCGGGCTGATCGCCATCGCGGGCGTCTATCATCTGTTGGGATGGGCAGTTTTTGTCCTGCCGTTCAAGACGATCAAATGGCTGTGGCAATGGGTCAATGGGCATCCCGTGTCGACTAAAGTCACCAAACAACCCGCGCCCGTCACAGCCACCCACTGGACCGAACGCGCTGCATATTGGTCGGGTTTCGCGCTGATGCTGTTACTGATCTTGCGAGGAAACCTGTGATGACCGCTATTTGCGCTGTCTATAAAGGAACTGTGGCATGATCGACCCGCTATCGCTGTTCCTGATGCTGCTGGCCGCCAGCACCCCCATCCTGTTCGCCGCGCTTGGCGAGTTGGTGGTGGAACGCGCGGGCGTGCTGAATCTTGGGGTCGAGGGGATGATGATTACTGGCGCGCTGGCGGGCTTTGCAGCGGCCTATGTCACCGGCAATCCGTTCATCGGCTTTGCCGCCGCCGCGCTGACCGGGGCGCTCGTGTCGCTGCTGTTCGGGGTGGTCACGCAGCATCTGCTGGCCAATCAGGTCGCATCCGGTCTGGCACTGACGCTGTTCGGGCTGGGACTGGCCGCGATGTTCGGGCGCAACTACGAAGGGGTCAAGGCGCCCGCGATGGCCGCCGGACCGCTGGGGCTGAACTGGATTATCTGGGTCGGGCTGGCCATGGTGCCGCTGATCTGGTGGTTCCTGTCGCGGTCGCGCGCCGGGCTGATCCTGCGCGCCGTCGGCGAAAACCACGAGGCCGCACATGGGCTGGGCTATCCGGTTCGCGCCATACGCATGGGGGCGATTGCCTTTGGCGGGGCCATGGCGGGGATCGGCGGGGCGTTTATCTCGATCGCCACCGTGCTGCAATGGACCGAGGGCATGACGGCGGGCGCGGGCTGGATCGCGCTGGCCATCGTGGTGTTTTCCGGCTGGACGCCGCTTGGCGTGCTGGCCGGGGCATGGCTGTTCGGCGGCGTCACCGTGCTGCAATTGCGCCTGCAAGCCGCGGGGGTCGCCGTGCCGGTGCAACTGTTGTCGATGGCGCCCTATCTTGCCACGATTATCGTGCTGGTGCTGATTTCAGCCCGGCAAAAATACAGCCGCCGCGCAGGTGGCGGCGCGCCCGGATCACTGGGCCAGAATTTCCACGCGCTGCGATAAAGCGCCAACAGAGAGGGTGAAATGAAACGCAGGACAATCCTTGGCGCGGTCAGCGCCGCCGCGATGCTGTCGCTGGCCATCCCGGCCATCGCGCAGGACGAACCGCTGAAGGTCGGCTTTATCTATGTCGGCCCGGTCGGCGACGGCGGCTGGACCTATCAGCACGATCTGGGCCGTCAGGCGATCGAGGCTGAATATGGCGACCGGATCGAGACCAGCTATATCGAATCCGTCCCCGAAGGCGCCGATGCCGAACGCGCGCTGACACAACTGGCGCTGGCGGGGAACAAGCTGATCTTTGCCACCTCGTTCGGGTTTATGGACGCCACCATCAACGTGGCGCAGCGGTTCCCGGATGTGAAATTCGAACATGCCACCGGCTATAAGACGGCGGAAAACGTATCCACCTATGACGCGCGCTTTTACGAAGGCCGCGCGGTGATCGGCACCATCGCGGGCCGCATGACCAAATCGAACAAGATCGGCTATATCGGGTCGTTCCCGATCCCCGAGGTGATCCAAGGTATCAACGCCGCATATATCCACGCGAAAAAGGTGAACCCGGATGTCGAAATGCGGGTGGTCTGGGTCTATAGCTGGTTCGACCCCGCGAAAGAGGCTGACGCCGCCGCCGCCCTGATCGCCGAAGGTGTGGATGTGTTCATGCAGCACACCGATTCCACCGCACCGCTGGCCAAGGCGCAGGAAGCCGGGGTTCTGGGCTTTGGTCAGGCGTCGGATATGTCGAACTTTGCGCCCAACCCGCGCGTGGCCTCGATCATCGACCACTGGGACCCCTATTATATCAAGCGCGTCGGTCAGGTTCTGGACGGCACCTGGGAAAGCCAAGGCGTCTGGCTGGGTATCGGCGATGGCGAAGTCGTCATCGGCGACATCACCGACGCCGTGCCCGCCGAGGTCAAGGCCGAGGCCGAGGCGCTGCGAGACCAGATCGCAGCGGGCGATTATCACCCCTTCACCGGGCCGTTGAAAAAACAGGATGGCAGCGATTGGCTGGCTGATGGGCAGGTTGCCACCGATCAGGAACTGGCCGGGATGAACTTTTACGTCGAGGGCATCACCGCCGCGATCCCGAACTGATTGCATTCCACGACACAGGGCGCTTTGCCCTGCCAGCCCGGCCCTGCGGCCGGGCTTTCCCTTGCAAGCAGCGACTTTGCGACGCAAGGCGCGATCACGGGGCGGTTTACGTATCGTGGACGAAAACCGCCCTGACGCTGCGCTGGGTTTGACTGGCGCGGTTATTTGCCGCTGATCTCGTCATCTTCACCGCGCACACCGCCGACGACACCCAGTGATTTCAGCTTGCGATGCAGGGCGCTGCGCTCCATCCCGACGAATTGCGCGGTGCGGCTGATATTGCCGCCAAATCGGTTGATCTGCGCCAGCAGGTATTCGCGTTCAAACATCTCGCGGGCTTCGCGCAGGGCCATGGCGGTGATCTGCGGGCCAAGCGACAGGGTTTCACTGTTGTCGGGCGTCGCGCCCTGCGGTTCCAGCTCGGCGGGCTGAATCGGGCCGGTGCCGTCGCCCAGAATCAGCACCCGCTCGATCACGTTGCGCAACTGCCGAATGTTGCCAGGCCAGCGCATCGCTTGCAGTGCGGCCACGGTTTCATCGGGCAATTCGCGGGCGGGCAGCCCCTGTTCATCGTGGAAACGGTCGATGAAGTGGCTGGCCAGCGGGCCGATGTCGTCGCGCCGGTCGGACAGGGCGGGCACCACGACCGGCACCACGTTCAGCCGGTCGAACAGTTCCTGCCGGAACCGCCCGGCGGCGATTTCGGTGGGCAGATCGCGATGCGTGGACGAAATGACACGCAGATCAACGCGCACCTTGTCGGCACCACCAGCCCGCTGAAACTGTTGTTCGGTCAGCACCCGCAGAATTTTGGGCTGGGTGCCCAGCGGCATATCGGCCACTTCGTCGAAATAGATCACCCCGCCATGGGCCTGTTCCAGCAGGCCGGGTTCGACCCCGCGTTCGGGGGTTTCGCGGCCAAACAGCACCTCCTCCATCCGCTCGGGCGCGATCGAGGCGCAGGGGACGGTGACAAAGGGCGCATCGGCGCGCGGACTGTGCTGGTGGACATAGCGGGCGGCCAGTTCCTTGCCCGCGCCCGGTTCGCCGGTCAGCATCACCCGACCGTTCGATTTGGCCACCTTGTCCAGATTGTCGCGCAACCGGCGGAACGCGGCCGAATTGCCCAGCATCTCGGCCCCGCGCGTCTCGCCCTTTTTCAGCGCAGAGTTTTCGCGGCGCAGACGGCTGGTTTCCATCGCGCGGTTGATGACGACCATCAACTGGTCGATATTGAAGGGCTTTTCGATAAAGTCATAAGCGCCCTGCTTGATCGCGGCGACGGCGATTTCGATATTGCCATGACCGGATATGATAACCACCGGCACTTCGGGGTTGTTGCGTTTCACCTGTTTCAGGATGTCGATGCCGTCCATCCGGCTGTCTTTCAGCCAGATGTCCAGAATCATCAGCGCCGGTTCGGCGGCGTTCAGCGCGCTGATCGCCTCGTCTGAATTGGCGGCGGTGCGGGTCTGAAAGCCCTCGTCGCCCAGAATATCCGCGATCAGTTCGCGAATGTCGCGTTCGTCATCGACGATCAGGATGTCGCTCATGTCGTGCCTGTCTGTTCTTGTTTGTGGCGGCGCGCGGTTCCGCGCACCGGGTTGCGTTCCCGCGGAAGGCGGATTTCGGCCAAAGCGCCGGGCTGGCCTTCGGCATCGGAAAGGGTCAGGCTGCCGCCATGTTCCTCGACGATCTTTTTGCAGATCGGCAGGCCAAGGCCGGTGCCTTGCGATTTCATCGTCACATAGGGTTCGAACAGGCGGGTGCGATCCTGCGGCAGACCAATGCCGTTATCCTGAATGCCGATGGTGACGGTATCGGGGGCGGCGTCCATGCGCACGGTGATGCGCGGCTGCCAGCCGTCGGGCGCGGCACCGGCGCGTTCCTCGACCGCTTCACCGGCGTTTTTCAGCAGATTGGTAAAGACCTGCGCCATCATGCCTGCATCACAATCGACGATCACCGGATCATCGGGAATATCGGCCTGCACCGCACCTTTCAGCGCATCCTGCTGCATCAGCACGGAATCGCGCAGCAGCCGGGCAAGGTCGGTTTCGGCGCGGTCAGGTTCGGGCATCCGGGCAAAGCGGCTGAACTCATCCACAATGCGGCGCAGATCGCCGGTCTGGCGGATGATGACATCGACATATTGATCCAGAACCGCCCGGTCAGCCTCGCCCGCCAGGGCGCCGAATTTGCGGCGCAGACGTTCGGCCGACAGTTGGATGGGCGTCAGCGGATTCTTGATCTCATGTGCAACGCGGCGGGCCACATCGCCCCAGGCGGCCATACGCTGCGCGCTGACCAGTTCGGTCACATCGTCAAAGGCCACCACATAGCCCTCGACCCCGCCCCCCGCGCCTCGACGCACCGCCATCCGCACCAGCAGGCTTTCGACGCGGCCCTGACGGTTCAGGCGCACCTCGTCCTGCACGGTTTCCGCCACGGATGCGGACAGCCGGTCGAACAGCGGCGCGAATTCCGGCACCGCCTCGGCCAGCAGCGCGTCAATATCACGCGCCGCATCCAGCCCCAGCAGCCGCATGGCGGAACGGTTCAGAAAGTCGATCTCGCCCGCAGCATCCAGCCCGATCACACCGGACGTGACCGAGGACAGCACGTTGTCGAACAACCGCCGCTGTTCATCGCTGCTGCGATAGCTTTCGATCAGTTCCTCGCGCTGCGTTTTCAACTGGCGGGTCATGCGGTTAAAGGCTTCGCCCAGGGTCTGGATCTCGTCCCCTGTGTCGGGTTCGGGGATCTGGAAATCGAAATTACCGCCGCCGACCTCTTCGCTTGCCTCGGCCAAAAGACCGATGGGGCGCGACAGGCGCGAAGCAAACCAGAAGCCCAGCCAGATCGCCGCGGCCACCAGCAGCAGCGCAAAGCCCAGATACACGGCCGAAAACTCTGCCAGCAGCCGCCCCCGCGTCTGTTCAAGCTGACGGTATTCGCCCACGGTGGCGCGGGTATCGTCCAAAAGGCCCAGCAGCCGACCGTCAACATCGCGGGTCACATACAGATAACGATCGGCCAAAGGCGACAGCGACACCAGCGCGCGGTATTCGTTATTCGGCCAATCCTCCAGCAAAACCAACCCGTTGGCCTGTGCGCCGTCCAGTTCGGCGGGGGCGGGCTGTTCATACCAGAACAGATAGCTGCGTTCACCGCGTGCGCGGATCGTGCCTGCGCCGTCGATGATATAGGCTTCACGCAGCCCGCGCTGAATCAGCCCCTGCCCCTGCGCCAGCAATTCGCGCAGCACGCCGTCTTCGATCAGCGGGTTGGCGCGGCCCGCGCGGGTCAGCACCCCGGCAAGAGCCAGCGCATCCTCGGTCAGATCGCGGCGGTGTTCGTCGTGATACGCCTCGGCAGCGGCCTGCGAGGTGGTGACGACCTGTTGCACCCGGTCGGAAAACCACGCCTCAAGCCCGATGTTAACCAGAAACCCGGCCATGACGGCCACCAACACCGTAGGCACCAGCGTCAGGCCGGTAAAGACCGCGACCAGACGCGTATGCAGCCGCGATCCGGTGGCAAGCGCGCGGCGGTCGCTGACCATGCGCGCCAGACGCGCGGCGACAATGCCGATCAGCACGATCAGATAAAGCAGGTCCAGCAGCAGCACAAAGCGCAGCACCCGCCCCTGTGACCGGGCGCCAAAGGGACCAAGCACCAGAACCGTTGCCGCGACCAGCACCACGCCAACCGCGAACAGCAGAAAAACCCCCGCATTTACAAGGCGGCGATGACGGCGCAGCCGCGCCAGTCTGTTCCGAGTCGTGCCTGCCAGCCGGCCTGTCATATGTCCCGCCTCGCCGTCTTTTGCGGCGCTACCTGTTGCAGCGGCGATACGGTGCCGCTGTCACATGTGGCGGTTTTACATCAGTTTGCGGCGCCTTGTCACCTCGATATTCAGTTCGGTCAATTTCTTGCGCAAAGTATTGCGATTGATCCCCAAAAGATCGGCACAGCGCAGCTGATTTCCGCCCGTGGCGTCCAGCGCCACCTGCAACAGCGGCTTTTCGATTTCGCGCAAAATGCGATCATACAGGCCCGGCGGCGGCAGCGCATCGCCATGCAGATCGAAATAGCGTTGCAGATGCGCCTCGACCGAATCCGCCAGCCGTGCCCCGGCTGGCGGGGGCGAAGCGGTAACGCTGGCTGCGGCCTGCCCGCCCTGCGCCAGCCCCTCGCCGCCCAGACCGGCAGGCACGCCATAGGCGGTGGACTGGGCCAACACCTCGCGCACCTCGGCGGCGCTGATGGCGGCGGAACTGGCGGTCAGGGCCAGACGGCGGGTCAGGTTTTCCAGTTCGCGCACGTTGCCCGGAAAGGGATGGGCGCGCAGCAGGGCCGCCGCTTCGTCGGACAGGCTGCGTTCCGGCAGGCCCTGCGCAGCCGCGCGGGTCAGCAAGTGACGCGCCAGCGGCAGGATGTCATCGACGCGGGCACGCAGCGGCGGCACCGCCACCATCACCCCGGCCAGCCGGTAATACAGATCCGCGCGCAACCGGCCCGCAGCCACATCAGCCTGCGGATCAGGCCCGGTGGTGGATACGATGCGTGGCGCACGGTCGGCCCCCGGACCGGATTCCCATCCCTCGATCATGCCGATCAGACGGGCCTGCGCGGCGGCGTCAAAGCCGACCGGATTTTCGATGACCAGCGTGCCCCCCGCCGCCCGCGCGGCAGCCGTGGCGATGGCGGCATCCCCCGCATCCGCCGCTGTCAGCACGGCAAAGCCGCGCCCCGCCCGTTCCGACAGATCGTGAAATGATCGCGCCACCATGGTTTTACCGACGCCCGCCTCGCCCGCGATCATCACCGGCAAATCAGCGTTCAGCACCCGCGCCACCATCCGAAACAGCGCCTGCATGGCGGGGGCCGCCCCGATCAGCGGCAGCGCGGCGCCGGTGGCGGAACCTTCGTCGACCAGCACCGGCACGCCATCTCCGGTCGGCAGCGCCGCCGCCGTATCAGGCGCAGGGTCGGGCCTGCGGCGCGGACGGCGCGACAGCGCCTGCCCGGCCTTGGCCATCAGTTCGGGCAGATCGAACGGCTTGGGCAGATAATCAAAGGCCGCCGCCTCGGTCGCGCGGATGGCGGTAACGATGGTATTCTGCGCCGAAATCACGATCACCGGCAGATCGGGCCGCGCCTTGTGCATGGCCGGAATCCGGTCGATACCGTTGCCATCGGGCATCATCACATCCGTGATGACCAGATCACCGCGCCCTTCCTCGACCCATTTGGCCAGCTGGGCCAGCGATCCGGTGGCGTGAACACGGCACCCCGCGCGCGTCAGCGCCTGCGTCAATACGGTGCGGATGGTGCGGTCGTCATCGGCAATCAGAACCGTTCCGTCCATGACATATCCTTTCTCAAGCGACTTTTGGCAGCGAAATGCGGAAAACTGTGCGTCCGGGGCGCGATTCGACCCGGATGGCGGCACCGTGATCGGTGATGATCTTGCTGACCAGCGCCAGCCCCAGCCCGGTGCCATTTTCCCGCCCCGAAACAAAGGGTTCAAACACCTGATCGGCGATTTCGGGCGGCAGGCCGGGGCCATCATCCTCGATCTCGATCTGCAAGGGCAACGGGCGGCTGACGGGGCCAGTCAGCCGCACCCCGCCGTCATACAGGCTGCGCAACCGGATCGTGCCGCCGGTGCCCGATGCGCTGATCGCCTCGGCGGCATTTTTCACCAGATTCAGGCACACCTGCGTCATCTGATCCGCATCAATCATCGCAGGTGGCAGCGAAGGGTCATATTCCGCCACCAGCGTCAGACCACGCGCAAAGCCCGCCAGCGCAGACCGGCGCACCCGTTCCAGCACGTCATGCACATTCACCGCCACCTGATGCGGCGGCGAGGTATCGCCGAACCGTTCCACCTGATCCAGCAGCGACACGATGCGGCGCGATTCAGCGACGATCATTTCCGCCATCTCGCGATCCTCGGGCGAGGCGTTCATCGCCATCAACTGCGCCGCGCCGCGAATACCCGCCAGCGGGTTCTTGATCTCATGCGCCAGCATTTCGGCCATGCCGATGGCGCTGCGGGCCGCCGTCTTGACCTTGCGCTGATTGGCCTCGCTATCAGGCACGATCATCAGCGTGACGCCCGAACCGCGCGGCGTGCGCGCGGCGTGCAGCGTGCCGACGCGCGACCGATGCCGCCCCGCCCGGTCGCCGATGTCAAAGCGCACCCCCGGCAGGATCTGCGCATCATCCGCGGCAAAGGCCCGTGCGATCAGATCATCCAGCGAAGGGGCGATGCGCAAACGGCTGGCCTTGCCTTCATCCTCGATCCGCTGGCCCAGCAGGCTGCGGCGCGACAAATTCAACCAGACCTCGGCCGCTTCGTTGATGGCCAACACCCGACCCTCGGCATCCAGAATCAGCGCGGGCAGCGGCAGCGCCTCCCATTCCGCGCCGGGAAAGACCGGGGTGGGGGCAGCGGGCGTCATGCGGCCACCTGCGCCGAGGGATCGCCCGCCGCATCCGCATAAACCGAACGGATCAGCGCAAAGGCTGCCGCCGTGTCCGGCGCGCGCATCAGCGCGGCGCGGCCCGCCGGATCGGCACGGTTGGCATCGGCATACCAGCCCAGATGCTTGCGCGCGACGCGCAGGCCCAGGTCGCGGCCATAGAGCGACAGAATCTCATCGTAATGCGCCGCCACCGAATCGGCCAAAGCCGCGCCCACCGGGATCACCGGCGCAGACGTGCCGCACAACTGATGCGCGATCTGCGCCAGCCGCCACGGTGCGCCCTGCGCACCTCGCCCGACCATCACCGCATCGGCCCCCGACTGATCCAGCGCGGCACGGGCACTGGCGGCATCGACCACATCGCCATTGGCGACCAAAGGTGGTCGCCCCGGCAGGTTCGCCACTTCGCGGATCGCCGCCCAATCGGCCTGCCCGGTATAGAACTGCGCCCGCGTGCGACCATGCACGGTCAGCATCGCCACCCCCGCATCGGTTGCGCGCGCGGCCAGTTCGGCAGCGTTCAGGCAGTCGTCGTCCCAGCCCAGCCGCATCTTGACCGTAACCGGCACCGCGACCGCATCGCGCACGGCGGCAATCAGCGACAGCGCCAGATCCAGATCGCGCATCAAGGCCGCGCCCGACAAACCGCCCGTGACCTTTTTCGCCGGGCAGCCCATGTTGATGTCGATGACCCGCGCCCCCATTCCTGCAACGATCCGCGCGGTTTCGGCCATCGCCCCGGCTTCGCGCCCGGCGATCTGGACGCTGACGGGCGCATCGCTCTCGGTCAGGGCCTTGGCGCGCACGGCGGCACGGGTCGAGGGGCGGGGCGTGACCATTTCCGTCGAGGCGACCATCTCGCTGACCATCAGCCCGGCGCCGCCGTGGCGGACCACCGCGCGGCGGAACGGCAGATCGGTGATCCCGGCCATCGGCGCCAGAAACACTGGCGAGGTCAGCGTGAAATCACCAAGAGTGGCGAAGGTGTGTCGTGACATTGCGGTTCCTTTAGGCACTCAATCGCGCCAGCCCGCAGCAGGGTCCAGCGCAGGGCCGAAATAGGGCCGGAACAGCAGATCAGAAAGCCCCCAAGCGCCCGTTTCACGCGCAGTATGCCTGTTTTTTTGGCAGACACCAGATGCGGACATGTCGCATTGCACCCGAATGTGCGTCGCATTCAGACTGGCCGCGGCGCCCGGCGCATGGTCAGATGATCCCGTCACCCCAACCGTCCGAGGCCGCATGTTTCTGTCCGTGTTTGATCTGTTCAAGGTGGGCGTCGGCCCCTCGTCCTCGCATACGATGGGACCGATGGTGGCGGGGGCACGGTTTCTGGCGGCGCTGCGGGAACAGCCGTTCCGCGCCCATGGGCTGCGCGCCAGCCTGCACGGGTCACTGGCCTTTACCGGGCGTGGCCATGCCACCGACCGCGCCACGATTCTGGGGCTGGCCGGCTTCGTGCCCGAAACGCTGGATGCCGACGCCGCCGAAGCCGCCCTGGCCGCCAACCGCGACACCAAGGTTCTGCCCCCCGAGGGCCTGCCCGAGTTGCGCTTTGATCCCGAAACCGACCTGATCTTTGATTTCGGCCCCGCCCTGCCCGGCCATGCGAACGGGATGATCCTGTCGGCCACCGACGCCCAGGGCGACGTGATCTATCAGCAGACCTATTATTCCATCGGCGGCGGCTTTGTGCTGACCGAAGCGGAACTGAACGCGCGCGGCGACGATACGCGTTCCGATGATGCGCCCAAGGTGCCGTTCCCTTTCGCCAGCGCGGCGCAGATGCTGGAAATGGCGGAGCAGTCGGGCAAATCCATCGCCCAGATGAAGCGCGCCAATGAACGTATGCATCGCAGCGAGGCCCAGATCGACAAGGGGCTGGCCCGCATCTGGCAGGTCATGCGCGACTGTATGGATCGCGGGCTGACCACCGGCGGCATCCTGCCCGGCGGGCTACAGGTCCGCCGCCGCGCCATGGGCATCCGCGAAAGCCTTGAGGCCGAGCGTGGCATGAACCTGACCGCGCCGCATGTCATCAACGACTGGATGTCCACCTATGCGATGGCCGTGAACGAGGAAAACGCGGCCGGCGGGCAGGTCGTCACGGCACCGACCAATGGCGCGGCGGGGGTGGTGCCGGCGGTGGTCCGTTACTGGCTGGATCACGTGCCGGGGGCATCGGAACGCGCCATGCCCGACTTCCTGCTGACCGCCGCCGCCATCGGCGGTCTGATAAAACATAACGCCAGCATATCAGGCGCCGAATGCGGCTGTCAGGCCGAGGTGGGTTCAGCCAGCGCCATGGCCGCCGCCGGTCTGGCCGCCGTTCTGGGCGGCACCCCGCAGCAGATCGAAAACGCCGCCGAAATCGCGCTGGAACATCACCTTGGCATGACCTGCGATCCGGTGCGCGGTCTGGTGCAGGTGCCCTGCATCGAACGCAACGGGCTGGGCGCAATCAAGGCGGTGTCGGCGGCATCGTTGGCCCTGCGCGGCGATGGCACGCATTTCGTGCCGCTGGATGCCGCCATCGAAACCATGCGTCAGACCGGCGTGGACATGTCGGAAAAATACAAGGAAACCTCGCTGGGGGGCCTTGCCGTGAATGTGCCGAACTGTTGAAGCGGATATTCACCGATCCCCGCCGCCTGCCCTGCTTTGCGCTGGACGGGCGTGGCGTGGCTTTGTAACGCTGTCGGCAAAACAGACCGGATTTTCGGGGGATATTGATATGAAGATGCGTCTGGCCGCTTTGGCCGTTCTGCCCTTTGCGCTGGCGGCCTGCGATATGGCCAACCTCAGCCGCCAACCCGCCGAAGAACCGGCGGCGGCCGAGGAACAGGCAGGCCCACCGCGCCCGCCCGAGGTATCGCCCCTGCAACAGCCGATCGAGATCGCGGGTGCCGCACAGCGCGCCGTCGCCACCGCCGAGGCCAGCACCGTGGACACCCGTTCCTTCATGGCGCAGGGCGAGGGTTGGTCGGTCGAAATTCAGGGCGACGTGGCGCAATACCGGCGCGGCGGCAACCCGCGCAGCGTGGCGGTGAACCGTCTGGTTTTCGCGCGCGGCGTTGAATATGTCGGCGTGCTGGACGGCGCCCCCTTTGCGTTGACCATCCGTGGCACCGCCTGCGGCAATGCGCCGATGACCGCCAGCCTGCGCGCCGGTGGCCGCACGCTGAGCGGCTGCGCCGCCCCGGCCGAGGCGCGCACCCTGCCACGCCCGGCCCCGCAAGCCACTGCTCGCCCGGCCGCCAGCCGTCCCGCTGCGACACGCCCGGCAGCAACGCCAGCCCCGGCCGCGCGCCCTTCGACGGCCCCGGCGGCAGAAACCCCAGCGACGACGCCTGCGCCAACCACCACGCCCGCGACGCCGCCCGCATCCACCCCGGCCACGCCCGCCGCACCGACATCGACACCGGCACCGGCAACCCCGGCTCCGGCGACTGAACCGGCAGCACCTGCAACGCCTGCACCGGCGCAAACGCCTGCGGCGACGCCCTCGTCCACGCTGACGCCGGACCTGCCGCCGATGCTGACCTCACCCTTTGCGGAATAACAGGTCGCAGCACATCATTTTGCCCGCCCGTCATCGGGCGGGCTGACACAGGTCGAAACCTGTCATAAAACCGGGTCATCCGGCCCACGCCGCCGCCGACGAAGGACAGCCTATGCCCCGATCCCGCCTGCTCCGCCGCCTTATGGCCTCAACCCTGCCTGTGGCGATCATCGCAGGCACGCCCTCGGGCATCGCGCTGGCACAGCCTGCGCAGGTCATGAACAGCTATGGCCTGCCCGGCGGCGTCGATACGCCCACCGCGCAGCGCCTGCCCGATGGCACCCTTGGCGCAACGATTTCCAAATCCGACTATGCGCAGCGCAACAACGTGGTGTTTCAGGCCATGCCGCGCCTGACCACCGTGCTGCGCTATTCCCGGATCGAGGGGGTGGGCGATCACAACAATCTGGGTCATATCTGGGATCGGTCCTTCGATCTGCGCTTTCAGGCCCTGGACGAAGATACCGAGGGCTGGCGCCCCGCCGTTGCCATCGGCTTGCAGGATTTCATGGGTACCGGGGTCTATTCCGGCGAATATATCGTCGCCACCAAAACCCTGACACCGCGGCTGAGCGCCTCGGTCGGGGTGGGCTGGGGCACGCTGGCGGGCGATCCGCGCACGCTGGATGTCGATGACGAAGGCGGCAAGCCGCGCGTCGATGACTGGTTCCGGGGCAGCGCCAAGCCGTTTGCCTCGGTCGCGTGGCAGGCCAGTGACCGGCTGACGCTGGTGGCCGAATATTCCAACGACACCTATCGCGCCATTCACAGACGCGGCAACCAGACCTGGGACATCCAGCAAGGTGACAAAGAACCGGCCAGTCATCTGAACTTTGGTGCCTATTATAACTTTGGGCGCGGCTATCAGGCCGGGCTGTATACCATTGGCGGCGAAACCATCGGCGCGCAGTTTTCCTTTGCGCTGAACCCGCGCGAGGCGCCCTATCCCTCGGGTCTGGAAAAGGCCCCCGCGCCGGTGCGTCCGCGTCCTGCCCCCGCCGCCGACCCGGACGGCTGGTCGGGCCAATGGGCTGCCGATCCGACCGCGCAGCCCGCCATTCAGACCGCGCTGGCCGATGCGCTGTCCAAAGAGGGGCAGTTGCTGGAATCCATGGTGCTGACCGGCAACCGGGCCGAGGTGCGCATCCGTAACCAGCGTTACATCCAGCAGGCCGAAGCGATCGGCCGCACCGCCCGGCTGATGACCCGCGCCCTGCCGCCTTCGGTGGAAACGCTGGTGATTACGTCGTCGGCGAACGGGATGCCTGCGTCCTCCGTCACCCTGCGGCGCAGCGATGTCGAACGGCTGGAAAACACCGAGGCAGGGCAGATCGCCGCAGTGGCCAGCCTGACCGACGCCACGCCCTACCCCGCCGGTCTGGTGCAGACGCCCGACCTGTTTCCCCGGCTGCGCTGGCGCGTGGGACCGTATCTGGACCTTGGGCTGTTCGATCCGCAGGAACCGCTGCGCTATGAAGCCGGGGCCGAGGCACGGGCGCGTTATGAAATCGCGCCGGGGCTGGTGCTGTCGGGCAAGATCCGTCAGCGCGTCATCGGCAACACCAGTCAGCGCGGGCCGGGCATCCCCGGTCAGCGCGGCGAACATTACACCGCCGAACAATACGAGGCCGATCCCTCGCTGGAGGTGACGCCGCAGGGGGTGCAGCGGGTGCGTTCGGATACCCGGATGTATACCGGCAACCACAGCCCCACGATCCCGGAACTGACGCTGGCCTGGTTCGCGCATCCCACGCAGAACGTCTATACCCGTGTCACCGGCGGCCTGCTGGAACGCGCCTATGGCGGCGTTTCCGCCGAAATCCTGTGGAAACGGGTCGATTCGCCGCTGGCCATCGGGGTCGAGGTGAACCGGGTGCGCAAGCGCGACTTTGACGGGCTGTTCAGCTTTCGTGATTACGAAGTCACCACCGGCCATGTCTCGGCCTATTACGAATTCGCACAGGGCTATACCGCGCAACTGGATGTGGGCCGCTATCTGGCGGGCGACACCGGCGCGACCGTCACCGTCACCCGCGAGTTCGCCAATGGCTGGCGGATCGGCGCCTTTGCCACCAAAACCGACATGAGCGCCGAGGAATTCGGCGAAGGCTCGTTCGACAAGGGCGTGTCGCTGTCGATCCCGATCAGCTGGGCCACCGGCCAGCCGTCACGCAACCGCGCCAGCAGCACGATCCGGTCGCTGTCCCGCGACGGCGGCGCCCGGCTTGAGGTGCAGGACCGGCTGTATGACACCATCCGCGACAGCCATTCCGTCAAACTCTACGAAGGCTGGGGGAGGTTCTGGCGATGATCCGCGCAACCAAGATCGCAATGCTGGCCGGGATGATCGCCACGTTGGCCGGGTGCAGCAACGAAAGCGGGGACGAGGCCGGGGCCAGCCCCTTGGGCATCCTCGCGCGCACGGCGACGCAGGTGGTGGCTGAACGCCGCGCCACGCCCGAACAGCCCGCCACGCCCACCCCCGCCCGCACGGCGGAACAGGCCGCGGCCGAGGCGTTGCGGGTAAACCCCGCCCCGCTGATCCGCGCCGGGTTTGAATCGCTGGGTCAGACGCAGATCATGGCGATGACCGGCCAGAACGGGGCGATGCGCACCTATATGACCAGTTCGCAACAGGCAGTGATCCTGCGCGGCGGGATGTTGTCGGGCACGCGCGGGCTGGGTAACGATCTGTCCGTGACCGAGGCGCAGACCGAAGCCCTGATCCGCACCGGGCGGTCGGGCAGCGGCCAGCGGGTGCTGCGCATCTACAGCGGCGACGGGCTGGAGCGACCCTTGCAGTTTACCTGCCAGGTCGGGCCGGGTCCGGCACCCGGCGTCACCATTGAAACCTGTAATGGCCATGGCGCGCGGTTCCAGAACAATTATATCGTGCAAAACGGCCAGATCATGGTCTCGCGCCAATGGGCCGGGCCGGGGCTGGGCTATATCACCATTGAAACGCTGCGCCCCTGACAGGCGCGTGCCGTTTCTTTCCACAAAAAGCCGGTCTTGGGCCGGCTTTTTTATGCGCCCCGCATTGCCTATGTTGCGCCATTCACCCTTGTGTCGATGTCACACAACAGCCGCACCAAAAGCGCCCGGCTTTCGTCCAGTTCTTTCATCTGTTCATCCACATCGTCAATGTGGCGTTGAAGAATGTCGCGAAGCTCATCGCATGGTTCAAAGCTGCTTCGTCCGTCCAGCGCGCAGGGCAGGAACCGTCGGATCACGGGCAAAGTCATCCCGCAGGCACCCAGCGTCTTGATGCGTTCGACCGTGACAAGTTCACGCCGCCCATAGTCGCGGTATCCCGCACCCGTCCTGCCCGGCGAAATCAGGCCCTGTTCTTCGTAATAACGCAGCATTCGGATGCTGATGCCCGTTTTTTCCGCCATCTCGCCAATCTTCATTTCGTCCTTGACCCTTACAGCGCTGTAACAGTTTATACCCCCGCTCATCAACGTAAAACACTTGAGGAGCAGAGATATGCAAAAGAACCCTTCCTTCGTGACCATGCTGGACGGGCACGAAGCCTTGGCCAAGGACTTATCCCCGCTGGCCTTTGCCGGTTTCGCCCATTTCACGGCAATGCAGATCAGAAATGGCAAGCTGCGGGGGCTTGATCTGCATCTGAAACGGCTGCGTCTGGCCTCTCTGGCAATGTTCGGGCAGGCCCATGACGATATGCGGGTGCGTGATATTCTGCGGATGGCCATTGATGCCGGGCCATCCGATCTGTCGCTGACCGCAACGGTATTTTCGCGCAGCGGCGAATTTTCGGCAAAAGGGGCGCCAGATGATCCGGCTATGCTGGTGCGGACCTTCCCGGCGGCACCCGGCCCGGTTGGGCCGGTCGCGCTGGATATGGTCGTGCATCAAAGAGTCTTGGCAGAGTTCAAACAGGTTGGTGAACCGATGAAAACCTATGCCATGCGTCAGGCTGCCCGGCGCGGATACGACGATGCGCTGTTCATTGATGAACAAGGTCGATTGGCCGAAGCAACCATCTGGAATCTGGCGTTTTGGGACGGTGAATCCATCATCTGGCCCAAAGCTGACATTTTGCACGGGGTGACGATGCAGATTGTGGATCGACAGCTTGCCAAAATCGGCATCCGTTCCCGGATCGAAGAAATTCGTCTGGCGGACATCGACAGTTTTTCCGGTGCCGCCCTAATGAATTCATGGACGCCATGTGTCCCCATCCGCAAAATCGGTGCGATCAATGTTGCGGTATCGGAACAGTTTCATCTGGCGTTGCGCACCGCCTATGAGGCCGAACCAGCAGTGGACATTTGACATAGGCTTGCGCGGCATGGCTGGCACAAGCAGGGGCGATCCGAATCCCGGTCGCCGCATTGGCCCCAATGACCAGCTTTCAGCGATATGCCGGAGGATTGCGGAAATGTAAAAGGGCTGGCGCAAGGCCAGCCCTTTGGAACCAGATCGGCGAACCGATCTGTATCCCATTATCAGCTGTCGTCGTCGTCCGAAGCAACGGCGGCGATGACACCCAGCAGCAGCAGGGCCGGGATCACCAGGCCGGGGTTGGTCGAAGCAGCACGCTCTTCAACAATAACCGGCTCGACTTCAACGACGGGGGCAACGTAGCCACCGGCCAGAGCCGAAGAAGCGGTCAGGCCGAGGGCGACGGCAAAAGTAGCAAATTTGGTCATGATCATGCTCCGTTTCTTTTGAAAGCTGCCGTTCCCAGCAACATCAAGCGGACACTTGCACAAAGCCGCACGGTTGAAAAGCGACTTTGACCCGCCGGGCAAGCCGCTTTCCGCCACTGTTGCATAATAGCCAGACCGTATTTCACCCGTAACACAGAACGACCGCGGCGCCTAACCACGCCGCAGCAGCGATCCGGCGGCGAAACAGATCGCGGCGGCAACGACGATCGACGGGCCTGCGGGCGTATCCAGTCGTAGACTGGCGGCCAGCCCGGCGGCCACCGACAGCGCGCCAATGGCCGATGCGGCCAGCGCCATCGCCTCGGGCGTGCGGGTCAGGCCGCGGGCCGCCGCTGCGGGCACGATCAGCAGCGCCGAGATCAGCAGTGCGCCGACGATGCGAATCGCCACGGCGACCACCAGCGCCAGCGCCAGAGACAGCACCAGCCGTTCCACACGCGGGTCGATGCCGGATGCCATGGCCAGTTCCTCGTTCACGGTGGCGCTGACCAGCCGCTGCCAGCGCCAGACCAGCAGCGCCAGCACCGCCAGCGACCCGCCCCAGATCCACGCCAGATCACCGCGCCCGACGGCCAGAATATCGCCGAACAGAAAGGCCGACAGATCGGTGCGCAGCCCCGGCACGAAACTGGCCGTAACCAGACCAAAAGCCAGCGCGGAATGCGCCATCACCCCCAGCAGCGTATCCATCGAATGCCCGCGCCCGGCCAGTGTCGTCACCACCAACGCCATCGCCAGCGCCACCCCCAGCGTGCCCAGATAAACCGACACACCAAAGGCAAAACTGATCGCCACACCTAGAATTGCCGCATGGGCAATCGAATCACCAAAATAGGCCATCCGCCGCCAGACCACGAAACAGCCCAAAGGCCCGGTCGCCAGCACCAACCCCAGACCCGCCAGCACCGCGCGGGCCATGAAATCGTCAAGCATGGGGCACCTGCGCGTGATCGTGAGGATAAGGATGGTGGTGGTGATCGTGGCCATCGTGCAGATGGTCGTGATCGTGGTCATGGTGGTGCTGATACAGCGCCAGCGTGCCCTCGGCCCCGGCGCCGAACAGGGCGCGGTATTGCGGCGCGCTGCTGACGGCCTGCGGCGTGCCCTCGCAGCAGACATGGCCGTTCAGGCACAGCACCCGGTCCGAGGCGCGCATCACCACCAGCAGATCATGGCTGACCATCAGCACCGCCGCGCCGGTGTCGCGCCGCACGTCCTCGATCAGCTTGTAAAAGGCGACGATACCCGGCTGATCCAGACCCTGAGTTGGCTCGTCCAGCACCAGCAGCTGCGGATCGGCCAGCAAGGCACGGGCCAGCAGAACGCGCTGAAACTGCCCCCCCGACAGGTGGGTGATCGGGCGCGGTCCCAGCCCCTCGACCCCGGTGCGGGCCAGCGCGGTCTCGGCCTGCGCATCACTGACCCGGCGCGGCAGTGACAGGAACCGGCGCACCGTCATCGGAATCGCCGCGTCGATATGCACCCGCTGCGGCACATAGCCGATGCGCAACCCCGGCACCCGCCGCACCTGCCCCGCCGCCAGCGGCATATGCCCCAGCAAGGCCCGGATCAGCGAAGATTTCCCCGACCCGTTCGGGCCGACCACGGTCACGATCTCGCCTGGTGCGATGCGGAAATCGACATGGCTCAGCACGCTGCCGGTGCCGTCGCTGCGCAGCACGGTCAGCCCTTCGGCGGCAATCAGCGGCGTGCTCATACCTCGGCCCCGGCGCAGGCGCTGCACTGGCCAAGCGCCTCGATGGTGCTGCGTTCGATGGCAAAGTCCTGCGCGGCGGCGGCATCGGCCAGCGCGGCACGGACCTGCGGCGCATCCGATTCGGCCACGCGGTTGCAGGACCGACAGATCAGAAAGGCGGGCGCGTGGTCATGGCCCGGCGACAGGCAGGCGGCAAAGGCGTTCAGCCGCTGCACCCGATGCGCCAGCCCATGTTCCACCAGAAATTCCAGCGCGCGATAGGCCACAGGCGGCTGTTTGCCAAACCCGTCGGCGGCCAGCCGGTCCAGCACCTCATAGGCACCCATGGCGCGGTGCGATTCCAACAGGATTTCCAGCGTGCGACGGCGCACCGGAGTCATCCGCGCCCCGGCATCCTCGGCACGCGCGATGGCCGCCTGCATGGCATCACGCGCGCAGGCGGCATGATCGTGAGGGGTGAAGGGATCGGCAGGTTTCATTGTTATATTATCACAATCTTCTTGACTTGTTATCTTGTAACCTATTCAACCCGGCCCACACACACAAGAAGCCGAGACAATCATGCGCCTTTTTCCTACCATCCTCGCCCTGACCTGCACCACCGCCAGCGTGGCGCTTGCCGCGCCACCCGCCGTCGTGACCGACCTGCCCGTGACCGGATCGCTGGTCGCGATGGTGATGGGCGATCTGGGCACGCCGCATGTGCTGTTACCGCAAGGGGGCGATGCGCATGACTATCAACTGCGCCCCTCTGATGCAGCAGCGTTGCAGGGGGCGGACCTGCTGATCTGGATCGGGCCAGAAATGACGCCATGGCTTGATCGCGCTGCCGGGCAGATCGCGCGCGGGGATTCGCTGGCACTGCTGGGGGTTCAGGGCACGCACCGGCAGACGTTCGGGGCGGGCGAACAGGATCACCCGCACGACGATCACAGCCACGATCATGACCACGAACACGAACACAGCGGCACCGATCCGCACGCCTGGCTGAACCCGCATAATGCGCAGGTCTGGCTGGCGGCGATCCACGATGCGTTGACGGCGGCCGACCCCGACAACGCCGCCACCTATGCCGCCAATGCGCAGGCCGCCGCCGCACAGATCGAGGCGCTGGACAATCGAATCACCGCGCAACTGGCCCCGGTCGCGGGCAAACCGTTTGTGGTGATGCATGACGCCTATGGCTATTTCACCGCGCATTATGGGCTGATGCCCGCGATTCCGGTGTCATTGGGTGATGCCGCCGCCCCTTCTGCGGCGCAGATTGCGGCGATCCGGGCGCAGATCAGCGCGCGGGATGTGGGCTGTATCTTTCCTGAACCGATCAGCAATCCCCGCCTGATCGCCGCCATCACCGAGGGCACAGCGATTCGCACCGGCGCACCGCTGGACCCCGAAGGCACGGCGCAAGATCAGGGCGCGACACTGTATCCGACGCTGATGATCGCATTGGCAGATACGCTGCGCATGTGCCTTGTCGATACGCCCTGACAGGCGATGCTCCGCCGGGCCGGACAATTCCTTACAAAATTACTTTGACATTCCCGACAGGATTCGTCAGTCATTGTGACAGACACAAAGGAGCCTGCCATGACTGTCCACACCAATGTTGATTTTGCGCTGGCCAATCTGGCGGCGCTGCCCCAGCACGATGCAAACGCCCTGACGCGCGGAGGCAATCAGGCGCTGATCGTGCTGGGCGATCAGGTCTACACCCTGCGCATCACCCGCGCGGGCAAGCTGATCCTGACCAAGTAATCAGCCCCGCGGCGCCCTCGGCGGCTTCCCCTCACCCCGAGGGCGTCCTTTGGGGCCGCCCGGCTTGGGACCGACCCCTTTCGGACCACCAAACCGCGGCTTGCGCGGCGCATCGCCATCTTCACGGCGCGGGCCAGAGCCAAAAGCACGCGGCTTACGCGGACCATCACCATCCACACGACGCGGAACCGAGCGGCAAGCACGCGGTTGGCGT
>NZ_JAUNTO010000043.1 GCF_030538655.1 Paracoccus sp. (in: a-proteobacteria)
TACCGGCCTGTCACGCCGGGGGTCGCGGGTTCGAGCCCCGTCAACCGCGCCATTTCCTTTTATTCCCCGATGACCTTGCACAGATAGCAATTGTTGCTGGCCGACCGGATATGAACGGCGGTGATGTCATCGCGCGCAAGCAGGGCGGCGGCATGGCTTTCGATTTGGGCCGTTGGCACCGCCCCGCCCGTTCCATAAACAATCCGTTCCCCGCTGTCATAGCCGCGCAGCAGATAGGTGGGCGCAGTCAGAATCGCCGCTGGCAGATCGGGGCCACCCGGCGCGCAATCCGCCGCGCACAGAAAGATCGGCCCGGTTTCCGCATAGGGATGCCGCGCGGCAAAAGGCCGATGCGCAAGCAGCAGCGAGACCTGTCCGGCAGGCACCTGTTGCAAACAATGTCGGCAGGGCGTGCCATTGCCGGTCGAGATTGCGCGTTCGGGCGCGCGGCCATAAGCGTCGGTTCCGTTGCGCAACGCCCATGCAGTGGCGGTCGAGATCGGGATAAAACGAATTGTCATCGGGGACTCCTGTTTCAGATATAAACCCGCTATGACAGAGACCCGTGCCACAAGGGGGCGTGGATCGGGCGTTTCATTAAGGATGATGGGCATGAAGGATCTGGATGACGCAACCGCGCTGATTGCACGCATGGGGCGCGCCGCGCAAGAGGCCGCCGTAACCCTGCGCGAAGCCAGCCCCGCCGCGAAACAGGCCGCGTTGAACACGGCCGCCGACGCGCTGGCCAGCACCATTCCCGATATTCTGGCCGCCAATGCCCGCGATATGGAATTCGCCCGCGAAAAGGGCCTGTCCGATTCGATGCTCGACCGGCTAAAGCTGGACGAGGCGCGGATCCGTGACATTGAAACGGGCCTGCGCGCCGTGGCCGCCCAACCCGATCCGGTCGGTCAGATCATCGCCGAATGGGATCGCCCCAACGGACTTCACATCCAGCGCGTGCGCACGCCGATCGGTGTCATCGGTGTGATCTATGAAAGCCGTCCCAACGTTACCGCCGATGCCGGTGCGCTGGCGCTGAAAGCCGGCAATGCGGTGATTCTGCGCGGCGGCTCGGAAGGGTTGCACTCCAGTGCTGCGATCCATGCAGCGATGGTGGCGGGGTTGCGCGCGGCAGGGCTGCCCGAAGCGGCGATCCAGCTGGTTCCGACCCGCGACCGCGCGGCGGTCAGCGCGATGCTGACGGCGCAGGGGCTGATCGACGTTATCATTCCGCGCGGCGGCAAAGGGCTGGTCGGCTTGGTGCAGGATCAGGCACGGGTGCCGGTGTTTTCCCATCTCGAAGGCATATGTCACGTCTATGCCGATGCCGACGCCGATCTGGACAAAGCCCGGCGGGTGGTGCTGAACGCGAAAACCCGCCGCACAGGTATCTGCGGTTCCGCCGAATGCCTGCTGATCGACCGCGCCTTTTACGACCGCCATGGCGACGTGCTGATCCGCGACCTGCTGGACGCTGGCGTTCAGGTGCGCGCCGATGGCGATCTGGCGGCGATTTCCGGCACGATCCCCGCTCAGCCCGACGATTTCGGGCGCGAGTTTCTGGACAAGATCATCGCAGCCAGGCTGGTGGATGGCGTGGAGGGCGCAATCGAGCATATCCGCCGCTACAGCAGCAACCACACCGAATCGATCCTGACCGAAAATGATGCCACCGCCGCCCGCTTTTTCGCCGGGCTGGACAGTGCCATCCTGATGCGGAACGCCTCGACCCAGTTTGCCGATGGCGGCGAGTTCGGCATGGGCGGAGAAATCGGTATCGCGACCGGAAAACTGCATGCGCGCGGCCCGGTGGGTGCAGAACAATTGACCAGCTTCAAATACCTTGTCACCGGCGATGGCACGACCCGCCCCTGACTGGCATCTTCTGTCTAAAAATATCCTCGGGGGGAATCCGGCCCCTTGGGGACGGATGGGGGGCAGACAGCCCCCCAACGGCGGTTCAAAAGGAAATTTCGCCGCCTTTTTCGTCCAGTTCCCAGGTCAGCGGGCGCTGCGCCTCACGCGCACATTCGGCCAGCAGGGGGAACTGCACCTCGGATGGTGCGGGCAGAGGCAGGCTGCCGGTATCGCCGCTTAGCCATGACCACAGCACGCTGTCGGGCTTCATCCGGTCGGCGTCAGCCACCAGCCGCCACCGCTGTCCTGCACGAACTGCAAGAACGCGCCCGCCCCACGGCATGGCGGATTCAAAGCACATGATCGCCAGCAGAACCATCCGCCCCTCGATGCGGGGCAGATCGCCCTCTGCCTCCAGCGTGATGCGGACCCGGCCTTGCCGTGACATGCCGTCCAGCAGTCGTGTCAGATCGGGCAGGCTGACCCGCTGATCGGCGGGTGCTGCGCCGAATGCCATGCGGAATGCCTGAATCCGCGCCCGTGCCGCATCGACTGATTCGGCGATCAATTGCACCTCGGGGCTTTTGCCGATGCCGGGAAATTCGCCCGACATTTGCAGCAATTCCAGGCCGTTACCGATGGCGCCCAGCGGCGAGACCAGATCGTGACACAGCCGCGATCCGACCATTGCGGACAAATCGACCGCGGTGATCCTGCTTGCCGTGCCACTCATGCCGATTTAACCTTGGGAAAAGAGGTTGCGATGAACGAGACCCTTGAACCCGGCATGATCGTGCGCCATCCCAATGCCCCCGAATGGGGCGAGGGGCAGGTGCAGTCGCGCATTGGCGACAGAATCACGGTAAATTTTGCCGAGGCCGGAAAACAGGTCATAGACGGACGCCGGGTTGTGTTGGCGGTCGTTCGGTTTGACACGGGGGTATAGATCTTGCTCATGCTGCAAGTCATCGTCGGATCAATCTTGAATTGCAATGCCGGAAATGCACAACGTGCAGATAATTTTTCAACCGGATCAAGTGCGGTTGCAATGATGCCCGTGCCCGCCTAGACATTCGGGTCAGACGCAGCAGAAGGTCCGCTTTGACCGTATGAAGCACGATCCCGGCTATTTCGAAATTCGTCTTGCCACCAGTGAACGCGATCTTATGGCCGCGCAACGGCTGCGCTATCGCGTGTTTGTCGAGGAATTGGGCGGTGACGGCGCTTTGGTCGATCATGATGCCCGGCTGGAACGCGATGAATTCGATCCGGTCGTGGATCACCTGTGCCTGATTGACACCCGCCGCAGCGCCGAGGATCTGGATCACGTGGTGGGCGTCTATCGCCTGTTGCCGGGGTCTCGGGCGGCGGCCTTTGGGCGGTTTTACTGCGACAGTGAATATGATCTGACGCTGCTGCGCGAATCTGGCCGCACCGTGCTGGAGCTTGGACGGTCCTGCGTTGATCCGGCCTATCGTGGCGGTTCGGGCATGTTCCTGCTGTGGAATGCGCTGGCCGATTATGTGCTGGATAACGGCATCGACATCCTGTTCGGCGTCGCCAGTTTCCACGGCACAGATGCGACGATGCTGGCGCCGTCGCTGGCGTGGCTGCACCACCACCATCTTGCCCCCGCCGATCTGCGCCCCCGCGCCCGCCCCGAGGGGTTTCAGCCGATGGACCTGATCCCGCTCGACAGGCTGGACCGGCGCGAGGCGATGCGGGGCATGCCCGCCCTCATCAAAGCCTATCTGCGCCTTGGCGGCATGGTGGGCGAGGGGGCGTTCATCGACCGCGCCTTCAACACCACCGATGTCTTTTTGCTGATGGACACCAAGGCGATGTCCGACAAGCACCGCCAGTTCTACGAATCGCGCTGGCAGCAGCAGAAATGACTGACCCCGGACGCGGCCCCGCCACATGGCGCGGCGATGAGCCGCCCCTTCTGCCCGGCCCGCAGGGGCTGCTGGGCTGGCTGCGGGTGATCCGGCGTGGTGTTCCGGCGATGCTGGTGCTGCTGATCGGCGTCATCCTGATCCTGCCGCTGCGCGCGGTGGAATGGCTAATCGCCGGACCGCGCCGCCCGGTGACGGGACCTTGGGTGCAAGGCGTTTGCCGCGCTGTGCTGGCCTGCATTGGCATTCGCTGGTCGCGGCAGGGCGCGCCGATGCGCGGGCCGGGCGCGGTGGTGGCGAACCATTCCAGCTGGCTGGACATTCTGGTGATGAACGCCGCCATGTCGGTTTTTTTCGTCAGCAAGGCCGAGGTGGCGGGCTGGCCCGGTATCAACATTCTGACCAAAGTGACCAACACCCACTTTGTGACCCGCGACCCGAAACTGGCCCGCGCGCAGGCCAGCGAATTCGCCGCCCGCACCCGCGCCGGGCACCGGCTGCTGTTCTTCCCCGAGGGCACCTCGACCGATGGCCGCCGCGTCCTGCCCTTCAAACCGACGTTGTTTCAGGGTTTTCTGGACCCGGCTCTGCCGCAGGGGTTGGCGATCCAGCCGATAACGGCGGTGTATCAGGCCCCGCCCGGCGCCGATCCGCGCTTTTACGGTTGGTGGTCCGACATGGATCTTGGCCCGCATCTGCTGACCGTCCTTGCCGCCCCGCGTCAGGGCAGCGTGCACGTGATCCTGCACCCGCCCGTGCCGGTCGCCGGGCAGGATCGCAAGACACTGGCCGCCGCCACGCACCGGGCGGTTCTGTCGGGCATGGGCCTGGATGCGGGGTGAACCGCTGCCCCGCAGCCTGCGCTTTTTGTTGGCGGTGCTAATCGGGCAAGCGGTGGCGCTGGTTTTGGCGGCGTCGTTTTTGCCCATCGTGGCGCTGTTTAAACCCGGCCCCTATTGCCCCGACCCCAGTCTGGGGCGCTGTCTGGAAGAGGACGTGATCTGGGGCCTGTTGATCTATGGCCCTGGGGCGGCAATCCTCGGGCTGCTGGTGCTGACGCCGCTGATCTATTTCTGGCTGTCCCGGCGATAGCCGCGCTTGCGGCCTGTGTTCCGGTGACATATCTGCTACGATCCCTAGACCCGCAGCCTCAGGACCGCCCATGACCCGCTTTGCCGCCCCCATCGCCGAACAGATCTGGGATATGAAATACCGCCTGAAGGACGCAGACGGTCAGCCCGTCGATCTGTCGGTCGAAGACAGCTGGCGCCGCGTCGCCCGCGATCTGGCCAGCGTTGAGGCCGACCCGGCGGCGTGGGAGCCTCGGTTCTACGCCGCGCTGGAGGATTTCAAATTCCTTCCCGCAGGGCGCATTCTGGCGGGGGCGGGCACTGGCCGGTCGGTGACTCTGTTCAACTGTTTCGTGATGGGGACGATCCCCGACGACATGGGCGGTATCTTTGACATGCTGCGCGAGGCGGCCTTGACCATGCAGCAGGGCGGCGGCATCGGCTATGATTTCAGCACCATCCGCCCGCGCGGGGCCGAGGTGCGGGGTGTCGCCGCCGACGCATCCGGGCCGCTGTCCTTCATGGATGTCTGGGATGCGATGTGCCGCACGATCATGTCGGCGGGGTCGCGGCGCGGCGCGATGATGGCCACCATGCGATGCGATCATCCCGACATCGAGGCCTTTATCGCCGCCAAGCAAGACAGCGCGCGGCTGCGCATGTTCAACCTGTCGGTGCTGGTGACAGATGCCTTCATGCAGGCGGTCAAGGATGACGCGCCCTGGGATCTGGTCTTTGGCGGCAAGATTTACCACACAGTGCAGGCGCGCGATCTGTGGAACCGCGTCATGCGCGCGACCTATGATTACGCCGAGCCGGGCGTGATTTTTATCGACCGCATCAACGCCGCCAACAACCTGCATTACGCCGAAACGATTGCCGCGACAAACCCCTGCGGCGAACAGCCCTTGCCGCCTTATGGGGCCTGTCTGCTGGGGTCGGTGAACCTTGCGCGGCTGGTGACGGACCCGTTCACCGATGCGGCGCGGCTGGATATGGCGGCGCTGGATGATCTGGTGCGCACCGCGATCCGCATGATGGATAATGTGGTGGACGCCAGCCGTTTTCCCCTGCCGCAGCAAGCCGCCGAGGCGCAGGCAAAGCGCCGCATCGGCCTTGGCGTCACCGGGCTGGCCGATGCGCTGCTGATGCTGGGGCTGCGCTATGGTGCGCCCGATGCGGTCGCGCAAACCCGCGACTGGATGCGGGCGATTGCCCGCGCCGCCTATCTGGCCAGCGCCGATCTGGCGGCCGAAAAGGGGGCGTTTCCGCTGTTCGATGCCGATGAATACCTTGCCTCGGGCTTCATGGCCAAGATGGATGACGACGTGCGCGACGCGATCCGCGCCAAAGGCATCCGTAACGCCCTGCTGACCAGCATCGCGCCGACCGGCACGATCAGCCTTTATGCCGGCAACGTGTCCTCGGGGATCGAGCCGGTCTTTGCCTATGCCTACACCCGCAAGGTGCTGCAAAAGGACGGCAGCCGGACCGAGGAAGAAGTCACCGATTACGCCGTCCAGATGTGGCGCGATCTGCACGGCGACGCGCCTTTGCCCGATTATTTCGTGAACGCCCAAACGCTTGCACCCCTGGATCACGTCGCCATGCAGGCGGCGGCGCAGGAATGGGTGGACAGTTCGATCAGCAAGACGATCAACTGCCCCGAGGATATTTCCTTCAACGATTTCAAAGACGTTTATCTGGCCGCCTGGGATCTGGGCTGCAAGGGCTGCACCACCTATCGCCCGAACGCGGTGACGGGTTCGGTGCTGTCGGTGTCCGAGACAACCGAGGCCGCACCCCAGCCCGACAAGGGCGCCGATGTCGTCTATCTGACCGAACCGCTTGACCGCCCCGCCGCGCTGGAGGGCGCGACCTACAAGCTGAAATGGCCGGGGTCGGAACACGCGATCTACATCACCGTGAACGACATCATCCAAGGCGGCCAGCGCCGCCCATTCGAGGTGTTCATCAACTCGAAAAACATGGAGCATTTCGCCTGGACGGTCGCCCTGACACGGATGATCTCTGCCGTATTCCGCCGCGGCGGCGACGTGAGTTTCGTGGTCGAGGAGCTAAAGGCGGTGTTCGACCCGCGCGGCGGCGCATGGATGGCGGGCCGCTATGTGCCGTCGATTTTGGCGGCCATCGGCGGCGTGATCGAACGCCACATGATCGCCATCGGCTTTCTGACCGGTGAAGGCGCGGGCCTGAAATCCGACCCCAAGGCCGAGGTCATGGTCGTCGGCGAGGCTCCGCGTGGCCCCGCCTGTCCGAGTTGCGGGCAGTTCGGGATGCGGATGATCGAGGGGTGCATGACCTGTCCGAGTTGTGGGCATAGCAAGTGCGGGTAGGCTAGGCTCCAGACTTCGGTAACGGGGTCGTCTCAGTCAAGCGGTTTTTTGCAT